>NZ_JBYTAI010000014.1:0-184740 GCF_058788035.1 Ideonella sp. FW305-24 | reverse complement strand
CCGTAGGGGTTGTCGATGGTTTCCTTCTTGACCTCGGGCACGACCGGGGCCGGAGCCGGGTCGGTCGAAGCGGTGGCGGCAGGGGCAGAGGCTTCCTGGGCGAGGGCGGCTTGCGGCATCAGGGTGGCGACGCCGACCAGGCCGGCCTTGGCGAGGGTGACCGCCAGCAGCGGCGCGCGCAGTTGTTTCAGAAAGGACATGGACTCACTCCAGGACAGGCAAAGAGAGGGGTAAGGCGGTCGAATTGCCGCCTGCGAACGGGAGAAACAGGGACAGGAAAAATGAGGGCCGGTCAGCCAGGACCGGCCGGGCTCATTCGAGCTTCCAGAGGTACTCGACCTCGAAGGTGCCACCGGCCGGCTGGCCGTTTTCGTCGACGCCGGCCTTGAACGTGCAGCCGCTGAGCTTGTCGAGCGCAATGCGGTCCAGCAGCCGGTGTTCGCGGCTCGGGCCGGCAGACTTGACGACGTCGGCCTTGGCCAGTTGGCCCGCGGCGTCCACAGTGAAGCGCACACGGGTGGTGCCGGTGGCTTCGGCGCGGCTGGCAGCAGCCGGGTAGTCGGCCCCTGTCGGTGCGCAAGCAGAAATGTTGCCGATGGCCGGGCGGGCGGCCACCCGCGGCGGCGCAGGTGAGGCCGGCGGCGCAGGCGCCGGTGCCAGCGTCACCGGGCCGGGCGGCGGCTGCACCGGCGTCGTGCTGATGCTTTGCTGCATGGGCTGCGGCACCACCGGCACCTCAGGCATCGGTGCAAACGACTGCGGCGGGGGTGGCGTCTTCGGTTGTGGCAACTGCGGCGGCGGGGGTGGCGGAGGCGGCGGTTGGATGTCCTTGAAAAGCTGGACATCCACCGGCGGCTTCAGCACGTCGACCACCACCTGGCCCAGGCCATTCAGCAGCGCATAGCCCAGCACCACGTGCAGACCGGCAACGACCGCCAGGCCGGTGTAGCTGCGTTGACCCGACTTCTGCGGGTCCTCTGAAAAAACCATGGACATGAGGGTCAGCCTTGTGTGTTGAGCTCGGCGATGAAGTCGTAGGTGTCGCCGCGGTAGAAGGATTGAGACAACTCGATGGCCCGGCCGTCGCGCAGGTAGCCCAGGCGCTCGACCAGCAGACCGGCATCGCCAGGCTGGGCCTGCAGCAGCCCGGCCTGCTCATCGTTGAGCAGCAATGCACGCAAACGCTGCAGCGCGCGCACCGGTCTGTGGCCTGCGGCCTCCAATGCGTCGTAAAGCGAGTTTTGTACCGACGCCAGAGAAGGCAGCGCCGAGGCCAGCACGGTGGCGTATTCCAGCGCCATCGGCGCGTTGTCGGCATAGCGCAGGCGGTGGAGGCGAAACACGGTGGTGCCCGGGCTCAGCGCCATCTTCAGCGCCTCTTCCGGCGAGACCGTGCCCTCGGTGCGGCGCAGCCACTCGCTGCGCGGCGTGCGGCCGCGGGCGCGCATGTCCTCCGAAAAGGAGGTGAGCTTGGAGAAGTTCTTGTCGATGCGGGCACTGACGAAGTTGCCAGAGCCCTGCCGGCTCACCAGCAGGCCTTCGCCGGCCAGCCCGTCAATGGCCTTGCGCACGGTGATGCGCGAGACGCCCAGCTCGGCCGCCAGCTGGCGCTCCGAGGGCAGCGCGTCGTCCGGGCTCAGCACATGCTGCTCGATCGCGTCGCGCAGCGCGCGCTGCAGCTGCTGATAAAGAGGCTGGCTGCTGCTCGCATCCAGCAAGGGCAGCAGGCGTTCGGCCAGGGTCGGGCTCATCGGTCAGCACATCTCCGTATCGGTCAGCTGGGAAGTGTAGCGAGGGCAGTGATCACGAGCTCAAAATAGTACCACTACAGTACCAGATGATGCCAGTGGATGTGCCCTGGTTGACGCGCATCGGTCCGGACGAAATCCAAGTCTCCCTATGAAGATGGCGGGAAAGATACGGATCAGGGTCTTCCTCAGTGAAAAGTGGTAGCAAATTGGTTTTGTTTGGTAGTACATTGGTACTCATCAATTGACCCGCCCCACACAACAGAGGAGTCCATGAAACTGCAACTCAACCCTGTCGCCGCCGCCGCACTGTTTGTGGTGAGCACGGCTGCCCTGTCCCAGACCGCGCCAGCCCCGGCCGCCGCTGCCAGCGCGCCGGACGACGGCGTGCAACAGGTCGAGGTCACCGGCATTCGCGCGTCCATGCAGCAGTCCCTGCAAAGCAAGCGCAATTCCAGCTCCCGCGTGGAAGTCATCACCGCGGAAGACGTAGGCAAGATGCCGGACAAGAACGTGGCCGATTCGCTGCAGCGCATTCCGGGGGTCACGACCACCAGCGCCGGCTCGGCCGAAGGCTCTTTCGGCGAAAACGAACATGTGCAGCTGCGCGGCCTGAGCTCGCAGCTCACGCTGACCACGCTGAACGGCCACCTGGTCTCCACCGGTGACTGGTACGGCCCGAACATCGCCGCCGGCGGCCGCAGTGTCACCTTCACGCTGCTGCCCTCGGACCTGATCGGCAAGGTCACGGTCAACAAGTCCTCGCGTGCGGACCTGCCCGAAGGCGGCGCCGCAGGCACGGTGGACATCGACACTCGCCATCCGCTGGACTTCAAGAAGACGCTCTCGGGCGTGGCATCGCTGGAGGCCGCCCATTCCGACGCCGCGAAGAAGACCGACCCGTCGCTCAGCGCGCTGATCAACTGGAAGAACAACGACAGCACCTTCGGCATCCTGGGCCAGGTGTTCTCGCAGACGCGCCACCTGCAGCGCGCCGGCTCCGAAGGCGTGTGGTGGGACAAGACACCCGCCACCTATCCGATCTCCGACCTGGCCGGCAAGAACGTCAGCTACCTGAGCGGCGCGGTGCTGTTCGAGCAGGAGCGCAAGCGCGAAGGCGGCTACCTGGAAGCGCAGTTGAAGGTGGACCCGCGGCTGAGCTTCAACCTGTCGGGCTTCTACTCGACGGTGGACGCGAAGAACTACAACACCAACTTCATGGCCGACACGGTGAACCCGTTCAACGGCCCGGGCTGGAACGGCAAGACCGGCACGCCCACCGGCGACTACACGGTCACCAACGGCACCATCAGCAGCGTCTTCTTCGGCAAGGACGCCTTTGCCAACAACGGCGGCTCGGCCGGCGCCTTCTCGGCGGTGGAAGACGTGGCGATCCGGCCCGACGCCAAGACCGACTCCAAGTTCATCAACCTGGACGGCAAGTGGCTGGTCTCCGACAAGCTCACGCTGACCAGCAAGATCGGCACGACCAATGGCGGCGCGCGCACCAAGGACGTGGGCTTCGAAGTCTGGAGCGGCTGGGACCAGGGCACCGGCTACACGGTCAACAAGGACGGCATCCTGATCCTGAACGTGCCGGGCGGTGACACCCTGACCAAGACCGGTGCCGGCATCGGCGGCTGGGGCTCGTACACCTCATCGAGCGATCGCGAGAACTACGCCCAGCTCGACGCCACGCTGCGCCTGGACAACGACCTGCTGCACACCCTCAAGTGGGGCGCCCGCGCCACCGCGCACCGCCGCTCGCTGACCAAGCTGGGCATGACGCTGGCCGCTGGCGCCGCGAGCGAAGACCTGATCACGGACGACGCCATCACCCACTATTCCGCCAACTGGTACGGCGGCCTGCCGGTCAACCCGACGCCAGGCTTCAGCCCCTGGAAGATCAGGAACGACTTCGTGGTGGACTGGATGAACCAGTACGCCACCTTTACCACCCACGCCACGCAGCAGGAATTCGACATCAAGGAGAAGACCGGTGCCGGCTACGTGATGGCTGAGTTCTCGCCGACGGACAAGGTCAGCGGCGACTTCGGTGTGCGCGTGGTGCGCACCAATGAAGACATCGACGCCTTCCTGCCCGGCGGCGCGCCCAACTACAAGAAGAGCTTCACCGACGTGCTGCCCAGCCTGAACCTGCGTGCCGACCTGGCCAAGGACCTGGTGGGCCGCCTGGCGCTGAACCGCGGCCTTTCGCGGCCGGACTTCGGCCAGCTGGCCGGCAACGACCTGCGCGACCTGCAGCACAACGGCGTGGGCAGCAACCCGTACCTGGACCCGATCCGCAGCAACAACCTGGACCTGTCGGCCGAGTGGTACTTCGGACCCAAGTCGCTGCTGGCCGTGGGCTTCTTCGCCAGCAAGCTGGACGGCGTGATCGCCTATGGCCACCAGCAGCTGGAATACCAGAACGCGTCGAACGGCAACGCCGTGGAGGTGTACGACATCTCCAGCCCGGTCAACACCCAGGGCCGTGTCACCGGCTTCGAACTGGCCTTCCAGCACACGCTGGGCCTGGGTTTCGGCGTGGACCTGAACTACACCCGCTCGAACGGCAAGCAGACCGAGAAGCTCGCCACCGGCACCTGCAACGGCTCGGCCACCGAGGACTGCACGCTGTACGGCACCTCGAAGGACGTCTACAACATCGGCGCCTTCTACGAGAACGAAAGCTTCAGCGCCCGCCTGGCCTACAGCCACCGCTCGACCTACAAGCTGGGCAACCGCGGCGGCGCCGACTACTTCCAGAATGGCAACGGCCAGCTGAACCTGGCGCTGAACTACAACGTCAACGACATGTTCGCGCTGACCTTCGAAGCCCAGAACCTGACCGACCCGCTGCTGAAGGTCTACAAGACCGACACGACCCAGGTCGCCGGCGTCTACAAGGCTGGCAAGATGTACTTCGGCGGCGTGCGCGTGAAGTTCTGAACGAGGCCCCGAGGGCCGGGCGGCGGCTTTCTATTGAGGCTTCCCTTATTCGAGGCGGTCTTGAATCCGTTCGCACTGAGCCTGTCGAAGTGCCTGCGTCGAGGTACGCGCCGGCTTCGACAGGCTCAGCCCGAACGGGGGGCTATGTCACGAATTTTGAGAACATCAATAGGCCTGCCGCCCTCTTTCATGAGCACCAATTCAGGCACCCCAATCCGTGATGCCCTATCGCTCCCTGCTGCCAGCTGCCATCCTGATTCTCAGTGCCTTGGCCGGCTGCGCCACGCCGCCGTCGCCCGCTGGCCAGCCACCACTGCGCTACGTGCCCTACATGCACATCGTCCAGGGCCTGGACCCGGCCACGCACAGGCTGCGCAGCGTGGCCGGCGAACAGCCGCCAGCGCCCCTGGTGCAGGCCGGCCGCAACGCACTGCCGGGCCGGCCGCGCGAGGTCGTCTGGGCCTTTGCCAGTGGCGAGTGCGGCGCCGAAGATTGGGGCCCGGGCATTGACGCGACCCAACTGGTCGCGGCCAACGCCCCGGCCTTCGCCCAGGCCGGGATGCGCTACCGCATCTCGACCGGCGGCCAGGCCGGCGTGTTCACCTGCGCCAGCGACGCCGGCATGCAGGCCTTCATGCAACGCTACGCCGGCCCGGCGCTGGTGGGCTTCGACTTCGACATCGAAGGCAGTCAGACGGACCAGCAACTCGACGACCTGGTGCGCACCGCAGCCGCTTCGGCGCGCGCCCACCCCGAATGGCAGTACAGCTTCACGCTGGCCACGCTGGCGGGCAGCGACGCGCGCGGCGCCAACGTGAACGCCACCGGCGCGAAGGTCGTCGCCGCACTGCAACGGCATCACTTCGACACGGCGGTCGTCAACCTGATGGTGATGGATTTCGGACCGGCGAGTGCGGCGAGCTGCGTGCTGCGTGCCAGCGACGGCCGCTGCGACATGGGCCGCTCAGGCTTGCAGGCCGCGCTGAACCTGCAGCGCGAGTTCGGCGTGCCGCTGTCGCGCATTGCGTTGACGGCGATGCTGGGCGTCAACGACGTGACCGAAAACGTGTTCACACCGGAAGACGCGGCGCTGCTGCTGGCCGATGCCCGCACGCATGGGCTGGCGGGGGTGTACTACTGGTCGCTGGAGCGGGACGCGCCCTGCCCCGGTGGCGCGACCGAGGTCTCGTCGAAGTGCCACTCGCTGCCAGGCGTGCCGGCAGGCGCTTTCGGGAAGATCGGTTTCTGAACCAACCGGGGTTCAGCCCCTGGCATAGTCGTAAGGCCCGCCCTTTTCCAGCGCCCGCTTGTACGCCGGCCGCTGGTGAATGCGGTGCAGCCAGTCCATCAGCCTGGGCCGGCTCGCATCCAGCCCGGCACGCTGCGCTGCAGCCTCCAGCGGAAAGCTCATCTGGATGTCGGCCGCGGTGAAGTCCGCGCCCGCAAACCAGGGCCGCTGCGACAGCTCGGCTTCCATGTAGTCCAGCTGGGACTTGATGTTCGGCTCGACCATCATCGTCAACACCTTCTGCGCAATGCCACGGGCGATGGGCTTGACGAAAAAAGGCATAGGCGCGGTCTGGATGCGGCCGAAGATCAGCTTCAGCAACAGCGGCGGCATCGCCGAGCCTTCGGCGAAGTGCAGCCAGTAGGTGCAGCGCTGGCCCTCGGGGGTGGCAATCGGCGGGCGCAAGCCGCTGGTGGCGCCGTAAGTGGCCAGCAGGTATTCGATGATTGCGCCGCTTTCGGCCATGGTCGCGCCGCCATCGGTGATGACCGGCGACTTGCCCAAAGGGTGCACCTTCTTCAGCTCCGGCGGCGCCAGCATGGTCTGCGGGTTGCGCTCGTAGCGCTTGACCTCGTACGGCAGGCCCAGCTCTTCCAGCAACCACAGGATGCGCTGCGAGCGCGAGTTGTTCAGGTGGTGGACGACGATCATCGGCACGGTCTCCTCTTCTTGATTCTCAAACCTGGCGGCCGAGCCAGCCCAGCACACCTTGCGCCGCCACCTTGCCGCTGGCCATCGCCGCCGTCAGCAAGTAGCCACCGGTCGGCGCTTCCCAGTCCAGCATCTCACCAGCGCCGAACCAGCCGGGGTGCTGCTGCAGCATCAGCTGCGGCGTCAGCCCGGACAGCGCCAGCCCGCCCGCGCTGCTGATGGCTTCGTCCAGCGGCCGCGGTGCCGTCAAGGTCACAGGCAGCGCCTTGATGCGGCCAGCCAGCCAGGCTGCGTCGCGCGAGAGGTCCTGCCACTGCTCGGCCGACACGCCCTCGCGCAACAGCCCTGCCTTCGCGCCGGACACACCCGCCTGCTCCTTCAGGTGATTGGCCAGCGAGCGCGTGCCTCGACCGCGCGACAGCGCCGTGACCAGCTCGTCCAGGCTGCGCTGGGGCATGAGGTCCAGCGCCAGCATGGCGCTGCCGCTCGCAGCAATCTCGTCACGCAGCAAGGCGGACGCGGCGTACACCAGCGAGCCTTCCAGGCCGCCCGCGGTCAACACGCATTCGCCCAGCCGCTCGAAGCGCCGGCCGGCGCTGCCCTCGAACAGCAGGCGCACGTTCTTCAGCGGCGCGCCGGCATGGCGCTCGGCCAGGTGCGGGCTCCAGACCACGTCGAAGCCGCAATTGGCCGGCCGCAAGGGCTGCACAGGCACGCCTGCCGCCTGCAGTGGCGCCACCCAGGTACCGTCCGAGCCCAGCCGCGCCCAGCTGCCGCCGCCCAGCGCCAGCACCACGGCGTCTGCCTGATGACTGACGGGGCCAAGCGGGCCATCAAAGCGCAGCGGCTGCGCCAGCGTCGGCTGCCAGCGGTGCCGCATGTGGAAAACCACGCCCGCCACGCGCAGCCGGTGCAGCCAGGCGCGCAGCAGCGGCGCCGCCTTCATCTCCTTGGGAAACACCCGGTTGGAGCTGCCGACAAAGGTCTCGATGCCCAGGCCGGCGGCCCAATCGCGCAGGGCCTGGGGCGACAGCTGCTGCAGCCACTCGCCCACCTGGGGCGCGGCCTCGCCATAGCGGCTGACAAAGCCGGCCAGCGGCTCGCCGTGCGTCAGGTTCAGCCCGCCCTTGCCGGCCAGCAGGAACTTGCGGCCCACCGAGGGCATGGCATCGAACAGGTCGACCTGCAGGCCGGCGGCGGCCAGCACTTCGGCGGCCATCAGGCCGGCGGGACCGCCGCCGATCACCGCGACACGCGGCGTTTCGCCGGGCACGGCGGTGTGAGAAGCATCATTCATGGGTGTTGCAGTCTATGTCAGTGGCACCTCCGGCTTGCGCATAATCGGCCCACCGGCGCCCGCCACTGGACCCCATGACGCCCTGCCTGTTCCTGCTCAGCGACCATGCCTGCCCTGCCCTGCTGCATCCGCAGCTGGTCTGGCACCTGCGCTGGCGAGACCTGCAGGCCAACCCGGAGCTCTTGTCCGAGCTGGTGCAGCGCTGGCATGCCCAGCCGCCCGGCGAAGCCTTCTGGGTGCTGGACCTGCCAGACAACCAGCCCGCGCCGCTGCTGGATGCCCTGCGTGCCCCTGGACTGGACCTGTCGCCCTGGCTGCTCTGGCTGCCCAACGACGGCCAGCCCGACCGGGAAGCGCAGATGGCCCGCGCCTGGGCCGCCGGTGCCTGGGACGTGCTGGACGAGGCCGAGCCGCAGGCCATCACGCGCACGCTGCACCGGTTGCTGATCCAGGCCCGGGCCCAGAGCGGCCCGGCCGCCAGGCTGCGCCAGCTGCGCAGCGAATTGCAGGCCTTGCGCGCCAGCCTGGACAACCTGCCCGCGCCCATCTTCATCAAGAACGCCGCCGGCCTCTACACCGAGTGCAACCAGGCCTTCCTGGACTACCTCGGGCTGACGCGCGAACAGGTCATCGGCCGCACCGTGTATGAAGTGGCGCCGCCGGCCCAGGCGGCCACCTACGCCGAGGCCGACCGCCAGCTGCTGGCCGCCGGCACGCGGCAGATCTACGAAGCCCAGGTGCGCTGGGCCGATGGCAACCTGCGCGAGGTGATGTTCCACAAGGCCGTCTACCGCGACGAATTCGGCCGCCCGGCCGGCCAGGCCGGCGCGATGTTCGACATCACCGAGCGCCGCCAGCTGGAGCACCGCCTGCGCCACCTGGCCGGCACCGACGTGCTGACCGGCCTGCACAACCGCCGCAGCTTCATCGAACAGGCCGGCCAGCGCCTGCGAGATGCCTGCCAGCGCGGCCAGCCCATGGCCCTGCTGCTGCTGGACGTGGACCACTTCAAGCAGGTCAATGACGAACACGGCCATGCCGCGGGCGATGCCATGCTGTGCCACCTGACGCAGCTGGTCCGCGCCACGCTGCGGGCGGACGACATCTTCGCCCGCGTCGGCGGCGACGAATTCGCCGTCGTGCTCGACGGGCCGGAACACGCGGCCAGCCTGGCCCAGCGCCTGCCGCTGCTGTTCGATGAACATCCGCTGAAGCTGGGCGAACGCCAGCTGCCCTGCCGCATCAGCCTGGGCGCAGCACTCATCCGCCCCGAGCTGCACACGGTGGACAGCGCGCTGAACCAGGCCGACCTGGCGCTTTACGAAGCCAAGCGCCAGGGCCGCAACCGCGCGGTGCTGATCGACACGCACGCCGCCGACGACGCCGGACCGCCTCTCGGCTGAAAAACCGTCAGGCCTGCACAAACCGCGGCCCACCATGCGGGATTCACGTAAGGCACGGGCAGGGACAGCCACTACCATTGCCACCATCTGCGTTTTCCTGAGGGCCGCCGGCGATCCCGAGGCCTGCCGCCATGGACATCTACCTCGACGCCAATGCCACCACGCCGGTGCTGGCCCAAGCCCGCCATGCCGCCATCCAGGCGATGGTCGACGACTACGGCAACCCCAGCTCCATCCACAGCACCGGCCTGAAGGCCAAGTCCCTGATCGACGGCGTGCGTGCGCTGGCGCGCAGGCTGCTGGGCGCGGGTGACGGCCAGCTGCTGTTCACCAGCGGCGCGACCGAAGGCATCCAGACCGCCGTGTTGTCCAGCCTGGGCGCGCTGCGCGAACGCCGCGAACGCGGCGAAGCCATCGGCGGCCTGCTGCTGTATGGCGCCACCGAACACAAGGCCGTGCCCGAGGCCCTGAAACACTGGAACCGGCTGCTCGGCCTGGGCCTGCAGGTGCAGGCGATTCCGGTAGGCACCGACGGGCTGCACGACCTGGCCTGGCTGGCCGAACATGCAGCGGACGCAGGCCTGGTCTGCACCATGGCCGCGAACAACGAAACCGGCGTGATCAGCGACCTGGACGGCATTGCCGCCACGCTGCAGGCCGCCGGCAGCCGCGCCTTCTGGATGGTGGACGGCGTGCAGGCGCTGGGCAAGCTGCCGCTGCGCCTGGCGGAGCGCCGCATCGACTACGCGCCCTTCTCCGGCCACAAGCTCTACGCGCCCAAGGGCATCGGCCTGTTGTACGTGCGGCCCGGTGCGCCATTCACGCCGCTGCTGGCTGGCGGCGGCCAGGAAGGCAGCCTGCGCTCGGGCACCGAGAACATGTCGGGCATTGCCGCGCTGGGTGCCGTGCTGGCCGCGCTGGAAGACGGCCGCACCTTCCGCAGCGGCGCGCAGCTGCAGCGCTTCCGCGACCGCCTGGCCGAGGCCTTGCTTGCCGCCTTCCCCGGCCTGGTCTTCAACGCACCGCTGGCCGGCAGCCTGCCCACCACGCTGAACTTCTCGGTGCCCGGCCTGCCCAGCCGGCTGTTGCTGGACCTGTTCGATGCGGCCGACGTGCGCGTGAGCGGCGGCTCGGCCTGCAGCGCCGCACAGGCCGCACCCAGCTTCGTGCTGCAGGCCATGGGCCTGCCGGACTGGCAGACCGCCAGCGCGGTGCGCCTGTCCTTCGGCCCCGCGGCAGACGAAGCCTTCATAGCCGAAGCCGTGGCCCGCATCGCCGCCTGCGGACTGGCGCTGCGCCGCAGCTGCCTGGCTGGCCCCAGCGAAGACCCGCTGGCCAGCGACGGCGTGCTGCAGCTCAGCGCTGGTGGCGCCAGCAGCTGGCTGCTGGTCGACGGCGAACGCCGCCAGGCCTGGGTGCTGGACCCGCAGCCCGAATTCAACGAGCGCGTGGCCCGGCTGCTGCGCTGTCACAGCCTGCAGCTCACGGCCGTGCTGGACACCCGCGAACCCACACTGGCCGCCACCGCCCGCGCCGACCTGCTGCAGGCCTGCGACGCCGCCAACCTGGCGCAGCTCATCACCGAGACGGACGCCCAGGGCTGGCCCGGCAGCACGGAGGCGGTTTACACGCTGGCACCGCCCGCGAGCGCGCTGCAACTGAGCCGCCTGCAACTGCCGGCCGACGCGACGCACCCGGACGGCCCGCGCGCCGCGCAGCCGGTCTGGCTGCTGCAGCGCGAAGGCGCGCCGGCACTGGCCTTCGTGGGCGCGGCAGCCGAGCACCCGGCGCTGGCACAGCTGCTGCCGGCCGGCACGCTGCTGTGCAGCGACGCGCCCGGCCCCGCCGCGCTGCGCCGCGTGGCCACCACCAGCGAAGCTGCGGGCGAGCCGGCCATCTCGCCGGCCACGCTGGCCGCCTTCGTGCGCAGCCAGCCCGGGCTGCGCCTGGTGGACGTGCGCGAGCCCTACGAGCAGCTGCTGAGCGACATGCCCGCGCTGCACGGCGCAGAGCTGCAGGCCCTGCCGCTGTCACGCCTGGCGGACCCGGCGCAGGGCGCGCCGGCCTGGCTGGCCGAACCAGGCCGGCCGCTGCTGTTCTTCTGCCGCAGCGGCGGCCGCAGCCAGCAGGCCGCGCAAACGCTGCGCCGCCTGGGCCACCCGGCCGCCTGGACGCTGGAAGGCGGCCTGGCCATGTGGCAGTCCCAGGGCGAGCCGGTGTTCATGCCGGCCATTTGAAGTCAGACATCTTGGGCAAGCCCGTGAATGATGACGCCACAGTGGGATTGCAAGCCAAATCCAATCCCCTTGGCGCCACCCAAGGCCAGGAACGGCGCCATGGTCACGTCAACGCGGGGCGGGCGGCCCGCGACCGCTAACCCATCGAACGCGGTCCGACCACAGCCGTGCGACGCGTCAAGATGCCACGGGGCGACCGTCGGCAAGTCTGACAGTCCTACCACTCGATGCCGACAGCGTGGCGGCCTCCGCCACCGCGAGCGCGTTGACGCCATCCTGCAGCGTGACCGGCATGGCCGTGCCTTGCGCCACTGCTTGTACGAAGGCGCGCCATTCGGCCTCGTAAGCGCGCATATAGCGCTCGAGGAAAAAGAATTCAGGCTTGGCGCTCAGGGCGCCAGCTGTGGTCGTCTTGGCGACGGTGTTCTCCAGCATGTTGCCGGCTTGCAGCAAGCCCGTTGCACCCAGCAGCTCCAGGCGCTGGTCGTAGCCGTAGACGGCGCGGCGGCTGTTCTTGATCACCGCGATGCGCCCATCGGCAAAGCGGAGCGTGGTGACAGCGGTGTCGACATCACCGGCCGCGCCGATGGCTGGATCGACGATGCTGCTGCCGACCGCCGTCACTTCGACCGGTGCGCCGCCGAAGATCCAGCACGCCATGTCGAAATCGTGAATGGCCATGTCACGGAACAAGCCCCCCGACACCTTGATGTAGCTGACCGGCGGCGGTGACGGGTCGAACGAAGTGATCGACAGCAGCTCGCCCGCGCCGATTTCGCCCGCGTCGAGCGCATGCCTCACTGCTGCGAAGTTCGGATCGAAGCGGCGGTTGAAGCCGATCATCACAGGGCGCCCATGGCGTGCGGCAACCGCCTGGCAGGCCAGCGCGCGTTCGAGGTTCAAGTCCACAGGCTTCTCGCACAGCACGGCCTTGCCCGCAGCGGTGGCCGCCTCGATCAGACCGGCGTGTGTGTCGGTCGATGTGGCGATCAGAACGGCGTCAATGTTGCGGTCCTGAATGATGTCATCGACCGTGCGGGCCTGCGCGCCGTATTCCGCGGCGAGCTTTTCGGCGGCCGGGTGGTTGACGTCGGCAATCGCGACCAGCTTGCTGGCCGTGTTGGCAACGATGCTCTTGGCGTGAACGTTGCCGATGCGACCAGCGCCCAGCAGTCCGACTTTGATCATGGTGTCGTCTCTTTCGATGGTGATTGGGTGGATGCGATGCCGGTCCGTCAGACCGTGAACGCGGAACGGAAAGCTTCGAGGCCAGCGTCGGCGTCGCCGGAAGCGAACGCCTCCATGCAGACGGTGCCGCGGTAGCCCATGCGCTTGAGGGCGCGTGCCACGCCGGCGTAATTGATCTCGCCGGTGCCCGGCTCCTGGCGACCGGGCACATCGGCCACCTGCACCTCTCCGATCCAGCCAGGGCAGGCAGCGGCGGCAGAGTTCGATCAGGTTGCCCTCGCCGATCTGCGCGTGATAGAGGTCCAGGTTCAACCTCAGACCGGGGCGATTGATGGCAGACACCAGCGCCAGCGTGTCTTCCGCCTTCGCAAAGGGAACGCCTGGGTGGTCTACGGCGAGGTTGAGGTTTTCGATCATGAAGGTGACGCTGTGCTGCTCAGCCAGATCGGCGATGCGGTTGAGCGTCTCGCGCGCCTTCAGCCACATCGCGCCAGTCATCGTTTCGCAAGGCGTGACCGGCAGGCCACGGTCGCCAAGTCCGGTGCCGTGCAGGTTCAGCCGCGCCACGTTCAGACGCTTGCTGACCTGAATTGCTTCGGCCGCGGTCGACAGCAACTCGGCAGCGCCTTCGTCATCGGTGAGACGCCCGCGCAAATAGCCTGTCATCGACGAGAACCGCGCGCCGGACTTCTCCAGCATCGTCAGATCGTGGTTGGACCAGTTCCAGATGCCGACGTCGAAGCCCATTTCGGTGAGCCGCGACAGGCGCCAGGACATCGGCTTGTCGGGCCAAAGCATTTCGGCACAGGCGGCCAAGGCAAACGGAGCGGGCATGAGGGTGCTTTCAGGAAGTGGTGGGAGATCTGTAAGGGCCTTGGCCCTCCAAGAGAAAATTCTAAGCAATGAATGCATCCGGTTGCAATGCACGCACCCGCTCCCATTGCCAGTGTTTACCCTGATATCTGAGGCGCAAGCTGTTGGCAACGCAGTGGAACCGCCCTCTAAGTGAAACCATTTAGAGATTCGTTTCCGGAAGCGCTCTATGATTTATGCGCCCGGTTGCATCCGCCCGGTGCGGCAGCGCAGGGCGTCACGCAAGTGATCACTTGAGTTGCCAAAGCGGCTCACAGACCGTTCCTGCCCATCCCATGGAGACAACATGAAATTCCCTTTCAACACCGCGAAAAGCATTGCCGTAGCCGTAGTGGCCCTGCTGGGTTGCGCTGTCGCACACGCCCAGAACATCGCCGTGGTGACCCACGGTCAGGCCAATGACCCGTTCTGGTCGGTTGTGAAGAACGGCGTCGAAGCCGCGGCCAAAGACTCGGGCGTCAAGGTGACTTACCGAGCACCGGAGTCCTTCGACATGGTGGCCATGAGCCGCCTCATTGATGCCGCCGTCAACCAGAAGCCTGACGGTCTGGTGGTCTCTGTGCCCGACGCCTCTGCGCTCGGCGCCGCGATTCAACGTGCCGTCAAGGCAGGCATCCCGGTGATCACGATCAACGCGGGCCTCGAGTCCTCGAAAAAGCTCGGCGCCCTGCTGCACGTCGGACAGTCGGAGTACGACGCGGGCAAGTCCGCCGGCGAGAAGCTGAAAGAGATGGGTGGCAAAAACGGCATCTGCGTCAACCAGGAAGTCGGCAACGTTTCACTGGACCTGCGTTGCAAGGGCTTCGCCGATGGCTTTGCCGGCAAGACGAAGGTCGTGCCCACCGGCAATGAACCGTCCGAGGTGCGGGCCAAGGTGAAGGCCGCGCTGGATTCCGACACATCGATCGACACGATCATGGCGCTCGGTGCCGCGACCGCTGGCGAGCCGGCGGTCGCGGCGGCCAAGGACTCAGGTCGCCTGGCCAAGATCCGCATCGCGACCTTCGACCTCTCCGCTGGTTTCCTGAAGGCCATCGCCGCCAAAGAAGCCGCCTTCGCGATCGACCAGCAGCAGTTCCTGCAGGGCTACATGCCGGTGTCCTTCCTCGCGTTGCACGCCAAGTTCGGTCTGATGCCGGGTGGCAACGTGCCATCGGGTCCGAACCTGATCACATCTGAAAAAGTGTCGCAGGTGATCGAGCTGTCGGCCAAGGGCATTCGCTGAGCTGACGCATAGACCGTCGCCACCCCGTCAAGGGAACCGGCGGCGGCAGACGCCACCTTCGGAACTCACGCCAGCTTTGGCGCCACCCTCCGCTTCCATTTCTTTCGCTACCCACGGCCGACCACATGAATCCCCCAGGCATCCTCCAGTCGAGCCCCGCCGTCCCGGTCGACGAACGCATCAAACGCATCTCACCCTTGGCGAAGTTGATGCGACGACCCGAACTCGGCGCCGTCGCCGGACTGATTCTGGTGACGGGCTTCTTTCTCGCTGTCGCCGATCCGGTCATGTTCAACCTGGCCGGACTGGTGAACTTCCTGACACCGGCGGCCCAGCTCGGGATCATGGCGCTCGGCGCGTCGCTGCTGATGATCGGCGGCGAATTCGACCTGTCGATCGGCTCGATGGTCGCCTTCGCCGGGCTGATCTTCGGTGCCAGCATCACTGTGCTGCACCTTCCGCTGCTGGCGGCGGTGCCCTTGACCCTGGCGGTCGCGGGCGTCATCGGCGTGGTGAACGCCGCGATCGTGATTCGCACCGGCTTGCCCAGTTTCATCGTCACGCTGGCGGCATTGTTCATCCTGCGCGGACTGAGCCTCGTGGGCCTCAAGTGGGCGACGGGTGGATCGACCCAGCTCCGAGGCATCGGCGAGGCAGTGCAAGGCCAGGCGTTCCTGGGCCTGTTCAGCGGCAAGGTCTTCGAGGGCTTGTTCGCCACATTGACCGAGCACCGTTGGCTTCCCCGCTTCGACAATGGTGAACCGATGATCACCGGCCTTCCGGTAGAGATCGTGTGGTTTGTCGGCCTCACCGCCCTCGCCACCTGGGTGCTGCTGCGCACACCCCTGGGCAACTGGATCTTTGCGACGGGCGGCGACCCGGCGGCGGCCAAGAACTCGGGAGTACCGGTGCGCCATATCCGGATCGGCTTGTTCGTCGTGGCTGCCATGTGCGCCGCGCTGGTCGCCATCATCACCGTGCTCGACAGTGGCTCCACTGACGCCCGCCGCGGCTTCCAGAAGGAATTCGAGGCCATCATCGCCGCCGTCATCGGGGGGTGCCTGTTGACAGGCGGCTACGGCTCTGCGGTCGGTGCGTTCCTTGGCTCGATCATCTTCGGCATGGTCATGATCGGGTTGACCTACACTCGCATCGACCAGGACTGGTACCTGGTCTTCCTCGGCGGCATGTTGTTGGTCGCCGTGTTGTTCAACAACAGCATCCGCAAGCGCGTGACCGGGGAACGTTGAGATGAGCCACCCAGAACATCCGCTGCTCGAGATGCGCAACATCGAAAAGCAGTTCGGCAATATTGTGGCCCTCGCTGGCGTTTCGTTCGCGGCGCATGCGGGCGAGTGCCACTGCCTGCTGGGCGACAACGGCGCGGGCAAGTCGACCTTCATCAAGACCATGTCGGGCGTGCACCCACCGACCAAAGGAACGATGCTCGTCAACGGCCAACCGGTTGTCTTCGATACCCCTCGCACGGCCATGAACGCTGGCATCGCCACGGTGTTTCAGGACCTCGCGATGATTCCGCTGATGTCGGTCACCCGCAACTTCTGGATGGGCCGCGAGCCAACCAAGGGCTGGGGTCCGTTCAAGCGTTTTGACGTCAAGTTCGCCAATGCCGTGACGATGGCCGAGATGTCGAAGATGGGAATCCGGCTGCGTGAACCTGATCAGGCGGTCGGTACCCTGTCGGGCGGCGAACGGCAGACGGTTGCGATCGCGCGCGCGGTGTACTTTGGCGCCAAGGTGCTGATCCTCGACGAGCCAACTTCGGCACTCGGTGTGCGCCAGACCGCCAGCGTGCTGGCGACGATCGACCGCGTTCGCAAGCAGGGGGTCGGCATCGTCTTCATCACGCACAACGTGCGGCATGCGATGGCGGTGGGAGACTGCTTTACGGTGTTGAACCGGGGCCGCACGCTTGGCACCGCGCGGCGCGGCGAAATCAGCGCGGAACAGTTGCAAGACCTGATGGCCGGCCGGCAGGAAATCGCTTCGCTGGAGGGCTCGCTCGGCGGCACGGTCTGATTCGCTCGGGCGGCTGATGCCGAGTCGATAATGACAGCCCGACAAAAGCGACGCCAACGAACATGCCCCAGCACCGCCCCGTCGAGACACGCGCCAAGAAGGTTACCGCCAAGGATGTTGCCGAGAGGGCCGGTGTGGCCAAGTGGACGGTATCGCGGGCGTTTGCCGAAGGGGCTTCAGTCGCGCCGGAGGTGCGTGACCACGTCCGCAAGGTGGCGGCCGCCATGGGGTATCGGCCGAACCTGCTGGCGCGCAGCCTGACCACCCGCAGCACGAACCTCATCGGCATCCTGGTCGATGAACTGGGAAACCTGAATCAACTGCGCGTGCTGAACGAAGCCACCCGCCAGGTGCAGGCGCAGGGTTACAGCACGCTGCTGCTCAACATCAACCCCGACTATGGTCCTGCCGAGGCGCTGCGGCTGGCCGATCAATTCCAGGTCGACGGACTGATCTTCCTGGGTGCCACGTTGACGCGCCAACTGATCGAGCTGGCGCAGAACATCAAGCACATTCCGCTGGTGGTATGCCTGCGCAACAGCGGGGAGGCCGGCATCCCCTACGTCAGCACGGACGGCCACCCCGCGGGCGCAGAGATTGCGGACCTGCTGATCGAGCAAGGCTGCGAACGCATCGGCTACATGGCCGCACCGATGTCAGAGCGCACCGGACTGCGACGCCTGGAGGGTTTCAGGGATAGGCTCCAATCGCGCGGGAAGACCTTGTCGGTCGTGCTCGAAGCCAGCCATTACCGTCGCGGCGAGGGCATGAACACCATGCTGCGATACCTCGAGGCCACCCCGCGCGCCGAGAGAGTGGAGGGGCTGTTCTGCGAGAACGACATTCTGGCCATCGGCGCGATCGATGCGCTGGTCGCCACCAACAACCGCAACAAGATCGCCATCGTCGGCTTCGACGACATCGAACTTGCCAGCTCACCCAGCTTCGAGCTCACGACCTACCGGCAACCGGTGGATTTCCTGGTCAGTGAAGCCATTCGACGCATCATCGAGCCCAATGCCGAACAACTGGGCTCGTTGATGGCTCCGGGGACCTTGGTCCTGCGCAACTCGCATCGTCACACAGCGGGTCAGTAGCGCTCATGCGCAGCACGGCCAGATTGGTGTCCTGGTCGTCGTCCACCAGCGGGGCCGCGGCCGGGAAAGCCCCTTTGTGTTTCTTCAAGCGGATCAGCCTGCGGCGGCCCGCTTCAGTCCAACGATCACACCACGCGCCGGGCTAGCTGCCAGCCGCCGCTGCGCCACCGCCGCCAGGCTTGGCCCCAGCGCTGCCTGCGGCCCGGCGTTGGCGCTTGCACTTGCAGGCACAAGCGGGCCGCCCCGCGCCAGATGCGCGGCTCCGCCTCGACCAGCACCGTCACGCCGGCCGGCACCTCGACCTGTTCGCCTACCGACAGGAACACATCGTCCCCGCAGCCCGGCCAAGTGACCCACACCGCGCCGGCCTGCACCTGCAGCCGCCATGGCGCCGCCGAGGCACCCAGCACCGGCCCTGCCCGTCCGGCCGGGCCCAGGTGGACGAGCTGGCCCTGGGCCAGCACAAAGGACGCGCCCGGATCGACCAGGCGCAGCGAGACAGGGGCGGTGGTGGGGTTCATGGGCTCAACCTTAGGCAAGCCCGCAACCGGCGCACAGGCACAACGCGGCGGCTTGTTGCGGTACAGATGCGGTACCTCTGCTGTTCTGTACTGGTCGACCCAGCCACCCTCTGTACCGGTCCTTCACGCAAGACCGGCCGCAGAATCAAGGCCATGCCGTCCGTCGAAGCCGCCGCCACCCCGGAGCCCTCCCTGTACGCGCAACTGGCCGAGCGCATTGGCGCGCTGATTGCCAGCGGCGCGCTCAAGCGAGGCGACCGCCTGCCCTCGGTCCGCGACATGGCGCAGCAGCAAGGCGTGTCCATGGCCACCGTGCTGCAGGCCTACCGCACGCTGGAAGACCAGCGCCTGGTCGAGGCCAGGCCGCGCTCGGGTTATTTCGTCACGCTGCGCCGCACGCCCACCGCCACCGCTGGCCGCGGCAGCCCGCCCGCCCCGCAGGCGCTGACCGAGATGACCCAGCCGCCCAACCAGTCCCAGCCGGTGGAGCTGCCGGACATCGTGGACCGGGTGATGGCCGCCGCCAGCGACCCGGCCATGGTCTCCTTCGGGGCCGCCTGCCCCGGCGGCGACATGTTTCCGACCGACCGCGCACGCCGCGCCATCACCCGCGCCGCGCAGCGCCACCACCATGCGCTGAGCCGCTACCCGTTTGCGCCCGGCACGCCTGCGCTGCGCGAGGCCATTGCCCGTCGTGCACTGGCCATCGGCTGCCAGCTGGACCCGGCCCGCATCCTGGTCACCAACGGCTGCGTCGAATCCATCAGCCTGTGCCTGCGCGCGGTCACCCAGCCGGGCGACACGGTGGCGCTGGAGTCGCCCACCTACTGGGGCTTTCTGCAGATCCTGCAAAGCCTGCACCTGCGCGCGCTGGAGATCCCCACCGACCCGCGCACCGGCATCTCGCTGCCGGCCCTGGAACTGGCGCTGGACACGCAACCGGTGAAGGCCGTGCTGGTGGTGCCCACGCTGTCCAACCCGCTGGGCGCGACCATGCCGCTGGCCGCCCGGCGCCAGCTGCTGCAACTGCTGGAAGCGCGCGACGTGCCGCTGATCGAAGACGCGCTGATCAACGACCTGGCCGGCCGCGCCGAGGGCCGCCGCGCCGTGAAGTCCTTCGACACGCGCGGCCAGGTGATGATCTGCAGCTCGTTCTCGAAGACGCTGGCGCCGGGGCTGCGGCTGGGCTGGGTCGAGGCCGGCCGCTGGTCAGCGCAAGTGCAGCGCCTCAAGTCCACCCTCAGCGGCGGCCACACCGAACTGGTCGAGATCGCCATGACCGACCTGCTGAACCAGCCCGGCCACGAACCCGCGCTGCGCCAGCTGCGCGCGCTGCTCGCCAGCCGCCTGGACCAGGCCCGCCGGCTGATTGCCGCGAGCTTCCCCGCCGGCACCCGCATCACCGCCCCCGAAGGCGGCTTCACGCTGTGGCTGGAACTGCCCCGCGCCGTCGACGCGATGGCCCTGTTCCACGCCGCTTTGTCCGAACAGATCTGCCTCGCCCCTGGCCCGATGTTCAGCAGCACCGGCCGCTACAAGCACTGCATCCGCCTGGGCCTGGGCCGCGCCTGGGGCACGGCCGAGCAGCAGGCGCTGCAGCGCGTGGGCCAGTTGGCCAGGCAGATGGCCGACGCGGCAGGCGCAGCGCCCAAGGCGGCATGACGATGCCACTGCTGCCCTTGCGCCTGCCGCCCGGTGCGGACTTGCGGCAGGCCCTGGAAGAGGCTGCCCGACAACCGGACGCAGGCTCGGCTTTCGTCGTCTCCGGCATCGGCAGCCTCACGCAGGCCAGGCTGCGCTTCGCCCAGGCGGATGTGGAGACCGTCATCGAGGGCCCGCTGGAAATCCTCAGCCTGAGCGGCAGCCTGGCAGAGAACGGCGCGCACCTGCACATGGCCGTTTCGCGCGCTGACGGCAGCGTGCTGGGCGGCCATGTGGGGCACGGCTGTGCCATCCGAACCACCGCCGAAGTCTTGCTGGCGCTGCTGCCGGGCTGGCAATTGACGCGAGCGCACGATGCCGAAACCGGCTACCAGGAACTGGTGGTGCGACCGGGGCCGCCAAACCACGGCTGAGCGGCCGATCCTCGACGCGTTCAGATCGACATCAGGTCCCGCACCCCGTTGGCTTCCATGTCCTCGCCCCGCCCGCGGGCGATGATTTCGCCGCGTTCCATCACGAGGTACTGGTCGGCGAGTTCGGCGGCGAAGTCGTAGAACTGTTCGACCAGCACGATGGCCATGGTCTTGCGGTCGGCCAGCATGCGGATGACGCGGCCGATGTCCTTGATGATGCTGGGCTGGATGCCTTCGGTGGGCTCATCGAGGATCAGCAGCTTGGGGCCGGCGGCGAGCGCGCGGGCGATCGCGAGCTGCTGCTGCTGGCCGCCGGAGAGGTCGCCGCCGCGGCGGTTGATCATCTGCTTCAAGACCGGGAACAGCTCGAAGAGTTCGGGCGGAATGGCGGTGCCGGCTTTCTTGTAGGCCAGGCCCATGCGCAGGTTCTCCTCCACCGTGAGCCGGCCGAAGATTTCGCGGCCCTGCGGCACGTAGCCCACGCCCTTGCGCACGCGCTCGTAAGGCGTGTCCTTGGTGATGTCCTGGCTGTCGAGCTGGATGCCGCCGGTCTTGATGGGCACCACGCCCATCAGGCTTTTCAGCAGCGTGGTCTTGCCCACGCCATTGCGGCCCAGCACGACCGTGACCTCGCCGAGCTTGGCCTGGAAGCCGAGACCGCGCAGGATGTGCGAGCCGCCGTAGTACTGATTGAGTCCGTCTACTTTCAACATGATGATGTCAGCCCCTCGTCCGACGAGTACGTCGGCCGATCCCCCGGGGGGATACGGGCCGGCTAGGGAGCGGCCCGGCGCTCGGCCCGCTGCTTCGTTGGCGCTCAGCGACCAAGATAGACCTCCACGACCTTCTCGTTCGACTGCACATCGGCCAGCGTGCCCTCGGCGAGCACGCTGCCTTCGTGCAGCACCGTGACCTTCTTCCAGCCTTGCGTGAGCTCGCCGACAAACTTCATGTCGTGTTCGACGACGACCAGCGAGTGCTGGCCTTCGAGCGACAGGAAGAGTTCGGCGGTGCGTTCTGTCTCCTCGTCCGTCATGCCGGCCACCGGCTCGTCGAGCAGCAGCAGCTTGGGGTCCTGCATCAAGAGCATGCCGATCTCCAGCCACTGCTTCTGGCCATGGCTGAGCAGGCCTGCGGTGCGCTGCGCCTCGGGCAGCAGGTGGATGAGTTGCAGGATCTCGGCGATGCGGTCCAGCTGGGTGCCGGTAAGGCGCGAGAAGATGCTGGCGCGCACGCGACGGTCCGCCTTCAGCGCCAGCTCCAGGTTCTCGAACACGCTGAGCTGCTCGTAGACGGTGGGCTTCTGGAACTTGCGGCCGATGCCGATCTGCGCGATGTCGTTCTCGCGCAGGCGCAGCAGGTCGATGTTGGAGCCGAAGGAGGCCGTGCCGTGGTCCGGCCGGGTCTTGCCGGTGATGACGTCCATCATCGTCGTCTTGCCGGCCCCGTTGGGGCCGATGATGCAGCGCAGTTCGCCAACGTTGATCGCCAGGCTCAGTGCATTGAGGGCCTTGAATCCGTCGAAGCTGACGGTGATCTCGTCCAGGTAGAGCGCCACGCCGTGGGCAAAGTCCGGCTGGGCCCCGTGCAGCACGCGGCCGAAGGCCGCGTCACGGCCGCCGGAAGAAGCCTCCTGCAACCTGGCTTGCGCGGCGGCCAGCTGGGCGGCGCCGGCTTCCTGCAGTTCGGGGGTCATGCGCGGGCCTCCTGTGCAATCTCGGTGGCTGGGTCCGCACCTTGTTCGGCAGCCCTTGACTGCTTGAGCTTGGCCGACGTGCTGGCGCGTTCCCGCAGCTGAGCCACCAGACCGACCAGACCATTCGGCAGGAACAGCGTGACAGCGATGAACAGCGCGCCGAGGAAGTACAGCCAGAACTCGGGGAAGATCTGCGTGAAGGCGCTCTTCGCGCCGTTGACGAAAAACGCGCCGACGATGGGGCCGATCAAGGTGGCCCGGCCGCCGACTGCGGCCCAGACCGCGATCTCGATCGACGAAGCCGCGCTCATCTCGCCGGGGTTGATGATGCCGACCTGCGGCACGTACAGCGCACCGGCCACGCCGCACATCATGGCCGACAGGGTCCAGATCGCGAGCTTGTAGGCCAGCGGGTCGTAGCCGGTGAACATGACGCGGGTCTCGGCGTCTCGGATGGCCTGCAGCACGCGGCCGAACTTGCTGTTGACCAGGTAGCGCGCCATGACCCAGAAGCCGATCAGCACGAGGCCAGTCAGCACGAACAGCACCATGCGGGTGGACGGCTGGGCGATGGGAATGCCGAGGATGCGCTTGAAGTCGGTGAAGCCGTTGTTGCCGCCGAAGCCGGTCTCGTTGCGGAAGAACAGCAGCATGGCCGCGAAGGTCATGGCCTGCGTGATGATGGAGAAGTACACGCCCTTGATGCGCGAGCGGAAGGCGAAGAAGCCGAAGATCAGCGCCAGCACGCCAGGCACTGCGACCACGCAGATCATCTGGAAGATGAACGAGTCGCTCCAGCTCCAGGCCCAGGGCAGCGCCTTCCAGTCGAGGAAGACCATGAAGTCCGGCAGGTCGCTCTTGTAGTTGCCGTCATGGCCGATCTGGCGCATCAGGTACATGCCCATCGCGTAGCCGCCGAGTGCGAAGAACAGCCCGTGGCCCAGCGACAGGATGCCGGTGTAGCCCCAGATCAGGTCCATCGCCAGCGCGCAGATGGCGTAGCACATGATCTTGCCAATCAGCGCCACCGCGTAGTCGCTGAGGTGGAACACGCTGCCCTCGGGCACCACCAGGTTCAGCAGCGGGGCCAGCACCGTGACGGCGATGAGCGCCGCCAGCAGCCCGGTCCAGCCGACCTTGCCGAGCAGCAGCCCGCGCTTGGGAGGAGGAAGCTTCAAGGTGGTCATCTCACTCATTCCATTGATTCGTCAGGCATCAGGCAATCAGGCTTCCGCACTTCTGCCCTTCATGGCGAAGATCCCCTGGGGGCGCTTCTGGATGAAGACCACGATGAACACCAGCACCATGATCTTGGCCAGCACCGCGCCAGCCCAGCCTTCAAGCAGCTTGTTCAACACACCCAGGCCCAGCGCCGCGTAGACAGTGCCGGCCAGTTGGCCCACACCGCCGAGCACGACGACCATGAAGGAGTCGACGATGTAGCTCTGGCCCAGGTCCGGGCCGACGTTGCCGACCTGGCTCAAGGCGCAGCCGGCGAGGCCCGCGATGCCCGCGCCCAGCGAAAAGGCATAGGTGTCGATGCGGGCGGTGTTGACGCCCATGCAGGCGGCCATGCGGCGGTTCTGCGTGACGCCGCGCACGAACAGGCCCAGCCGTGTCTTGGCGATCAGCAGCGCCACGCCGCCCAGCACCGCAAAGGCAAACACGATGATGGCCAGGCGGTTGTAGGGCAGCGTGAGGTTGCTCATCGCGGCCACGCCACCGGACATCCACGAAGGGTTCTCGACCGGCACGTTCTGCGCGCCGAACAGGCCGCGCACGCCCTGCATCAGCACCAGGCTGATGCCCCAGGTCGCCAGCAGCGTTTCGAGTGGCCGGCCATAAAGCCAGCGGATGACCAGCCGCTCGAGCACTGCGCCGACCAGCGCGGCGGCCAGGAACGAAGCCGGCACCGCGAGCAGGATGTACCAGTCGAACAGGCCCGGCAGATAGGCCTTGAACAGGTTCTGCACCAGGTAGGTGGCATAGGCGCCGATCATCATCAGCTCGCCGTGGGCCATGTTGATCACGCCCATCAGCCCGTAGGTGATGGCCAGGCCCAGGGCCACCAGCAGCAGGATGCTGCCCAGGCTGATGCCGGTGAAGACCACGCCCAGACGCTCGCCCCAGGCAAGACGGGCCGAGACCTTGTCGACCGAACTGAGCAAAACGCCGCGCACTTCGGCGTCGGTCTCGCCGCCATCGGCCAGGCGCGCCTGCAACAGGCTCTTGACCTGCGACATGCCGCTCTCGCCCAATGATTGGGCGGCGGCCAGGCGCTGGGCCTTGTCAGGCGAGGCGATCTGCAGCGCGGCGCGCATCAGGCCCAGGCGGTCTTTCAGTGAAGCGTCGGTTTCAGCGGCCAGCGCCTTGTCGATCAGCGGCAGCTGGGACGGGTCCAGCGTGTCCTTGGCAAGTTCGGTCACCGCTTCGCGGCGCAGCGCGATGTCGGGTGACAGCAATTTGAGACCCGCCTGCGCCGCCTGCAGGGCGCCGCGCATGCGGTTGTTGTTGACCACGTCTTCGGCGTCTTCCGGCAGCGTGGCTGCGGCGCCAGTGGCGGCGTCCGTCACCTTCTCGCCATCGACGATCAGCACCTGGGCCGGCGTGAGCTTGACGGCATCGTCCAGCAGCGCCGCAACCAGCTTGGGCAGCCCCGTGTCGGCACGCGCGACGGCGTCGTTCAGCGCGGCAACGCGGGCGTCCGTGTCCCCCGCCGAAATCGCCTTGGCCTGCTCAGTCGTGAGGGCGTGTGCAGGCAGCGCCGCAAACAACACCAGCCCGAGTCCCGCAAGAAATCGAATCATCTCGAGAACCCTCGATTGAGAAGAAACGCGGGCCGCCAACGCCGCCCGCGCCTTCAAGCAGCCGCCGTGGATCCGGCTTTGCCGGTCCACTGGTGGCGCCCCAGTCAACAACTGCTGGGGCCGCAGCTTTGCTGCGGTAGGGGGTTACTTCTTCTCGGGCACGTTCTTCTTGCCCTTGTTCTCGGGGATGTAGTCGCTCCACGGATCGGCCACGACCGGGCCCGGGGTCTTCCACACCACGTTGAACTGGCCGTCGGCCTTCACTTCGCCGATGAAGACCGGCTTGTGCAGGTGATGGTTTTCCTTGTCCATCGTCGAGGTGAAGCCGCCCGGCGCCTTGAAGGTCTGGCCGGCCATTGCGGCGATGACCTTGTCGGTGTCGGTGGACTTGGCCTTGGCAACCGCCTGGGCCCACATGTGGATGCCGATGTAGGTGGCTTCCATCGGGTCATTGGTCAGCGGCTTGTCCTTGTGGCCCGGGATGCCCTTGGCCTTGGCGTAGTCGCTCCATTCCTTGATGAACGCCGTGTTGGTCGGGTTCTTGATGGACATGAAGTAGTTCCACGCGGCCAGGTGGCCGACCAGCGGCTTGGTGTCCACGCCGCGCAGCTCTTCTTCACCGACCGAGAAGGCCACCACCGGCACGTCGGTCGCCTTCAGGCCCTGGTTGCCCAGTTCCTTGTAGAAGGGCACGTTGGAGTCGCCGTTGATGGTCGAGATCACGGCGGTCTTCTTGCCTTCGCCGGCAAACTTCTTGATCTTGGCGATGATGCCTTGATAGTCGGAGTGACCGAAGGGCGTGTACTCCTCCATGATGTCGGTGTCGGCCACGCCCTTGCTGCGCAGGAAGGCGCGCAGGATCTTGTTGGTGGTGCGCGGGTACACATAGTCCGTGCCCAGCAGCACGAAGCGCTTGGCGCCGCCGCCGTCCTTGCTCATCAGGTATTCCACTGCGGGAATGGCCTGCTGGTTCGGCGCTGCGCCGGTGTAGAACACGTTCTTGCTGAGCTCTTCGCCTTCGTATTGCACCGGGTAGAACAGCAGCGAGTTCTTCTCTTCGAAGACCGGCAGCACCGACTTGCGCGAGACCGAGGTCCAGCAGCCGAAGACGACGGCCACCTTGTCCTGGTCGATCAGCTGCTTGGCCTTCTCGGCGAACAGCGGCCAGTTGGAAGCCGGATCGACAACGACCGGTTCCAGCTTCTTGCCCAGCACGCCGCCCTTGGCATTGATCTCGTCGATGGTCATCAGCGCGACGTCCTTCAGCACCGTCTCGGAGATGGCCATGGTGCCGGACAGCGAGTGCAGGATGCCGACCTTGATGGTGTCGGCGGCCTGGGCCAGCGAGGTGAAACCGAGCGCGCAGGCAGCGGCAGCCAGCGCGGTGATCGAACGGCGGGACATTTTCATGGGGTGGGTGCTCCGAAACCTGTGGGGTATGTGTCAGCCAAGCCTCTGAGGCGAGGCGGTGTGCCGTGTCTCACGGCTGACACAAGCTTAGGAGCCGCCCGGGTTCGCACCTATACGCAGGTTGGCGTATAGGTGACGCGTGCAGGGCCCACGCAGTGACGCCTCAGAGCGCGAGTTCGGCGTCGGCTTCAGTCAGCAGCTGGCGGTCGCGGCGGGCCAGCAGCTCGCGGTAGAAGCCCAGCATGACCTGGCTGCTGACCGCGATGTCATGCGCCGACAGGTCGGGCCGGTGGCGAGCACGGGGGCGCGCCACATGGTCGGCCAGCAGGGTGGCAAGGGCCGGCACGTCGCCGATAGCAAACAGTTCGCCGCCGTGGTCCTCGACCAGCTCGCGGCAGCCGTCGGCCGTCGACGTGATGACCGGCGTGCCGGCGTCCATGGCTTCGAGCACCACGCGCGGCAGCGGCTCGAAACGCGAGGGGCAGACGAACACGTCGAAGGCCTGGTAGCAGTCCTTCACGTCGGCCCGGAAGCCCAGCAACTGGATGCGCGCATCGCCCGCGGCCTGGGCCTGCAGCCGAGCTTCAGCAGCGCCGAGGCCGAACAGCACCAGCTTCAACTGCCTCAGCTCCGGGCGGCTGCGCACCGCGGCGATCAAGGTGTCCCAGCCCTTGACGTCGGTCAGCCGGCCCACGCCGCCCACCAGCAGCTCGCCGGGCTGCACGCCCCAGCTGGCGCGCAGCGCGGCAATTTCTTCCGCTGACAGACGGCGGTGCGGAGTCAGCGAGTTGTGGGCCTTCAGCGCCTGGCCGGTATAGCTTTTCGGCAATTGCCACACCTGCCAGCGCGCATTGCAGACCAGGCCGTCCATCTGCAGGAAATGCGGACCGTTGACGCCGATGTGCAGCGTGGAGACGGACGCGCAAGGCGGCTTCAGCTGGGCGATCAGGCGGGTGGCCCGGCGCAGGTGGCCGTGCACCAGCTCGGGCCGCCAGTGGCGCAGCACCCGGCCCAGGTGCCAGCGAGTGAACCAGAAGCGTGGCAGCTCGAAGCACTGGACCCGCGGGTCAAGGTGGTCACGGATGCTGGCGCCGTTCCTGCGGTGATCCCTGCGCAGCACCAGGGCCACGTCGTGCCGCTCGCACTGCGCATTGCAGGACTCGGCCGAGGAGCGCTCGGAACCGGCGAAACCGCGGGACAGGACGATGTGCAGGATTCTCATGGTCGGCGGGTTGCCAGTGGCAGATGCATGCCAGCTTCAACGGGTCGCACGACGCGGCGATGACAGTGCCAAAGGCATGGACAGCGTGCCGACAGCTCGTGTCGGCTCAGCCACAGCAGGCAAGCGAGGCTCCCGGAACAGGGACCACTTCACACGCTGGCGACACGCAGCACCAAGGCGCTCTGCCACAATCTGCACAGCCGTACATAAAAGCATGAAAGGACCGTCGTGGGGGCGTTCGTCATCAAGTCATGGAAGAGCGGTAACAAGCCTGTCGATGAACAGGGCAACTATGTGCACATCGTGGGCCGCAACGGCGGCCTGATTGCCTGGTTGCTCGCCCGGCTGCGCGTGGATCCGACCACCCGCATCGCAGTCGGCATCGAGCGGCTGGAGTTCACACGCTCGTCGCTGTCGGGCGTGCAAGCGCGCCTGATCCCGCTGGAAAGCATCTCGTCGACCTATTACGGCTATCACAAGCCGTGGAAGACGGCGCTTTCCATCGTGCTGCTGTTTGGCCTGGTGGCAGGCTCGCTGATGCGAGAGCCCAGCAGCGGCACGATCGGCGCGGTGGTCATCGGCTTCGGCCTGCTGTTCGCCGCGGCCTACTACCTGCTGAACCGCACGCTGACGCTGGGCTTCATCGAGCACAGCGGCGTGGTCAGCGGCATCCAGTTCAAGCGCTCGGTGATCGAGGGCCAGGACATCGACGAGCACGAGGCCAGGCAGATCTGCAAGCTGGTGCAGCGCCTGCTGGAAGCCCGCCAGCGCCGCCTGCAGACGCCGCAGCCGCAGATGGCGCAGGCCCAGCGCTACGGCTGAAATGCGGCAGTGCAGGCTGCGCCGTTCAGCAGAACTGGCGCAGCACCTGGTCCAGCGGTCCCACCACCTGGTCGAGCCACTGCACCACCATGCCTTGAACATCGGACGGTGCCTCGTCCAGGCTCTGGATGCAGGCGAACAGCACAGCGGGATCGCTCGCGGCGCCGCGCAGCTTGCGTGCCAGCCGGCCGGGTGCGGTACGGGCCGGTTTCAGGTTGACGGTCTGTGGATCGGGCTGCAGCGCAGCGCTACCGGCCCGGATCTCCAGGTGCCCGGCCAGCATCGGCGGCAGGAATTGCCGGGCGTCGCGCAAGCGGTGCACGATGTTCTGCCGCAGGGCCTGCGGATGCGCCGCGAAATAGGCTTCCAGCGTCGAGCGGCGCAAGGGATGCGGGTGATGGTCGTGCTCCAGGTAGCGGCCGTCGTAGCCCGCCAACCGGGCTGACAGCGCCTGTCCCTCCTGGTGGCCCGGTCGGCGATCCGGCACGGGCGAGCCCCGCCTCGCCTGCCACCAGTCGCGCAGCCGGCGGTGCCAGCGCTGCTCGGGCGCCACGCGCCAGTGGCCGCGCAGCACCGGCTGGCCGTCGCGGAACCAGTCTTCCGGCTGCACCGGCTTGATCAGCATGAAGTCGTCATTCAGGTAGACGAATTGCTCGGCCAGGCCCGGAATGCGATGAAGCAGGGTTTCGATCGAGCGGCAGTTGAAGGTCGGCAGGCAGTCTTCATGGCCGGCAAACAAGGCCTTGTGGTCCACCAGGCGCAGCTTCTCCCCGGCCTGGGCAGGCCACTCCTGCACCCGCTCGAAAAAGGCCGGCGCCTGCTCATCGGCCACGATGTGGATGCGCCTGAGGAATGGTGCGAAGCGCAGCAGCGACGCCACGCAGTAGTCGATCTCGCCCACGGAGTTGAGCCGTGTGGGGGCAGCCGCCGCAGGCCTGCAGCCCAACTGGGCCAGGTAGGCCTCCAGCTTGGCGCGGTGGCGTGGGTCCTGGCCATCGACCCAGGCGATGACGGCGTCTATCGGCTCGGCAGTGTGCAGCGCGGCAGTGGGCTGCACACTGGCAGGGGTGGTGGTGAATGCGTTTGCTGGTGCCAGCGCGGATCGCCTGGCAAGGGGGACAGTGACAAGCATTGGCGCATTTTCGCCAAGCGCTTACACATCTTCACAATGGTGTCATTTCCCCGTCAAAAGCATGTGGATTTGGCCGGGGCGGCCAGCGGCTCACACCGGGTCCCGACCAATCGTCGCATCCAGCCAGGCCAGCACCGTCGCCTGCGCTGCCGGCGAGGCCTGGTCCAGGCTCTGGATGCAGACGAACAGCAGATCGGGCGTTTGCGCCACCGCGCGCAAACGCCGCACCAGCTGTGCCGGCGACAGCGAATCCGGCTTGATGTTGGCCGTCTGGGAGGACGGCTCCAGCCATGCGGTGCCAGCGCGCACTTCGAGGTGGCCGGCCAGCATCTGCGCCAGGAACTGGGACGCGTCGCGCAAGCGCGGCGAGATGTTGCGGCGCAGGACTTCCGGGTGGTCGTCGAAATAGCGCGCCAGCGTGCTGCGCCGCAAGGGATGCGGATGATGGTCGTGCTCCAGGAAGCGATGCTCGTAACCGGCCAGACGGGCGGCCAGCGCCTGCGCATCCTGGTGGCTGGGCCGCTTGTCCTGGGCCGGCTGGCCGGTGAGGGTGGCCCAGTATTTCCGCAGGCGGCGCGACCAGCGCAGCTCAGGCGCCGAACGCCACCGCCCATGCAGCACCGGCTTGCCATCGCGAAACCAGTGTTCGGGCTGCACCGGCTTGACCAGCATGAAGTCGTCGTTCAGGTAGACGAACTGCTCGGCCAGACCGGGAATGCGGTACAGCACGGTTTCGATGGAGCGGCTGTTGAAGCTCGGCGTGACATCGTCATGCCCGGCGAAGATCTGCTGGTGGTCGACCCGCACCAGCTTGTCTCGCCACTCGGCCGGCCAGTGCTGCGCACGCTCGAACAGCGCCGGCACCTGCTCGTCGGTCACCACATGGATGCGCCGCAGAAATGGCGCGAAGCGCAACAGCGAGACCACGCAGTAGTCGATCTCGCCGACCGACTGAAAGCGCGTGGCAGCGGCTGCCGCCGGCTGCCGGCCGATCTCGCTCAAGTACGCATTGAGCTTCGCCCTGTGCCGCGGATCGCTGCCGTCGACCCAGGTGATGACGGCGTCGATCGGGGCTGACTCGGCGACAGGGACATGCATCTGCTGCATTGTGGCCGAAGGGCCTGGACCTGCCTGCGCCGGTAAACTGCGGCGCCCCGGTCCCGTAGGCGTCTGTCAGCGAGCCGACCCACATGGACCGCCACCTGAGCGCTTTGCATGACATTCGCCGACACCTCTGCCCTTGCCCGCGCAGCAGACCGATTGGTCGCCCGTTTCCGCCGCAGCATCAAACGTCCCTGGCGCAAACTCAAGCTGCGGGAACTGCGCCGGGCCAACGCGCTGAGCAGAACACCGGTCACGGGCCATGACGGCCCGGTGGTCTCGCTGACCAGCTTTGGCCCCCGGGTGGACAGCGTCTTCTACACGCTGGAGACGATTGCCCAAGGCAGTCTGCGTCCCAGCCGGTTGATTCTCTGGCTTGAAGATGCGCTGCACGCCCAACCGCTGCCAGACACGCTTCAGCGTCTGGCCAGGCGCGGTCTGGAGATCCGGTACTGCAAGGACTGGGGTCCGCACAAAAAGTACTTCCCCTACGTGATGTCCGACACGCCTCTGGATGTGGCACTGGTGACGGCCGACGACGATCATCTGTATCCACGCGACTGGCTGGCCCGGCTCCACCAGGCGCATCGCGCACTGCCCACCGTCATCCACTGTTTCCGGGCCTATCGCTTGCGCTTCCAGGCCAATGGCAGCATTGCACCTTACAAGCAGTGGGACCGCTGCGAATCCATGCAGCCAAGCCCCTTGAACTTCTTCACTGGCTGCTCCGGCGTGCTGTACCCCCCGGCCATGCAGCAAGCCCTGCACCGGCGCGGCGAGGGTTTCGCAGACTGCTGCCCCCGCGCAGACGACGTATGGCTGAACGCGGTGGCCACCTGGGAAGGCATTCCCACCCGGCAGGTCGTGCCGCTTCCGCGCGACTTCCCGGAACTGCCCGGCTCGCGCCAGCAAGGCCTGGCCCGCAGCAACGTGGACAGCGGCGGCAATGATGTGCAACTCGCCGCGACATTTCGCAGCGAAGACTGGGCATGGCTGCACGCACAAACCCAGCCTGCGACTGCCAGATCCAGGCCGGAGCCCGCCTAGCAAATCCGGGCAAGCCAGTCCAAAGCCCGACCTTCAGGGCAGGTGCCCATCGCCTGTTGAACTGGCGTTGCCTACACTCCGGTCCGCTGATGTGGCCATACCTTGCGGAGGTGACATGGTTCAGGTTATCCAGGCCTCGGCGCTGACGCAGGTCCGATACCGGCTCTCGGCGAAACTTCGGCGGGCCGTGAAGCGCTGCGTTCGGCCCGTCTGGTTGGCCCGACTGCGCCGTCAGAACGCGCACAGCCAATCACCAATGACCTCGCCAGGCGGCCCGGTACTCTCGATCACGACGACGGCGGTCAGGCTGCCTACGGTCTTCTACACGCTGGAGACCATCGCCGATGGTTCATTGAAACCGAGCAGATTGGTGTTGTGGCTGGACCAAAGCCTCATCGACAAGGGCTTGCCAGCCTCCCTGGTGCGCCAGCAGTCGCGTGGGCTCGAAATTCGCGGCTGCCGGGATGTTGGCCCTCACACGAAGTTTTTCCCGCAAGTGATGTCGGAGCCTGCACCAAGCCTGCCGCTGGTCACCGCAGACGACGATCAGTTGTATCCGCGTCAATGGCTGCAGACATTGCAGCAAGCGTACCTGGCCGACGACACCGCCCTGCACTGCTTTCGCGCTTATGTGATCGCGCTCACGACAGACGGACATCTCCAGCCCTACAAGCGCTGGCCCAAATGCCATTCGACAGAGCCCAGCCTGCTGCACTTTGCCACCGGCGTGTCAGGCATCATCTACCCGCCTGCGATGCAACTCGCCTTGCGCGCCCGCGGGCTGGGCTTCCTGAGCTGCTGCCCACGGGCGGATGACATCTGGCTCAATGCGGTAGCGCTGTGGGAAGGCTTTCCGGTGAGGCAGATCGAGCCGGTGCCAGTGAACTTCTACGAAATGCCGGGCTCTCGGGCACAGGGCTTGGCGCGCAGCAATGTGGACCAGGGTGGCAACGACCCTCAGCTGGACGCGACCTACCGGCGGGAAGATCTGGCAAGGCTGCGGGAACTGACTCGCTGAGGCGGGCTCAATCGCCACCCTGCCGCCGCACCTTGCCCAGCGCCAGCGCCGCAGCCGCGGTGCGCGTCTCCACGCCCAGTTTCTCGAACACATGCTCCAGGTGCTTGTGCACGGTGCGCGGGCTGGTGCCGAGGATGTCGCCGATGTCGCGGTTGGTCTTGCCCTGGATCACCCAGTACAGCACCTCGGCCTCGCGCGCGGTGAGCGGCAAGGCCTGGGACAGGGCTTGCAGCAGCGCCGTCTCGGACTCTTCGCGCAGCACCAGCAGCCACTCGCCTTCGCTGAACTGCTCGCCGTTCATCGGGTGCAGCGCAAAGGAGATTCGCTGCGCTGCACGGGCCACCGTCAGCGCCTGGGCCTCGGCACCGGCGCGGCGGCGCAGCGCCTCGCGGGCCAGCCAGGCCTGCACTTCGGCCGGCATCGCCGATTCAGGCACCTCAGGGAAATAACGCGCCATCAGCTCGCGCGCCAGCCCGGTCTGCCAGACGCGCTTGCCGTCGCGCTCGCGGGCCACCAGCGTGGCGTGGCCGAAGGCGTCCAGCGCGTTGCGGGCCTGGCGCTGGCTGCGAGCGCTTTGCAAATGCGTGGCCAGGCGGGCCAGCACTTCGCGGGTGCGGATGGGCTTGGTCACGTAGTCCACGCCGCCGGCAGCGAAGGCGGCGACCACGTGTTCGGTGTCGGTCAGGCCGGTCATGAAGATGATGGGGATGGCGGCGGTGGCCGGGTCGGCCTTGAGCCGGCGGGCCACCTCGAAGCCATCCATGCCGGGCATCACCGCGTCCAGCAGCACGATGTCCGGTCTGGCCTGGCGGGCGCTTTGCAGCGCGGCCTCGCCATGCGTGGCGACCAGCACGGTGTAGCCGGATTCGTCCAGCGCGTCGTGCAGCACCGCGAGGTTGTCCGGCACATCGTCGACGATCAGCACCCGCTCGGCAGTGCCGGCGTCCAGCCCGTTGCCAGGGCCTCCCGGGCCTTCATCGAGCACGGCGGCGTTCATCGAGTGCTTTCGTCAAGGTGTGTTGGATGGCATCGAGCTGGAAGCCGCGAGCCATGGCGCGCAGCCTGGCCACGAATGCCGCTGCGGCAGGATGCTCGGCCTCGATCTGGTCGAGCTTGCGGGTCACGCCGCGCACATAGCCCAGGCCGACCAGTTCCTGCAGCGCTTCCAGTGCTTCGACCGGCGGCAGCACCTCGGCAACGGGCTCGGCCACAGGCTCGGCCCGGCGCGGCGCGGCGTCGATCCAGCGCAGTTGCAGCCGGCTGCCCAGCCAGTCCAGTAGGTCGGCCAGGCGCACCGGCTTGACCAGGAAGTCCGACGCCGGCAGGCCGACGATGTTGTCCAGGCCCTGGTCGAAGGCATTGGCCGAAATGACCGCCACCGGCGCGGTGGACAGCGCCTGCGCACGCAGCCGGCGGATGGTCTCCCAGCCGTCGATGCCGGGCATTGCCAGGTCCATGAAGATCGCGTCGGGTTGCAGCGTGGCCAAGCGCGCCAGGCCTTCTTCGCCAGACGCCGCCTGCTCGATCACGAAGCCCAGCGGTTGCAGCAGGTCGGCCAGCAGTTGCCGGTCGGCCTCTTCGTTGTCGACCACCAGGATGCAGCGGCGCGGGCCTTCGTAGCCGATGTGCGCGGCGCGCGGTGCGCTGACCTGGCCGCCCTGCCCGCCCCTGACTTCGGGCAGGAACAGGCGCAGCCGGAAGGTGCTGCCGTGGCCGGGCATGCTGTGCACCGTCATCTCGCCACCCATCAGGTCGGTGAGCATCTTGCTGATGGTCAGGCCCAGGCCGGTGCCGCCTACGCTGGCGCTGCCGGCGGCCGAGCCGCGCACAAAGGGCTCGAACACCCGCGCCAACTCGGCCTCGCTCATCCCGGGGCCGGAGTCGATGATCTCGACGCGGGCCATCTCACGTGCGTAGGCCACGCGCAGCGTGACATGGCCAAAGGTCGTGAACTTGACGGCATTGCCCAGCAGGTTGATCAGGATCTGGCGCAGCCGGCGTTCGTCTGCGCGCACCCATTCGGGCAGCGTGTCGCCGCCCTCGAAGACAAAGCGGATGCCCTTGCCTTGCGCCTGCAGCTCGAACATGCGCGCCAGCTCGTGCAGGCAGTCGGCAAAGCGCATGGGCTTCAAGTCCAGCGTCAGCTTGCCGCCTTCGATGCGGGCCACGTCCAGCGTGCCTTCGATCAGGCTCAGCAGATGGTCCCCGCCGCGGCGGATCACGCTGACGGCCTGGCGCCGGTGGGCCGGCATGCTGTCGTCATCTTCCAGCAGCTGGGCATAGCCGAGGATGCTGTTCAGCGGCGTGCGCAGCTCGTGGCTGATGGCGGTGATGTAGCGGGTCTTGGCCTGGTTCGCTGCGTCGGCCACGCGCTTGGCCTGCTGCAGCGCCAGGTCGGTCTGCTGGTGTGAGGCGATCTCGCGCATCAGCGCCTCGGTCTGGCGCAGCGTCTCTTCCTGCGCCACCTGCCGGCTCTTGTGCGCCAGCACCAGCCACCAGGCGACCACGGCCGAGACCAGCAGCAGCGCCGCATAGGCCTTGACAAAGCTGCCTTGCAGCGACGGCGCCAGCTGCGCGGCCACCTCGCCGCCGCGCTCCACCAGCACCTTCAGCTCCTGGTGGTACAGCAGGCCGAACAGCGCGCCCAGCGCCGGCACGATCAGGCCCATCAGCAGCAGGTATTGGCCCAGGCCGGTGTCGACCTGCGGCGCCAGGCGCTGCGGCAGCACGCGCAGCAGCAACTGGCGCCAGGCCTGCCAGAAGCGGTCCACCGCGCGTTGTTGCGGCTTGCACTGGTCGCCGCAGCGGGCGTCCAGCGTGCAGCAAAGCGAGCAGATGAAGCCGCCATACGCGGGGCAGCGCGCCATGTCCTCGCCTTCGTAGCTGCGGGCGCAGACCACGCAGGTGTGGGCGCGCAGCCGGGCGTAGCCGCCGCGGCCGTCACCGCGCTCGGTGTGGCTCTCGGGCGCTTCGGGCTCGCGCGCCAGGTAGTAGCGGCCACCGGTGTACCAGGCGATCAGCGGCGAGGCGACCAGCGCAGTGACCAGCGCGATCAGCGCCGAGAAGGCCTGGGCCATCGCGCCAAACGCGCCCAGGTGCGCCGCCACCGACAGCAGCGAGGCCAGGCCCATCGCGCCCACGCCGACCGGGTTCACGTCATGCAGGTAGGCGCGGCGGAACTCGATGCCGGGCGGGCTCAGGCCCAGCGGCTTGTTGATCACCAGGTCGGCGACGACCGCCATGATCCAGGCGATGGCGATGTTGGAAAACAGGCCCAGCACGCCACCCAGCGCCTGGAACACGTCCAGTTCCATCAGCATCAGCGCGATGCCGATGTTGAACACCATCCACACCACGCGGCCCGGGTGGCTGTGGGTCAGCCGCGAGAAGAAGTTGGACCAGGCCAGCGAGCCGGCGTAGGCGTTGGTGACGTTGATCTTCAGCTGCGAGACGATGACAAAACAGGCCGTGGCCGCGACCGCCAGGCCGTAGTGCGGGAACACGTATTCGTAGGCCGCCAGGTACATCTGGTTCGGGTCGACCGCTCGGTCCACTGGCACCGAATGTTCGATCGCCAGCCAGGCCAGCAGCGCGCCGCCCAGCATCTTCAGCACGCCTGGCAGCACCCAGCCCGGGCCGCCGACCAAAACGCCAAACCACCAGCGCTTGCGGTTGGCCGGCGTGAGCTCGGGCATGAAGCGAAGGTAGTCGACCTGCTCGCCCATCTGCGTGATCAGCGCCACGCCCACCGTCATGGCCGCACCAAAGGCCTGCAGCGAAAAGCCGGGGAAGCGGCCGCTCTCGCCAGCGTAGGCAACCAGCCCTTTCAGCAGGCCCGGGTTCTCGCGGAAGACGTAGAAATAGGGCGCGACCAGCATCAGCAGCCACAGCGGCTGGGTCCAGACTTGCAGCCGGCTGATGATGGTCACCCCATGGGTCACCAGTGGAATGACCGCCAGCGCACACAGCAGGTAGCCCCAGACCGGCGGAATGTCGAAGGCCAGTTCCAGCGCATAGGCCATCACCGCGGCTTCGAGCGCGAAGAAGATGAAGGTGAAGCTGGCGTAGATCAGCGAGGTCAGCGTGGAGCCGAGGTAGCCGAAGCCGGCGCCGCGCGTCAGCAAGTCCATGTCCACGCCATGCCGGGCCGCATAGACACTGATCGGCAGCCCCGCCAGGAAGATCACCAGCCCCGTGGCCAGGATGGCCCAGAAGGCATTGGCAAAGCCGTAACGCACCAGCAGCGTGGCGCCCACGGCTTCCAGCACCAGGAAGGACGCGGCGCCGAAGGCGGTGTTGGCCACCCGCCACTCGGACCACTTGCGGAAGGCACGCGGCGTGAAGCGCAGCGCGTAGTCCTCCATGGTCTCGCTGGCGACCCACAGGTTGTAGTCGCGCCGGATCTTCACGACCTGCTGGTGCACAGCGGGCTGCGCATCAGGCGGGGGTGGATCCAGGGCGGCGGTGGGCAAGGCGGCGTTCATGGGGCGCTGATCGGGATGCAGGTATCGATCAAGATCCGCACCATGCCGTGTCGCGGCCTGTCGCCCAGCGATGGGTCAGGCCGGCGGTCGGATGTCACGGCTGGCATCGCAACCCTGGCGCCCCCGCACCGCCGCGGGGCACCATGCACCAGGGCCGGGTTTCAGTCCCAGGGCGCGGTGTCGGTCGCCAAGGCAGGCGAAGCCTCTGGCGCGGCCGGCGATGCGGCCGCAGCGGGCTTGGCCGCGGGTGCCGCACCGGTCAGCTCGGAGGGCAGCTCACCCGGCTGCAGCTCGCCATCCAGTGCCTCGATCAGGTCCGGGATCAGCTGCACCAGCTCGCCGGTGGTGATGGCCACGTCGGTGTCGAAGGCGTCCTCGGGTCGGTCAGCCGAACCTTGCTTGCCTTCGAAGACCACGTCCTCGAACTTCAGCTTCTTGACCTGCAGTTGGTCCGTCAGCACAAACGAGATGCGCTCGGCCCAGGTCATCGCCAGCCGCGTGGGCTGCTTGCCCAGCTCGATGTGCTGGCGCACTTCGTCGGTGTCCAGCGGGTGGCGGGCATAGCGCACGACGGATTTCATCTCGTCGGTGGACTTCAGCTCGCATTCGCGGTCCACGCTGAAGCCGGCCGGCGGCTCGCCGCTGGACAGCCAGTTGGCCATGGCCACGGCCGGCGAGCAGCGGGTCTGCAGCAGCTGCACCGCAAAACCCGGCAAGGCCTTGACCAGGTGGGTGACCACCGTGTCGGCCCGGCTGGCGCTGCCGGCGTCGAGGATCAGCAGGCGGCGTTCGGGGTCGATCCAAGCCTGCGCCGCGGACTGCTTGGTGAAGGCCATCGGCAGCAGTTCCAGCGTGGCCTGTTCCTTGAGTTCCTTCTGCTGCTTCTTGCCGGGCTTGCGGCCGGTCTGCAGCTCGATGTGGTGGGCGATCTCGTCGGTGCGGCGCTTGACGACCGACGACGGCAGCACCTTCTGCTCGACCATCAGCTTCGTCAGCCATTGGCCGCCAATGCTCTCGACCAGCGGCGCATGCACCACACCGCGCGGCGGCGTCCAGCCAGAAGACGTGGGCTGGGTGGCGCCACAGGGCACGAAGGGTTCGTGCTCGAAGGCTTCCAGCGCGGCGCCGAGGTCCGGCACCCAGTCCGGGCCGATGCGGTAGACGATCAGGTTCTTGAACAAGGGAAAGGTCCTCGTGTGGATCAGGGCGCTGGCGGCGGCTTGGTGGCAAGCACCAGGCCCGGCCGCAGCGCGGCAAACATGACCTGGGTCGTGGGCGCGCCCCAGGGATCGGGTTCGTAGCCCCGCAACTCGCCTTCGCGCCGGAAGCCCGGCAACGATTCGGCGAAGTGCAGGGCGCGGGTGTTGCGTGCATCGCTCAAGGCCTGCACGCGGATGAAGCCGAGTTCAAAGGCGATCTCGGTCGCCGCCATCACCGCTTCGCGCATCAGGCCGCGGCCGGCCTGGCGCACGTCGCCCACATAACCCAGCTCGACTCGCGGCGCTTCGAAGTCAAAGCTGTGCAGGTCGATCAGGCCGACGACGGCACCCGCTTCGGCGCCAGCCTCGGCCGTCCGCAACACCAGGTAGTGCAGCGAGCTGCCGCTGCGGTGGTAGCCCAGCAGCCGGCCGCCCAGGTCGGCGGCCTCCTGCAGCGTGAACGGACCGCTGCGGCGCTGTGCCCAGTGGATGAAGCGGTAGGCCGGCAGCGAGGCGTTGAAGCTGTCCATCAGCAGCGCGCCGTCTGCCGGGCCCGGCACGCGCAGCAGCAGCCGCGCGCTGCGCCGCTGGTCGGGCGCGGCCGCCAGGTCAGCGAGCTTCAAGGCCGCTGCCGGCAAGGGCTCAGGCGAGCTTGCCGTGGCAGGCCTTGAACTTCAGACCGCTGCCGCAGGGGCAAGGGTCGTTGCGGCCGACACGGGGCAGGTCGGCGGCCACGGTGGCCGGATCGGTCTCGGCGCTGACGCTGCCATCTTCGTTCGGATGGGTGTAGGTGATGTTGCGCAGTTGCTCGGCCTGTTCCTCGATGGCCTCGGCCGCCTGGCTGACCTGCTCCTGCGTCTGCACGCGCACGGTCATCAGCACGCGGGTGACTTCCATCTTCACGACGTTCAGCAGCTGGGCGAACAGCTCGAAAGCCTCGCGCTTGTATTCCTGCTTGGGGTTCTTCTGCGCATAGCCGCGCAGGTGAATGCCCTGGCGCAGGTAGTCGAGTGCGGCCAGGTGCTCGCGCCAGTGCGAGTCGATGGCCTGCAGCAGCACCATGCGCATGAAGGGCGTGAACTGAGTCGCACCCACCAGGTCCAGCTTGGCCTGGAACGCGGTGTTTGCGGCGGCCTGGACCTTCTCCAGCACTTCTTCGTCGGTGATGCTGCTGGCGCCGGCGACCAGCGCCTGCAGCGACAGGTCCAGCTGCCACTCTTCCTTCAGCACCTTCTCCAGGCCCGCCAGGTTCCACTGTTCCTCGACGCTGTCGGCCGGCACGAAGTCGCGTGTCACGTCCTCCATCGTCGCAGCGCGCAGGTTGGTGATCTGCTCGGTCAGCTCGCTCGCTTCGAGGATCTCGTTGCGCTGCTGGTAGATGACCTTGCGCTGGTCGTTCGACACGTCGTCGTATTCGAGCAGCTGCTTGCGCACGTCGAAGTTGCGCGCCTCGACCTTGCGCTGCGCGGACTCGATGGAGCGCGAGACGATGCCGGCCTCGATGGCCTCGCCTTCGGGCATCTTCAGCCTGTCCATGATCGCGCGCACGCGGTCGCCGGCGAAGATGCGCATCAGCGGGTCTTCCAGCGACAGGTAGAAGCGCGATGCACCCGGGTCGCCCTGGCGGCCGGAGCGGCCACGCAGCTGGTTGTCGATGCGGCGCGACTCGTGGCGCTCGGTGGCGATGATGCGCAGGCCGCCGGCTTCCTTGACCGCGGCATTCAGCCCCGCCCACTCGTCCTTCAGCAGCTGGATGCGCGTGACCTTGTCGGCCTCGGCAATGGCGTCGTCAGCCTCGATGAACTGGATCTGCTTCTCGACGTTGCCACCCAGCACGATGTCGGTGCCGCGGCCCGCCATGTTGGTCGCGATGGTGATCACGCCGGGCCGGCCGGCCTGGGCCACGATTTCCGCTTCGCGAGCGTGCTGCTTGGCGTTCAGCACCTGGTGCGGCAGCTTCGCCTTGGTCAGCAGTTCCGAAACCAGCTCGGAGTTCTCGATCGAGGTCGTGCCGACCAGCACCGGCTGGCCACGCGTGTGGCAGTCGCGGATGTCTTCGGTGACGGCGTTGTACTTCTCGCGCGCGGTCTTGTAGACCAGGTCCAGTTCGTCCTTGCGGATGGTCGGCCGGTTCGGCGGGATGACCACCGTTTCCAGGCCGTAAATTTCCTGGAATTCGTAGGCTTCGGTGTCGGCCGTGCCGGTCATGCCGCCCAGCTTGCCGTACATGCGGAAGTAGTTCTGGAAGGTGATCGAGGCGAGGGTCTGGTTCTCGCTCTGGATCTGCACGCCTTCCTTGGCTTCGACGGCCTGGTGCAGGCCGTCGGACCAGCGGCGGCCTGTCATCAGGCGGCCGGTGAATTCGTCGACGATGACGACTTCGCCGTTCTGCACCACGTAGTGCTGGTCGCGGTGGTACAGGTGGGTGGCGCGCAGCGCTGCGTACACGTGGTGCATCAGCGTGATGTTGGCCGGGTCGTACAGGCTGGCGCCTTCGACCAGCAGGCCTGCCTCGGCCAGGATGCGCTCGGCGTTCTCGTGGCCGTCCTCGGTCAGGAAGACCTGGTGGCTCTTCTCGTCGACCGTGAAGTCGCCCGGCTCGATCACACCTTCGCCAGTGCGCGGATCGGCTTCGCCAATCTGTTTCTTCAGCTTGGGCGCCACGGCGTTGATGCGCACGTAGAGCTCGGTGTGGTCCTCGGCCTGGCCGGAGATGATCAGCGGCGTGCGGGCCTCGTCGATCAGGATGGAGTCCACCTCGTCGACGATGGCGTAGGCCAGGCCGCGCTGCACGCGCTCGCTAGGCTCGTAGACCATGTTGTCGCGCAGGTAGTCGAAGCCGTATTCGTTGTTGGTGCCGTAGGTGATGTCGGCAGCGTAGGCGGCCTGCTTTTCCGGCTTGTCCATGCCGGGCACGTTCACGCCCACGCTGAGGCCCAGCCAGCTGTACAGCCGGCCCATCCACTCGGCGTCGCGCCGGGCCAGGTAATCGTTGACCGTGACCACGTGCACGCCCTTGGCCGGCAGCGCATTCAGGTAGACCGGCAACGTGCCCATCAGCGTCTTGCCTTCGCCGGTGCGCATTTCGGCGATCTTGCCGTTGTGCAGCGTCATGCCGCCCAGCATCTGCACGTCGAAGTGGCGCATCTTCAGCACCCGCTTGCCGGCTTCGCGCACGGTGGCGAAGGCCTCGGGCAGCAGGTCGTCCAGCGTCTCGCCCTTTTCGAGGCGGGCGCGGAACTCGGCCGTCTTGCCCTGCAACGCGGCGTCGTCCAGGGCCTGGAACTGCGGCTCCAGCGCGTTGATCTGCTCGACGACGCGGCGGTATTGCTTGAGCAGGCGGTCATTGCGACTGCCGAAAATCTGGGTGAGAAGCTTGGGCAACATGCAGCGTCAGGGCCTGGTGATTCGGGTGGCGACAGCGCCCGCGGTGGCCGAGATGCCGGCCACGCGAGCCACGGCCTGCACAGATGCGCACAGGCCATGTTCCAGCGGAAGCAGATGGGGGCGGCGCGCGATCTTGCAAGCGCGATGCGCTTCGCAAAAGCGAGCGAGTTTAGCACCGGGGTGTGGCAGGTCTCAGCTCGGTCCCAGGGGTGCCGGCAGCACCCTCGCGAGGCATGGAGACGGGCGATCAGTGGGTGCCGAGCGGGCCCGACGGCGTCGGCACCAGGGTCCGCTGCGCCAGTGCCGGCAGTGCAGGTGCCGGTCCGGCGGCGAGGAACTTGGCCGGGTCCTGCGGCACGCCGTCGACCACGACCTCGAAATGCAGGTGCGGCCCGGTGGAGCGGCCGGTGGTGCCAACCCGCGCCACCGGCTGGCCGCGCTTGACCAGGTCACCGGCCTTGACCAGGATGGCGGAGGTGTGGGCGTAGCGGGTCACCAGGCCGTTGCCGTGGTCGATCTCCAGCAGATGGCCGTACTGCGGATGCCAGTCGGTGGACAACACAACGCCGCCGGCCGCGGCCAGGATGGTGGTGCCAACGTCGGCGGCGAAGTCCAGCCCGGTGTGCAGTGCCGGGCGGTTGGTGAACGGGTCGGTGCGAAAACCGAAGCCTGAGCCGATCACGTCGCTGGCGATCGGCCGGCTGTTGGGCACCATCAGCGCACGCAGCCGGGTCTCGAACAACCGCGACTCGGCGAAGGTCAGCAGGTCGGTGCGCTGCTCGGCCTGGCTTTCCAGGCCCTGCAGCGCGAGGTTGAGCTGGTCCAGCGTCGGGTGGTCCAGCGGCACATAAGGGCCACCAACGCCGGGCGCGGCGCGGAACGTGCCACTGGCAGCCGGCCCAGGCGCCGGCGCCGTCATCACCTTGAGGTCATCGGGCTTCACGCCGGCCAGCCCGGTGACGCGGTCGCCCATCGCTTCGAGCTTGACCATGCGGGCCTGCATCTCGCCGACCTTGACGGCCATGGCGTCCAGGTTCTCGCGCATGAAGCGGTCGCGCTGGGCGATTTCGTCGTGCACCACCAGCTTGACCAGCTGGCTGACGATGGGCCAGCCCTCGCGCGCGGCCTTCAGGAAGATGAAGTGGTAGACCGCGCCGGAAGCCAGCAGCAGCACCAGCACCAGCGCCGCAATGGCCAGGCTCAGCTGCATGCGGCTGAAGCTGACGACGCGGGTGCGCGCCAGTCCGCCGTGGGTGATCATGATCTGCATCGCTACACTCCTGCCATGCCGTTGCCCATGCACCAGCCCTTCACTCGCCCCATTGCCGAAGCACTGGGCGCCAATGCCACGCTGGGCCGGCTGCTGGAACGCCTGCGCGAATCGGAAGCCCGCATGGCGACCGTGCGCCTGGTGCTGCCGGCCGCGCTGGCGGCCCATGTGCGGCCCGGTGTGCTGGACGACGAGGGATGGAACCTGCTGGTACCCAACAGCGCGGTGGCCGCCAAGCTGCGGCAATGCGTGCCGCTGCTGGCGCAGGTGCTGGCCGATCAAGGCTGGCCCCGCCGCGAGATCCGGGTCAAGGTTCAATCCGAACGGGCCTGAACGACGGGCGCGCCGGGGTGACGTGGTGCCGGCTATCCGAATCGAACGGATGACCTACCGCTTACAAGGCGGTTGCTCTACCAACTGAGCTAAGCCGGCATTCAAACACTTCGGGAGCCGCGATTCTAGGCGTGCTTTTGGCGCTGGCAAGCCAGCCCCAAAGCCGATTTGAATGGCCCCGTGCAACAGGGTGTAGAGGCTGGGCGAGCGGCGGTCGCGCCGCCGCTGCCGCCTACTTGATGCGCTTGAGCGCCGGCCGGCCACCGCCTGGTGCGGCGGGTGGCGGCGTGTCGTCGCTTGCGTCGGGTGCCGTGGCAGCACCTGGCGCCGCGGGTTCAGACTCCGGAACCGGAACGGACGCCAGCGGCGCCGGCCGGGTCGGTGTGCTGCCGCTCGCCTCGGTGCCCGCCAGGCGCAGACCGCGCGGCGCGCGCTCAGCCGGGTCGTCACCCGCCTGTGCGTCGCCGCCTTCGTCCGCGGCCGGCGCGCTGACCGGCATCGGGAAGGCCATGCCCTGCCCGTTTTCACGGGCATAAATGGCCACCACGTGGTCCACCGGCACGACGATCTCGCGTGCCACGCCGCCGAAGCGCGCCTTGAACTCGATGTAATCGTTGCCGAGCTTCAGGCCACTGGTGGCCTCGAAGCCGACATTGAGCACGATCTCGTTGTTCTTGACGTACTCCATCGGCACCTGCACGCCGCGGTCGACATACACCGCCAGGTACGGCGTGAAGCCGTTGTCGGTGCACCAGTCGTGCAGGGCGCGGATCAGGTAGGGCCGGGTCGAACTGCCTTGGGCATCCGAAGGGGTGACGGGACTCATGAGACTTCTCTGCTTACCGGCGCACGATCACTTGCGCATGACCTTTTCCGAAGGCGTCAGTGCCTCGATGTAGGCCGGGCGCGAGAAGATGCGTTCGGCGTACTTCAGCAGCGGTGCAGCATTCTTCGACAGGTCGATGCCGTAGTAGTCCAGGCGCCACAGCAGCGGCGCAATGGCCACGTCGAGCATCGAGAAATCGTCGCCCAGCATGTACTTGTTCTTCAGGAAGATCGGCGCGAGCTGGGTCAGGCGGTCGCGAATCTGCGAGCGGGCTTTTTCCAGTTGCTTGTCGGTGCCCTTGATCCCGCGGCTTTCGAGGATGTTCACGTTGGCGAACAGCTCCTTCTCGAAATTGAACAGGAACAGGCGCACGCGGGCACGGGCAACCGGGTCGCCAGGCATCAGCTGCGGATGCGGGAAGCGCTCGTCGATGTACTCGTTGATGATGTGCGACTCGTACAGGATCAGGTCGCGCTCGACGAGGATGGGCACCTCGTTGTACGGGTTCATCAACGCAATGTCTTCCGGCTTCGCGAACAGGTCGACGTCACGGATCTCGAAGTCCATGCCCTTCTCGAACAGCACAAAGCGGCAGCGGTGCGAGTAGGGGCAAGTGGTTCCGGAATAAAGCACCATCATGGAGGTGGGCTCCTTCAAATAGCTGTGTCGACGGCAGGCGCCGAAAGAAGAAAACGCAGTGGGCCTGGATTGAACCCACTGCGCATGGTGTCTGGCCGCGAACGGCCAAGCCGCGTATTTTCGGCTATTTTATTTCACGTCTTTCCAGTACGCCGCATTCAGGCGCCAGGTCAGGGTCGTCAGCACCGCCAGGAAGATCAACACCCACACCCCCAAACGCACCCGCTGGTTCTGGGCCGGCTCGCCCATCCACTGCAGGTAAGCGACCAGATCGGCCACTGCGCTGTTGTATTCGGCGGTGCTGAGCTTGCCCGGTGCCAGAGGCTCGAAACCCTTGAAATGTTGCTCGGTCTTGCCGTGCTCGTGCGGGTCAGGCACTTCCTCGTAAACCGCCTTCTGCGGACCTTGCAGTTCCCAGAGCACGTGAGGCATTGCCACACTGGGGAACGCGGTGTTGTTCCAGCCGGTGGCTTTGCTCTCGTCGCGGTAGTAACTGCGGAGGTAAGTGTAAAGGTAGTCGGCGCCACTGCCCTGGGCGCCCGCCCGCGAGCGGGCGATCACGCTCAGGTCAGGGGGCGCTGCACCAAACCATTCCTTGGCCGACTTCGCGTCCAGCGCGACCTTCATCGTGTCGCCCACCTTCTCGGTGGCGAACAACAGGTTGGCCTTGATCTGCGCCTCGGACAGACCGATGTCGCGCAGGCGGTTGTAGCGCATGTAGGCCGCGCTGTGGCAGTTCAGGCAGTAGTTGACGAACAGCTTGGCGCCGTTCTGCAGCGCCGAGACATCGGTGACGCGCTCGGTCGGGAACTTGTCCCAGGGGGCGCCGCCTTCGTTGGCCTGCGCGGCCCCCACCAGGGCGCCGACCATGCACAGCGCCGCGACGGCGCCGCCAATGATTTGCTTGAGCTTGATCATGTTTGTATGGCTCCTGCTCGGGCTCAGTGCGGGTGGAAGGTCACGCGGTCGGGCACGGTCTTGAAGGTGCCCAACCGGCTCCACCACGGCATCAGCAGGAAGAAGCCGAAGTAGTACAGCGTGCCGACCTGCGCGACCAGGGTGCCGATCGCGGACGGCGGCTGGATGCCCAGGTACCCCAGCACGAAAAAGAACACCACGAACACCGCGTACAGGTACTTGTGCCAATCGGGCCGGTAGCGGATGGATTTGACCGGGCTGTGGTCCAGCCAGGGCAGGAAGAACAGGATGATCACCGCGCCACCCATCACGACCACGCCCCAGAACTTGGCGTCGAAGCCGGCGAACACCGCCAGGCCAGTGAACTTGAAGGCACCAAAGCAGGCCAAGGCAGCGAACGCCAAAGCCGCGATGCCCAACTTCACGGCCGACGAGAAGCGGCCACGCACAATGGCCGCCAGGGCCGCCAGCACGACCACGGCGTCGAAGGCCAGCAGCATGTCGTCGGTGGTCGCTCGCAGCATCGAGTAGAACGGCGTGAAGTACCAGACCGGCGCGATGTGCAGCGGCGTCTTCAGCGGATCGGCCGGGATGAAGTTGTTGTACTCGAGGAAGTAGCCACCCAGCTCCGGCGAGAAGAAGATGATGGCGCTGAAGACCATCAGGAAGACGCCGACACCCAGCATGTCGTGCACCGTGTAGTACGGGTGGAACGGGATGCCATCCAGCGGCCGGCCCAGCGCATCCTTCTTGGCCTTGATCTCGACACCGTCGGGATTGTTCGAGCCCACTTCATGCAGCGCAATGATGTGCGCCACCACCAGGCCCAGCAGCACCAGCGGCACGGCGATCACGTGGAAGCTGAAGAAGCGGTTCAGTGTCGCGTCGCCCACCACATAGTCGCCGCGGATCAGCAGCGCCAGGTCGTTGCCGACGAAGGGCACGGCAGCAAACAGGTTGACGATGACCTGCGCACCCCAGAACGACATCTGGCCCCAGGGCAGCAGGTAGCCCATGAAGGCCTCGGCCATCAGGCACAGGAAGATCGCGCAGCCGAAGATCCAGACCAGCTCACGCGGCTTGCGGTACGAGCCGTACAGCAGGCCGCGGAACATGTGCAGGTAGACGACGACGAAGAACGACGACGCGCCGGTCGAGTGCATGTAGCGGATCAGCCAGCCCCAGGGCACGTCCCGCATGATGTATTCGACCGAGGCGAAGGCCTGGGCCGAATCGGGCTTGTAGTGCATCACCAGGAAGATGCCGGTGACGATCTGGATCACCAGCACCAGCATGGCCAGCGAGCCGAAGAAATACCAGAAGTTGAAGTTCTTCGGCGCGTAGTACTCCGACAGGTGCTCCTTGTAGAGCTTGGACGCGGGGAAGCGGTTGTCCACCCAGGTCAGCAGCTTCTCACCGGTCGACGCGTCTGCCGGCGCGACTTTGAATTCAGCCATGATTGCCTTTCGTCCTCTAGTCTCGGGTGCCCGTTCAGGCCTTCTTGTCTTCGCCGATCAGCAGCTTCGCGTCGGAGAGGTACATGTGCGGCGGCACTTCCAAGTTGTCGGGCGCTGGCTTGTTCTTGAAGACACGGGCCGACATGTCGAAGGTCGAGCCGTGGCAGGGGCAGAGGAAACCGCCCTTCCAGTCGTCGGGCAGCGAAGGCTGCGGGCCGGCGGCGAACTTGTCGGAAGGCGAGCAGCCAAGGTGGGTGCAGACGCCGACCACCACCAGCACTTCCGGCTTGATCGAGCGGTACTCGTTCTTCGCGTACTCGGGAATCGGGTAGGCGGTGCGCTCGGACTGCGGATCGGCCAACTGGCCATCGAGCGACTTCAGCGAGGCCAGTTGCTCAGGCGTGCGGCGCACCACCCAGACCGGCTTGCCGCGCCACTCGACCGTCATCTTCTCGCCGGCCTTCAGCGCGCTGATGTCCACTTCCACCGGGGCGCCGGCCGCCTTGGCGCGCTCGGAGGGCGCAAAGCTGCTGACAAAGGGCACGGCCGTTGCCACACCACCGACCGCACCCGCACAACTCGTGGCGATCAGCCATGTGCGTTTGCCTTGGTCCACCGCGTTGTCACTCATGGGGATCCTTCTCTGGGACTCTGTTGGAACTCTGCAAAGACTGCCAAGCCCTTGCAATTCGGTTCTGGGCAACCCGGCATTTTAGCGGACGCCGCCGGCTTTCAATTTGCGATTTCTCAATCTTGTGGGCACCCCTTGGTTCTCAAGGTTGACAGCTGATGGCTGCTGGCAATACTGCTGCAGCGTGTACCAAGGGGTGTACCCTAAGCCGCGATACTGCAGGCCGCGGGAGAACCCGCCATTCAGTCGAACCAACAAGGAGTAGCGCCGTGGGATTTGCCACCGAGTTCAAGGAATTTGCCATCAAGGGCAATGTCGTCGATCTGGCGGTCGGCGTGATCATTGGCGGCGCTTTTGGCAAGATCGTCGATTCGGTGGTGACCGACCTGATCATGCCGCTGGTCGGCCTGGCGATTGGCGGTTTGGACTTCTCGAACTACTACATCCAGCTCTCGGGCGCACCAGCGGCCACGCTGGCCGAGGCCCGCAAGGCCGGCGCAGTGTTCGCCTATGGCAACTTCCTGACCGTGCTGCTGAATTTCATGATCCTGGCCTTCATCATTTTCCTGATGATCAAGCAGATCAATCGGCTGAAGGCTGCCAACCCCCCCGCACCCGCGCCTGCGGCACCGGCCCCCACGCCGGAAGACGTGCTGCTGCTGCGCGAGATCCGCGACTCGCTCAAGCGCTGAAGCCGCCTTGGCTCGCCGGCCCCGGCCTCAGGCCGGGTTGGCAAGCCGGCGCGCCATGCGCACCGCCGCCTCGAAGCTCGCCGGATCTGCCCGGCCCGTGCCGGCCAGGTCAAATGCGGTGCCGTGATCCGGGCTGGTGCGCACCAGCGGCAACCCCAGCGTCACATTGACGCCTTCTTCGACGCCCAGGTACTTGACCGGGATCAAGCCGTGGTCGTGCGTCATCGCCACCACGAAGTCGAATTCTCCGGGGTGGCCGGCGGCATCCCTCGCGCGCATGAACACCGTGTCCGGCGCATGCGGCCCGCTGACGTTCAGGCCTTGGGCGCGCGCCGCCTCAATCGCCGGGCGGATCAGGCGGATCTCTTCATCGCCGAACAGCCCGCCCTCGCCCGCATGCGGGTTCAGCCCGGCCACCGCAATGCGTGGCGAAGCCATGCCGAAACCTTGGCCGGCGGCATGCGTGATGCGCAGCGTCTCCAGGATCAGGCCAGGCGTTTCCAGCAACTCGACGGCCCGCCGCAGCGCGACGTGAATCGTCACCAGCACCACCCTCAACTGCTCGTTGGCCAGCATCATGCGCACCGGCGGCAAGGGTTCGCCCGGCTGGCCGCACAAGGCCTGCAGCATCTCGGTGTGGCCCGGGTAGGCCACGCCGGCCGCGCTCAGCGCTTCCTTGTGGACCGGCGCGGTGACGATGGCCGCGCCTTGCCCGGCCAAGACCAGCGCCACCGCGGCCTCGATGCAGCGCGCCGCCGCCACACCTGCTGCAGCATTCACCCGACCCCAGGCCAGCTCGGCCAGGCCGGCGGGCAGGCCTGCAGGCTCGATGACGGCCAGCGCGCCCAGCGGCACCGCAGCCAGGTCCGCAGGCGTGTCCACCTTCGCCACCGGGCAGGCGTGACCGACGGCATGCAGCGCCCGCCGCATCACGGCGACATCACCGATCACCACCACCTGGCCCAGCGTGCCGCGCCCAAACGCCTTGGCGATGATCTCCGGCCCGATGCCACAGGCATCGCCCATGGTCAGCAGCAGCGTGTCGGCCGTCATGCGGGGTTCTCGATCTCGATGAATTCATGCGCCAGCCCGAGCTGCTTCGCCACCGCGCCAGCCAGCGCAGGCGCGCCGTAGCGCTCCGTCGCATGGTGGCTGCAGGCCAGGAAGGCCACGCCGGTTTCGCGTGACACGTGGGCCTGCGGCTCGGAGATCTCGCCGGTCAGGAACAGGTCCGCGCCGGCGGCAATGGCCGCCTCGAAGTAGCCCTGCGCGCCGCCGGTGCACCAGGCCAGCCGGTGCAGCGGCCGGCCGTCCCCCGGCAGCAGCACCGGCGGGCGGCGCAGCACAGCGCCCACCTCATCGGCCAGCGCCTGGGCGCTGCCCGGCACGCCGGCGGCACGTGTGCCCAGGAAGCCCAGTGACTGCTCGGCAAAGCGGCCGTCCACCGTCCAGCCCAGCTGCAGCGCCAGCTGCGCGTTGTTGCCCAGCTCCGCGTGCGCATCCAGCGGCAGGTGGTAGGCAAACAGGTTCAGGCCGCTGGCCATCAGGCGCTCGACGCGGGCCTTCAGCCAGCCCGTCAAGCGCCCATCCTGGCCGCGCCAGAACAAGCCGTGGTGCACGATCAGCGCATCGGCGCCTGCGTCGATGGCTGCCTCGATCAAGGCCAGGCTGGCGGTGACGCCGGAGACGATCTTGCGCACCTCCGGCTTGCCCTCCACCTGCAGACCGTTCGGCCCATAATCCTTGAAACGTTCAGGCTGAAGCCACTGGTTGAGAAGGCTCTCGATCTCGGCTCTCGCGGCCATGGGCTCCATCCTTCCAAGTCATGCGCAGAATCTGGCTCATTTTCTCCCAGGCCGTCACCGTCGCGGTGGCCATGGTGTTTGTGGTGAGCACCTTCAAGCCGGGCTGGCTGCAGCAGCGCCCGCAGGCCTGGTGGCCCAGCAACACCCGCGCCGAAGGCGGCACGGTGCCGGTGCAGGTGGCAGACGTCAACGTGCCGATCCAGCCGCTCAGCGCGGCCGCGCGCAAGGCGTCGCCCGCCATCGTCAGCGTGACCGCCAGCCGCAGCGCCAAGCCTGGCGCTTCAGCGAACTCGCAGGACCCGTGGTTCCGCTTCTTCGGCCAGCGTGGCAAGCCGCAACTGATGCCGCAGGAAGAGGCCGAGCCGCAGGTCGGCCTGGGTTCAGGGGTGATCGTCTCGCCCGAAGGCTACCTGCTCACCAACAACCACGTGGTCGAAGGCGCGGACCAGATCCGCGTGCGGCTGTCGGATGGCCGCGAGGCCAAGGCCAAACTGGTGGGCACCGACCCGGAAACCGACGTCGCGGTGCTGAAGATCGACCTGGACCGGCTGCCGGTCGTGAGCCTGGGCCAGATGGACCAGCTGCAGGTGGGCGACTCGGTGCTGGCCATCGGCAACCCCTTCAACGTCGGCCAGACGGTGACCGGCGGCATCATCAGCGCGCTGGGCCGCAGCGGGCTGGGCCTGTCGACCTTCGAGAACTTCATCCAGACTGACGCCGCGATCAACCCCGGCAACTCCGGTGGCGCACTGATCGACGTCAACGGCAACCTGATCGGCATCAACACCGCCATCTACTCGCGCAGCGGCGGCAGCCTGGGCATAGGCTTTGCCATTCCCATCGACCTGGCGCGCCAGGTGATGGAAGGCCTGGTGCGGGACGGCCAGGTGACCCGCGGCTGGATCGGCGTGCAGCCGCGCGACCTGGACCCGGAATTCGCGCAGAGCTTCAAGATCCCGGTCGAAGAAGGCGTGCTGATCACCGGCGTGCTGCAGGACGGCCCGGCCAGCAAGGCCGGCATGAAGCCGGGCGACGTGGTGGTGCGCATTGCCGGTCAGCCGATCCGCAACACCTCGCAGCTGCTGAACGCCGTGGCTGCGCTCAAGCCACTGAGCGACACCGTGATCGGCGTGCAGCGCGGCAACCAGGCGCTGGACCTGACGGTGCACGTGGCGCAGCGACCCAAGGCACAGGTCCAGGCACCGCAAGCCCCCGGGCCGATGGACGAGGAAGACGACGCGCAGTGAGCGCCCAAGTCACGCGGCGGCAAGGCGCCGCGTCCGGCTCAATGCATCAGGTGGAGGACGAGGTGGACGAAGCGTCCGCGTCCGGCGCCTGGGTGTGCTTGATGAACACCTTGGCGGCGATCAGGCCCACCTCGAACAGCAGGCACATCGGGATCGCCAGCGAGAGCTGCGAGACCACGTCCGGCGGCGTCAGGATGGCCGCGATGATGAAGGCCAGCACGATGAAGTAGCCGCGGAATTCGCGCAGCTTCTCGACGCTGACCACGCCCATGCGCGTCAGCACCACCACCACCACCGGCACCTCGAAAGCGGCGCCAAAGGCGATGAACATCGTCATCACAAAGCCCAGGTAGGCCTCGATGTCAGGCGCGGCCGTGATGCTCTTGGGCGCAAAGCCCTGGATGAACTTGAAGACCTGGCCAAAGACGAAGAAGTAGCAAAAGGCCACGCCTATCAGGAACAGCAGGGTGCTGGAGATCACCAGCGGCAATACCAGCCGCTTTTCGTGGTTGTACAGGCCAGGCGCCACGAAGGCCCAGACCTGGTAGAGCACGATCGGCAGCGCCAGCAGGAAGCCGGCCATCAAGGTGATCTTCAGCGGCACCAGGAACGGCGAGATCACGTTGGTCGCGATCATCGTCGCGCCCGCCGGCAGCGAGTGCACCAGCGGCGCGGCGAGCAGGTCGTACAGGCCGCCAGGACCTGGCCAGATGGCCAGCGCGCCGAAGGCAATGCCGATGGCGATCACCGACTTGACCAGGCGGTCGCGCAGCTCGATCAGATGAGAGACAAACGGCGCTTCGGTGCCCGCCAGTTCGTCTTGAGGTTCAGGACTGCTCATGTGGAAGACGAAGATCCGCTGTGGGGTGGGCGGAAACGCGCCACACGGGCCGCACCGGATTGGGCATGCTGGCGCACGCCATTGCGTTGCTTGTACCAGCGCGGCACCGCACCGCGCTTGACCCGCCAATGCTTGCGCGGGGGCTGGTAGACGGGCGGCGGCGGGCTCCAGTCGACAGCGGAGGCCGAACCGGACGTGCTGTTCAGGCCATCCGCGGCCTCGGACCAGGTCTTTTCCAGTTCGGTGGAGGCCGAGTGGATTTCCTGGCGCACGCTGTTGCTGACGTCGTTCGCCGCGGTCTCGAACTGGCTCTTCATCTTCTGAAGCTCCTCCAGTTCGATCGAGCGGTTGACCTCGGCCTTCACGTCGGCCACGTAGCGCTGCGCCTTGCCCACTAGGTGACCCACGGTGCGGGCCACGCGTGGCAGCTTTTCAGGGCCGATCACGATCAGGGCCACAGCCCCGATCAACGCGATCTTGTCAAAACCAAAATCAATCATGCGAGACCCGGGCGGACATCACGAGGCGACGCAGCTGCGCCGCAAAGGCGCAGACAGCGACGTTGCAAGCCAAGTCAGCCGCTCAGGACTTGCGGCGGGCTTCCACGTCCACCGTGTCGGCGTCCGCGGTCTTCGGGCTGCCGGTGACTTGCTGGTTCGGCGGCACCGGCGCATCGCTGCCGCCGTCGCGCATGCCGTCCTTGAAGCCCTTGACGGCGCCACCCAGATCGGAGCCGACGTTCTTCAACTTCTTGGTGCCGAAGATCAGCACCACGACGACCAACACGATCAGCCAATGCCAGATGCTGAACGATCCCATGACGATTCTCCAGAAAACGAATGCGTTGATTCTACGGGGCCGTCCGTGACGGTCCTCGGGCAGGAGGCGCAAAACGCCCCTGCAGCAAGATGGGGTCGCGACGGCGCGGCGCAAGCCGTGTCCGCCACGTCCGGAGGGTCTTGTCCGAGAGGACTCGTCCTGTCAGCTCAAGCTTTGGCCCATGGGCGCGGGCCGCCAACAGCGTGCATGTGCAGGTGAAACACCTCCTGCCCGCCGTCAATGCCGGTGTTGATCACCTGCCGGAAGCCGTTGGTGACACCCGCCTCGGCCATCAGCTTGGGCGCCAGCACCATCAGCTTGCCCATCAAGGCCTGCTCGGCCGGCGTCACGTCGACCATGGAGACGATGTGGCGTTTCGGGATCAGCAGCAGGTGCACCGGCGCCCAGGGCTGGATGTCCTTGAAAACCAGGACCTCGTCGTCTTCGAAAACCTTCTGCGCCGGGATCTGGCCGGCGACGATCTTGCAGAAGATGCAGTTCGGATCGGCACTCATGTCAGACCGGCACCGGCATCGGCTTGCCGTCGCTCCAGTTCAGGAAGCCCTTGACGATGCGGTAGATGACCCAGATGCCATCGGCCGCCCAGACCAGGAAACCCAGACCCAGCATCCAGAACGTGGCCCAGCCCACGATGAACCACAGCAGGCTCCACCAGAAGGTACGGATCTGCCAGGTGAAGTGGCTGGCGTAGATCGTGCCCTGCGTGTCCTCGCGCTTCACGTAGTTGATGATGATCGCGACGATGCTGGTCAGCGTGCCGGTGAAGATGCCAACGGCATACAGCACGTACACGATCATCGTCAGCTGCTTCAGATTGGCCACCCGTTCTGCAGACGGCGTGGTGTCGTAAACCTCGTTCATGAACCCTCCTGTTGTTCCCTGACTTGCGCCTTGCGCGCGGCAAACTCTTCCAGGCCGGACAGGCCTTCGCGGCGTTCCAGCTCGGCCAGCACCTCGGCCGGCGACAGACCGAACTGTGCCAGCGCAATCATCGAATGAAACCAGAGATCGGCCACCTCGTAGACGATCTTCTGCCTGTCGCCATCCTTGCCCGCCATCACGGTTTCGGTGGCCTCTTCGCCGATCTTCTTCAGGATCGCATCGGTGCCCTTGTGGAACAGGCGAGCCACGTAGCTCTTGTCCGGGTCGCCCTGGCGGCGGGTCTCGATCACGGCATGCAGCCGCATCAAGGTGTCCTGGGAGGTCATCGTCGAATCTCGGTGAAAGTCTGGAAAGGAAAGCTCAGCGGTAGATAGTGCCAGGATCCTTCAACACCGGCTCCACCGCGCGCCATTCGCCATCTTCCAGCCGCTCATAAAAGCAGCTGTGGCGGCCGGTGTGGCAGGCAATGCCGGGCTCATGGCCGTGCTGGGTGATCTTCAGCAGCACGACATCCTGGTCGCAATCCAGCCGGATTTCATGCACCGTCTGGAAGTGGCCGGATTCTTCACCCTTGTGCCACAGCTTCTGCCGTGAGCGGCTGAAATAGACCGCCTGGCCCAGCTCGACCGTGCGGGCCAGCGCCTCGCGGTTCATCCAGGCAAACATCAGCACGTCGCCGCTGCCCTGCTCCTGCGCGATGACGGGCACCAGCCCGTCGCGGTCCCAGCGAACGCGGTCCAGCCAGGCGGAGGATGCTGTGCTCATGCCGGCGAGTGTAAGAGCAGCTTCAACCATGGTGGGTGGGCCCGGCATGGTGTCGCTCTTGGGCAAACCACTCGAGGACCGGAATCGTGCCCGGCAGCACCGGCTGGCTTTGGACCGGCAGCTGCTCCCAGGCCATGGTCTGTTGCTCGCGCATCTGGAACTCGCCCTGCCAGTCGAAGACTTTGCAGAAATGCAGCCGCACGCGGGCATGCGGATAGTCCATCACCAGCTCGCGCCAGGCATGGCTCTCACCGATGATGATGCCCAGCTCCTCGTGCAGCTCACGCGCCAGCGCCTGGTGCACGCTTTCGCCGGCTTCCAGCTTGCCACCCGGGAATTCCCAGTAGCCGGCATAGACCTTGCCTTCGGGCCGCGAGGTCAACAGGAAACGGCCTTCGTAGCCAGCGGCATCCCGCTCGATCAGCACGCCCACGGCCACGTCGACAGGCGTGCGTTCCGTGACCTCGCTCACGATGCGTCCTCCACTGCGCCGATTGCGCGCCGGCCGGCCAGGTCGCGGGCGAACTGGTAGGCCACGCGGCCGGAACGCGAACCACGCTCCAGCGCAAACAGCAGCGCCTGGGGCCGGGCCGCAGCAATCGCCGCCTCGTCCAGCGCAAAGTGCGACAGCCACTGGTGCACGATGGCCAGGTACTCGTCCTGGCTGAACGGATAGAAGCTGATCCACAGCCCGAAGCGCTCGGACAGCGAGATCTTCTCTTCGACCACCTCGCCGGGGTGCAGCTCGCCGTCCTCGGTGTGGCGGTAGCTGAGGTTGTCCTTCATGGTCTCGGGCAACAGGTGGCGGCGGTTGCTGGTCGCGTAGATCAGCAGGTTGTCGCCGGCCGCGGATACGGAGCCGTCGAGGATGGACTTCAGCGCCTTGTAGCCGGGCTCGCCTTCCTCGAAGCTGAGGTCGTCGCAGAAGACGATGAAGCGCTCGGGCCGGCCGGACACCAGCTCCACCAGGTCAGGCAGGTCCACCAGGTCGGCCTTGTCGACCTCGATCAGGCGCAGGCCTTGCGCCGCGTATTCGTTCAGGCAGGCCTTGATCAGCGAGCTCTTGCCGGTGCCGCGCGCGCCGGTCAGCAGCACGTTGTTGGCGGTGGCGCCGGCCACGAACTGCGCGGTGTTGCGCTGCAGCCGCGCCTTCTGGCCGTCGATCTCCTGCAGGTCCGCCAGCCGGATGCCGGCCACCAGTCGCACCGGCTCCAGCCGCGCCTGGCCTTGGCGCTTGCGGTAACGGAAGGCGGCCGAAGCGGTCCAGTCAGGCGCCGGCAGTGGCTGCGGCAGGTTGGCTTCCAGGCGGGCCAACACCCGCTCGGCACGGGCCAGCAGCGGTTCGAGATCGTCCAGGGTCATGGGCGGCAAGTGTAGGGGAGGCCCTGTCGTTCCATCCTGGCCTCCCCGGCCTGCAGCCTTCGCGATCCGCGGGCGCTGCCTTGCCGCCCGCGGTCACTCCAGCACGGTCACGCCAGCACGGTCGCTCAGGGGCAGACGGTGCCCGCGTCCACGCGCACGATGCGCGGCTTGCCGAGGTTGGCCGCGGCCGGGTCGTACGGCGGGTTCGGCGCCTGGGTACCGGCCAGGTAGGCGGTCAGCGCATCGATGTCCTGCCCGCCGCCCACACGGTTGGTGCCGCCCTTCAGCACGCTGAAGCCATCGCCACCATCGGCCAGGAAGTTGTTGACCGTGACACGCCAGGTCTTGCCCGGGTTCAGCACGGTGCCGCTGGCGTCCACCACGGTTTCGCTGCCGGCGCTGGTGGTGATGGTCAGGTTGCGCACCTTCGCGCCGCAGGCCTGGGCGTTGTCCCACTCGTAGTGCACGCCGTTGGACGGCAGCAGCACCTTGGAGAAGGTGACCTGGCCGAAGCAGTTCGGGAACTGCTGCTCCAGCGTGTCGTGCAGCTGCTGGTTGCTCAGCGTCAGCGTCACCAGGCTGTTGCCGAAGGGCTGCACAGTGAAGGATTCGCTGTAGGTCACGTTGCCGTCGCCTTCGCCGATGGGGCTGCCGGCGTAGATGAAGCCCGGGCTGCGCACGCCGCCCGGGTTCATCAGCGCCAGCTGCGCGCCGCCGGCCTGCACGGTGGCGGCCAGCTGCGAGTCGGCGATCAGGTCACCGGCGGGCATGTTGCAGGCGGCGTCCTTGGTGTTGGGCACATCGGCGGCAATGCGGCCGATGACCTGGTTGGCGACTGGCGCCACCAGCGTCTTATAGCCGGCGACGATGCCGGCGATCTGCGCGTCCGGCGTGATCGCCACGTTGCTGCGGTCGACCACCACGTTCTTTGCGGTCACGGCCACCACGTCGCGGTTGCCGCGCTGCAGCGTCAGGTCGATGTCGGTCAGCACCCGGCCTTGCGTGTTGGCGCTGGTGACCGGGATGTTGCGGCCCGAGGCCAGCGGCAGCTGGCAGTTGTAGGCCGCGTGGGTGTGGCCGCTGATGACCAGGTCCACCGCATCGTCCAACTGGCTGACGATGGTCTTGATCGGCGAACCGTCCAGGTTGCCCACGCAAGCGTTGATGTCCACCGGCGTGGTGCCCGTCTGCGCGCCGCCCTGGTGGATCAGCACGACGATGGCTTCCACGCCGGCCGCCTTCAGCACCGGCACCAGGTTGTTCACCGCAGTGGCCTCGTCGGTGAACACCAGGTCCTTGATGCCGGACGGCGAAACGATCTGCGGCGTGTCCTTCAGCGTCATGCCGATGAAGGCGACCTTGATCTTCTTGCCTTCGATGTCGAAGGTGCGCGTGCCGTAGGGCGGGAACAGGGTTTCGCCGTTTTTCTTCTTGACCACGTTGGCGGCCAGGAACTTGAACTTCGCACCTTCGAACGGCACCGGCGTGCCGACGCTGGCGCCCTTGCAGGTGTTGGCGGTGTCGGTCGGGTGGCAGCCACCCTTCTGCATGCGCAGCAGCTCGTCCTTGCCTTCGTCGAACTCGTGGTTGCCCACGGCGTTGAAGTCCAGGCCGGCACGGTTCATGGTCTCGATGGTCGGCTCATCGTGGAACAGCGCCGAGATCAGCGGGCTGGCGCCGATCAGGTCACCGGCCGAGACGACCACGGTGTTCGGGTTCGCGGCGCGGGCGGCGGCAATGTAGCCGGCCACGTAGTCCAAGCCACCAGCAGGCACCGCAGCGGCACCGGCATTGGTGAAGGTGCCGGGCGATTCCAACGCGCCGTGCAGGTCGTTGAGCGCAAGGATCTTGATCGTCAGCGTCGGCTTGGCCTTGGCGGTGGCGGCCGGGACCGAAGGCGCGGCGGCGGTCGCCAAGCCAGGCTGGGCGCAGGCGGCCAGCGCGATGCTGGCGGCCAGCAGGCTCATCTTGAAAACGGACATGGCAATTTCCCTGGGGTTCATGTGGTGCCCTCATTGGAGATCGCCGGCGTGACATCTGCTTGACGCCCCCACGGCCGGCACTAGGGATTGCCCTTGGCCCGCTAGCGCCTCAAGCTTCGCCAACTGCAACAAGACGTGAGCGCCGCAGCAAGCGGCGCCGCCATTCAGCCGAGCAGGTGCAAGGCCACGTCCAGCTGTTCGGTCGGCAGGCGCTTGAAGCCGCTGCGCGCGTAGCGCTGCAAGCGGCCGATGACCAGGCAGGTCAGCGCCGAGGCCTGGCCGTTGGCCTGCACCGTGGGCGTGGCCACGCCGGCCTGCTCGGCCGCCACCCGCAGGCTTTGCCGCAGCTGGGATTCGACACGGTCGAAAAACTGGCCCATGCGCAGGCCCAGGCGTTCGTTCTCGAAGACCAGCGCGTCACCCACCATCACGCGGGTCATGCCGGGGTTCTTCTCGCCGAACTGCAGCAGCACCTGCACCATGCGGTGGGCCTGCAGGGCGCCGGTGATCTCGCGCTCGGCGATCTGGTTGATCAGCGTGAAGACGCTGGATTCGATGAACTCGATCAGGCCCTCGAACATCTGGGCCTTGCTGGCGAAGTGGCGGTACAGCGCAGCCTCGCTGACCGACAGACGCGCGGCCAGCGCAGCGGTGGTGACGCGGTCGGCGCCGGGCTGCTCCAGCATCGCCGCCAGGGTCTGCAGGATCTGCACCCGGCGCTCGCCCGGCTTGGGCCGTTTGCGGGCCACCGCCACGGCGGGATCACCAGCGGCTGCCACGGCAGCCAATGGCGCTTGCGCAGCAGCAGACACCTCGGGCATACCCGGCACGGACAACTCAGACGCTTCGGGCATTTCGGACATCACAGCACACTTCGCAACTGTTGAAGCGAGCGGATTCTGGCATACACATAGGGGGGGCGGCGGCGCCAATTTTGGGTCCCCGGCAGCGTGTGCGCAGCCCTCAGCCAGCGCTGCATCCAGACCGTGCGCATGCCCAAGGAATGTGCCGCCTTCTGGTGCGCCAGCGTGTCTTCCACCAGCACACAACGGTGCGCCGGCACGCCCAGCCGCGCCACCAGGGCCTGCAGCATGCGCCTGTCCGGTTTCGGCCGCAACTGGCCGAACATCGCCATCTGCTCGATCGCGACCACGCCATCGAACAAGCCGCGCAGCCCCAGCGCGCCCAGCACCCGCTCGGCATAGGCCAGCGGCGCGTTGGTCAGGATCAGCCGCGGGCCGGGCAGCCGCTGCAGCACCGCCACGTCGTGTGCATGCGTCTGCAGTTGCTGCTCCAGGCCGGGCAGCACATGCGTGTCGTGCAGGAAATGGTTGGCGTTCACGCCGTGGTGGCGCACCAGGCCGAGCAAGGTGGCGCCGTAGCGCTGCCAGTAGAGCTGGCGCAGCCGGTGCGCCTCGCCGGCCTCCAGCCCGAGCTCGCGCGTCATGTAGGCGCCCATGCGCTCGTTGATGCCGCGAAAGGCCGAGGCAGAGGCGTTGTGCAGCGTGTTGTCGAGGTCGAACAGCCAGACGCGCTCGCCCTCGCGCAGGCGCGCCACGCGGCGCACGGCTTTCAATGCGAGCGGATCATCGTGCCGTAGGCCTGCTCGGTCAGGATCTCCAGCAGCATCGCATGCGGCACCCGGCCGTCCACCACGTGCACGGTGTTGACGCCGCTTTTGGCGGCGTCGATCGCGCCGGCCAGCTTGGGCAGCATGCCGCCGCTGATGGTGCCGTCGGCGATCAGGTCGTCGATGTCGCGTGCCGTCAGTTCGGTCAGCAGCTCGCCGGCCTTGTTCAGCACGCCCTTGATGTTGGTCAGCATCATCAGCTTCTCGGCCTTCAGCACCGTGGCCAGCTTGGACGCCACCAAATCGGCATTGATGTTGTAGCTCTCGTTCTTCTCGCCGAAGCCAATGGGGCTGATCACCGGGATGAACTGGTCATCCTGCAGCGCCTTCACCACCGCGGGGTCGATGGCGGTGATCTCGCCGACCTGGCCGATGTCGTGCTCCTTGCTCGGGTCGTCCTTGTCGGCCAGCTTCATCTGGCGCGCGCGGATCAAACCGCCGTCGCGCCCGGTCAGGCCCACGGCCTTGCCGCCGGCGGCGTTGATCAGGCCGACGATGTCCTGCTGTACCTCGCCGCCCAGCACCCACTCGACGACCTCCATCGTCTCTTCGTCGGTCACGCGCATGCCCTGGATGAAGGTGCCCTTCTTGCCGATCTTGGCCAGCGCCTCGTCGATCTGCGGGCCGCCGCCATGCACCACCACCGGGTTCATGCCGACCAGCTTCAGCAGCACCACGTCCTCGGCGAAGTCCTGCTGCAGGGCCGGGTCGGTCATGGCGTTGCCACCGTACTTGATGACGATGGTCTTGCCATGGAACTTGCGGATGTAGGGCAGCGCCTGGGCCAGGATCTCGGCCTTGTCGCGCGGCTGGATGTGGGCCAGGGAGTCGTCGGCGGGCTGGGTGCTCATGGTGGTGCTGGCGGCGCCAGTGCTGAAAGGGGATTGGCCGGCATTCTAGGGATTTGCGTTGGCGGCAGCGTCCCCATTGCAGCCGAAGCCAGCCGAAAGCAACAAGGCCCGCCGCATCGCTGCAGCGGGCCCGGCCGTCAGATCAGCGGAAAGGGATCAGGGAAAGTTGATCACGTTGACCGGCACCGTGGCCGTGCCCTGCGCGGCGCCGCCGGTGTTGTTGATCACGTGGTCGATCATGCCTACGCCGCCCAGCGAAACCGTGAGCGCGCTGTGGAACTTCACACCCGCGACGGCCGGCACCTCGAAGGCATGCGCGGCGTGGATGCTGGGGTTGACGTTGAAGTAGCAGTAGCTGCCCACGCCCCAGGCTTCGTGGGTGGTCACGTTGTCGGCCACCTTGTAGGCCGCGTAGCCGGTGGCGTCCGCGCGCCAGGCGGCCTGGCTGGGCGGGTCGTACGGCATCTCGTTCTGGAAGAAGATGGTCCGGCCACCCTGGCCATTCCACACCACGTTGAACTTCTGGTAATGCTCGACGAACAGGCCGGTGGCCAGCACGTTGTTGCCGTTGACCAGCACGCCGGTGTCGGCCGTGTTGACGGTCCAGCCGGTGGGCTGGCTGCCGTGGTCCGCGCGCCAGGCCCAGATGTGGTCGATGATGACGTTGTTGCTGTTCACCACCAGGCTGTTCGTGGCCTTGCCGGCGACCGCGCCGCCAATGCGGAAGTACACGTCCTGCACCGAGCTGGGATTGCCGGCATGCGAGACGGCCGAGGTGGTGGCACCGAAGCTCAGCAGCGCGTTGCTGTTGACCGTGCCCGCATCGAACAGCAGGCCGGCGATGGACACGCCGTCCACGTCGGACACCAGCATCGCGTTCACGCCGTTGTCCGGCACCAGCGTGGGGAAGCCGATGCCCAGCACCACGGTGCCGGCACGCGTCACGCGGATCGTGTCGCTCAGGTGGTAGGTGCCGGGCGTGAAGAACAGGTTCAGGCCCTGGGCCAGCGCGGCGTTCAGCGTGGCGGTGCTGTCGGTCGGCTTGGCGACGTAGAACTGGCTCATCGGGATGGACGTGCCGGCGCTCGCACCATTCGCCCAGCTGGCGCCGGAAGCATTGGTGCGCGTGCTGGGTACGAAGACGCGGTACTTGCCTGCGCTGTCCACGTACAGGTAGGGCTTGTCACGCGACACTGGCGTGGTCGCCAGCGCGGTATACGGCGGCGACGGGAAGCTGGTCGCCGGGCCGCCGACGACGCCGGAGAACACCATGTTCCACACGCCGTCGTAGAAGTTACCCAGGTTGCTGTCCCGCGTGTACCACTGCTGCTGCGAGCCGGAGGCGATCAGGCCGTCGACCTTGGTGTCGGCGATGTAGCCGCCGCTGGCGTAGCCCTGGCCGTTGCCCTGGTTGGACGGGCCCAGCACCAGGTTGCCGAGGATGTGCAGCCGGCGCATCGGCGCAGCCTGCGAGACGGCCCAGCGGTTGGTGCCACCGTTGGGGATCAGCGCCAGGTTCTCGGCCGAGCGCCAGAAGTTCTGCGTCGCGTTGCCCTGGTCGCCGTAGTTCCAGCCGCTGTCCACGTTGACCGTGCCACTCAGCGTCACGTCGTCCGGGTTCTGGCCCAGGCCGGCGATGGCGGTGTAGAAGCCCAGGTTGGCGTACACGCCGTTGTAGCTGCCAGGCTTGAACAGGAAGGCATGGCGCTGGCCGCCGAACTGTGCAGTCGGGCTGTTGAGCTGCGCATTGAAGGCCGCGTCCAGCTTGGACTGGATGGTGGCGATCGGCGTGGCGGTGTCGAAGATCGACACGTTGGCACCGAAGTCCGGCGTGTCCGAGGTCGGCGGCGGCGTGGTACCACCGACCGTGTAGGTTTCCTGCGGCGTGTCATAGGCCGGGTTGCCGTTGTTGTAGGTGAAGTTGAACTTCAGCACGGTGCCCGAGGCCACGCCGGTGACAGGCTGCTCCCAGCGCGCGTTGGCCGACGAATACGTCATGCGCACGTTCAGCTGGCCGCCGCTGTTGACGCTGTAGTGCGCGTCGACCCAGGTCGTCGCCACGTTGGACTTGAACCAGATCGTCGCGGTGCTGCCGGAAACGGCAACACCATCGGTGTAGTCCGCCGCACGGGCTGGCAGCGCAAAACTGCCCAGCAGCAGCGCGCAGATCGAGAGCCAGACCCAGGCCAGGGACCAGGTCGGCGTCGCTCGCGGGCTGCGCCGCATTGCGCCGCCTCCCAGGTTTGCCATGGATGCATGCATGCCCTTGTCTCCTTCTTCACATGAGCTGCGCCACAGCGGGCGCATGGAGGGCAGGCTTGTTGGCGCAACGCCCTCAACCCGCCCACGAAGCGAAGCAATGGCATCCAGACTGCCTGCCTGCGGCTTCGCGGAGGCGGATTCTGGAACCGATTCCAATTTCGTCCATCAGGGCCGAACTGCGCAACTTCACACCAGGCGTGTCCGGCGTGTCGGGATGTTTCGAGATCAGGCTTCGCTTCGTCACTGCGGCGCCGCCAAACATGGCATCAGCTGCGCTGCAACAGCTCCGCAACAGTTACGGTTGCTCACATGCGGTCGCGAGCCCGGTGCTCGGTCTACCATCGGGCATCGCCGTGACGGCCCAGGTCATCCTGTGCTGGCTCCACCGCGTTGCAGTCAGGCAAGGAGAAATCTGAAATGAACACCTGGACCCCGCGTTGGGCCCGCATGTTGACCGGCCTGTCCCTGGCCGGCCTGGCCCTGGTGGCGCATGCCACCGATGGCGAAATCCGCAAGATCGACACGGCGCAAGCCAAGGTCACGATCAAGAGCGGCGCGATCAAGAACCTGGACATGCCCGCGATGACCATGGTCTTCAAGGCCCGCCAGCCCTCGCTGCTGAACGGCCTGGCCGAAGGTGACCTGGTCGTCTTCGAGGCTGACAAGATCGACGGCCAGTACACCGTGACCGCCATCCGCAAGAAGTGAAACCTGCAGGCGCACCGGCCTCAAGCTGGCGCGCCTGCGCTGTTTTTTTTGACTGGAGAGACTCGCCCATGCCCAACCACCGCAAGGACTTCGACCCCGCCAGCCTGTTCGACGGCCCGCTGGCCGACGCGGTGAAAGCCTCAGCGCAGCAGATCTGGCTGGCCGGCGTGGGCGCGTTTGCCAAGGCCCAGGAAGAAGGCAGCAAGGCCTTCGACACGCTGGTGCAGGAAGGCGCCGAGTTGCGGCGCAAGCGCCAGGGCACGCAAGCCGCAGCCGAAGACAAGTTCGGTGAGTTCGGCGAGACGCTGAACGCGATGGCCGGCGAGGCCATGCACAAGGCCGGCGCCTCGTGGGAAAAGCTCGAAGCCAAGTTCGAGGCCCGCACCGCCCAGGCGCTGAAGAAAATGGGCGTGCCGACAGCGCAGGACATGGCCTCGCTGAGCGCCCAGGTCGAGGCGCTGACGGCACAGGTCGCCAAGCTCCACGCCCAGTTGCACAAGAGCAAGCAACAAAGCGCCAAGGCCGCCTCGGGCTTGCGCGCGAAGAAGGCGGCGGCTGCAGCAGCCAAGCCGGTTCGCAAGACGGCCCGCAAACCGGCGAGCGGCAGCGCCGACTGAGCTGCCATCGCCCATGAAAAAAGACGGCTCGCGGGCCGTCTTTTTCGTTGGGGCCTGGCACCGCTTCAGCCGAGGTAGCGCTGCGTCAGGTGGGCGCGGAAATGCGCGGGGTTCAGCGTCTCTCCGCTGGCGCGCAGCGCGAGTTCGTCGGTGGTCCAGCGGCTGGCCTGCTGCCAGATGTTGCGCTTGAGCCAGTCGAACACCGGGCTGAGGTTGCCGGCAGCGATCTGCTCATCCAGCGCCGGCATTTCGCGCCGCATTGCGGCGAACCACTGTGCGGCGTACATCGCGCCCAGCGAATAACACGGGAAGTAGCCGAAGGCGCCGGTCGGCCAGTGCACGTCCTGCATCGGGCCATCCTTGTAGTTGCCGCGCGTGTCCTGGCCCAGCAGGTCGCGCATGCGCTCGTCCCACATCGCCGGGATGTCTGCCGCCTCGGCCTCGCCTTCGATCAGCGCACGCTCGATCTCGAAACGCAGGATGACGTGGGCCGGGTAGGTCACCTCGTCGGCTTCGACGCGGATCAGGCTGGGCTTCACGCGCGTCAGCAGCTTGTGCAGGTTGGCCGGCTCGAAGGCCGGCTGCGCGCCGAAGGCCTCGCTGACCAGCGGCGACAGCAGCCTGGCAAAACCAGGGTGGCTGCCCAGCTGCATCTCGAAAGCCAGGCTCTGGCTCTCGTGGATGGCCATCGAACGCGCCAGCGCCACTGGCTGGCCCAGCAGGTCGCGCGGCAGGTTCTGCTCATAGCGGCCGTGGCCGGTCTCGTGCACCGTGCCCATCAGGCTGGGCAGGAAATCGTCTTCGTAGAAGCGCGTGGTCAGGCGCACGTCTTCCGGCACGCCGCCCGAAAATGGGTGGGTGCTGACGTCCAGCCGGCCCGCCGAAAAATCGAAGTCCAGCAGCTTCATCACGCGTTCGCACAGCGCGCGCTGGGCCGGCAGCGGGAACGGGCCGACGGCCGGCACCACCGTCTCGCGGGCCTGGCGTTCGCCCACCGCACGGATCAGCCCCGGCAGCCAGGTGCGCAGCTCGCCGAAGACGCGCGCCGCGGTGGCGCTGGTCATGCCGGGCTCGTACTGGTCCATCATCGCGTCGTACAGGCCCAGGCCGCTGCGCTCGGCCAGCAGCCGCGCTTCCTCGCGCGCAACAGCCAGCACCTCCTGCAGATTGGGCAGGAAGCCGGCCCAGTCATTGGCCGGCCGTTGACTGCGCCAGGCGTGCTCGCAGCGCGAGGTGGCCTGGGAGCGGCGTTCGACCAGCGCTTCGGGCAACGCATTGCTGCGCCGCCATTCGCGCGACATCTCGCGCAGGTTGGCGCGCTGGGCTTCATCCAGTTGCTCGGCTTCGGCGCCGCTCAGCTGGGCCTGCAGCATCGGATCGGTGCGCATGCGGTGCAGCAATCCTGCCATTTCGGTGAGCGCATCGGCCCGCGCCTGGTTACCGCCAGGCGGCATGTTGGCGGCCTGGTCCCAGGAGGCCATGCTTTCCAGATGAGTCAGCCGGTGCAGGCGGCCATAGGTGCGCTTCAGCGCTTCGTAGTGCGGATTGGCGATCGACATCGGGCCATTGTGGGCCCGGCCGTTGTCACAATCCGGCGGAAATAACCCGGCGGCTCTCCCCCTCTTGGGGGATGGCAGGGCCGGCGGCGGCTGGTTCAAGCCGCCGCGTGTGGAAACCAGTAAAGCGCCACCGAGGTCATCGTCAGGTAGCGCGCGGCCTTGCCGATCAGCATGTAGCCCACGCAGGGCCAGAACGGCAACCGCGACCAGCCGGCCAGCGCGCACAGCGGGTCGCCCACCAGCGGCAGCCAGCTCAGCAGACAAGCCTTGGGGCCGAAACGCTGCAGCCAGGCCAGCAGCCGCATCTCGCGCGGCGGGCGATGCTTCACATGCTCCCAGGCCTTCTCGGCACCGTAACCAGTCCACCAGCTGATCGCACCGCCCAGCGTGTTGCCGGCGGTGGCCACCGCGATCGCTGGCCAGAACAAGTCTGGCTGCAGGTAGAGCAGTCCCAGCAGCGCCGGCTCCGAGCCGAGCGGCAACAGCGTGGCCGAGATCAACGCGACGACAAACAGCGTGGACAGGCCGAAGCTCGGCAGCGCCAACCAGCCGAGCAGGGATTGCAACCAAAGCTCCATGCGTCGATTGTCACCGCCAGGATGTCCGCGGACCGGACGGGGCCGCTCTATAATCTTGCCTCCTTTTTGAGCAACCGGCGCGCCGCCTGCCGGCCACGCTCCGCCGCTCCACCCACCCGCCACCCACACGCTTTCGCACCGAACCCATGCAGCTCGGCCCCTACACGCTCCCGAACGCCTTGTTCGTCGCCCCCATGGCCGGGGTGACGGACCGGCCGTTCCGCAAGCTGTGCAAGCAGTTGGGCGCGGGTTATGCGGTCAGCGAGATGGTGACCTCGCGCAAGGACCTGTGGCAGTCGCTGAAGACCTCGCGCCGGGCCAACCATGAAGGCGAAAGCGCGCCGATCGCGGTGCAGATTGCCGGCACCGAGCCGCTGATGATGGCCGAGGCCGCGGCCTACAACATCGACCGCGGCGCGCAGATCATCGACATCAACATGGGCTGCCCCGCCAAGAAGGTCTGCAACAAGTGGGCTGGTTCGGCGCTGATGCGCGACGAGCTCGGCGCACTGGCCATCGTCGAGGCGGTGGTTGCCGCCTGCGCGCCGCGCGGCGTGCCGGTCACGCTGAAGATGCGCACCGGATGGTGCGACACCGAGCGCAATGCGCTGGCGCTGGCCCGCGCCGCCGAAAGTGCCGGCATTGCGATGCTGACCGTGCATGGCCGCACCCGCGAGCAAGGCTACAAGGGCTTTGCCGAACATGACACCGTGGCCGCCGTGAAGGCCGCGCTGCGCATCCCGGTGGTCGCCAACGGCGACATCGACTCGCCCGAAAAAGCCGCCGAAGTGCTGAAACACACCGGGGCCGATGCCTTGATGATCGGCCGCGCCGCACAAGGCCGGCCGTGGATCTTCCGCGAGATCAGCCATTTCCTGGCGACCGGCCAGCACCTGCCGCCACCGCCCACGCGCGACGTGCAAGGCTGGCTGACCGAGCACCTGCTAGACCATTACCAGCTCTACGGCGAGGAAGCCGGCGTGCGCAGTGCGCGCAAGCACATTGGCTGGGCGGTGCGTTCATTGCCAGGTGGCGAGGCCTTCCGCGCGGTGATGAACACGCTGGACGATGGCCAGGCCCAATTGGGCGCCGTGCGCACCTTCTTCGACGACCTGGCCGACACCCACCCGCTGCTGCCTTCGCTGCCCGCCTGGGCAGCCAACCAGGACCTGATCGAACAACAAGCCTGAACCCGGCCCTCGGACATCCCGCCGGGATGCCCGGCGGGCCTGCTTTTTCTTTTCCCCTGAGGACCGGCAGCTGTTTGCCGGCCAAGCTGCCAGAGCCATGAGCAAAAAGAACATCGAGGAGTGCGTCCGCGAGACGCTGGACCAGTATTTCCAGGACCTGCACGGCGCCGAGCCACATTCGCTGCACGACATGGTGATCCGCGCGGTCGAGAAGCCGATGCTGGACGTCGTGATGCGCCAGGCCGAGGGCAACCAGAGCAAGGCCGCCGAATGGCTGGGCATCAACCGCAACACGCTGCGCCGCAAGCTCGTTGAACACAAATTGCTGAAGCCCTGAGCTCGGCCCGATTCATTTTTCCTTCCGCCATCGCCACCATGTCCACCCTCACTGCCCTGCTCTCGGTCTCCGACAAGACCGGCATCGTCGAATTCGCTCAAGCACTGCACGCGCAGGGCATCAAGCTGCTGTCCACCGGCGGTACCGCCAAGCTGCTGGCCAGTGCCGGCCTGCCGGTCACCGAAGTCTCGGAGATCACCGGCTTCCCCGAGATGCTGGACGGCCGCGTGAAGACGCTGCACCCGCGCGTGCACGGCGGCCTGCTGGCCCGCCGCGACGTGCCCGAGCACATGGCCGCGCTGAAGGAACACGGCATCGGCACGATCGACCTGTTGATCATCAACCTCTACCCGTTTGCACAGGCCACCGCCAAGGCCGACTGCACGCTGGACGACGCGATCGAGAACATCGACATCGGCGGCCCGGCGATGCTGCGTGCGGCCGCGAAGAACTGGCAGGACGTCGCGGTCGTCATCGACCCGAGCGACTACCCGCAGGTGCTGGCCGAACTGAAGGGCCAAGGCCTGCAGCGCGCCACCAAGTTCAAGCTGGCCAAGAAGGTGTTTGCGCACACTGCCGCCTACGACGGCATGATCACCAACTACCTCACCGCGCTGGAAGCCGGCGCCGAGGAGAAGACCGCCGAAGTGCCGGTTCGCGCCGAGTACCCGGACGTCTTCAATCTGCAGCTGAGCAAGGTGCAGGGCATGCGCTACGGCGAGAACCCGCACCAGAGCGCGGCGTTCTACAAGGAAGCCAAGCCGGTGGAAGGCACGCTGTCGCAATGGACGCAGATCCAGGGCAAGGAGCTGAGCTTCAACAACATTGCCGATGCCGACGCGGCCTGGGAATGCGTGAAAGCCTTCGACCTGCCGGCCTGCGTGATCGTCAAGCATGCCAACCCCTGCGGCGTGGCCGTGGGCGCCACGCTGCTGGAAGCCTACGAGAAGGCGCTGAAGACCGACCCGACCTCGGCCTTCGGCGGCATCATGGCCTTCAACCGCCCGGTGGATGCCGACGTGATCGAGGCCATCAACGCGCACAAGCAGTTCGTCGAAGTGGCGATGGCGCCGGCCTTCACGCCGGCCGCCCGCGCGGCCTATGCCGCCAAGCAGAACGTGCGCCTGCTGGAAGTGCCGCTGAGCAAGCTGTCGAATGCGCTCGATTTCAAGCGTGTTGGTGGCGGCATGCTGCTGCAGTCGGCCGACAACCTCGACATCGTCGGCGAACTGAAGGTCGTCACCAAACTGCAGCCCACCGCACAGCAGCTGGAAGACCTGCGCTTTGCCTGGACCGTGGCCCGCTTCGTCAAGAGCAACGCCATCGTCTTCTGCAAGGACGGCATGACCTTCGGCGTTGGCGCCGGCCAGATGAGTCGCCTCGACTCGGCCCGCATCGCCAGCATCAAGGCCCAGGCCGCCGGCCTGAGCCTGGCCGGCACGGCCGTGGCCAGCGACGCGTTTTTCCCGTTCCGTGACGGCCTGGACGTGGTGGTGGACGCAGGCGCGACCTGCGTGATCCACCCGGGCGGCTCGATGCGCGACGAAGAGGTCATTGCCGCGGCCGACGAACGCGGCATCGCGATGGTGCTGACTGGCACCCGCCACTTCCGCCACTGAGCGGCCGCCCTGCAAAACCGGCTTCGGCCGGTTTTTCTTGCATCAGATACTTCGCATGCGAAATAATGATGCCATGTCGCCTGCCCGCGCACCCCGCCCGCCTCGATTGATCTTCCTGCTCAACAGCGCCCAGCGCCGCTTGCAGCAATGGATGGCCGTGCTGCAGTCCGAAGCCGCTGCCAGCGGCGAGCCCGCGCCCACGCCGGCGCAGGCCGGGCTGCTGTTCGTGCTGGCCAAGGAAGACGGCGCCACGATGGGCCGTGTCGCCCAGGCGCTGGACCTGGCGCCTTCGGCTGTCTCGGGCCTGGTGCAGCGCAGCGAGGCGCTGGACTGGGTGCAGCGCCGGGTGTCGCCGGAAGACGCCCGCACCCAACAGGTCTGGCTGCGCCCAGCGGGCCGCGGCCAGCTCGCACCGTTGCACGCGGCCACCGCCCGCATCAACACCCAGCTCACCGCCGGCTTCAGCGAAGCCGAGCTGCAGACCGTCGCCCGCTGGCTGCGCCATGTGCAGCAGCTGGGCGGCCCCACCGTGCCAGGAGAGACCGATGAGCCGCGCTGACACCCCCGCCGACCTGGCCGAACCCGTCACCCTCACCTGCGCTGACGGCGTGACGCTGCGCGGCCATTTCCTCGCCCGCAGCGGCGGCAACACCGGAGAAGGCGGCGGGCTGCCTGTGCTGATCGCCCCGGCCACCGGCGTGCGCCAGCACTTCTACCTGCGCTTTGCCGCCTGGTTGGCAACGCGGGGCCACGACGTGCTGGTGTTCGACTACCGCGGCGTGGGCCAGTCGCTGCATGGCCCGCTGAAGGACTGTCAGGCGACGCTGGCCGAATGGGGCCAGCAGGACCAGGTGGCGGCGCTGGACTGGCTGCTGGCGCGCACCGGCCAGCCGCAGGTGCTGATGCTGGGCCACAGCGCCGGCGCGCAGATGCTGGGTCTGCTGCCCAACCACCACCGTGTGGCCCGGCTGGTCGGCATTTCGGCCTCCACAGGCTGGTTCGGTGGCATGCGGCCGGCCTTCCGCGTTGCCGCGCGCATGGTGCTGTGCGGCCTGGTGCCGCTGGGCATCCGCCTGAAGGGCTACGGCACCTGCAGCGCCGTGGGACTGGGCGAGAACCTGCCGGCCCAGGTCGCGCTGCAATGGGGCCAGTGGTGCAGCGCGGGGGGCTACGCGACCAATGCGGTGCAACAAGGCGCGGCCAACGACTTCCACGCCGCGGTGCGCACGCCCATCACGGTGCTGCACGCCAGCGACGACAACATCGCCACCGACAAGACCGTGGCCGACCTGCTGCGCACCTTGCCCGCCGCACCGCACAGCGTGCGCCGCGTGCACCCAGCCGAACTCGGCTACAAGGCCATCGGTCACATCGACTGGTTCCGCGGCTCGCACAAGGCCTTGTGGCCGCTGATGGCGCAGGCCTTGCGCGCGCCGGGTTGAAGTGGGCGGCATGGCCGGCGGCTAACATGCGGCCCCATGACCAGAGCCGACCTCGTGGGCCAGTTGCTGGCTTTCATCGCCAGATTGATCACCGGCGCCCAAGGGCACTGGAAAGGCTGCCCGCCGCAGGCGCTGCAGCGCATCTACTTTGCCAACCACCAGAGCCACCTGGACTGGGTGCTGATCTGGGCCTCGCTGCCCGGTGAGTTGCGCGCGCAGACCCGGCCGATCGCGGCGAAGGACTACTGGACCGCCTCGCCGTTCAAGCACTGGTTGACACGCGAGGTCTTCAACGCCGTCTACGTGAGCCGCACCCGCGCCAAGGAAGGCCCGGATGCGCAGGACCCGCTGGAGCCGCTGGTGCAGGCGCTGCAGGGCGGCGATTCGCTGGTCATCTTTCCCGAAGGCACGCGCAGCAACAAGGGTGAACCGCAAAGCTTCAAGAGTGGCCTCTATCACCTGGCCGCGCAGTTCCCGAATGTGCAGCTCATTCCCGCCTGGATTGCCAACGTGCAGCGTGTGATGCCCAAGGGCGAAGTGGTGCCTGTGCCCATCCTGTGCACCGTGACCTTCGGCGCGCCGATGGCGCTGAATCCTGGCGAAGACAAGCGCGCCTTCCTCGACCGCGCCCGCGCGGCCGTCGTCGCGCTGCGGCCGGCGGGAGGCTGAAGCCCATGCAGGACCTGCTTCAACTCAGCACCGAGCAGCAGATCGGCCTGCTGTTCGTGATCGTGTTCGGCGTGCTCGCCGGCCTGACCACCTGGGCCACGCTGCGCAGCCTGGGCGACGCGCCGCCCGAGATCCAGCTGCGCCACGACCGCTTCGTGCGCGAGCTGCGCGCGATGTGGATCGGCCTGACCACCTTCTGGCTGGCCTGGCTGTCCGGGCCGATTGGCGCGACCTTGCTGTTCGGCGTGTTCTCCTTCCTCGCGCTGCGCGAGTTCATCACGCTGATGCACACCCGCCGCAGCGACCACCGCAGCCTGATCTTCGCGTTTTTCATCGTGCTGCCCATCCAGTACGTCCTGGTGGGCGGCCAGCATTTCGACCTGTTCTCGGTCTTCATCCCCGTCTACGTGTTTTTCGTGATCCCGGTCATCAGCGCGCTGGCCGGCGACCCCGGCCGCTTCCTGGAGCGCAATGCCAAGATCCAGTGGGGCATCATGGTCTGCGTGTTCGGCCTGTCGCATGCGCCTGCGCTGCTGCTGCTGGACTTCCCCGGCCACGCCGGCCGTGGCGCCTTCCTGCTGTTCTTCTACGTGCTGGTCGCCATCGTCGCCTACTTCGCGCAGGAGACGCTGAGCCAGCGCTTGCGCCGCCGCCCGGTGGCACGCGCCATCAGCCGCAGCTTCTCGCTGCAGGCCTGGGCGCTGGGCGCCGCGGTGGGTGGGCTGACGGGAGGGCTGCTGTTCTGGATCACGCCGTTCAAGCTGCCACAGGCCATCCTGATCGCCACCATCGCCGCGGCCGCCGGCAACATCGGCGAGTTCGTGATGCGGGCGCTGAAGAAGGACGCAGGCGTCGCCTGGTGGGGCAACCGCGCCTCGGTCACCGGCGCGGTCGGCCTGCTGGACCGCATCGCACCGCTGGCCTTCGGCGCGCCGGTGTTCTTCCATTCGGTGCGCTGGTACTTCAAGCTGACGCCATGAGTGTTCCTGTCCGCGTCCTGGGCATCGACCCGGGTCTTCAGTGCACCGGTTTCGGCGTGGTCGAGATCGAGGGCAGCACGCTGCACTACGTGGCCAGCGGCACGATCCGCACGACCTCCGGCGTCGCGCTGGGTGACCTGCCGAACCGGCTGAAGATCATCTTCGACGGCGTGCGCGAGGTGGCCGAGCGCTACCAGCCCACGCAGGCCTCGTGCGAGATCGTGTTCGTCAACGTCAACCCGCAGAGCACCCTGCTGCTGGGCCAGGCCCGCGGCGCGGCGCTGACGGCGCTGGTCACCGCCGGGCTGTCGGTGGCCGAGTACACGGCACTGCAGATGAAGAAGTCGGTTGTCGGACACGGCCATGCGCGCAAGGAGCAGATCCAGGAAATGGTGATGCGGCTGCTGCGCCTGCCTGGCCTGCCCGGCAAGGACGCGGCCGACGCGCTGGGCCTGGCCATCACCCACGCCCACGCCGGTGGCTCGTTCGCCGCAATGGCCCAGGCCACCGACCTGAAGCGCCGCACCCACGCGCAGTTCAAGGGCGGCCGCACCTACTGATTCGGGTCACGCCGCGCAATGCGGCATGACGCCGGCCGCATGAACCGCGGCGTGGCTTTCAGGTCCCAAGCCCCACCGCATGACGCCGCATGCTGCAGCACAGCATGCGGCATCACCATCTGCGCGCCGGGGCTCACAAACTGGCCCGCAAAACCCGAATTCGCTGCCGCTTTGTTGCCGACATGTGCCGCCAAATGCTGAATCGGCAATATTCAATGCCTCTCGCGTGAATCTATATGGCCAGTCACGTCATATTCTTACTTCGTGAATATCGGTGAACGGCAATCGAATTGGCGGGGGAATCTCGAATTGCTCGCCAAAACCCGGCCGGCGCGGCTGCCTAGCATTCACTTCAACAGCACAGGCATCCCTGGGTGTGACAACCGCCTCCCGGCGGACCTGCGCTGCATTCGCATCCGCATTCCCTCGACATCTCCTCCGGAGCCTCGCCATGAGCAGCATCAGCGCCTTGTCCTCGAATATGGCCAATCCTGGCATCGCCAGCACCCAGAAGAAACCCCTGGGTGCTTTCGAAGTCAATTCAAAACAATATGGCCCGGTGGTGGCCACCGCGATGGGCGTGGCCCAGGCCACAGGTGAAGCCGCCCATGCGGGCGTGTCGTTCAGCGCCGAAGCGCTGAAGCGCCTGCACGACGCTGGCGACGCACTCGCCGACGCGGCCGGTGCCGCCTGGGACGGCACCGTGGCCAGCGTGCACGACCTGGCCCAGGGCATCGAGCAGGGCCTGTCAGACGGCTATCACAGCGTGATGGACGAGGCCAGCGAGATCGGCAGCGACATCCAGGACGCCGTGCAACAGGCCTATGCCTGGGGCCAGTCCGTCGAACACAGCGTGGCCGACACCGCCAGTTCGGTCGCGCAGTCGGTGGAGGACGCCGCCTCGGCCGTGACCGACACGCTGGGCGACATGGTCGACGGCGCGGCCAGCTACGTGGCCATGGGCCTGTCGGTGCTCAGGGCGTGAGCGCCCGCATTGACCGGACCCGATGCCATGCGACTGATTGCCTCTTCGCTGTCTGCGGCCACCCTGGTGTTGTCGCAGACCGGCTGCTCGCTGTTCAGCCCGGTGCCGCTGTGGGAGCTGGCCAAGGCCGGTGGCACCGTGGCCAGCATGGCGCTGCCCTACGGCGAGCCCAAGGCCAGCGACACGGTCTACCACCTGCACCCGCGATTCCACACGCTGTGCATCGCCTTCAACCCCGACACGCCAGCCCAGGGCCTGGTGCCGGCGCTGCAGGCCGAGCTGCGGCTGCACCAGATCGAGACCCGCGTCTACGAAGGCGTGCTGCCCGAGCGCTGCAGCGTCTCGCTGGCCTATGAGGCCGCCATCGGCTGGGAAGTGCCGCCGCTGGGTGGCGGCTACCAGGCCTACCTCAGCACGCTGGCGCTCACCTTGCGCGACGCCGACGGCGCCGTGCTCTCCAGCAGCCGCTATGAGGTGGACAACCGCCTCGGCTGGGGCAAGTGGCGCAGCACGCGCAGCAAGGTGGCCCCGGTCGTCAGCGCACTGGTCACCGGCTTCGAAAACTGACCCCACCCAGGAGCCCCTTCCGATGAACACCCCCATCGTCCTCAGCGAATCCGCCACCCTCAAGCTGCTGTGCCTGCTGTGCTGGTCCTGCGGCGCGCTGCTGGTGCTGTTGTTCAGCGGCTGCGCCAGCACGCCCGACAGCACCGTGCCGGGCCCGCTGGCCGCCGCGCCGCTGCCCCGCCCGGCCAACGTGGAGCGCGCCCGCACCGGCGCCATCTACCAGGCCGGCATGTCGGCCGACACGCTCTACACCCGCGACAAGAAGCCGCGCCAGATCGGCGACACGCTGAAGGTCGAGATTGCCGAGAGCCTGAGCGCCAGCCACAAGGCCAGCACCGCCACCAGCGGCGACCGCGCGATGGCCTCCAAGGGCCCGGGCAGCAACTCGGGCAACAAGCTGCTGTCGTCCATCCTGAACCAGGACGCCAGCGCCACCGGCAGCAACAGCTTCAAGGGCGACGGCAGCACCGACAACACCAGCAAGTTCAGCGCGCAGGTGGCCGCCACGGTGATCAACGTGCTGCCCAACGGCAACCTGGTGGTGGCCGGCGACCGCAGCATTGCGCTGAACGGCGGGGTCAGCGTGCTGCGCTTCTCGGGCATCGTGAACCCGCGCGACATCAAGGCGGGCAACGTGGTGGCCTCGTCGGACGCGGTGAACGCCAGGGTCGAGGTAGTGGGCCGCGGCGAGGTGTCGGACGCGGCGCAGCGCAGCTGGATCCAGCGCGTGCTGAGCGACAGCCTTTCCTTCTGGTGATCCATCACGCTTGCGCGGTTCATGTCGCTTTGTGTCACGAAGGTTCATGGGCCAGCAACACTGCCTCAAGCAAGCGAGGCAATCATGTCGCCGTGTGTTGCCTCCCTCGCATCGCCTTCTCAGCCCGCATCGCCCTTCATGTACAGCAGTTCCCGCCCCGCCCATTTGTTCGTGGTTGAAGACGACCCGGAGCTGCGCGACATGCTGCAGCTCTATTTCCAGCGCCAGGGCCAGCAGGTGACCGCGCTGGGCAGCGCCGAGGAGCTGCTGGCGCGGCTGCGCCACGAGGCTTCGCCGCGGCCCGACCTGGTGGTGCTGGACGTGGGCCTGCCAGGCATGAGCGGCCTGCAGGCCTGCCAGCGCCTGCGCGCCGAGGGCGACCGCCTGCCCATCATCCTGCTGACCGCCAGCACCGAGGAGGTGGACCGCATCCTCGGGCTGGAGATGGGCGCAGACGACTACATGGGCAAGCCGTTTTCGGCGCGCGAGCTGCTGGCCCGCATCCGCGCGGTGCTGCGCCGCACAGATGCCGGCCCACTGCCGGCCTCAACAGCCGAGCGGCCGCTGGCCATTGGCGCCTTCCGTTTCTCGCCAGCGCAGCGCAGCCTGCAGCGCGGCGACGAAGTGCGGGTGCTGAACACCGTCGAATACGCGCTGCTGCACACGCTCACGCGCCACGCCGGCAGCACCGTCTCGCGCGAGCAGCTGCTGGCCGCCTCGCACAACAGCCAGGACGCGGTGCTGCTGCGCGCCATCGACGCGGCCATCATGCGGCTGCGCAAGCTGATCGAGCCGGACCCGGCCGCGCCGCGCTTCATCCAGACGGTGCGTGGCCATGGCTACATGTTCGTGCCGCACACGGCGGAGACCGTCACCGCCCCTGAAGCCCCCCGCCGCCTGCAGCCAGCGTGAGTGCCGCACCGGGGGGCGCCAGCTTCTCCATCGTGCACCGGCTGATCGGCCTGGCCGTGGCCGTGGGGCTGCTGTCGCTGGCCCTCAATGGCGCATTGATCTTTCGCGCCATCGACCCGCTGGGCCAGGACCTGACCGAGGCCCTGCGGCGCCAGATCGCGACAGCACGCCTGATGCTCCAGCGCGCACCCGCCGATCAGCGCCAGGCGCTGGCCGAAGAACTTCAAGCGCTGGGCCTGCATCTGCGCCGAGCGCCGCCTCCTGCCTCCCAAAACCCCGCCGATCCACTGATGGCCCGCCTGCAGGCCCTCCTGGGCCCGGAGGTGCGGCTGACGCGGCAAACGGCGCCTGATGCAGGCGCTGACGCCACAACGCATCTGCAGGCATCTTTCCAGGTGAACGGAGAAGACTGGCAATTGCTGCTGCCCACCCACACGCCACCGCCAGGCGGCCCGCTACTGCCCTTGCTGGCCGCCCTGGCGGCGGTAGGCCTCGCGGCAGCCCTGACCCTGGTGTTGGGCATCCGCCTGATCACCCGGCCCATTGCCCGCATTGCCGACGCGATGACCGAGCGGGCAGGGACGCTGCGCCCGCTGGAAGCGCCGCCTGCGGCCGGCCGCGAGCTGCAACCGCTGATCAGCGCCTTCAACGGGCTGGTGGCGGCGCTGATGCAGGCCCAGGCCAGCCGCCGCCAGTTGCTGGCCGGTCTCTCCCACGACCTGCGCACACCGCTGGCGCGGCTGCGGCTGCGGGTGGATGTCGAATGCCCCGCCATGGTGGCCGAGGGCATGGCAGCGGACTTTGACGCGGTCGAGTGCTTTGTCGGCCAGTTCCTGGGCTTCGCCCGCGGCAGCGCCGAGATCAGCCTGGGCCAACCCCGGCTCCTGGCCGCGCAGCTGCGTGCGCTGGCCACGCAGTACGCGGCACAAGGTGTTCAGCTGCAGATCGAGGACAGCGCAGCTGCCGAGCGCACCGGCTACCCCGACCTCGCCATCCAGCGCCTGCTGGGCAATCTGGTGGACAACGCGCTGGCCCATGGCCGGCCGCCGGTGTGCATCGTCGCGGAGGGGGATGCCGACGAATGCAGGCTCTGGGTGCGGGATGCCGGCACCGGCCTGCCGCCCGCAGGCTTGAGCGAAGCGCTGCAGCCCTTTGTGCGCATGGGCCCTGGCAAGGGGCGCGGTGGCCATGCGGGGCTGGGCCTGGCCATCGTCGCGCAGCTCAGCGCGCAGCTGGGCGGGCGAGTGACGCAACAGCCCTTCGACGGCCAAGGCCACGCCCTGGGCGTGGCACTGCCCCGCCAGCGCAGCTGAGCCGCGCACGGCGAACGGGGGAAGGGTCTACTGCCCTTCGTCCACCAGAGAGAGGTAGACCAGGGTCTGGTTGAGCAGTTGGTAGGCAATCTCGCCGAAGGTGGCCGGGCCCTGCACGCTGACGGTCTGCCCCTCCAGGCCGCCGTAGGCATAGTTCAGCACGCAATTGCAGCTGAACACCTGTTCGCCCGGGATCTGGTGGCTGGCCAGTGCCGAGGCAAACGCGCTCACATAGTTGCCCACAGGCCGCGCCGGCCGGTAGACCGTGCCGGGAAAGACCGGCGCATAAAACTCCACTCGCCGGGACTGGGCATCGAGCTTCTTGATGCACACGTTCACCAGCGCGCCGCAGTAGTCGGCCACCAAGGGCAGCTGGGTGTTGAAGCGGCGCTCGACCATCCAGTCGTGCAGGTTGTGGCTGCGGCCATCGATGCGGCAATCGCCTGCTGAAAACCCGCCCTGCGTGAACTCGATGGCCGGCCCGGTTTCGGGCGAGACGGGGTTGACGATGTCCACATGCACCATCTTGTCAGCGGGCACTGGCACATGCATGGCCACCGCGCCATCCTCCAGCGCCAGTCCGGTGCTGCCGTCGAAGACCAGGGGCTTGACCCGGCCCAGGTCATCCAGATGCACGCCCGAGACCCAGCCCACCAGCGGGCGCAGGTACATCTCGGCGTAGCCCGGCGCCTCCTGTGCAAAGGCCTCGTGGGCGCTGCTGAAGGCCGGCATCACGATGAGCGTGAAGCCATGCTCGGGCCCGTCCGTGCAGACCCGCTCCAGGCTTTTGCGGTCGTAGCGCATGATGCGCGGGCCGCTGCCGGCGATGGGCAGCTCGGTGACGAAAAGTGCGTCTCGCGTGGTGGTGCCGCGCTCGGCCATGAAGTAGGGAATCGTGCCGCCTATCCAGGGGCCGCGCGGCAGGTGCCGCAGCAGCGCTTCGTCTGCTGCCATGCAGCAGGGGCGTCCGGCCCGGATCAGCTCTGTGGCCTGCGCCAGGCTCATCAGGCGGTGTTGCAAGCTCGTCTTGGTGCTCATGCCGGGCCGATTCTTCAGTGGGCGCGCCAGTTGCGCAGTTGGGAAATCTCGTAGCCCAGCGCGCCTTGGTGGCGTGAGAAGTAACGATGGATCTCGACGAGCTTGAGCATGCGCACATCGCTGTCCTCGATGACGCGGATCTGCGAGCGCAGTTGGGTCAGCAGCAGGCGCAGGCCCAGGGCCCGTACATCGAGCGAGCACTCCCCCTCCAGCAGCGCCAGCCACAAAGGATCGGTGGCGTCCGGCAGCTCGAAGCCCTGCGCGGCGGAAGAACGCATGCCGGCGGCTGACACGGCCGCCGCCCGGGCCACTGGCGCGGCCACCGCGCGCTCCATCGCCGCCGGGACCTGCGCCGTCAGACCGGGCAGCTGCGCGATCTCATGGCGCAACACGGCCTGGCTGCGCAGGAAATAGCGATGCAGTTCCTGCGCAGCCTGGCGGTGCAGGTCCGCGTCGCCATGCAGCGCCGCCTCGCGCTGCAGCTTGGCCAGCAGCAGCCTCAGGCCCAGGGCCTTCACATCCAGGGACACGCGGCCCATCAGCAGCGCAGGCCACAGCGGCGAACCTTCCGCCGGCAGGCCGGAAGGCGCGGGCAGCGCAGTCGTGTTGCGGCCCTGGTCCAGCCGAAACTTGTGGCGCCACAGGTCCGCAAAGGGCAGCTTCAACAACACCGAAAGCTGCTCGGTGGTGGCGCCGGCCAGCAGCAAGTCCATGATGAGGCGCTGCAGGCCGCGCGTGTAGCCGGGCGCTTCTTCACCCGTCCAGGCGGTGGCAGGCAGGGCGTCGCCATCACGCAAGCCCACCTGCACGCGGCAGCGCCATCCGGCCAGGGTCACATGCTCCCAGCGCAACTGCCGCCGCACGGGGACCACGGCGCGCCGGCTAAACAGCCCCGGGTGAGGCGGTGGCCGCTCGATGTGAACGGTGACGGTTTGCGTGCCGCTGCTGCGCTGCACATCCATCACTTTCCAGGGCGCGTCCACGCCCAGGAGTTCGGCCATCAGCGGTCGATCATCGTCCTTCATCGGTGAGTCCCCCCTCGCACCTGGCTTCAGGCTTGGTCAAAACATTGTGGGATGGGCGCGGGTCAGCAACAACGGGGCCGACCCTGAATAGGCGACACGGCCGGGCGGTTTTGCACACAATCGGCGGGACGCGACATGCCACCCCGGCCTTGGCGCCGTGGCTGGCCCAACCCCTGCGCAAGGCATCAAATGGCATTGAGTTACGCTTAACGTCAGGTCAATTGCTCCTCCGAACGGGACACTCCATATGGGACACCTCATCGAATTCAAGCGCGCCGATGGCCGCAGCGCCAAGGCCTATTGCGCCGAAGCGCCAGAGCCCGTGGCCTCGGTGGTGGTGATCCAGGAGTGGTGGGGCATCAACGACCAGATCCGCGGCGTGGCCGACAGGCTGGCCGCTGCCGGCTTCACTGCGCTGGTGCCCGATCTCTACAAGGGAAAAAGCACCGTGGAGCAGGAAGAGGCCCACCACTTGATGACCGGGCTGGACTTCGGCGACGCGGCAGCGAACGACGTGCGCGGTGCGGTGCAACACCTCAAGGCCCAGGGCCTGGGCAGCGGCAAGGTCGGGGTCACCGGCTACTGCATGGGCGGTGCGCTGAGCCTGCTGTCCATGGTGATGGCACCCGAGGCGGATGCGGCCGTGGTCTGGTACGGCTATCCGCCGCTGGAATTCATCGACGCCAGCAAGATCGGCGCTCGCCCCTTGATGGCCCACTGGGCCACCCAGGACCAGGCCTTCGCGCTGAGCGGCGTCGACGCCCTGGAGGCCAAGCTGAAAGAGGCCCAGGTGCCATACGAAGGCTACCGCTACCTGGCGCAGCACGCCTTCGCCAACGAGACCGCCGTAGGCCCCGGCCGAATCGCCATGACCCAATACGACGCCGCCTGGGCCCAACTGGCATGGGACCGCACCCTGCGCTTCTTTGGACAGCAGCTTGGCTGATGTGCAGGCGGGATCACATACCCAATACCCTATAGGATTTTCGATGCCTCATCCCATCACCACCGAATGGCTGGACGTCGACAGCCCGGACGGCCGCTTCGGCGCCTACCTGGCACTGCCACCCGGCGGCAGTGGCCCGGGCCTCTTGTTGCTGCAGGAGATCTTCGGCGTGAACCCGCACATCCGCAGCGTGGCCGAGCAGTACGCGCAGGACGGCTTCGTGGTGCTGGCGCCGGACCTGTTCTGGCGCCACGCGCCACGCGTCGAGCTGGGCTATGACGGAGACGACGCCAAGCGCGCCTACGAGCTGATGGGCACCGTCAAGTCTGACCAGGTGCTGGGCGACATGAAGGCCACGCTGGGCGTGCTGAAGGGCCGCGCCGAGTGCAGCGGCAAGGTCGGCGCGATCGGCTATTGCATGGGCGGCCGGCTGGCCTTCAGCGCCGCGGCGATGATGCCGGTCGACGCGGCGGTCGCCTACTACGGCGGCGGCATCCAGAACCAGCTCGCGCTGGCGCCGCAGGTGCGCTGCCCCATGCAGTTCCACTACGGTGAGCAGGACGACCACATTCCGCTCAGCGCGGTGGAGCAGGTGCGCGGCGCCATGGCCGACCACAAGGGCACCGAGTTCCACGTCTACCCCGGCGCCGGCCACGGCTTCAACTGCTGGGCCCGCGGCAGCTACCACCCGCGCAGCGCCACGCTGGCCTACGGGCGCAGCCTGGCCTTCCTGGCCCAGCACCTGTACTGAGGTTTCCGAACCGCAAAAAGAAAACCCGGCCAGGTGAGCTGCACCTGCCGGGGTTTTTCATGCGGCGCCACCGGGCGCCTGGCTTTACTTCGCGGCCGAAGCCGTCTGCTCGCTGGCCCGCTCCTCGCCACCCAGCGCCTTGTACAGCGCCACGCGGTTCAGTAGCTCGGACAGCCGGTACTGCACCAGCGCCTGCTCGGCCGCGGCGCGTGTGCGCTCGGCGTCCTGCAGTTCCAGCAGGCTGGCAGCGCCGGCGTCCAGCTTCATCCTGGTCAGCCGGGTGCGTTCGCGCTCGGCGTCCAGGAAGAGTTGCTGGGCTTCAACCTGTCGGTGCCATTCGCTCTGGCCGTTCAGCGCGTCGGCAGCTTCCTTGAACGCGGTCTGAACCGCCTTCTCGTACTGCGCCACCGCAATGTCGCGGTTCACCTCGGCAACCTTGACGTTGGCCTGGTTGCGGCCGGCATCGAACAGCGTCAGCGCCGCCTGCGCGGTGAAGGTCCAGGCCTTGGTGGCGCTGTCGAACAGGTTGGACAGTGAGTCGCTGACGCCCCCGAAACTGCCGCTGAGCAGGATCTTCGGGAAGTAGGCGGCACGCGCCGCGCCGATGTTGGCGTTGGCCGAGCGCAGCGCCTGCTCGGCCTGGATCAGGTCCGGCCGGGCCAGCAGCAACTCGGACGACGCGGCGCCCGGCACGTCCGCCAGCCACTCGCCGGTGGCCAGGGTCGCGGTGTTGGCCACGGTCGCGGCGGTGGACAGTGGTGCCGGGCCGGGCAGCAGGTTGGCCGGCAGCGCGGCGCCCACGGCCAGGTTCAGCGCGGTCTCGTCCTGGTTGCGCAGGCGCTGGTACTGGGCCAGCGTGGCCTTGGCCTGGGCGGCCAGCGACTGGGCGGCGCGCAGGTCCAGGTCCGAAGCGGCGCCAACCTGGGCCCGCAGGCTGGTCAGCTTCAGCGTGTCCTCGCGCGATGCCAGGGTCTGGCGTGCCAGCGTGAGCTGCTCTTCGTCGGCAGCCAGCGTGAGCCAGGCACTGATGACCTGCGTGACCAGCGACAGCCGGGCCGCGCGGCCACCGGCTTCGGTAGCCAGCAGCGTCGCGTTGGCGGCGTCGGAGTTGCTGCGGATGCGGCCGAACAGGTCAAGCTCGTAGCTGCTGACGGCCAGGCCGCCGGTCACCGTGGTGGCCTGCACGCCGCTGCTGTTGGGCGCACGCTCGTACTGCAGCGCGCCGCTGACGGTGGGCAGGAAGTCGGCGTCGGTGATGCGCAGCTGGGCGCGGCTGCGCTCGACCTGCAGCATCGCCACGCGCAGGTCTCGGTTGGCGGCCAGCGCGCGCTCGACGACCTGGCGCAGCCGGTCGTCGCGCACCAGGTCATGCCAGGCCGGCAGCGCCAGCGGGGCAGACGGATCCGCCCCGCCGGGCAGCGTGGCCGGCACCGGCAGCGCCGGACGCTGCAGCTCGGGGGTCAGGTTGATGCAGCCGGCCAGCAAGAGGCTCGCGACCAGCGGCAGCGCGGAAAAGGCGAAACGATGGCGGCGCATCAACGGCCCTCCTGCTTGTCGGTGATCGCGGCAACGGCCGCGGGGTCGGCGTGCGAACTCGAGATGACGGCGCCATGGTGGCGCAGTTCATGGCCGCCCTTGAAGATGCGGCGCACGACGACGAAGAACACCGGCACCAGCAGCACAGCGAGCACCGTGGCGGTGATCATGCCGCCGATCACGCCGGTGCCGATGGCACGCTGGCTGGCCGAGCCGGCACCGCTGGCAATCGCCAGTGGCAGCACGCCGAGGATGAAGGCGAACGAGGTCATGATGATCGGACGGAAGCGCAAATGGCAGGCCTCCAGCGTGGCCGCCAGCAGGCTCTTGCCCTCGGCCTGCAGGTCCTTGGCGAACTCGATGATCAGGATCGCGTTTTTCGCCGACAGCCCGATGATGGTGATCAGGCCGACCTTGAAGTACACGTCATTGGGCATGTCGCGCAACCACACACCCGACAGCGAGCCCAGCACGCCCAGCGGCACGACCAGCAGCACGGCCACTGGAATGCTCCAGCTTTCGTACAGCGCCGACAGGCACAGGAAAACCGCCAGCATCGAGAACGCCAGCAGGATGGTGGCCTGCGAACCCGAGAGCTTTTCTTCGCGCGACTGGCCGGTCCACTCGAAGCCGAAGCCGGCCGGCAACTGGCCCGCGAGCTTTTCCATCTCGTCCATCGCCGCACCGGTGGAATAACCCGGTGCCGCGTCACCACTGATCTTCATCGCCGGGTAGCCGTTGTAGCGCACGGTCTGGATCGGGCCGTTGACCCAGCGGGTCGACGTGAACGCGGACAGCGGGACTTGCTGGCCCTTGCTGTTGGGCACGTAGAGCTTGAGCACGTCTTCCGGCGTCATGCGCGCGCTGGCCTCGGCCTGCACCACCACGCGTTGCAGCCGGCCGGCGTTCGGGAAGTCGTTCACATAGCTGGAGCCCAGCGCGGTCGACAGCACGGTGCTGATGCTGTCGAAGGTCACGCCCAGCGCCGCGGCGCGTTCGCGGTCCACGTCAAGCTGCAGCTGCGGCGCGTCTTCCAGGCCGTCTGGCCGCACGCCCGCCAGGATCTTGTTCTGCGAGGCCATGCCCAGCAACTGGTTGCGAGCGTTCAGCAGCGCCGTGTGGCCCTGGCCGGTGCGGTCCTGCAGCCGGAAGCTGAAGCCGGTCGCGGTGCCAAGTTCAGGGATGGCCGGCGGCGACAGCGGGAAGATGAACGCATCACGGATGCCCATCAGCGCACCGAAGGCACGGCCAGCCAGCGCCTGCGCGCTGTGCTCCTTGCCCTTGCGTTCGTCCCAGGGCTTGAGCGGCACGAAAGCCAGCGCAGCGTTCTGGCCGGAACCCGAGAAGCTGAAGCCCAGCACGCCCACGACCTTGTCCACTTCGGGCTGAGACAGGAAGAATCCTTCGACCTGCTTCATCACCGCCTCGGTGCGCGACAGCGCCGCGCCGGGCGGCAGCTGCACGTTGACGATCAGGTAGCCCTGGTCTTCATTGGGCAGGAAGGACGTGGGCAGGCGGGTGTACATCAGGCCCACGGCACCAAGGATCACCGCATAGATGACCAGGAAGCGGCCTGCGCGCGGCAGGATGCGCGCAACCAGCGACTCGTAGTTTTTGGTGGTGCGCTTGAAGCCACGGTTGAACCAGCCGAAGAAGCCCTTCTTCTCGTGGTGGTCGTGCGGCACCGGCTTGAGCAGCGTGGCACACAGCGCTGGCGTCAGGGTCAGCGCCATCGTCGCCGAGAACAGGATGGACGCCACCATCGCCAGCGAGAACTGGCGGTAGATGTTGCCCACCGAGCCACTGAAGAAGGCCATCGGCACGAAGACCGAGACCAGCACCACGGTGATGCCGATGATGGCGCCGGTGATCTGGCCCATGGCTTTGACCGTCGCGTCACGCGGCGACAGGCCTTCCTCGGCCATCAGCCGCTCGACGTTCTCGACGACCACGATCGCATCGTCGACCAGGATGCCGATGGCCAGCACCATGCCGAACAGCGTCAGCACGTTGATCGAGAAGCCCAGCGCCAGCATCACCGCGAAGGTGCCGGTCAGGGCCACCGGCACGACGATGGTCGGAATGATGGTGTAGCGGATGTTCTGCAGGAACACCAGCATCACGATGAACACCAGCACGATGGCTTCGGCCAGCGTCTTGACCACTTCCTCGATCGAGATCTTGACGAACTTCGAGCTGTCGTACGGCACGTCGTAGCTCACGCCTTCGGGCATGAACTTCTGCAGCTCGACCATGCGGGCCTTGATCGCGGTGGCCGTGGCCAGCGCGTTGCCGCCCGGCGACTGCTGGATGCCGACGCCGGTCGCCGTCACGCCATTCAGGCGCGAGGAGCTGGCATAGCTCTGGCCGCCCAGTTCCATGCGCGCCACGTCCTTCAGGCGCACGGTCGAACCGTCGGCGTTGGCGCGCAGCATGATCTGGCCGAACTGCTCGATGGAAGCCAGCTGGCCGTTGACGTTGATGGACGCGAACAGTGTCTGGTCCGCCACGGTCGGCAAGGCGCCGATGCTGCCGGCCGAAACCTGCAGGTTCTGCGCGCGGATCGCGTTGTTGACATCCGCCGCCGACAGGCCGAAGCCGACCAGCTTGGCCGGGTCGATCCACACGCGCATTGCACGCTCGGTGCCGAACAGCTGGGCCTGGCCGACGCCCTGCACCCGCAGCAGCTCGGGCACGATGTTGCGGGCCGCGTAATCGCCCAGCGCCACCGGGTCATAGGCCGGGTTCTTGGACGTCAGCATCACGAACAGCAGGAAGTTCGAGCGCGCCTTGTCGACGCGCACGCCCTGCTGCGTGACCGCGCTGGGCAGACGCGGCGTGGCGCGGCTCAGGCGGTTCTGCACTTCGATCTGGGCAATGGACACGTCCGTGCCCGGCTCGAAGGTGACGGTGATGGTGCCGGCGCCGGTGGCTTCAGCGCTGGACTCCATGTAAATCATGCCCGGCGCGCCATTGAGCTCCTGCTCGATGACGGTCAGCACGCTGTCTTCCAGCACCTGGGCCGAAGCGCCGGGATAGGCGGCCGAAATGACGATGGACGGAGGGGCCACCGTGGGGTACTGGGCGACCGGCAGCCGGGTGATGGCTGCCGCGCCGATGACCACGATGAACAAGGCGAGGACCCACGCGAAGATGGGTCGGTCGATGAAGAAGCGGGAATTCATGCGCTGGGCACTCCGCTCAATGGCTTGCAGCCGAGGCGGCCGGCGCGGCACCGGATGCCGCTGGTGCCGCCGGGGCGCCGGAGGCTGCGCCCGCTGGCGTCCAAGGCACGGGGCTCACGGGTGTCTTGGGGCGGATCTTCTGGAAGCCGTCAACGACGACTTGCTCACCAGCCTTCAGGCCGCTCAGCACCACCCACTGGTTGCCATGCGTGCCGCTCAGCTGCACCGGGCGCGGCTCGGTCTGCTTCTCGGCATTGACCACCAGCACGGTGTCGCCGGCAGTGCCGCGGGTCACCGCCTGCTGCGGCACCAGGATGGCGGCGTCGCTGCGCGCCTGCTCGATGCGGACTTTCACATACAAGCCTGGCAGCAGCTCACCCTTGGGATTGGGCAGCTCGGCGCGCAGCGTGACCTGGCCGGAGGTCGGGTCCACCGTCAGGTCGCTGAACAGCAGCTTGCCCGGCAGCGGATACTCGCTGCCGTCGTCCAGCAGCACCTTGATCTTGGTGCTGCTGCTGGACTGCAGCTTGCCGGCTTCCATCGCCCGCTTCAGGCGCAGCGCCTCGGTGGCCGACTGGGTGAAGTTGACGTAGAGCGAGTCGATCTGCTGCACCGTGGCCAGCAGCGTGGCTTCGGTGGCGCTGACCAGCGCGCCTTCGGTGACCTCGGCGCGGCCGATGCGGCCGGTGATGGGCGAGATCACCGCAGCGTAGTCCACATTCAGCCTGGCCTGCGTCACGCCGGCCTTGGCGGCGGCCACGTCGGCAACGGCCTGCTTCTGCGCTGCCTGCGCAGCAACCCAGTCCTGCTGGCTGATGGCGCGGGCGTCGGCCAGCGGCTTGTAGCGGTCGTAGGTGGCCTGGGCGTTGGCCAGCGCAGCGTCGGCACGGGCCTGCGTTGCGGCAGCGCTGTCCAGCTGGGCGCGGTAAGGCGCGGCATCGATCGCAAACAGGCTCTGGCCAGCCTTGACCACGCTGCCTTCGGTGAACAGCCGCTTCTGCACCACCCCTGTGACTCGCGCACGGACCTGGGCGGTGCGCACCGCCTCCAGCCGACCTGGCAACTCGGTCGCGAGTTCGATCGAGGCCGGCTGCACGGTGATCACACCCACTTGCGGCGGCGGCATCTGGCCGCCGGCATGGGCCGCATCACCGCTTTGACCGCAGGCTGCCAGCGACAGCAGCACCAGCGCAGTGGAGCCCAACGACACCAACGGCCACGCGGCCTGGGGTGCCAAGCGCCAGGCCTTGCTCAGCGTGCACGGAGACGAAACCTCATCGAGAGAAGCGGAGGGCGTGTGGGCCATGAAAGTCCTTCTGGATGAACGCAAGCAAATCCCCTCCACCAGCTGGCAACGCCAATGGAAGGGATTTGTCTGAAATAGAGTGAAACGAGTTTACATACAAACTAGAATGTATGTCCAATCACCGGGTTTATACGGGGTCTTTCAAACATGGTACGGCGCACCAAGGCAGACGCGCAGATCACCCGCAATCAGATCCTGGATGCTGCCGAGCAAGTGTTTCAGGACCGCGGCGTGGCCCGCACCTCCTTGCAGGACGTGGCGGCGGCCGCTGGCGTGACCCGCGGCGCGATCTACTGGCACTTCAAGGACAAGGCCGAGCTCTTCAGCGCGATGATGGAGCGTGTGACCCTGCCCTGGGAAACGCCGCTGGAGATGCCCTGGGCGGTGGCCATGGGCTTGCGCGTCGGCGACACCGTCAGCGAGCTGCGGGGCATGGTCCTGATGCCGCTGCACGCCGTCGTGCATGACGAGCACGGCCGCCGCGTCTTCACGATCGCGATGCACGCCACCGAGTACAACGCCGAGGACATGGCACCGGTGCGCGAGCGCAAGGAAGCCAGCCTCAATGCCTTCCTGGACCGGCTCGAAGCCACCTTGCAACGCGGCATGGCCAAGGGCCAGATCAAGACGCCGCTGGACACCCGCACCATCGCGCTGGGCTTGCTGGCCCTGATGGACGGCCTGCTGCGCCAGTGGACGCGCAACCCGGCGGCGTTTGCGCTGATCGAGGTCGGCGACGCGTCGGTGCAGCAGTTCCTGTCCGGCCTTGCGCTGCCGGCTACAGCAGCACCGTCATCCGCTCCAGCACCAGCACTGCCGCAAAACCCAGCAGCGCCACCAGCGTCCACTTGATGATGAGGATGGACCGCCGACGCCAGATCGGGCGGCCGGTGGCAACGAAGACGGCGAAGCACAACAGGCCAGCGACCAGCAGCAGGCCGACGATCAGACGGAAAAGCAGCATCTTTTCTTGACTACCAGGCTGGAGCAAGCTGGGCAAAGCCTGCCGGCGCCCGGGTTTCGTCCTCGAAGCTGACGTACTCAAACGCCGTCTCGTCGGCCAGCAGTTTGCGCAGCAGCTTGTTGTTCAGCGCATGGCCGCCGCGGAACGAGGTGTAGGCCGCCAGCAGCGGTGCGCCGGCCACGTACAGGTCGCCAATCGCATCCAGGATCTTGTGCTTGGCGAATTCGTCGTCATAGCGCAGGCCGTCGCTGTTCAGCACCCGGTAGTCGTCGATGACGATGGCGTTGTCCATGCTGCCGCCCAGCGTCAGGCCGCGTGCCCGCATGGCCTCCACATCCTTGGTGAAGCCGAAGGTGCGGGCGCGGGCGATTTCCTGCTTGTAGCGGCCCGAGCCCATGTCGAAGCTGACCTGCTGGCCGGTGGCATCCACCGCAGGGTGGCCAAAATCGATCTCGAAGGTCAGCTTGAAGCCGTGGTACGGCTCCAGCCGGGCCCACATCAGCCGCGCGCCCTCGCCTTCGCGGATCTCCACCGCCTTCCTGACCTTCAGGAAGCGCTTGGGCGCGTTCTGCAGTTCGATGCCGGCGCTCTGCAACAGGAACACAAACGCGGCCGAAGAGCCGTCGAGGATGGGCACCTCGTCGGCCGTGATGTCGACATAAAGATTGTCCAGCCCCAGGCCGGCGCAGGCCGACATCAGGTGCTCGATGGTCTGGACCTTGGGCGCGCCCGGATCACCGCCGGGCGAGATGGTCGAGGCCATGCGGGTGTCGCTGACCGAGCTGGGCCGCACGGGGATGTCGACCGGCTGCGGCAGGTCGACCCGGCGAAAGACGATGCCGGTGTTGGGCGCCGCCGGCCTAAGCGTCAGCTCGACCTTCTGGCCGCTGTGCAGCCCGACGCCAACGGCGCGGGTGAGGGACTTCAGGGTGCGTTGCTTGAGCATGGCGACGGGCTTGGCAAGGTGCATCGCGGACTGCGGCGCAGCCCTGGATTGTCCGTCAAGCGGCCAAATCCCGCTGTAAAGGAAGGTGCAGCCTGACACGGGTGCCGCGGCCCGGTGCGCTGTCGATGTGCACCTCGCCGCCCAGCCTGGCGGCGCGCTGGGCCAGGTGGCGCAGGCCACGGCCGCGCGGCGCTTCTTCGGTGTCGAAACCGCAGCCGTCGTCCTCGATCAGCACCTCCACCCTGTCGCCCAGCTGCAGCGTGGCAATGCGGATGTGCTGGGCCCCAGCGTGCTTGAGCACATTGGTCAGCACTTCCTGCACCGCGCGCAGGATCTGCAGCGCATCCGGCGGGTACAGCCAGTTCAGCGGCGGCAGGTCGTCCACCTCCCAGGCCAGCTGCAGCCCGGCCGCTTCCAGCCGGCGGCCCAGGCGGTGGCGCAGCAACGCCAGCAAGGTGATCAGGTCGTGGCCAATCGGCTCCAGCGAGTCGATCACCAGCCGCAGGTCGTCCACGCACTCGCGCAGCAGCAGGGCCACCGCCGGCGCCTCCAGCCGGCCCTGCTCGACCAGCACCAGCGAGGACATCAATGTCGAGCCCAGTCCGTCGTGCATGTCGCGCATCAGGCGCTGGCGCTCCAGCAGCAGCGCCTGCTCGCGCTCGACCGCCCGCAGCTTCTCGTGGTTGGTGCGCAGCTCGGCCTCGCGCGTGGCCAGCTGCTGCTCCAGCATGGTGTTGGCCTGGGCCACCTGGTCCATCGCCATCGAGTAGCGGTGCTGCGCCGCATGCAGGAAGGCCAGGAACATCAGCAGCATCGCAAACGGCAGCAGGTAGACCGATTCCGGCGTGATCGCGCCCGAGACCAGCAGCAGGTCATGCAGGCCGAACACATTCGTCACCCACAGCGCCAGCGTGATCAGCCGGAAGTCCCGCCCACCGTCGTGCCAGGCCAGCCAGCCCATGGTCAGGCCCACGCCCAGCGCCACCACCGCATTGACCAGGTGGACCTGCGACACCGCCCGCAGCGGCGAGCCGGGCATGGCCAGCAAGGTGGCAATGACCACGAAGGCCACCAGCGCGCGCTCCAGGCCACGGTGGCGCCGCCGGTCGAAGCGGATCGCGAACATGTACATCAGCACCATGACCCACGACAGCGATGCGTTGCTCATCCACCAGAACCACTCCAGGCTGGTGTCACTCGTGGGGAACTGCACGTAGTAGTGCAGGTTGCGCAGTGTCCAGGCCACCGAGGTCAGTGCGAACAACAGGTAAGGCCGGTTGCCGCGCCGGCCCAGCCAGTAGATCAACGCCACCAAGCCGAGCGCAAGGAAGGTCAGGCTGGCCACCTGCGGCGCGGCCTGCTGCAACAGCAACCGCAGCTCCAGGCGCCGGGTCAGCAGCTCGCGCGGACCGACGTAGAGCCGGCTGAGCCGGTGCGAGCGCTCCGGCGCCCGCACGATACCCAGCGCCAGCGTCAATCGCGTACCTGGCGCCTGGGCGCCCAGGTCGACCCAGATCGGCCGGTTCCACTGCTCGCGCCAGCCGGCACTGCCGTCCCAACGCAACTGCCAGCGCGGCGCGGCGCTGACGGTCTCGCCGCCCAGCTCGCCGCCATATTGCGCCAGCAGCACCGCGCCACCCGAGACGCGCGGCACATAGAGCACCATCGGCGTGCGCGAGCCGGTGCCGTCCGCAGGCAGGGCCGGCACGACCACCTGCACCCTGTACCACCAGACCGACAGGCTGCCGCCCGCAACCGAATCGCCCAGCGGCGCCTGCTTGAGCGCCGGCAGGCTGGCGGGCTGCCAGCCGGCGGCGTCTGGCGACGGCAGGCTTTGCAGCAGCAACCGCTCGCGCCCTTCGAACTGGGCCTCGGGCAAATCGGCAGGCAGGTCGGCCGGCAAGGCTTCACGGTGAAGCAGCGCCTTGTCCTGCATCGCATCGCGCAGCGGGCCTGGCGACGGCGCGGCGCCCACCGCCATCACCAGCAGCGCCACCGCACCGCCGAGCAAGAGCAGCACCGCGATCATCCCGACCACGGCCCACCAGGCCCGGCGTCGCCCCAAGGCGGGCGGCGCCGGCAGTGCGCTGTCAGTCACGCACCAGGCCCAGCTTGCGGGCCTCGTAGATCGCCTCGGTCTTGGAATGCACCTGCAGCTTGCGATAGCTGCGCTTGACGTAAGTCATCACCGTGTGCCGCGAAACATTCAGCATGCGGGCGATCTCTTCGAAATTGAAGCCCTTGGCGCTGAGTGTCAGCACCTGCCGCTCCTGCGGCGACAGCAAGGCGTCGTCGGCCGCGGTGGGCTGCGGCTCGGGCGCCAGGCGCAGCAGCAGCTGGCGCGCGATCACCGGGCTGATGGGGCTGCCGCCGGCACGCAGCGCGCGGATCTGCTCGACCAGGTCCTCGGCCCGGCTGTCCTTCAGCAGATAGCCGGTCGCCCCGGCTTCCAGCGAGGCCATCACATGCGGTTCGTCGCCGAACACCGTGACGACCATCACATCGGTCTGCGGCAGGTGGTCGTGCGCGAAGCGGATCAACTCGATGCCGCTGCCGCTGGGCAGGCCCAGGTCGACCAGCAACACGTCCGGGCGCACGCTTTGCAGCAGCTGCAGGCCCTGCGGCAGGTCGGCAGCGGTGCCGGCCAGCAGCATGTCAGGCGCCTGGGCCACCATTGCGCTGAACGCGGCGCGGAAGCGTTCATCGTCCTCAACGATCACGACAGTCAATGCAGTCATGGTGCGCAGTGTAGGGACTCGCCGACGGCGTGCCGGTGCCCTGCGCCTTCGTCACTGCTTCAAGGGACAGTTTCCGACCCAGGCCTGTGCAGACCGCACGAAAAACGGGGCGTCCAAGCGCCCCGAAACATCACCGCAACTTCTACAACGACAACACCACCGCGCAGCCGCGGTGTCCCCCTCCGGCAGGGCCAGCGCCGGGCCGCTCCCAAGCGGCCCCGCGACCCTCCCGGAGGGTGGCTCGGCGTACCCTCCGAGCCGGGTGCCCCATTCAATCGGCCTGCTTGCGCAGGAAGGCCGGGATTTCGATTTCGTCCATGCCGTTCGAGCTCAGCGCCTCGACCTTGGCTGCTGCCTGCGTGCGGCCAGTGCGCCAGACGCTGGGCGTGGCCAGGTGGCCGTAGTCGTGCGCCGCGGGCGCGGGCGCTGCACCGTGGCTCATGCCATGCGCCGCACCGGCCATGCCGGCCTGCATCGGCGTGTTCAGCAGCGGCAGGTTGTCGGTCCCGGTGCGCAGCACCGGCTGGGTCTGCACCACCGTCAGCGGCGCCTGCGCGCGGCGGGCCGAGGACAGGCCGGTGGCGATCACCGTGACGCGCAGCTGGTCGCCCAGGCTTTCGTCGTAGGCGGTGCCATAGATGATGTGGGCTTCATCGGCGGCGTAGCGCTTGATCGCGTTCATCGCGTTCTTGCTCTCGGAGAGCTTGAAGTTGTTGCGCGACGCAGCGATCAGCACCAGCACGCCGCGCGCGCCGGACAGGTCGATGCCTTCCAGCAGCGGGCAGGCGACCGCGGCTTCCGCCGCCTTGGTCGCGCGGTCCGGGCCGCTGGCAATGGCGGTGCCCATCATCGCCTTGCCCGGCTCGCTCATCACGGTCTTCACGTCTTCGAAGTCGACGTTGACCAGGCCGGGGATGTGAATGATGTCGCTGATGCCACCGACCGCGTTCTTCAGCACGTCGTTGGCATGCGCGAAGGCCTGGTCCTGCGTGACGTCGTCGCCCAGCACTTCCAGCAGCTTCTCGTTGAGCACCACGATCAGCGAGTCGACGTTGGCTTCCAGCTCGGCCACGCCGGCATCGGCCTGCTTGCAGCGCCGGCCGCCTTCGAAGTCGAAGGGCTTGGTGACCACACCCACCGTCAGGATGCCCATTTCCTTGGCCACACGGGCGATCACCGGCGCCGCGCCGGTGCCGGTGCCGCCGCCCATGCCGGCGGTGATGAACAGCATGTGCGCGCCGGTGATGGCCACGCGGATGCGGTCCTCGGCTTCTTCGGCCGCAGTCTTGCCCACGTCGGGCTTGGAGCCCGCGCCCAGGCCAGTCGAGCCCAGTTGCACCAGCTGCGCCGCGGCGCTGCGGTTCAGCGCCTGGGCGTCGGTGTTGGCGCAGATGAATTCCACGCCTTGCACGCCCTGGGCAATCATGTGCTCGACGGCATTGCCGCCGCCGCCGCCCACGCCGATCACCTTGATCTGCGTGCCCTGGTCAAATTCTTCGATCATCTCGATGGCCATTGGAACCTCCTTCGTCGTCGCGTTGCAGTTGCCGTTATCTGAAAAAACCTGAATTCACTCAATCACTTCTGGCGAGGCTTCAAGCGAGCCTCTTGATCCGGGACCCACATCCCTAGAAGTTGCCCAGGAACCAGTCCCGGGCTTTCCCAAACATTGTCTTGACGGACCCCGCCTGCTGCGCAGCCTTGTGGCCGCGGGTGTGGGCGAGGCGTGCTTCTTCGAGCAAACCCATCACGGTGGCCGAACGCGGGTTGGCCACCATGTCGAACAGCGCACCGGAGTAGGTCGGCAGGCCCTTGCGGACCGGCTTGAGGAAGATGTCCTCCCCCAGCTCGACCATGCCCGGCATCACCGCCGTGCCGCCGGTGATCACGATGCCCGACGAGAGCAGCTCCTCGTAGCCGGACTCTCGGATCACCTGGTGCACCAGCGAAAAAATCTCCTCGACCCGCGGTTCGATCACGCCGGCCAGCGCCTGGCGCGACAGCATGCGCGGCACGCGGTCGCCCAGGCCCGGCACTTCGAGCTGCTCGCTCGGGTCGGCCAGCAGCTGCTTGGCCACGCCGTATTCGACCTTGATCTCTTCCGCATCCTTGGTGGGCGTGCGCAGCGCCATCGCGATGTCGCTGGTGATCAGGTCACCGGCAATCGGGATCACCGCGGTGTGGCGGATCGAGCCCCCGGTGTAGATCGCCACGTCGGTCGTGCCGGCGCCGATGTCGACCACCGCCACGCCCAGGTCCATCTCGTCTTCGGTCAGCACCGCAGCCGCAGAGGCCGTCGGGCTCAAGGCCAGCTGCTCGACTTCCAGGCCGCAGCGGCGCACGCACTTCAGGATGTTCTCGGCCGCGCTCTGGGCGCCGGTCGCGATGTGCACCTTGACTTCGAGCCGGCTGCCGCTCATGCCGATGGGCTCCTTGACCTCGTGCCCGTCGATCACGAACTCCTGCGACTCGACCAGCAGCAGGCGCTGGTCGTTCGGGATGTTGATCGCCTTGGCGGTCTCGATCACGCGCGCCACGTCGGTCGGCGTGACCTCGCGGTTGTCGCGCACGATGACCATGCCGGTCGAGTTCTGGCCGCGGATGTGGCTGCCTGTGATGCCGGTGTAGACGCGCTCGATCTTGCAGGCGGCCATCATCTCGGCTTCCTTCAGTGCCTGCTGAATGCTTTGCACCGTGGCGTCGATGTTGACCACCACGCCGCGCTTCAAGCCGTGTGACGCCGCCACCCCCAGGCCGGCCACACGCAGCTCGCCACCGGGCAGGACCTCGGCCACCACCGCCATCACTTTGGCGGTGCCGATGTCCAGCCCGACGACGAGATCCTTGTATTCCTTGGCCATGCCTTCCTCAGTTGGTGCGCGTGCCGGTGTCGGCCGCTGTGTTCAGTCGCAACGCATAGCCGTCGGCGTGGCGCAGGTCGGCGTGGTTCCAGGCCCGGTGCTGGCGCGTGGCCACTTGCGAGACGGTGCGCACGAAGCGCTCGCAGCGCGCGATCACCTCGTCTTCCGAGCCGCGGCCCACCTCGACCACGCCGCCGTTGTCCAGCTCAACCTCCCAGGAGCCGCGGTCCGACAGCGCCAGCCGCACGGGGCTCAGGTCCATCGGCCGGAACACCGCGGTGAGCCGCCGGTACATCGCCAGCATTGCAGGCGCCTGGCCTTCGTTGCCATCGAACTCCGGCAGCCGCTCGTCGTCCACATCGCCCACGTTGGCGTCGAAGATCTCGCCATGGGAATTCACCAATCGGTCATTGCCCTCGTCGCCCAGCCACACCGCCACCGGCTTGTGCTCTTCCAGCCGCACCAGCAGCCGGTTCGGCCAGACCTTGTGCACCACCGCATGCCGCACCCAGGGCACGGCCTCGAAGGCCTGGCGCGCGGCCTGCAGGTCCATCGTGAAAAAACTGCCAGCCAACCGCGGCGCGGCGTTGGCGCGGATGGTCGCGACGCTGTTGCGCGTCACGTCGCCTTCGAGGCGGATGCCGCGTATCGTGAAATATGGCTGGCGCGCGATCCAGCCGGCCGCCGCACCCGCGGCCACCACCACCGCCAGCAGCACCACGGCGGCAGTGGTCGAGTTCATGACCCGCACGTCCAGCGGCAACTCGGCGCGCAGCGGGCTGCGAGCAAAGCGGGCGGTGAAGTTGGCGGCGGCGTTCATGGCAGCGTTCAGGCCTTGGCGGGCGGGTTGTCCAAGCTGGCACCGGCCAGCAGGTGCACACACAGTTGCTCGTAGCTCATGCCGGCAGCCTGGGCCGAGCGCGGCACCAGCGAATGGCCGGTCATGCCCGGGGAGGTGTTCATCTCCAGCAGGAAGGGCTGGCGGTCGCTGGCGCGGATCATCAGGTCCGCGCGACCCCAGCCGCGGCAGCCCAGCAGGCGATAGGCCTCGACGACGATGCGCTGGATCTCGCGTTCCTCGGCCTCGGGCAGGCCGCTGGGGCAGTGGTACTGCGTCTCGTCGGAGTGGTACTTGTGCTCGAAGTCGTACTTGCCGTCGGGGGCCTGGATGCGGATCACCGGCAGCGCGACGGCGGCGTCACCTTCTCCCAGCACCGGGCAGGTGACTTCGTCGCCTTCGATGAATTCTTCGCACAGCACGTCAGGGTCGAATTGTGCGGCGAAGGCCACCGCTTCATGCATCCCTGAATACCCCGGCACCTTGGTCACGCCAAAAGAGGAACCTTCTCTTGCCGGCTTGACGATCAGCGGCAGGCCCAGCGTGTCCGGCACCTCGCGCGTGACCTCGCGGCCATGCTCGCCGCGGCGCAGGCGGCGGAACTTCGGCGTGGGCAAGCCCTCGGCGATCCACACGCGCTTGGTCATGACCTTGTCCATCGCCACCGCCGAGGCCATCACGCCGGAGCCGGTGTAGGGAATGCCCAGCAATTCGAGCGCGCCCTGCACCGAGCCGTCTTCGCCGTGTCGGCCATGCAGCGCGATGAAGCAACGCGCAAAGCCTTCGGTCTTCAGTTCATGCAGGCCGCGCTCGGACGGGTCGAAGGCATGTGCGTCCACGCCCTGCGACAGCAGTGCCTTCAGCACGCCTTCGCCCGACATCAGCGACACCGGCCGCTCGGCGGAATCCCCGCCCATCAGCACCGCAACCTTGCCGAAGCTCTTCACGTCAATGGCGGTCATGCCGCGCCTCCGCTCAACTCGACAACCTTCGCCGGCACTGCGCCAATCGAGCCTGCGCCCATCGCGATCACGACATCACCATCGCGTGCAAAGGCCCGGATCTCTTCCGGCAGCAGCGCCACCTCGTCGACAAACACCGGGTCGACCTTGCCGGCCACACGCAGGGCGCGTGCCAGCGAACGGCCGTCTGCCGCGACGATGGGCGATTCACCGGCTGCATAGACCTCGGTCAGCAGCACCGCGTCGGCCTGGCCCATGACCTTGACGAAGTCCTCGAAGCAGTCCCGCGTGCGGGTGTAGCGGTGCGGCTGGAAGGCCAGCACCAGGCGCTGGCCCGGGAAGGCACCGCGGGCCGCGGCAAGCACCGCGGCCATCTCGACCGGGTGGTGGCCGTAGTCGTCGATCAGCGTGAACGCGCCACCTCCGTTCGCCGGCAGCTCGCCATAACGCTGGAAGCGGCGGCCCACGCCGGTGAAGCCGGCCAGCGCGGCGACGATGGGCTCGTCGCGCAGCTCCAGCTCGGTCGCCACCGCGATCGCAGCCAGCGCGTTGCGCACGTTGTGCTCGCCCGGCAGGTTCAGCGTGATGTCCAGGTCCGGCATCACGCTGCCATTGCGCCGCTGGCAGGTGAAGCGCATCTGGCCGCCGCGCAGCGCCTGCACGTTGACCGCACGCACCTGCACGTCTTCGCCCATGCCGTAGGTGATGACCGGGCGCGAGATCATCGGGATGATGCTTCTCACGCCAGGGTCGTCGCCGCACAGGATGGCCGCACCGTAGAACGGCATGCGATGCACGAAGTCGACAAACGCGCCCTTCAGCTTCGCGAAGTCGTGGCCGTAGGTGTCCATGTGGTCGGCGTCGATGTTGGTGACGACGGACAGGATGGGCATCAGGTTCAGGAACGAAGCGTCCGACTCATCGGCTTCGACGACGATGAAATCACCCGAGCCCAGTCGCGAGTTGGCGCCTGCCGAGTTGAGCTTGCCTCCGATCACGAAGGTCGGGTCCACACCGGCCTCGGCCAGCACGCAGGTCACCAGCGAAGTGGTCGTCGTCTTGCCGTGCGTGCCGGCAATCGCAATGCCCTTCTTCAGCCGCATCAGCTCGGCCAGCATCACCGCACGCGGGACCACCGGCACGCGGTGCGACCGGGCGGCGATCACCTCCGGGTTGTCGCCATGCACCGCGGTGGACGTGACGACTGCACCGGCACCGGCGATGTGCGCCGCGTCATGCCCGATGAAGATCTGGATGCCCAGCTCGCCCAGCCGCCGCGTGGTCGCGCTGTCGGCCTGGTCCGAGCCGGAGACCTTGTAGCCCAGGTTGTGCAGGATCTCGGCAATGCCGCTCATGCCGGCGCCGCCGACGCCGACAAAGTGAATGTGCTTGACCGCGTGTTTCATGGCTTGATCAGCCTTTCAATCTCATCGGCGACCTTGCCGGCCGCGCCGTGACGCGCCAGCATGCGGGCCTTTTGGGCCATGGCAAGCAGCGTGTCTCGATTCAGTTGCTGCAGCAGTTGGGCCAGTTGCTGCGGATTCATCTCGGCCTGCGGCAGGTGCAGCGTGGCGCCACGTTCCGCCATCCAGGCCGCGTTGTCGCGCTGGTGCGAGGTGGTCGACACGACCAGCGGCACCAGCACGCTGGCCACACCGGCCGCGCAGAGTTCGCTGACGGTGATCGCGCCGGCGCGGCAGACGATCAGGTCGCAGTCGGCCAGGCGCTGGTCCATGTTGTCGATGAAAGGCAGCACCTCGGCCTGCAGGCCCAGCGTGGCGTACCGGCTGCGCACGTCATCGAGGTTGCTCACGCCGGTCTGGTGGGTGACCTGCGGTCGCAACTCGGTGGGCATCTGCGACAGCGCCGCCGGCACGGTTTCGTTCAGCACGCGGGCGCCCAGGCTGCCGCCGACCACCAGCACGCGCAGCGGGCCTTCGCGGCCGGCAAAACGCTGTTCGGGCGGCGGCATCGCCTCGATCTCGGCGCGCACCGGATTGCCGGTCACCAGCGAGCGCTTGACCTTGTCGGCCGCCGGGCCGTCGAAGCCGAAGGCCACCTTGTCGGCCACCGGCAGCAAGGCCTTGTTGCTCATCAGCAGCGCGGCGTCGGCATTCACCAGCACCAGCGGCTTGCCCAGCGCCGCCGCCATCAGCCCGCCGGGGAAACAGACATAGCCGCCCATGCCCAGCACCGCGTCGGCATGCCGGCGGCGCAGGATGCGCGCGCTGTCCCAGAAGGCCTTCAGCAGGCGCAGGCCGCCGGTCATCGTGTGCAGCAGGCCTTTGCCGCGCAGGCCGGAAAACGACAGCCGGTCCATCGGAATGCCGGTGGCCGGCACCAACCTGTTTTCCATGCCGCCCTCGGTGCCCAGCCAACTGACCGACCAGCCGCGGGTCATCATCTCGCGCGCCACGGCCAGGCCGGGAATCACATGCCCGCCGGTCCCCGCGGCCATGATGACCAGGTGACGCGTGGAAGCCATCGAGGTGGTCCCGGTCATGCGCGGCCTCCTCGCATGAGCTGCCTGTTTTCCAGATCGGCTCGCAGCACGATGGCCAGCGCCACCAGGTTCAGCAGCACGCCCGAGCCGCCATAGCTCAGCAGCGGCAGCGTCAGCCCCTTGGTCGGCAGCACGCCCAGGTTCACACCCATGTTGATGAAGGCCTGGCCACCAAACCAGATGCCGATGCCTTGCGTCATCAGCCCGGCAAAAACCCGATCCAGCGCGATGGCCTGGCGGCCGATCACGAAGATGCGGCGGGTCAGCCAGAAGAAGGCCAGGATCACCGCGAGCACGGCGATGAAGCCCAGCTCCTCGCCGATCACCGCGAGCAGGAAGTCGGTATGCGCCTCGGGCAGGTAGTGCAGCTTCTCGATCGACGCGCCCAGGCCCTGGCCGAACACGCCGCCGCGGCCAAAGGCGATCAAGGAGTGCGTCAGCTGGTAGGCCTTGCCCTGGGCATAGTCCGGGTTCCAAGGGTCCAGATAGGCAAAGATGCGCTGGCGGCGGAACTCGCTGAAGACGATCATCAGCACAAACGCACCGACCAGCACCGCCACACTGAGGAAGAACATGCGGCCATTCACGCCGCCCAGGAACAGGATGCCCAGCGCGACCGCGGCGATGACCATGAAGGCGCCCATGTCCGGCTCGGCCAGCAGCAGCACGCCCACGACGCCCAGCGAGACCGCCATCGGCCAGACCGCCTTGACGAAGTTCTCCTTCACGTCCATCTTGCGCACCATGTAGCTCGCGGCGTACATGGCCATTGCCAGCTTGGCCAGTTCGCTGGGCTGGAAGTTCATCACGCCCAGCGGAATCCAGCGCCGCGCGCCGTTCACGCCCTTGCCGATGAAAGGCACCAGCACGACGATCAGCATTGCCAGCGTGGCGGCGAACAGCCACGGCGCCCACTTTTCCCAGACGGCGATCGGGATCTGCAGCGTGACCAGCGCGGCCACGAAGGACACGCCGATGAACATTGCCTGCCGGCTCAGGAAGAAGGTCGGCACGTAGCGCGAGAAGCGCGGGTTGTCCGGCATTGCAACCGAGGCCGAATAAACCATCACCAGGCCCAGCGCCAAGAGCAGCGCGGTGACCCAGATCAGCCCGGTGTCGTAGCCCGAGAGTTGCACCGGCTTGGCCGACACGCCGCCGATCCAGTCGCGGATGGGCAAACGCTCGCCACCGGCGCGGCCCAGCAGTGCTCCGGCGCGTTCACGCAGGCCGGCGAAGGGTTGACGGAGTGCGTCAGCGAAGCTCACGTCAGGATCTCCCCGCGCTCGGCCGCCAGGTCCTGCACTGCCGAGATGAAGACCTCGGCGCGGTGGGCGTAGTTGCGGAACATGTCCAGGCTGGCGCAGGCCGGGCTGAGCAGCACGGCATCACCGGCCTGGGCCTGCTCGAAGCACCAGCGCGTGGCGGCTTCCAGCGTGGCGTGGCGTTGCAGCGGCACGCCGCTGTCGGCCAGCACGGCTTCGATGGCGCCGGCATCGCGGCCGATGGTGGCGACCGCCCGGGCGTGGCGCGCCACCGGTGCGGCCAGCGGCGAAAAGTCCTGGCCCTTGCCGTCGCCACCGAGGATGACGACCAGCTTGCCGCCGCAGTCCTGCCCCAGGCCATCCAGCGCAGCCACGGTGGCGCCGACATTGGTGCCCTTGCTGTCGTCGAAAGCCTCGACGCCGCCGATCTGCCCGATCATCTCGACCCGGTGCGGCTCGCCGCGGTATTCGCGCAGTGCATGCAGCATCGGCGCCAGCGGCAGGCCAATGGCGGTGCACAGCGCCAGCGCGGCCAGCGCGTTGGCAGCGTTGTGCCGACCACGGATGCGCAGCGCGTCGGCCGGCATCAGGCGCTGCAGCAGCAGTTCTTCCTCGTCGTCGCCCTTGCGCTTCTTGATGGTCTCGTCGGCGGGCATCGCGCGGACCAGCCAGTCCATGCCGCCGCCGGTGACCAGGCCGAAGTCGCCGGGCTTTTGAGGTGCGTCCAACCCGAAGCGGCAGACCGGCCGGCCCACCAGCTTCTTCGGCTTGCCGCGGCCACCGGCCACGACCACGGCCGCCGGCACCATGGCCTCGACCAGGGTGTCGTCGCGGTTGATGACCATCAGCGCGTGCTGGCCGAAGATGCGGGCCTTGGCCGCGGCATAGGCAGCCATCGTGCCGTGCCAGTCCAGGTGGTCCTGCGTGACGTTCAGCACGGTCGCGGCATTGGGCTCGAAGCCTTGCACGCCATCGAGCTGGAAGCTGGACAGCTCCAGCACCCACACGTCGGGCAGGTGCTCGAACACCGGCATCTTGGGCGGCGGTGGGGCCAGCACGACCGGCGGTGCCAGCGCATCTTCGTCGTCGAGCGGCAGTGCTTCGGGTTCGGCCTCGGCTTCCACCTCCGCCGGTTCCGCGGACTCGTCCAGCGGCTCGGCTTCGGCAGCTGCGTTCGGCTCCTCGGCCGGCTCGGCCAGCACCGCTTCATCGGCCTCAGCAGACGGCGGCGGCTCCAGGTCCAGCGCGGCAGACAGCGTGTCCAGCATCGTCGGGCCGATGTTGCCGGCCAGGCCCACGCGCTTGCCGCAGCGCTCCACCAGCATCGAGGTCAGCGCGGTGGTCGTCGTCTTGCCGTTGGTGCCGGTGATGGCGAGCACCTTGGGCGCGTAGCCGCGGTCGGCCTTCAGGTCGGCCAGCGCACGGGCGAACAAGTCCAGTTCGTTCTGCTGCGCCAGGCCCTTGGCACGCGCGGCGGCCAGCAGCGGCGCAATGCGCGTGTCGGCAGGCGCAAGGCCGGGGCTCTTCAGCACCAGTTGCACGTCGGACAGCGAGCCAGTCGCCAGGTCGGCGTCCAGCGCGCCGGAAAAACGCTCGGCGGCAGGCACATCCGTCAACAAAGCAGTGGCCTGCGGCGGCGCTTCGCGCGAGTCCCAGACGCGGATGCGCGCGGCACCGTGCCGCGCGCACCAGCGCGCCATCGCCAGGCCGGAGTCACCGAGCCCGAGGATGAGGATGGACAGGTCGCGCAGCTGATTCATGGACTACCTGAGCTTCAGGCTGGCCAAGCCGATCAGGCACAGCAGCATCGTGATGATCCAGAAGCGGATCACCACCTGGGTCTCGTTCCAGCCGGACTTCTCGAAGTGGTGGTGCAGCGGTGCCATCTTCAGGATGCGCCGGCCTTCGCCGTACTTCTTCTTGGTGTACTTGAACCAGCCGACCTGCAGCATCACCGACAGCGCCTCGGCGACAAACACGCCACCCATCACGCCCAGCAGGATTTCCTGCCGCGTGATGACCGCAACCGTGCCCAGCGCGCCGCCAAGCGAGAGCGCGCCCACGTCGCCCATGAAGACCTGCGCCGGGTGCGCGTTGAACCACAGGAAGGCCAGGCCGGCACCGGCAATCGCGGCGCAGAAGATCATCAGCTCGCCGGCGCCGGGGATGTAGGGGAACAGCAGGTACTTGCTGTAGACCGCGCTGCCGACCACGTAGCTGAAGATGGCCAGCGCACCGGCCACCAGCACCACCGGCATGATGGCCAGGCCGTCCAGCCCGTCGGTCAGGTTCACCGCGTTGCTGGCGCCGACGATGACGAAGTAGGTCAGGCCGATGAAGCCGAAGACGCCCAGCGGGTAGCTGATGGTCTTGAAGAACGGCAGCATCAGGTCGGCCTTGGGCGGCAGGTCGTTCGAGAAGCCGCTCTGTACCCAGCGCAGGAACAGCTCCAGCACGCGCAGGTTGTTGGTCTCGGACACGCTGAACGCGAGGTACAGCGCGGCGACCAGGCCGATCAGCGACTGCCAGATGAACTTCTCGCGCGAGCGCATGCCTTCGGGGTTCTTGTCGACCACCTTGCGCCAGTCGTCGGTCCAGCCGATGGCGCCGAAGCCGAAGGTCACCAGCATCACGATCCAGACGAAGCGGTTGCTCCAGTCGCTCCACAGCACCGTGGCCAGGCCGATGCCGATCAGGATCAGCGCGCCGCCCATGGTCGGCGTGCCGCGCTTGGCCAAGTGGCTCTGCATGCCGTATTCGCGGATCGGCTGGCCGATCTTCAGCTCGGTCAGGCGGCGGATGACCCACGGGCCGAACACCAGGCCGATGACCAGCGCCGTCAACGCGGCCATCACTGCGCGGAAGGTCAGGTACTGGAACACGCGCAGGAAACCGAATTGCTCCGGGTACAGGCCCTGCAGCCACTGCGACAGGCTCAGCAGCATGCGGCCTCCCCTTTGTCTTGCGCGCCGGCCGCTTGCAGCGCGGCGACGACCTGTTCCATCTTCATGAAGCGCGAGCCTTTGACGACCACCGCGCGTGCCGCCGGCCGATCCGCCGCGGCCAGCAGTTCGGCCACGCTGGCAAAGTGCCGCGCCGACTGGCCATAGGCCCGCGCGGCGTGCAGGCACAACTCGCCAGTGCTCCAGAAGTGCTCGATGCCACGCTCTGCCGCCAGCGCGCCAACCTCGGCATGGAAGGACTGGCCCTCGTTGCCGACCTCGCCCATGTCACCCAGCACCAGCCAGCGCGGCGCCGGCAGCTCGGCCAGCACCTCGATGGCGGCGCGCACGGAATCGGGGTTGGCGTTGTAGCTGTCGTCGATCAGCGTCTGGCCATTGGCCAACAACTTGACCTGCGAGCGGCCCTTGACCGGCTCGAAGGCCTGCAGCCCGGCGACCACCGCGCCCAGCGGCACGCCGGCTGCCAGCGCGCAGGCCGTCGCGGCCAGCGCGTTCTTCACGTTGTGCCGGCCTGCCACGCGCAGCGCCAGGCCGGCCTCGCCGACGGGCGTGTGCATCTGCAGCACCCAGTGGTCACCCGCCCAGCGCGCGTTGCCGCTAACGTCGGCGCCGGTCTCGCAAGAAAACGCCGGGCCGTCCCAAGTTTTCTTGTCCCCCTCGGGGGGCGGGCTGGGCGCAGTCCGGCCCTGGGGGCACTCATTGCTGCCCAGTGCGAAGCGCAGCACGCGGCGCGTGCCGGCCAGCGCCTGCCAGGTGGCGCTGTGCGCGTCGTCTGCAGGGAAGACGGCCACGCCGTTGTCCGGCAGCGCGCTGATCACGCTGCCGTTTTCCTGCGCCACGGCGGCCACCGTCTGCATGAACTCCAGGTGCTCGCGCTGCGCGTTGTTGACCAGCGCCACCGTGGGCTGCGCGATGGCGGCCAGCTCGGCGATTTCGCCCGGGTGGTTCATGCCCAGCTCGATGACCGCGAGGCGGTGCGCCGCGGTCAGCCGCAGCACCGTCAGCGGCACGCCAATGTGGTTGTTCAGGTTGCCAGCGGTGGCCAGCGCGGCTTCGCCCTGCGCCGCGCGCAGGATGCAGGCGATCATCTGCGTGACCGTGGTCTTGCCGTTGCTGCCGGTGACCGCGATCACCGGCAGCGCCAGCTGCTCGCGCCAGCCGGTGGCCAGTTGCTGCAGCGCGCGCAACGGATCGACCACCTGCAGGCCGGGCAGGCCGGCTTCGGCCAGACCGTGCGACGCGATGGCAGCCACGGCGCCGGCCGCGGCGGCCTGCGGCAGGAAGTCGTGCGCATCGAAGCGCTCGCCCTTCAGCGCGACGAACAGGTCACCCGGGGCCAGCGTGCGGGTGTCGGTGTGCACGCGGCGCAGCGCCAGCCGCTCATCGCCGCCAGCCACGGCCGGGCCAACGCGCAAGGCGTCCGGCAACAAGCCGTGGGCCGTGGCGAGCGTGAGCGGCATCATCAGTTCGCGCTCCGCGATTGCAGTGCGGCGGTGGCCACCGCGGCGTCGGAGAACGGATGCTTGAAGCCGTTGATCTCCTGGTAGTCCTCGTGGCCCTTGCCGGCGATCAGCACCACGTCCTGCGGTGCGGCAGCGGCCAGGGTCTGGAAGATCGCGGCGCGGCGGTCCGGTTCGGTCTGCACCGGCGCCAGGCTGCGCGCCTCGACCGTGCCTTCGATGATCTGGCCGATGATGGCTTCGGGCGATTCGCCGCGCGGGTTGTCGCTGGTAACGACCACGCGGTCGGCCAGGCGCTGGGCGATCTCGCCCATCAGCGGGCGCTTGGTCGCATCCCGGTCACCCCCGCAACCGAACACGCACCACAGCTGGCCGCCACGCGCCTGCGCCAGTGGGCGAAGCGCCGAGATGGCCTTGTCCAGTGCGTCCGGCGTGTGGGCGTAGTCCACCACCACCTCGGGTGATGCCACGGCGCCCGCTGGCAGCGGCACGCGCTGCATGCGGCCCGGCACCGGCGTGACCTGGGCCGCGGCGGCGGCGGCATCGGCCAGCGGCACGCCCAGGGCGCGCAGGCCACCGATCACGCCCAGCAGGTTCAACACGTTGTAGTCGCCGATCAACCGGGTCTGCACCGGCACGCGCGCGGAAGATTCGACCAGCGTGAAGCTCAGGCCCTGGCCGGTGTAGCCCACGTCCTGGGCCTGCAGCCGGGCCTCGTCGCGGGCCGAGATGGTCCACAGCGCCGGGCCTTTGCCGGCCAGGTCGGCTACCAGCAGCCCACCTTGCGGATCGTCCACGTTGATCACCGCGGCCTTCAGGTGCGGCCAGGCGAAGACCAGGCGCTTGGCGGCCCAGTAGGCCTCCATGCTGCCGTGGTAGTCCAGGTGGTCACGCGTGAAGTTGGTGAACAGCGCGACTTCCAGCCGCGTGCCGGCCAGTCGCTGCTCGACCACGCCGATGGACGAAGCCTCGATTGCGCAGGCGGCAAAGCCCTCGTCGGCCATGCGGCGAAAACCCGCCTGCAGCACCACCGGGTCCGGCGTGGTCAGGCCGGTGAATTCGATGCTGCCGGCATCCGCTGCGTTGTCCGCACCGGCCACATGCGCGCGTGGCCGCGGCGGTTCGCCCACGCCCAGCGTGCCGACCACGCCGCAGCGCTGGCCCAGCAGACTGAGCGCCTGCGCGGTCCACCAGGCGCTGGAGGTCTTGCCGTTGGTGCCGGTGACGGCCACCACCTTCAGCGCCTGGCTGGGGTGGCGGTAGAACGCATCGGCGATCAGGCCCGTCGCCGCCTTCAAGCCCGGCAGCGTGGCCACGCGGGCGTCCTGAAAGCCAAAGGCCCCAATGCCTTCGTGCTCGACCAGGCAGGTGGAAGCGCCTGCCGCCAGCGCGGCCTCGACGAACTGCCGCCCATCGCTGCGCTGGCCGGGCCAGGCAATGAAGGCATCGCCGGGCTGCACCAGGCGGCTGTCGGTGCGCAGCGCACCGGTGACCCAGGAGGTCAGCCAGCGGGCGGCGGCATCGGCACTTCTCAGATGGGTCAACGGCATGTCAGTGGGACGTCGTCTTGTTGGGTTCGGTGCCGCCGATCTGGGCGACCACCTGCGGCTTGACTTCCAGGTCCGGCGGCACGCCCAGCGTGCGCAAGGTCTGCTCGACCACGCCCTTGAACACCGGCGCGGCGACCAGGCCACCGAAATAGATCGGCTTGGGCTCGTCCAGCATCACGGCCACGACCACGCGCGGTTTGTCGATCGGCGAAATGCCGGTGAACCAGGCGCGGTAGTTGCCACTCTTGTAGCGGCCGTTTTCCATTTTTTCCGCGGTGCCGGTCTTGCCGCCAGCCGAATAGCCCAGCGGCTGCGCCAGCGGCGCGGTGCCACCGGGCTGCACGGTGCCGCGCAACATCTGGCGCATGGTGCGCACCGTCTCGGGCTGGAAGATCTGCACCGAAGCGGTGGCCTCTTCGCCCTTGACCAGCGTCAGCGGCGCGAGCTCGCCGTCGCGGGCAATCGCGGTGTAGGCGCGGGCAATCTGCAGCAGCGAGGCCGACAGGCCATAGCCGTAGCTCATCGTCGCCTTCTCGACCGGCTTCCAGCTGCGCCAGGGCCGCAGCTTGCCGGTAGCGGCGCCGGGGAAGCCGATCTGCGGCTTACTGCCGAAGCCGAGCGCCTGGTACATCTCGCCCATGTCGCGCGCCTCGATCTTCTGCGAGATGCGCACCGTGCCCACGTTGCTGGACTTCTGGATCACCTGCGAGACGGTCAGCGCCGGGTGCGGGTGCGGGTCGTCGTTGACACGCAGCGGGCCGACCATGAACGGGCTGGTGTCGATCATCATGTCGGGCTTGACCAGGCCCAGCTCCAGCGCCTTCGAGACGACAAACGGCTTCATCGTCGAGCCGGGCTCGAACACATCGGTCACCGCGCGGTTGCGCAGCTGGGCGCCAGTGCGGTTGTGGCGCTCCTCGGGCAGGTAGCTGGGGTAGTTGGCCAGCGCCAGGATCTCGCCGGTCTGCGCGTCCAGCACCACCACGCTGCCGGCCTTGGCATGGTGCTGCTGCACGGCATCGCGGATGCGCTGGTAGGCCAGGGCCTGGACCTTGGAGTCGATGGTCAGCTGCACGTCGCTGCCGTCACGCGGGTCCACCGGCTCCCCCAGGTCCTCGACGATGCGACCCAGCCTGTCCTTGACCACGCTGCGCGAACCGCCATGGCCCTGCAGCTGCTTCTGGAAGGTCAGCTCGATGCCTTCCTGGCCTTCGTCCTGGATGTCGGTGAAGCCGACCACGTGCGCAGCCGATTCGTTTTCCGGATACCGGCGCAGGTAGCCCGGCTCCAGCGTGATGCCCTTGATGCCGAGCTTGCGGATCTCTTGCGCCACGCCACCGTCGATCTGCCGGCGCAGCACCGCATAAGCGCTGTCCTCGGCCAGCTTGGTCTCCAGCTCCTGCGGCTTCATGCCCAGCAGCGACACCAGCTGGCGCTTCTGGTCGGCATTGGCCTTGAACTGCTGCGGGTTGATCGAGATCGTGGGTGCGTTGACGCTGATGGCCAGGATCTGACCATTGCGGTCCAGGATGCGGCCGCGGCTGGCCGACAGGCTCAGCGTGGAGGCAAAACGCTCCTCGCCCTTCTTCTGGAAAAACTCGGCTTCCAGCACCTGCACGTACAGCGCGCGGGCGATCAGCACCAGGAAGGCGCCGCCCACCAGCAGCACCAGGAAACGGCTGCGCCACGGCGGCGTCTTCGAGGCCAGCAGCGGGCTGGTCGAGTAGTTCACCCCACGAACCGAGTTCGTCGCCTTTTTCGCCATCACCGAGCCCCCCCGGAGGCCGCACGCGTCTCGGCGACATACAACGTCGCGTCCGGCGTGGGCAAGCGCATCTGCAGCTTCTCGCGCGCGTCGCGTTCGACACGCAGGTGCGTGCCTTCGCTGCGGCGCTCGGCGTCCAGCCGAGTGGCCTCGGCGGCCAACTGGTGCTCGTCGGCCTTGGCGCGTTCGATGTCGGCAAACAGCTTGCGCGCTTCGTAGCTGACCTTGACCAGGTACAGCCCGCTGCCCATCAGCGCCAGCAAAAGAACGAGGCTCAACCGCGTCACAGCCCGCTCTCCTCTGCCGACAGCCGGCGTGCCACGCGCAGCACGGCCGAGCGCGAGCGCGGGTTCTCGCGCACTTCGCCTTCGGACGGCTTGATGCGGCCCAGCGGCTGCAGGCGCAGCGCGCGGCTGGGCGGCGCAAACGGCGCGCGGCGGTCCACCTCCACCCGGCTCTCGTGCTGGATGAAAGTCTTGACGATGCGGTCTTCCAGCGAATGGAAGCTGATCACTGCCAGCCGCCCGTCCGTCTTCAGCAGGCTCAGCGCAGCCCGCAAGCCTTGCTCAAGCTCTTCAAGCTCGGCGTTGACGAAAATCCGAAGAGCCTGAAAGGTGCGTGTGGCGGGGTTCTGGCCGGCTTCGCGGGTCTTGACCGCACCAGCCACGAGCTCGGACAGCTCGGCAGTGGTTCGCGGTGGTTTTCCGCCCTCGCGGCGAGCCACAAGCGCCTTTGCAATCGAGACAGCAAACCGTTCTTCGCCATAGTCGCGGATCACCTGTGCAATCTGGCGCTCGTCGGCACGCGCCAGGAAGTCCGCCGCGCTTTCGCCGCGCGTGGTGTCCATGCGCATGTCCAGCGGGCCGTCGAAGCGGAAGCTGAAGCCGCGGGCGGGGTTGTCGATCTGCGGCGAGCTGACGCCCAGGTCCATCAGCACGCCATCGGCTCCGGCCGGTGCACGCTGGGCCAGCACCTCGGCCATGCTGGCGAAGCTGGCGTGATGAATCTCGAAACGCGGGTCGGTGATGGCGTTGTCGCCGGTGGTGGCCGCGGCCACCGCTTCCGGGTCCTTGTCGAACGCGATCAGCCGGCCGGCCGGGCCCAGGCGGGCCAGCAAGGCACGCGAATGGCCGCCGCGGCCGAAGGTGCCGTCGACATAGGTGCCGGCGGCCGGATCGGGCGCGTCTTCATGCGGCTGCAGCAGCAGCGCATCGACTGCTTCCTGAAGCAGCACGGTGGTATGGGCAAGAGTCATGTCAGCCCCTCGACCGACGAATACGTCGGGCGATGCCCCAAGGGGATTCGGGCCGGCTTGGGAGCGGCCCGGCGCTCGGCCCGCTCAGCTTGGTTTGAAGAACATCTTTCATGGCGGCGATCAGATCTCACATCACCATGTGCCGCATGCTCTCGGGCATGGGCTGAGCAAGGGTCGCTTCTTCCAGCGCGGTGTAGCGCTCGCGGTCCCAGATTTCCATCCGGCTGCCCATGCCGACCAGCGTCAGCTCCTTGTCCAGCCCGGCCCACTTGCGCAGCTCGGGCGAGAGCTGCACGCGCGAGCCGCCATCGATGTCGACATCGATCGCGCTGCCGATGTAGATCCGGCGCCAGGCCTCGACGTCCATCGGCAGGCCCAGCAGCTTGGTGCGGAAATCGATCCAGGCCGGGCGCGGGAACAGCAGCAGGCAGCGCGTGGGGTGCTTGGTGACCGTCATCTGGCCCCCGCAGAGCGCATTGAGCGTGTCGCGGAAACGGGCAGGCACGGTCACCCGCCCTTTGCCGTCCAGCGTCAGCTCAGACTCGCCCTGAAGCACCAATTCGGACACATCACCCCACAAAAATGCATTTCACCCCACTTTAACCCACCACTCGGGGACGGGTCAACGAAACCCAAGGGGAAAAATCAATGAAATCAGGTACTTAGGGGTGTATGTGAAGAAGCCTGAAATAAAAGGCTCTTCAAAAACAAGTGCTTGCGAGTGGCAGTGAAAGTGAATACTCAGCTCTCTCTCGCAAGTGGACCTGCGGGGAGCGGCTGGTGCGCGCCGGGAGAAACGTGAACCATGCCCGCAAGCTGTTCCGTTTTGTTGCATGCGGCCAGGGGCCGGGAGCTCCGGCAAACGCAGCCGGGAACGCGTGCAGCGCGCCGTTACTTTAGCTCACGCGTGGCGCTTGCCGCCACCAGCGACAAGGCCCCGACGCACGCGGTGCGCCGGGGCGAAAGGCCCGCCCGCGGCGGACCGTGCAGCCATGAACCCGCCGGCTTACTTGTTGCGCACCAGGCGCAGCCGGGAGCCTTCGGTGGTCAACTGCGAGGTGGCCGAGCCGTCGTAGCCATAGACCGTCCAGGCATAGGCGCCAAACGGGCCGGACGCGGTGTACGGCGTGGCCGTCCAGAACAGCTCGCTGGGCGTGCGCGGGAAGGTCGCCGTGTCGACCGACGGCTGGACGCGGTCGTCGGAAGAAATGCTGGCCAGTTCCTTCACATTGGGCACGCGCCAGGCCTTGCCACTGCTTTTTGCGGTGTCGGTGCCGGTCTGCAGTGCGGTCGACCAGTCCATCGCCGCGGCCTGGCCGGTGCAGGTCTTGCCGCTCCAGCTCTGGCCCACCGAGCAGCGCTGCCAGGTCAGGCCGGTCAACGCGTCCAGCACCTCGGCGCCACCGTCCAGCACCTGGAAGCGCGGCGACGGGGCGGGCGCAGTGCCGCTGACCAGGCGGACCTGGCCAAAGGCATAGCCCTTGTCCAGCGTGGCGCTGTAGCCGTCCATGAAGTTCACGTACCAGCTGCGTGCCGTGTTGCCGACCTGCTCGTTCGAGGTCCAGACGCTGTAGGCGGTGCTGTTCGGGAACCAGTCGGCATCGACCGTGGGGCCGGGGTAGACGGTGCTGTAGTCGACGATGCTGATCAGCTCGTTGCGCGTGGGCAGGCGCCAGTCGTGCCGGCTGCACAGGCCTTCGGCATTGGCCTGGGCGACCAGCGCACTGCTGTCGGTGGCGCTGCCGTCGCCAAGGTTGGTGAACTGCTTTGTGGCGTCGTGCACGCTGCCATCGGCGGTCTTCATTTCCCACATCAGGCCGGTCACGCGGTCGTGCACGCAGGCCCAGTCGGCGGCCGTGGCGGGCAGCTTGCCGCCTTGCGCGTCCAACTTCTGGAACGAAAAGCCGAGCCGCCCGTCGGTGGGGTCAGGATGGGTCACGTCACGGCCGACCAGCGCGTCCTGGTGGTTGCTGCAGGTGCTGCCGCCAGCGGCGTCCAGGCACATCGACGCGCCGGTATCGTTCAGGCGGCCGGTGGGCTGGGCGGCGGAGGCTGCGCCGGTGAACAACACAGTGGTGGCAAGGGCCGTGGCGGAAAGAGCGAAAGAAGCGTTCATGCAGGTTCTGGGTCTCAGTGGATGATCACGTCGGGACGTGGGACGACGGTCAGCGTGCGGCCTTCGGCGCCGGCGCTGACGGTGTAGTTGCCAATGTGGGTGTACGAGATGGCCTGGGCCGCGTCGTTGGGGTCACCAATGAACAGGCGCATCCAGCCGGTAGAGCCCGGCGCCAGGTCCGACAGGTCCAGCTTGCTGGCCAGGTCGTAGGTCTGGCCGGCGGGTACCGTCACCAGGATCTTCTGGCCATGGGCCTTGCCGTTCTGGCCGATGTCGTAGATGGGCGTGCCCGACTGCGACTTGCTCTGCACCCCATAGGTGTAGAGCCACACCGCGGCGCTGATGTCCTGGCTGGTGGTGTTGCGCAGCGTGTAGCGCATGGGGCAGTTGTCGGCGGGTGCTGCGGTGCAGCGCTCCACCGCGTCCAGGTCAATCGCCAGGCGCGGCAGCGTGACCTTCAGCAGCTTGGTGCCCTCCGCACCCGGCAGGTCGAACACCGGCTGCACCGACTGCCCGTAGTGGGCACCGGCAATCACATGCAGCTGGTAGCGGCCAGCCGGCGCGTTGGTCATGTGCACCGTGAACTTGCCGGTCTCGTCCAGCGTTGCCGGGTCGCTCTGCAGCCAGCGGCAGTAGGTGTCGTCGGGCATCTCGCAGCGCATCAGCTCGACCTGCGGCTTGTCTTCCACCGGCAGTGCGGCACCGGTGTCGGCACCGATCACCTGGCCGTAGATCGTCAGCTTGCCGCTGGCCGCAGCCTGCACCTGGGCCTTGCCTTCCCAGCCCTTGCGCACCAGGCGAGCCTGCTTCATGGCCGCCATCGCCTGCGCTTTGGCGCGTGAATCGGTCTCGATGCGCAGGCCATTGCCGCCGCCACCAGTGGCCGTGAACAGCACGGTCGGCAGCATCTCGGTGATCAGCGTCTCCTGGGGCTTGCCTTTGGGCGAAACGAACAGCGACAACGAGCTGTAGGCACCGCTGGGCATGCCGGTGCCGACGTAGATGCGCTGGCTCAGTGCCTTGCTCTTGCCGGCGCCCAGCGTGACCACCATGGGCTTGGCACTGTCGTTGCCCCATTCGTACTCGGACCAGCCGGCTGGAATCGCGCTGCTGGCGTCCACCATGGCCCAGACCTGCAACTGCAGTTGCTCGCTTGCCTGGCTGGTCAACCGGTAATGCACCGTGCAGTAACCGCCCGCTTCCAGCGTTTCGCAGCCCTGGATGTCGGACACCGTCACAGGCACCATCGCCAGGGCGAGGTTCACGCTGTGGTCCTCGGTGCCGGTGATGGTGAAGGGCTTGCTGCGCTTCTGCTCATGGCCATCGGACCAGCCGGTGACCTGGTAGCTGCCGGGCGCCAGCGTGCTGCCGTCGAAGCGGAAGGCGCCCGAAGCGTCCGGGTTGACCGCAGCGATCCAGCCGCTGCAAAGCTTGTCGCCGGTGTTCAGGCAGCTCAGCAGCTGCACAAAGGGTAGGCCTTCGGGGAAGGGCTGGCCGGTGACGGCGTCGGTCAACACGCCCAGCACGTCGGCACGTGCGGCGGGCACGAGCAGCGCCGAAGCGAGGGCGGTAGCCGTCAACGCAAGGCGGGAGGCCGGGCGCCAAAAACGCGAGTTCAACAACATGGGCAGGACTCCGATGAAAAGCGGGGATGAGATCTGCCGGCGATTACACAGAGTGCCGCGCCGCCCCACAATGGAATGGCTGCCGAGCTTTTCTCGGTTTTTTCTCGATGTTTAATTGATCCTTTCAAATCAATGACTTGCGTGACGCCAACAGCCTGCGGCCGCGCCGCCTTGCCTTTGCTCCACAGGCCCTGACGTGCAACTCGACTCCCGCCCAGCAGTGCCGGGCGCAGCCGATCCGGCCGCCGCGTTGCCCCACCGCCGCTGGCGCGTCGGCCGTTTCCTTTTCGATGCCACGACGCGTCGCCTGGTGGACAGCGAAAGCTCAGGCCAGGGCGCCGGCGAACAACTGTCGGTCAAGACCGCGGCCGTGCTGCAGCGACTGGCCGAGGCTGGCGGCGACGTGGTGCTGCGCGAGCGGCTGATCACCGAAGTCTGGGACGGCAACACCTACACCGGCTCGCGCGCGTTGACGCATGCCGTCTGGCAGTTGCGCCGGGCACTGGACGATGCGCCGGCTGACCAGGGCGCGCCCGCCGACGAAGCCGCCAGCGCGATCCAGACGATTTCCAAGACCGGCTACCAGCTGCGGCTGCCGGCCGTGGCGGAACCTGCGCCCGCCGCTGCATCCCTGCCGATCAGCGAGGCACCCGCGATGCCCGAGGCGCAGGCCGCGCCGGTCACCTCGGCCAACAAGGCCCCGTTCGGTCGCCTCGCGGCCATGGCTGGCGCGCTGGTGCTGGTCCTCGTGTTGGCCATCGCCGCAGGCGCCGCCTGGTGGCTGCAGCCGGGCAAGGAAAAAGCAACGGCCGGCGTGGACAGCACGCCGCCGCAGCCGATGACGCTGCTGGACGGGGTGGAGAACTACCCCGCCATCAGCCCGGACGGCCAGCGCCTGGCCTTTGTCTGGTCGCGCGGCGAGGGCGACGTGCGGCTGCGCATCGTCGAGCGCAACCGGCCGGAGGCGCCGGTGATCGAGCTGCGCGAGCCGGCCGAGATGCACCTGGCCAGCCCCATGTGGCTGGGCCCGGACCGGCTGGCCTACGCCAGGGCCCGCGAAGGCGAGGACTGCGAGATCGTCGCGCTGACGCTGCCTGAAGGCCAACCCGAGAAGCTGGCCAGCTGCTTCTACCAGTTCCGCATCGGCTTCGTGGATGCGTCGCCCGACGGCCGCTGGCTGGCGCTGGCGCGGCCGCTGAAGGCAAGCGGCCAGGACGACACCGGCGGCGGTGCGATCTTCCTGCACGAGATCGCCACCGGCCAGGAGCGCCAGCTGACCCACCCCAGCGGCGGCGAGACCGACGTGCAACCCGCCTTCTCGCGCAGCGGCAAGCAGCTCGCCTTCATGCGCGGCAGCATCACCGTGGGCGACGTCTTCCTGGCCGACGTGACGGATGCGACCCAGGGCGAAGCCACCCGCCTGACCCATGACGACGCGCCGCTGGGCGGCATGGCCTGGCTGGCCGACGACCGCGGCATCGCCTTCAACTCCGCCCGCGACGGCACCCAGGCGACCTGGCGCATCTCGCCCCAGGGCGGCGAGCCCACGCTGTTCTCGCGCGCCCAGACCGCCATCCACCTGGCCACGCTGCCGGGCGAGCCCAACGCGGTGGCCGCCTCGGTCTACAAGTTCGCCGACAGCATCGAGCTGCTGGACGGCCACGACGGCCACCTGCGCGAAATCCTGGCCGCCAGCAGCCGCAACCTCTACGCCCAGGCCTGTCCCAGTGCCGGCCAGGTGCTGTTTCTTTCGTTCCGCAGCGGGCGCATCGGCCTGTGGACCGTGGACCGTCCCGGCCAGGCGCCGCGCGAGCTGCCGCTGCCGCCAGGCACACCCGAGCCCGCCGGCTGCGCGGCAGACGAGCCGCGCTGGGCCACCACGCTGCGCCCCCCCGGCTCGGCCACCGACCTGCTGCTGCTGGGCCGGCTCAATCGCGACGAACCGCCGCAGGCCATCCCGCTGGACGGCAACTACGGCAACGTCACCTGGGCGCTGGACAAGCGCAGCCTGCTGCTGGCCGGCGACCGCGGCGGCCGCCGCGAGCTCTGGCGCTTCGACCTTGCCAGCCACCAGTTCCTGCGCCTGACCGACGACCACGGCCAGTTCGGCCAGGAAGTGCAAGCGCCCGACGGCCGCTGGCTCTACTACACCCGGCAGAACGAAGCCGGCCTGTGGCGCCGCCCGCTGGACACGCAAGGCGGCAGCGGCGCCGCACAGCGCGTGCACGCCGGCCTCAGCCCTGAGGATTGGGGCAACTGGCAGTGGCATGACGGCGCGCTGTGGCTGGTGCTGCGCGGCAAGAAGCAGGACCGCGTCGTGCGCCTGGACGCCGACGGCCAGCACGAGACGCTGGCCTTCACACTGCCCGCCGGCTGGCTGCGCCGCTTCCGCTCGTTTTCGCTGGCGCCGAACGGCACGCTGGTGGCCAGTGTCAGCGGGCCCTTGCAGGCCGATGTGGTGAGGCTGGCGGGGCCTTGATTGCGGTTTCCATGTTTTTGACCGCTGCACTGCCACCGACGGTGCCTCAAATAAATGGGGTCAGCAAATAAATGGGGTCAGAGTCGATTTATCCAGGCAATAACGCGGTCTTGCCGCGACCACTGCGAGGATAAATCGACTCTGACCCCATTTATTTGTGCGAAACCTCGGCGCGTCGCCACGCAACAGCCGAGCTTGGCCATTGCTTGCCGATCTCAGCGCCCGTGTTGTTCCACCGCCAGCGCCGCGCCAGTCAGCGCGGCCAGCGTGTCGATGATCAGCGCGGTCGGGATCTGCGACAGGTAGCCCTGGAAACGGCCCTTGGCCTCGAAGCGTTCGCGGAAACGCGAGCGGAAGAAGTAGTCGCCCAGGCGGGGCGCGATGCCGCCGCCGATGTACACGCCGTTGCGGGCGCCCACCGTCAGCGCCAGGTTGGCGGCCACGCCGCCGAGCATCGCGCAGAACACGTCCAGCACGCGTTCGCAGGCCACGTCGCCCCCGGCGTCCGGCGGCAGCAGGCCTTGTTCAACGATCTGCTCGGCGGCCAGGCCACGGTCGGCCACGCCCAGCACGCCGGCCACCGCGCGGTACAGCACCGGCAGGCCGATGCCCGACAGGAAGCGTTCGGCGGAGACGTGCGGGAATTCCTTGCGCGCCCATTGCAGCAGCGCGGCCTCGAAGTCGTCTGCCGCCGGCAGCGTGACGTGGCCGCCCTCGCCCGGCAGCGCGATCCAGCCATGGCGGCTGTCGATCACCGCACCCACGCCCAAGCCGGTGCCAGGGCCGACGACGGCCAGCGTGCCGCCCTCGCCCGGGGCCGACGCCGCAAAAGGCGCCAGCGGGCCGATGGGCTGCAACTGCGCCGCCTGCAGGCGCGGCAGCGAGAGCGCCAGCGCCTCGAAGTCGTTGAGCATCAGCAGCACCTCCAGGCCCAGCGTGGCCTCGACCTCGCGGCGCGAGAAGTTCCAGTGGCTGTTGGTCAGCACGATGCGATCGTCGCGCGTGGGCGTTGCGACGGCAAACGCAGCGCGGTGCGGCTTCGGCGCCTTGCCGCCACTGTCGGCGCCCAGCGCGTCCAGGTAGGCGCGCGCCGCCTCGGCTGGACCGGCATGCTCGGCCACCGGCAGCTTGCGGACCTGCCGCGCCTGCTGGCCGGGGCCGTGCACCAGGCCGAAGCGGGCGTTGGTGCCGCCAATGTCGGCCACCAGGTGCGGATAGCCGGCCACGGCCGTCGCTGGCGCGTGCTCTTCCTCGCGCACCATGCCCTCGGCCACGCCGGCCACCAGGCCGTGCATCAGCGTCTCCAGCACGCCGCTCTTGTGTTCTTCCTGCGCCATTTGCCTTGTTCCTTCCGGCCCGCCGTTGCCGGGCACCGCTGGCGCAATTCTCGCCCGGCGCGGCTGGCGATCCGCACTGTCCGCAGGGGAAAGCCCCAAGAAGATGACCCCATGTAACCGGTGGGTCGCATGGGGTCATCGGGGCGGGGTGGCGGATTGCCACCGCCGCCCGGGCTCAGCCGGGTCTTAGTGCACCGACTTGCGGCTGCGCTTTTTCTGCAGCGTGGGGCCACTCAGCACGAGGTCGCGCGAGGGCACGATGTCGGCTGCCGACACGCCCTGCAGCAACACCATGGTCTGGTAGCCGGTGCGGCTGGTCGCGGTCTTCAGCTGGACCTTGGCACCGCGCTGGCCGTCGGCCACGCGGATCGTGCCGTCGGCGATCGGGTCGCTGCCGGTGTAGCCGATGCTGGCCAGCAGGCCGTGCAGGTCGACGCGGTCTTCGCCCGGCACGAAGTCGGTCACCAGGTCCATCGCGTCGGCCACGGCGTTGATGACGACCAGGTCCTTGCCAGCGCCGGTGGTGATCTTGTCGATCTTTCCGCCGCCGATGATCACGTCGTCACCCGCGGTGCCGATGATCTCCTCGCGGCTGTCAGTGCCCTGGATGGTGGTCAGCAGCGACAGGCCCATCACCATCGGGTCATGGTCGGACGAGCGGTACTCGGTGGCGCTGTAGTAGTCCGGGCCGCAGGTCGGGCAGGCCGGCTGCTTGAACTCGGTGTTGTAGTCGATGATGGCCGGCTCGTCGGCGTTGATGTGGAAGTCGGTCGCGTCCGTCACCTTCGCCGCCAGCGACGGGCTGACAAGGCCGTGGTCCAGCCGGCCCGAGACGCCGTTGAACACGTACGAATAACCGAAGCTGTTGAAGCGCGCGATCTGGTCCTGGAAGCCGCCGTTCACCAGCGTAGCCACCGGGTCTTCCTGGGCGTAGGCATTGAAGTCGCCCAGCAGCACCGCGTCGGTCGTGCCGGCGCCCGCGCTCAGGCTGTTGACCCAGGTGATCAGGCGCTGGGCCTGCTGCACACGCTGGGCGTTCCAGCAGCCCTGGCCGTCGCCGCTGTCGAAGTTGCCTTCGTAGTTGGCGTCGCCCACCGCCGGGCAGCTGCTCTTGGACTTCAGGTGGTTGACCGCCAACGTGAATCGCTGGCCGTTGGCAGCGACCAGGGTCTGCGCCAGCGTCGGGCGGTTGTTGACAGGATCGGTGTCCGACAAGGCCAGGCCGGCCGGTGCCAGACGGGCCGGCTTGTAGATCATCGCGACCTTGATCGCGTCGGTGCCGGTGCCGGCGGCCGGGTCCGGCACGATGGCGTAGGTGCCGGCGCCGACCTTGGCGTTCAGCGCGTCGACCAGGTTCTGCACTGCCGTCGAGCCATTGTTCTGCATCTCCATCAGGCCCAGCGCGTCGGCGTCGATCGCGGCGATGGCTTCGACGATCTTGGCGCGCTGGCGCTCGAACTCGGCGACGTTGTTGGCACCGCGGCAGTTCGAGGCCGATGTGCTGTCACCCAGCGTGCAGCCCTGGCCGCTCTGGCCGTCGGCGGTGGTGCCGTCGGTGAAGGTGGTGAAGAAGTTCAGCACGTTGAAGCTGGCCACGCGCAGGTTGCCGCCGGTGGTGGCGGGCACCGTGGGGCGGACGTTGGCGCGGGTGATGGCCACCGCGCCGACCGGCTGGATCTTGTAGTCGCCGTAGTCGGTGTTGCTGGAGGTGGCCAGGCCGTAGTCGATGACGCCGGTCAGCGTGGCGATGGTGTCGCCGGCGCGCACCGTGTTGTCAGCGCCGATGTAGGGCGTGGGGTTCGGGTTCTGCACGGACGTGCCGTCGTCCAGCAGGATGCGGGCGCGGTTGTTGGCGTCGTTCAGCGCCTGCGCGTCTGCGCCCGGACGGAAGCGGTTAGTCGGCTGTTCCTGTCGGCCGTTCACCGCGAGCGACAGCTGGCCATAGCGGCCGAGGAAGTAGTTCTGCTGCACGGTCAACGGGCCGTTGATCGTGACCAGCATGCCCTCGTAACGCTCCAGCTCGCCGTCCACGCTCTCGGGCAGCGTGACGACCGTCGGCGTGACGACATTGCCGCTGGACAGCACGGTGATGCCGCTGATGCCGGTCAGCTCGGTCACGGTGTGGGCCAGCGTGTCGGCATTGCTCGCAGCGCCCACATTGAACTCGGCGACGGTGCCTTGCAGCTGCACCAGCTGGCCAACGACCACGGTGGGCGCGCTGCCGGTGTAGACCAGGATGCCGTCGGACGTGGCGGCATTGCCGTCGCCGTTCAGGTCCTGCATGTAGAAGCTGTTGTTGGTGACCAGCGTGACGACGCCGCTGGTCTGCACCTTCTCGCCGACAAACGGGCTGGCACTGCCGCTGCCCTGGATCTCGGGAATCGTGCGCTGCGTCGGACCGCTGACGGTGCAGGTGCCGACCGGACTGGCGGTGTTGCGCGGCGCGGGCGTGCCGGCGGCGAAGTCGGCGCTGTTCTGGTCGGTGTCGGTGCAGCCGGCGGCCGCGCGCTGCACGGCGGTGGTGTTGGTGGTGGCGGGCGCTGCGGCGCTGCCTTCGAAGTAATTGGCGCTGCCGTAGCCGACCAGGTCGACGATGCTGGCCGAGCTCGGCTTGTCGCCGGTCAGCGCCGTCGTGCTGCTGACCAGCGCAACCTTGCCGCCGGTGCCGCTCAGCGCCAGCGTGCCGGTAGCGTCAGGCGTGGGCAGGTTCTGCGTGCCGCCGGTGCCGGCGCTTTCCTGCACCAGGTAGTACTGGCCGGGCTGCAGCGTGATGTTGCTGAGCGCCGTGGTCTGCCAGGTGCTGGTGCCGGTGGTGGAGTTGTACTGCACCGACCAGCCGTTCAGCGAGACCGCTGCCGAGCCGGCGTTGTACAGCTCGATGAAGTCGTTCTTCAGCGTGGCACCGCTGTTGCCACCGCCGCCATAGGCCTGGCTGATGACGACGCCGCTGGTGGACGCAAAGCTGGCCGAAGCCGAGGCCGCGAGCAGGGCCGCGGCGAGGATGGGATTGAGTTTCATGACGGGGACGGTCTCCACTTGGTCTGGGTAGCCGGCGAGCTTGGCGAGTGTCGATGACGCTCCCGTGTCGAAGTCCTGACGATGCGGTAACAGCGCGTGTTCTAGGGGTCTGGCCTTGACCGTCGGCCGAAGAAACCTGCGCGTTGATTCGTCGAGTTCCTGCTGGTCGACGATCACATCGGGATGCGAGTCCGCAGTTCACCGCCTGGCGAGGCCAGCAGCGGATTTGGCATGCTCAAGAGCCGGCGCGCTGCCGTGCCAACGGACTTCGATCTCGCCACTTTGGCGAAGCGCGTGGTCAAACGATGACCGGCCTTAGCACCAACGTCCTGGCCCGCCACGACAACAACGATGAAGCGGGTGCCAAGACGCGACGTCGCCCCATTCGACGACCGCAAGTTTGCCCGGCGGCCAAGAAACTCGGCCTGGCGCCAGCCGTGATGGCGCTGTCCTAGAAGGGCCTGCGTTTCCTGATCATCGCCGCTTGCGCCAGTATCCTGGTCGCCGACCATGATGTGCGACAGCGCTGATGCGGACGGCTCCACCTTCGACTCGATAAAGCATCGAGAACGGATACCGTCCGATTGGAAACAGGTAGCGGCCCTTTGAAGTTGCTGTCCCGACACCTGGAAACTCAGCGATCAGGCAAGCTTTCGCTTCGAAGGTGGCGAGGAAGTTCTCCGCGGCGAAGGCTCCGAACTGTCGCCTGCAGAAGGAGGCCGCGTCTGACAACTCGGCTTCAGCTTCCGGCGTGAGTACATAGGTCACTTCAGCGAAGCACGGATACGCGCTACCGCATCAGGTCCGCTGACCCACTGCGCTTGGCCATCAGCGATGCGCGCTTCCCGTCGGTCAGCCTCCTCGGACCAAGCTTCCTCCCATTCCGGGTCGTGTCCAAGACTGGCCAGAAGTCGGTCTACAAGCCTCGACCTGTCCGCCTGCGGCAGGCTTAACGCCTCAGCCTCGAGCACTTCAATCGGGATGGTCATCGCACACCTCGTTCTGTTCACAGAACGATAAGCATGCCACAAGCTCCAGGGAGATTGGCCTGAGAAAGGACGTCCTTACCAGGCCAGCGCCGCACTCAGCCCACCCGTCAACACCAAGCTCGCGCCCCACACCGCGTCCAGGTTGAACCAGCCCTGCTTCAGGAAACGCAGCCCCAGGTGGCGGTAGACCAGCCAGGCGATGGCCAGGCCGGTCAGCATCATCGCCAGCGTGTGCACCAGCGCGACTGCGAGCGCCGTGCCTGCGCTGGCCTGCAGCGTGGCCATGCTGCCGCCCGCGGCGCCGCACAGGCCCAGGCTGATCGGCAGCAGCATCAGCCCGGCGCCATGCGCATTGGCCACCAGGAAGGACCACCAGGCCAGCCGCGACGGTGGCACGCGCGCCAGGAAGCGCGGGTGCCGGCGCAGGATCAGCAGGCCCAGGCCGAACAGCGCCAGCAGCAGGCCAGCGGCAATGCGCAGCGGTCGGCTCCATTCGACGTACCAGCTGAGCAGCGCAAACGGCAGCAGCGCCAGCGCCATCGCCGCCAGGTGGCCGGCACCCAGCGGCAGCAGCGTGGCGAAGACGGCGTGGCCGCGGCGCTCGGCCAGGCCGTTGGCGACCGCCAGCGGCCAGCCCATGGCCGGGTTCAGTCCGTGGTACGCGCCCAGGCCCAGCACGGCGGCCCACAGGCCGGCCGTGGCAAGGTCAACGCTCATGCGGACGGGTAGCAGAACGAGTCGGTCGAGCAGTCGCCGCCTTCGAGGCGGATCTGGTGCGAGGCGTACTCGGCACCGAACTCGACTTCGAACTTCGGGTCCAGCGTCAGCCCGCCGTTCGGGCCGACGTGCGCCATCAGCTGCAGGCCGGGCACGCCCTCGGGGTAAAACTGCTTGTCCCAGCTGCTGTAGAGCGAGTTGCTGAAGTAGACGCGTTTGCCGTCGCGGCTGATCTCGGTCATTTGCGGGCCGCCGCCAAAGGGCTTGCCGCTGGCGCGCGGTGTGTGTTTGGCCACGCCCCCGGCGCGCACGCTGCCGGTGAGTTGGGGGTGCAGCGGGTCGCTCACGTCGTACTGGCGCAGCTCGCCTGTGCCCCAGCAGGCGACGTAGAGGAAACGGTCGTCCAGCGAGAGGTCGATGTCGCTGATCAGCGGCGGCGCGGCGCCAAAGCCTTGCAGCAGCGGTGGCAACTGGTCGGCCGGTGCCGGCTCGGGCGGGATGACGGCGGTCTTGGCGATCTTGAACTGGCCGTTTTCGCGGTACCAGGTCCAGATCGAGCCTTCGAGGTTGGTGGTGTCCACCACCACGCCGAGGAAGCCATATTCCTTGGTCGGATCGTGCGCCGGGCGCAGCTCCAGCGCCATCTGGTGGTTGGCGCCGAGGTCCAGCGTCTGCACATGGCGGCGTTCGCGCAGGTTCCAGAAATGGATGGCGTGGCCGTACTTGTTGGCCAGCAGGCCTTCTGCGTCCAGGCCGTTCTCGAACTGCGGCGGCAGGCCCCATTCGCTGCTGACCATGTAGTCGCGCGGCAGGTTCCACCAGAAGTCGTAGTGCAGCTTCTGCGGGCCGCGCTCGATCTCCCAGCGGCCGATGACATCAAAGGTCTGGCAGTCCATCAGGAAGATGCCGGGCGGGCCGTCGGTGCCGTCTTTCCCGCCACCGCCAAGCGTGCTCACGTAGATGCCTTCAGGCCCGCAATGCACCGTGTGCGGCCGCGAGTAGCCGGTCTTCTTGAACACCTCCTCGGGCTCGATGACCTTGTGGATGGTTGGCCGCTTCGGGTCGGGCTGGGTGTCGATCACGTAGATGCGCGACGAGCGGATGCCGGGAATGATCAGGTAGCGGCGGCGCAGGAAGCTGTGGCCGGACATCGGCGAAAGCGCCGAGCTGCAGGCGTTCCAGCCGAAGTGGTGGAACTCGTCGCCGCGGTACGGCATGTCCAGCCGGTACAGCAGCTTGCCATAGGCTTCGGAGGCCGGGTCCACGTCGACGACGGCCAGTGCGTCGGGGCGAGAGCCGTCGGGCGACAGCAAGGCGGTGTAGGCCAGGCGCTCGGGCGGCGCCTCCATGGCGAGTTTGGCGGACGGATGGAAGGTCGGGTCCGGGCGCAATGATTCCAGCATGAGGTCTCCCCTTGATATGCGGTGAATGTGCTGAACGCCGCCTTACGTTCAAACTACACGCAATATCAGGCGCGAACAGACAGGCAGCATCGCTCAGCTGGCGACGCTGTCAATCCCGCGCCCAAGGCCATGCCAGCCTTGTGGGACAGGCAAGCCCTGAAGGGCTCAGCTGGACTCCTTGATCATGCGCCCGCCGCTCGGCTGGATCGGCCGCGCATTCATCGGGTACATGCGCGAGAAGATGTTCAGCTGCTCGGGCGACAACTGCATCGGCTGCTTCATCACCAGCCACAACACGCCTTCGCTGCAAGGCGGCGTGGTCAGCGAGCCCATGTAGGTGTAGAAGCGCTGGTCCTTCGGGAGCAGCTGGCTCACGTCGAGGCTGCCGGGCGCTGGCGTGTCCTCGTTCTTCTCCAGCGGCAAGGCGTTCCAAACCGCCTGCACCACCGGCTGCGCGCTGCCGCGCTCCAGCAGCACCGCGACGACGGCGAGCTTGCCTTCCGGGTCCTTGTGCACCAGGTGCACCACCATGTCGAAGGGCTTGCCGTTGATGCGTTCCTCCGACGGCCGGTGGAAGTGGAACTGCAGCAGGTCGTAGCGGCGGTTATTGACGGTGATGCCGCTGCCGGCCGGCAGGTTGACCTGCACCGTGTGGCCGTTGTCGATCACGCTGAAGCCGCTGGGCTTGTAGTCGAACTGGATGGCAGGCATCTGCACCTGGATGCCATCGCGGATGTCGATCGGGCTCTGGCGCTGGCCAGTGCCGCAGGCGGCGAATTCGGGCTTCAGGCTGGCCCAGGTGTCCGGGCCGCCCGCGCCGTTGTAGGCCCAGTGCGCCGGGCCGGCGGGATGCAGTGCCACCGCGTGCGGGTCCAGCGCACCGTCTGCGCCCGCACGGGCCGGCTTGGCCTTGGCGGCCGGCCTGGGCACCTGAGGCGCTTCGGGGTTCTTGCCGGCAACCTGCAGGTCGTTGGGCGACTTGCTGCCAGGCGCGCGCACGGCACCCAGGCGCTGGGCCAGCTTTTCGCGCAGGCGGTCCATGGCTTCGGGGGGTGCGTCTGCTGGCTCGGCCTTCTCGGCCTTCTCACCCTTTTGCGCTGTCGCGGCCGGCCTGGCCTCGGTCCTGGTTTCGGCCTTGGGCTCTGCCTTGGCTTCCTTCGGCGCGGGCGCCGAGGCAGGCTCGTTGGCGCGCGCGTCCGGCGCCACCATGGCCAGTGCAGCCAGCGCACCGATGGCCAGCAGGCTGACCGGGAACAGGCCCGTCACCCCCATGCGCGCGGCCAGCCGCTGCAACGCATGGCGGCAGTTGCCCGCGGTGCGGGAAATGGGACTCAGGAAGGCCAGCGGGTGGCGCGGGAAGATCGGGCGGTACATGCGAAGCTCCAGGCAAGGACCGGGCAGGTCCTTCGCTGGATATCGACTGCCGCCTCCGCCGCTTGAAGCGAACTTGGGCCGGTTTTCCGGCGCTGATCCGGGTTTCAGCGCGCCGCCAGCAACCTCACTTCAGATCCAGCGCCGCGCGCTTCAGGTCGGCATGCGTGGGCAGCGTGAGCCGCGGCCGGACCCAGATCCAGGCGACCACACCGACTGCCGTCATCAGCGACGAGGCTACCGCCAGCAGCACCGTCGAATGCATCACCAACGGCGCGATGGCACCGGCCACCAGCGCATTGGCCACGCTGCCGATGCAGGCCTGCAGCGACGAGGCCATGCCACGCCGGGTCGGTGCTTCGTCCAGCACCAGCAGCGTGACCACTGGCACCATCAGCGCCCAGCCCAGCGAGAACAGGCCAATCAATGGCAGGTGCCAGATCGGCGACGGCGGCAGCGTGAGGTTCAGCGCCAGGTTGAGCAGCGAGACGACGATCATCACGATGAAGCCCCAGCGGATCTGGCGCTGCGGCGTGATGCGGCCGGCCAGCCGGCCCGAGAACCAGGCGCCGCCCATGATCCCGCCAATCGTCATCAGGAAGAACCAGAAGAACTGCGTGGGCCCGAGCCTCATGTGCTCGCCCAGGAACACCGGCGCCGACAGCACGTACAGGAACATGCCGTTGAACGGCACGCCGGACGCAAACGCCAGTGCCATGAAGCGCGCGCTGGAGACCATGTCCCAGTAGCCGCGCATCAGGTGGCGGGCATTGAAGGGCTGGCGCTGGCCGGGGTACAGCGTCTCGGGCAGCAAGCGCCACATCACGCCCAGCAGCAGCGCGCCGACCAGGACCAGGAACCAGAAGATGGCGTGCCAGCCGATGTGCACGAACAGGAAGCCGCCGAACAACGGCGCAATGGCCGGCGCCACGCCGAAGTAGATCGTGACCTGCGACATCACGCGCTGGGCCTCGGCCGGCGGGAACATGTCGCGGATGATGGCTCGCGAGACCACCATGCCCGAGCCGGCCGACATGCCCTGCAGCGCGCGGAACAGCACCAGCGCGCCGATGGACTGGCTCATCGCGCAGCCGATCGAAGCCAGTGTGAAGACCATCAGTCCGACCAGCACCACCGGTTTGCGGCCGAAGCTGTCGGCCAGCGCGCCGTGGAACAGGTTCATCAGCGCGAAGCCCAGCAGGTAGGCCGACAGCGTTTGCTGCATCTCCACCGGCGTGGCGCCCAGCGACTGCGCAATGCCGGTGAAGGCCGGCAGGTAGGTGTCGATGGAAAACGGGCCCAGCATGCCCAGGCAGGCCAGCAGCGCGGCCAGCAGCCAGCGCGGGCCGCGCCAGATCGTCGAAGCGTCGGGATTCATCGCGAGCGGCCCGCGGGCCGGGTGCCGCCCGCGGGTCGCGCGGACGGGGGTTGAATAAAGTGTGAAGCCAACCGATAGGCCGGATTCTGTGCGCCCGGTGCCTCTTGCGAAGTCCCGGACGTGACCGCCATTCCTCTGGGCCTGGATGTTGCCACCCTGGCTCGATGCCACCTACCCGCCAGCTCAGCGAGCCGCTTCATCGCTGGCCTATTTGGTGTTGCTGCGCGTAAAGATTGCCGCGTTTCACCCAACAGCGTCGGAGCGCGGCATGCCGTCTCCCAAGAAGGCTTTGGACCTCCCGCCGTTGACTCGTCTCTGTGGCTCTGATTCGCACCTCGCGGTGGACGGGCGTTACCCGCTACGCTGCTCTGTGCAGTCCGGACCTTCCTCCAGTGCGGCCTTTCGGCAACTAGCACCAGCGGCGGTCTGGTCGGCTTCACGGCGCGGATTCTCCCATGGTTCGCGAAAGCCCCCTGGCGACATGCACCGCGGTTGCAAGCTCATGCGCGACACGGAACCGATCGCTGCGGCATCATCCCGGTCGCCCAGACGCTGGGCCATGCCACAACAAGGAAACCTCTTCGATGAAAGCCGCCAACGTCCTCGCCACCATCGGCAACACGCCGCACATCCGCATCAACCGCCTGTTCGGCGACCAGCATGAGGTCTGGGTCAAGTCCGAGCGGTCCAACCCCGGCGGCTCGATCAAGGACCGCATCGCGCTGGCGATGATCGAGGCGGCCGAGGCCAGCGGCGCGCTGAAGGCCGGCGGCACCATCATCGAACCCACCTCGGGCAACACCGGCGTGGGCCTGGCGATGGTCGCGGCCGTGAAGGGCTACAAGCTGGTGCTGGTGATGCCAGACAGCATGAGCGTGGAACGCCGCCGGCTGATGCTGGCCTATGGCGCCAGCTTCGTGCTGACGCCGCGTGCGCAAGGCATGAAAGGCGCGATCGCCAAGGCCGAGGAACTGCGCGACGCGACACCCGGCGCGTGGATCCCGCAGCAGTTCGAGAACCCGGCCAACATCGAGGTGCATGTGCGCACCACCGCCGAAGAAATCGCCGCCGACTTCCCCGAGGGCCTGGACGCCATCATCACCGGCGTGGGCACCGGCGGCCACCTTTCGGGCACTGCCAAGGTGCTGAAGGCGCGCTGGCCGAAGCTGAAGGTGTTTGCGGTCGAGCCCAGCGCCTCGCCGGTCATCAGCGGCGGCCAGCCGGCACCGCACCCAATCCAGGGCATTGGCGCCGGCTTCGTGCCGAAGAACCTGCTGACTGAATTGCTGGACGGCGTGATCCAGGTCGATGCCGAGGCGGCCAAGGACTACGCCCGCCGCAGCGCCAGCCAGGAAGGCCTGCTGGTGGGCATTTCCAGTGGCGCGACGCTGGCCGCCATCGCCCAGAAGCTACCCGAGCTGCCGGCCGGCAGCCGCATCCTGGGCTTCAATTACGACACCGGCGAGCGCTACCTGTCGATCGAAGGCTTCCTGCCGAGCGAGGAGGCCTGACAGCCCGCGCCTGCCGGCTGTCGTTCACTGCGGCTGCGGCGTGGTGCGCAGGTAGGGCTTGATGGTCTTGAAGCCGGGGAAGGCCTTCTCGGCGTCTTCATTCGAGACGGCCGGCGTGATGATCACGTCGTCGCCGTGCTTCCAGTTCACCGGCGTGGCGACCTTGTGCTTGGCGGTGAGCTGCATCGAGTCCAGCACGCGAAGGATCTCGTCGAAGTTGCGGCCAGTGGTCATCGGGTAGGTCAGCATCAGCTTGATCTTCTTGTCCGGGCCGATGATGAAGACCGAGCGCACCGTGGCGTTGTTGGCCGCGGTGCGGCCGTCGGCGCCCACCTCGTCGGCCGGCAGCATGTTGTAGAGCTTGGCCACCGCCAGGTCGCTGTCGCCGATCATCGGGTACTTGACCGCAGCGCCCTGGGTCTCCTCGATGTCCTTGGCCCATTCGCCGTGGCGGTCCACCGTGTCGGCGCTCAGGCCGATCAGTTTGGCATTGCGCTCGGTGAACTCTGGCTCGATCTTGGCCATGTAGCCCAGCTCGGTGGTGCAGACCGGCGTGAAGTCCTTGGGGTGCGAGAACAGGATGGCCCAGCTGTCGCCGATCCACTGGTGGAAATCGATGACGCCCTGGGTGGTCTGGGCAGTGAAATTCGGGGCAGTGTCGTTGATGCGCAGGGACATGGTGTCTCCTTCAGGTTGAACAATCTCGGGCCGGCGGGCTGCAAGCGTAATCGCCTGCGGTGCGTTTTTCCAGCCAAGTATTTTTCGCCATGCGGCCAGCGCGCCAAGCGCCGCGATCAGCTCATTTTTCGACGATCACGAAGTGCTTGCGCAAGGCTTCCAGCACCTCGAAGGAGCCGCGGAAATTTGGCGGGATCATGAGCGCCTGCCCGGGGCCGACTTCGGTGAAGCCGGCGCCTTCTTCATGCACCCGAGCACGGCCGTGCAGCACGTGGAAATACTCGTGCTCGTGCGGGCCGAACTCGATCCGCCAGCGACCGGGTTCGCAGTCCCAGATGCCGGCCGACACACCTTCGGCCGCGCTTTCATACAGCGTCCAGGTGCTGCGCTGCGGTGCGCCCACTTCGCGCCGGGATTCGCGCGGCTGGTCGATCACCGGTGGCTGCTCAGCAAGCGAAAAAGGGATGACGGTGGGCATGGCGGGCATGACAAGGCGCAGAGGTTCACGGGGCTGCAGATGGTAGCGTCAGCTTACGTAGTAACCGCGATGGCGCAGCCCCCTGCTGCGCCTAGCATCCCGCCCATCCCATCCTCACGCCCCCACAGAAGGAGCACCTCCATGAACCGTCGTTTGTTCGGCGCCGCGTTGTCCGCGTTGCTGGCTGCGCTCGGCGCGCAGAGCGCCCATGCCGAATACCCGGACCATGCCATCACCATCGTGGTGCCGTTCGCCGCGGGCGGACCGACCGACAAGGTCGCACGCGACTTTGCCGAGGCGCTGCGCAAGCCGCTGGGCAACCAGGCGATCGTGATCGAGAACGTCGGCGGTGCCGGTGGCACGCTGGGCGCGACCAAGGTCAGCAAGGCGGCACCCGATGGCTACACGCTGCTGCTGCACCACATCGGCATGGCGACCTCGCCCGCGCTGTACCGCAACCTGGGCTACAAGACGCTCGACGACTTCGAGTACCTGGGCCTGATCAACGAAGTGCCGATGACGCTGATCGGCCGCAGCACGCTGCCGGCAACCAGCTACGCCGAACTGGCCAAGTGGCTCACTGCCAACAAGGGCAAGGTCAACCTGGCCAACGCCGGCCTGGGTTCGGCCTCGCACCTGTGCGGGCTGCTGTTCCAGCAAAGCCTGAAGGAAGACATGACCACCGTGCCGTACAAGGGCACGGCACCGGCCATGACCGACCTGCTGGGTGGCCAGGTCGACATCATGTGCGACCAGACCACCAACACCACCAGCCAGATCGAGTCCGGCAAGGTCAAGGCCTTTGCAGTGACCACGCCGGCCCGCCTGCCAGGCGCCCTGCTGTCCAAGCTGCCAACGCTGGACGAAGCCGGCCTGAAGGGCTTCAACGTGACGATCTGGCACGGCCTCTACGCACCCAAGGGCACGCCCAAAGCAGTGGTGGACAAGCTCAATGCCGCACTGAAGACCGCACTGAAGGACCCCGAGTTCCACAAGCGCGAAGAAGCGCTGGGCGCCGTCGTCGTGACCGACAACCGCACCAACGCCGCGGACCACAAGAAGTGGGTCGAGGCCGAGATCAACAAATGGGGCCCGGCCATCAAGGCCGCAGGCCAGTACGCGGACTGACCTGGCCAGGACCGGCAACCGAGCGCCCTGCGGGGCGCTTTTTTCTTGGTGTGGTCAGCGCACCGTGATCGGGATCGTCACCGGGCCGTCGTTGACGAGGTGCACCTGCATGTCGGCACCAAACTCGCCGGTGGCGACGATGGCGTGGCGCTGGCGGGCCAGTGTGACAAAGGCCTCGTAGAGGCTGCGGCCCAGCGCTGCAGGCGCGGCGCCGGTGAAGCTGGGGCGGTTGCCGCCGCGGGTGTCGGCAGCCAGCGTGAACTGCGAGACGACCAGCAAGCCGCCGGGCGTGCCGTGGCCGTCCAGGTCGGTCAGGCTGCGGTTCATCTTGCCGGCGTCGTCGCTGAAGATGCGCAGCTTCAGCAACTTGTCCAGCAGCTTGGCGGCCTGCACTTCGCCGTCTTCCGGCTCGGCGCAGAGCAGCACCAGCAAACCGGGGCCGATGGCGCCAATGGTCTGGCCGGCCACCTCGACGTGGGCCTGCTTGACACGCTGGATGACGGCAATCACGGGGCAGCTTCCTCTCGAAAAGTTCACGGCGGCAGGACCCGCGATCATAGGTGCGGCGGCGGTAACAGACCGGTACACGGCCTCGCCAAGGCGCCGGTAGCATGGCGAGCTGGCAGGCCTGCGGTACGGCCTGCACCCCGCTGTACTGGAGTCCCCGATGTCCTCTTCCCGTCGTGCCACCCGTTGGCTGTGCCTGCTGCTCGCAAGCAGCCTGTCGTTTGCCGGCTTGATGCAGAGCGCGCAAGCCGCGCTGATCGGCACCGAAACCGTCGCCGCAGTACAGGCGGCGGAACAGGCCGGTGGCAACCAGGCAGATGGCCGAACCTTCCTGACGCAAGCCCTGCAGCGCGAGGATGTGGTTGCTGCATTGCAGCAGCGCGGTCTCAGCGCCGACGAAGCCAAAGCCCGGGTGGCAGCCCTCAGCGACGAACAGGCGCAGTGGCTGGCCGCCCAGGTGGACCAGGCCCCCGCCGGCGCCGGCGACATCCTCGGTGCGCTGGTCTTCATCTTCGTGCTGCTGCTGATCACCGACGTGCTGGGCCTGACCAAGGTCTTCCCGTTCACACGCTCGGTGCGCTGAAGCCGCTGCGATGAGCCACGCCCAGGGGCGGCGACGGCTGCTCCACGCGCTGGCGGCACCGTGCATCGCCTCTCTGGCGGGCTGCACCAGCCTGACGCCGCCCATGACGGCTGCCTTGCAGGCCCAGGCGCCGGCAGGCCTGCCCTCGCGCGTCGAGCTAGCCGGGGTGCCTTTTTTTGCCGACGACAGCACGCTGTGCGGTCCCGCCACGCTGGCCAGCGTGTTGCAGGCTGCCGGCTTCGCAGCCACGCCGGCCGAGCTCGCGCCGCAGGTCTACCTGCCAGCCCGCGAAGGCAGCCTGCAGCCCGAGATGCTGGCTGCCGCCGCGCGGCACGGCGCGTTGGCCACGCGGATGGCGCCCGAACTGCTGGCCTTGCTGCGCGAACTCGCCGCGGGCACGCCGGTGCTGGTGCTGGTCAATCTGGCGCTGCCGTTCTGGCCGCGCTGGCACTACGCCGTGCTGGTGGGTTACGACCTGGGCCGCGGCGAGTTGCGGCTGCACTCGGGCATGGACGGCTATGCCAGCTGGCCCATGGCCACCTTCGAACACACCTGGGCCCGCAGCGGGCATTGGGCGATGGCCGTCACACCGCCCAGTCGGCTGCCAGCCACCGCCGAACTGCCGGCCTCGCGAGAAGCGGTGCTGGCGTTGCAGCGCGTGCAAGGTACCGCAGCCAGCCTGCCGGCCTGGCGCGCTGCCGCGGCGCGGTGGCCGCAAGACCTGGTGCTGGGCATGGGACTTGGCAACAGCCTGTATGCCCGCGGAGACAAGGCCGAGGCGGCAAGCCAGTTCGAGGCACTGGCTGCGCGACTGGACAGCGCCGCGACCTGGAACAACCTGGCCCATGTGCGCTGGGAACTGGGCCAGCCCGAAGCCGCAAGGCAGGCGGCGCAGCAGGCCTGGCGCCGCGCCGAGCAGGCCGAGCCCGCCTGGGCCGAAGCGGTGGGCGAAACGCTGCGCCAGGTCAACCCATGAAACTTCCTGCTCAGTTGCCGTTGATGCCCAGCAGCTCGACTTCGAAGTTCAGTGTGGCGTTCGGCGGAATCAGTCCACCGCCAGCGCCCTTGCTGCCGTAGGCGATGCCCGGCGGGCAGGTCAGCTTCGCCTTGCCGCCAACCTTCATGCGCTGCAGGCCTTCGGTCCAGCAAGGGATCACGCGGTTCAGCGGGAACTCTGCCGGCTCGTTGCGGCTGTAGGAGCTGTCGAACTCCTTGCCGTCCATCAGCGTGCCGCGGTAGTGCACCTTGACCTTGTCGGTGGCCGACGGGCTGGCGCCTGTGCCCTCCTTGAGCGGGGTGTAGACCAGGCCGGAGGCCGTGGTCACGGGGGCGGCGGCAGGCGCATCGGCGGCCTGCACGCCGGCAGAGATCAGGGCCGCCAGGGCGGCAAGGGTCAGCGAAGAACGCAGGGAACGGGTCATCTCGTCGGTCCTGAAAAATTCCGGCTCGGCCGGAGGAGCCGCGAGCTTACCCGGGCTGCATGTTGTTTCAGCTCAAAGTGACACGTGCGAACTTGCGCTTGCCGACTTGCACGACAAAAGTGCCGGGCTGGACTTTCAGGCCCTTGTCGCTGATGACGGTGCCGTCAATGCGCACGCCAGCCTGCTCGACCATGCGCAGGCCTTCGCCGTTGCTGGCCACCAGGTTGGCCGCCTTCAGCAGCGCGCCAATGCCCATCGGCGCGCCGCTCAGCGTCAGTTCGGGAATGTCGTCCGGAATGCCGCCCTTGGCGCGGTTCTGGAAATCGGCCTCGGCAGCGTCGGCCGCTGCAGCGCTGTGGAAGCGCGCGGTGATTTCCTTGGCCAGCATGACCTTGGCGTCCTTGGGGTTGCGCCCGCCTTCAACCTCGGTCCTGAGCTGCGCGATCTCGGCTTCGGAGCGGAAGGACAGCAGCGTGAACCACTTCCACATCTGCTCGTCGCTGATCGACAGCGTCTTGGCGAACATGCTGTTGGCCGGCTCGGTGATGCCGATGTAGTTGTTCTTGGACTTGGACATCTTCTCGACGCCGTCCAGGCCTTCGAGCAGCGGCATGGTCAGGATGCACTGCGGCTCCTGGCCGTATTCGGCCTGCAGTGCGCGGCCCACCAGCAGGTTGAACTTCTGGTCGGTGCCGCCCAGTTCCAGGTCGCTCTTCAGCGCCACCGAATCGTAGCCCTGCATCAGCGGGTACAGCAGCTCGTGCAGCGAGATGGGGGTGTTGGACTGGAAGCGCTTGGTGAAGTCGTCGCGCTCCAGCATGCGGGCCACCGTGTACTTGGCGGCCAGCTCGATCATGCCGCGGGCACCCAGCGGGTCGCTCCATTCGCTGTTGTAGCGGATCTCGGTGCGGGCAGGATCCAGCACCATCGAGGCCTGCTGGTAGTAGGTCTTGGCATTGGCCTCGATCTGTTCTCGCGTCAGCGGCGGGCGGGTGGCGTTGCGGCCGGACGGGTCGCCGATCATCGACGTGAAGTCGCCGATGAGAAATATGACCGTGTGCCCCAGGTTTTGCAGCTGGCGCATCTTGTTCAGCACCACTGTGTGGCCGATATGGATGTCAGGCGCAGTGGGGTCCAGCCCCAGCTTGATGCGCAAGGGCTGGCCGGAGGCTTCGGAACGCTGGAGCTTCTTCACCCAGTCCGCCTGCGGCAGCAGCTCGGCACAGCCGCGCTGGCTGATGGCCAGCGCTTCGCGCACGCCGTCGCTCAGGGAAACGGCCGCAGCAGCTGCGCTGTCAGACGGGTTGGCGCCAACGGGCGCCGGCATGGCAGCGGATTCGGACATCGGTGTAAATAGCAGGTGTTTGCCCGGTTCGGGCGCGCCTTTTGGCGGAAGTGTCACAGGTATACTCCGCCGATTCTTTTTTCGAGCCGGCAGCACCGCACGAACAACGGACAAAAAGCGGGTGGAAACGAGTGGAGAAGGAGTCCTTGCTTCCGAGCAAGGACCGCGATTCTACGGGGCTGCAGGATGGTGGATGACGGCAGGCGCATGGCGCCCGGTTTTGCCGTCTTGGCACATGGTGCACGCTTTGGCGTGCACGCCGCACACAGGACGGAGCATGCAGCTCCGCTGAAGATTGAAGTCGTCGGGCACACCCTCTCTTTCCGCCCTGCAGCGCGCCCTGGCGCCCGCAGCACAGTTCATCCACTTGCATCCCCGCGGTTTTTCCGCCGCCATCCTGGCCTTGCTGGCCGGCACTGGCGTGACCGCCTTCGGCATCGCGCCAATGGCGCCTGACGCAGCCGACCTGCCCAAGCGCCTGGTGGTGCAAACCGTTACCCCCGAAGCGCTGGCGCCTCAGCTCGAGGCCCTGGCCGACGCCGAGCTGCAGCTCAACCGCAGCGACATCACCCGCCCCAGCGACACGCTGGACAGCCTGATGCAGCGCCTGGGCGTGGCCGATGCGGCCGCGGTCCAGTGGCTGCGCCTGGACCCGATCGGCCGCAAGCTGGTCGAGGGCCGGCCTGGCAAGATGATCACCGCCTCGCTGAGTGGCAGCGGCCGGCTGGCCTCGCTGGTCGCGCGTTTCGCGACCGACGACGACAGCCAGGGCCAGGCCCGCTTCAGCCGGCTGACCATCGAGCGCGACGCGCAGGGCCGTTGGCAATCGCATCTGGAACAGGCGCCGCTGGAATCGACCCAGCGCCTGGCCAGCGGCACGATCCGCAGCTCGCTGTTTGCCGCGACCGACGAATCCAACATCCCGGACGCGGTCGCCACCCAGATCGCCGAGCTGTTCTCGACCGACATCGACTTCCGCCGCGAACTGCGCAAGGGCGACACCTTCAGCGTCGTCTACGAGCACCTGACGGCCGACGGCGAACCCATCACCTGGAACCAGGGCAGCGGCCGCGTGCTGGCCGCCGAGTTCATCAATGACGGTCATCCGCACCAGGCGGTGTGGTTCGGCGAGGGCAAGGGCGGCTACTTCGACCTGAACGGCGAGAGCAAGCGTCGCAGCTTCCTGGCCAGCCCGATGGAGTTCTCGCGTGTGACCTCCGGGTTCTCGATGCGCTTCCACCCGATCCAGAAGATCTGGAAAGCCCACCTGGGCGTGGACTACGGTGCACCGATGGGCACGCCGATCCGCAGCGTCGGCGACGGCACCGTCGAATTCGCCGGCCAGCAGAACGGCTACGGCAACGTGGTGCAGGTCCACCATGCAGGTGACCGCACGACGCTGTATGCCCACATGAGCCACATCGACGTGAGGAAAGGCCAGCACGTCAGCCAGGGCGACCGCCTGGGCGCCGTCGGCATGACCGGCTGGGCCACCGGGCCGCACCTGCACTTCGAGTTCAAGGTGGGCGGCCTGCAGAAGGACCCGTTGGAGATCGCCAAGTCCTCCGAGACCATCAAGCTCGACCCATCGCAGCGCGCCCGTTTCACCGCGCTGGCACAGGCCGCCAAGATCCAGCTGACCGTGGCCAACGACACGCGTGGCCAACAGACCGCTCGCGTCGAATGACGCCGCGCTGCCAAGCAACGAGCTGAGGAACATGGACAACGCCGATCTCTACATCGGCCTGATGTCGGGCACTTCGCTGGACGGCATTGACGGTGTGCTCGCCGGCTTCGAGCGCGAGAGCGCGACCATGCAGGTGCTGGCCCACGCCCATGCGCCCTTCCCCGCGGTGCTGCGCGAGGAACTGCTGGCGCTGAACCAGCGCGGCGCGGACGAACTGCACCGCGCCGCACTCGCCGCCAACGCGCTGGCCACATTGCAGGCCGGCGTGGTGCAGCAGCTGCTGCGCCAGCACGGCTGCCGTGCGCACCAGGTCGCCGCCGTCGGCTCGCATGGCCAGACGGTGCGCCACCGCCCCGGCGAATTCGACGGCCTGGGCTACACGCTGCAATTGAACCAGGGCGCGCTGCTGGCCGAGCGCTGCGGCATTGACGTGGTCTGCGACTTCCGCAGCCGCGACGTGGCCGCCGGTGGCCAGGGCGCGCCGCTGGTGCCGGCCTTCCACGCGATGGTCTTCGGCGGCACCGAACGGCCGCGTGCCGTGCTGAACCTGGGCGGCATTGCCAACCTGACGCTGCTGCCCGGCAGCCGCGGCCCGGCCACGCCGGTGCGCGGCTTCGACTGCGGCCCCGGCAATGCGCTGCTGGACCACTGGGCCCAGATGCACCTGGGCCAGGCCTATGACGAAGCCGGCCGCTGGAGCGCTGGTGGCCAGGTCCAGCCCGAATTGCTGGCCAGGCTGCTGGCCGAACCCTTCCTCGCCGCGCCGCCGCCCAAGAGCACCGGCCGCGACCTGTTCAACGCGAGCTGGCTGATGCGCCAGCTCGCCGGCCTGGGCAACGCCGCGGCCCTGCCCGCGCCACAGGACGTGCAGGCCACGCTGGCCGAGTTCACCGCACAAAGCACCGCGCAGGCGCTGCTGCAGCACGCTCCGGCCAGCGCCGACCTGCTGGTCTGCGGCGGCGGCGCGCTGAACGACGACCTGATGCGCCGGCTGTCCGCCGCGCTGCCCGGTGTCATGGTCAACAGCAGCGACGACGCCGGCCTGCCACCGCTGCAGGTCGAAGCCGCCGCCTTCGCCTGGCTGGCCCGCGCCTTCATGCAACGCCGCCCCGGCAACCGCGCCGAAGTGACCGGCGCCCGCGGCCCCCGAGTGCTGGGCGCACTCTACCCGGCAGGCTGAATGGCGCAGCCGGTTCGCGGGAATACCGCGAACCACCCGCCAAGCGGTGCGCGGCCGCTTGGGAGCGGCCCGGCGCTGGCCGCGCCACGACAGGTCTTCACTTCCGCTCACCTGCCGGCAATGCAGCGTGCATTGCCGGGTGTCCAGCGCTGAAGACTTCTCGCCCGCCTGCGCTTGTCCGCGCTCAAGCCGGGGACACTGGTGGCGCGCACAATTCGCATTGGCTCCAGGCGGCCTCGCTGCCCTGGACAAGTCCTGTCAACGCCGCCTCGGCCGCAGGCGTTCTGTTCCGCTCAACACACTCGATACATCATGCAACGCCTTGCTTCCCGCCTGATCCTCGCCACGATGGTGGCCACACTGGCCGCCTGCGCCACCTCCAGCCCTGACGTCGTTCAGCGCGGCGACGCGCAGCGCATGTCCACCGTGCAGGACGGCACCATCCTCAGCCTGCGACCGGTGACCATCGATGGCAGCCAAAGCGGCTTGGGCGGCGCCGCCGGTGCCGTCGTGGGTGGCGTGGCCGGCTCTGGCGTTGGCGGCTCGCGCGAATCGGCCATCGTCGGCGTGATCGGTGCGGTGGCCGGTGCGGCCATCGGCAATGCCGTCGAGCGCTCCTCCACCAAGGAAGAGGGCGTGGAGTTGCTGATCCAGTTGCGCAACGGCGACCGCCGCGCCATCGTGCAGGCCAAGGGCAACGAGAACCTGCAGGCTGGCGATGCGGTGGTCATCGTCACCACCGGCGGCAAGGTGCGCGTGACCAAGGCGCCGCCAGTCGTCAACTGAGCATCTGAATCAACGACAAAAAGGCCGGCCCGCTTCGCAGCGGGGCCGGCCTTTTTCATGGGCGTGGGCGTCCTCCCCTCAAGGGCCAAGGAAACGCCGGGCCGCCCCAAGTTTCCTTGTCCCCCTCGGGGGGGCGGGCCGGGCACAGCCCGGTCCTGGGGGCTCACAGGACTTCAGTTCAGCGGCGTCTTGTCCTTGAGCGCCAGCTTCTGGTCCAGCTTGACCTGCAGGAACTCGGTGATGTCCGGCACGCCGGCGGTCTTGCTGCTGCCCGGGTAGTTGTTGTCGTTGATGATCAGCAGCGTGCTGGCGTCCAGCACCAGCACGTCCTCGATCGTCACCCATGGGAAGGTGAAGGTCTGGCTGCTGTCCTGGTTCAGGTCGTGCGGGTCCGCCAGGTTCATCAGGTCGGCGATCTCGGTCTTCTGCACATTGCCGTCGGCGTCGACCACGTTCAGGTCGATCAGGAACACGCGCTTGAAGCGCGGGTCCTGCGTGCCATTGCGTTCCAGCACGATGAACTGGTGGGCGTTGACCGCCGTCATGTCGCCGATGTTGGTGCCGGCGTCATCGAGCTTGTAGTGCCACTGGCGGCCGGTGTAGGCCTCGTCGTCCACGCTGAACTCGTTGATGCGCAGGGTCTTGGGCGTGTCACCCACCACGCTGCCTTCCAGCAGCGTGTAGAGGTGGTCGCCCGCCGCATTGATGGCCATGCCTTCGAAGCCATTGGAACCGTTCAGCGTGGGCTGCGCGCCGTTCAGGAAGGGGTTGTCAGGCGACTGCACGCCGGCCATCGGGATGGCAGCGCGCAGCACTTTGCCGTTCTTGCTGGTCTTGACCAGGAACGGACCGAATTCGTCGCCGAACCAGAAGTGGCCGTTCCTGTCGCGACGCATCGATTCGATGTCCAGGTCGCTGCCGGTCAGGTAGCCGCCGTCGCGCACCTTCTGCGGCACGGGGATGTTGGCCGCGCCCGGGCCAGTGCCCGAGTACGGGTAGAACTCCCGGTCGGCCACCTTGGTGAACCCGATCAGCCCGTCCGGGTCCTTGAGCGCGGTGAAGGTCTCGTCGGTGAAAGCGGCGACCACGGCACCGGTCTTCTCGTTGACCGGCACCACGTGGCCTTCACCGACCAGCGCCGCGCCGTCCCAGGTGCGGAAGTTGGGCTGCAGCGTGTAGGTGCGCAGCATCGCGTCCGGCGAGTTGGCCTTGTTGCCGAAGCCGTTGTCCGGCATCACGCGGTAGGTGCCGGCGACCGGGCCGGGCAGCACGGCGGAGAAGCCTTGCACCGCCTGCTTGTCGACCAGCGGCAGCGTGCGGCCATTGGCCGAAGAGACGAACTGGCCGGCGGTCGGGCCCTTGGCAAAGGTGTCGGCCGGCATGCTGGCGTAGCCGACGAGTTCGGCGGCCTGGGCCGTGGCGCACAGCGAGGCCAGCGCCAGGGCGCTCAGCACAAAACGGGAAAAGCTCATGGTCAACTCCTGAGGAAATGCTTGAATGCCGCGATGGTCGTCAGATCACATGACGTGCCCGTGAAGTCCCGGTGAAACCCCCGCGTCAAACTGGTCCGCGGGCCATGACACCCGCATGACACACGAACGGCCTACCCTCGCGCGATGCCGTTGCCGATGCTGTGGTCGCCACCCAAGTTGTCATGCCCGTCCTGCTGCCGGAACTGACCGCGATCCGCCGGCTGGTCGACAACGGCGCGCCCTACCTGACGCTGCACACGCTGGGGGAGATCGATGCCGGCCACGGCGAGCGCTTCCCGCTGCTGGCCGTGAGCATGGGCAGCAGCGACCCGGCAGCACCGGCGCTTGGCGTGTTCGGCGGTGTGCACGGGCTGGAGCGCATTGGGGCCGAGGTGGCCATGGCCTTCCTGCGCAGCCTGGTCGAACGCCTGGCCTGGGACGACACGCTGCACCACCTGCTGGCCGGCATGCGGCTGGTGCTGATGCCGCTGGTCAACCCCGGCGGCTACTGGCGTGGCAGCCGCGCCAACCCGCGGGGCGTGGACCTGATGCGCAACGCGCCGGTGGACGCGCAGCCGCCCGTGCCCTGGCTGGTCTCGGGCCAGCGCATCAGCCCGGTGCTGCCCTGGTACCGCGGCCGGGCCGGCCAGCCCATGGAGGTCGAGAGCCAGGCCTTGTGCGCGCTGGTGGAAAGCCAGCTGCTGGGCCGCGGTTTCAGCATCGCGGTGGACTGCCATTCCGGCTTCGGCCTGCACGACCGCATCTGGTTCCCGTACGCGCACACCGCGCGCCCTGTCGAGCACCTGCCCGAGCTGCATGCACTGTGCGAGGTGTTCGACCGCGCGCAGCTGCACCACCGCTATGTGTTCGAGCCGCAAAGCCGGCAGTACCGCACCCATGGCGACCTGTGGGATCACCTGTACAACCAGGGCCAGCGCCAGCACCCGGGCAGCATCTTCCTGCCGCTCACACTGGAGATGGGCTCCTGGCTATGGGTCAAGAAAAACCCGCGCCAGCTGTTCAGCCGGCATGGCGCGTTCAACCCGCTGATCGAACACCGCCGCCAGCGCGTGCTGCGCCGGCACGTCGCCTGGCTGGACTTCATCGCCCGCGCCACGCTGGGCCATGCCCACTGGCTGCCCGCGCCCACTGAGCGCCACACCCAGCTGGAACTGGGGCTGAACCGCTGGTACCGCACGCCGCGCGCATGAACGCCTGTAACGCGTCGTCGACATGGGTGCTGCTGCGCGGCCTGACGCGCGGCGCCGGCCACTGGGGGGACTTTCCGGCCCGCCTGCAGCAAGCCCTGCCCAACGCACGCCTGCTGCTGCCCGAACTGCCTGGCAACGGCGTGCGCCACCGAGAAGCCAGCCCGAGCCGCGTGCCCGCAATGACCGAAGCGCTGCGCCAGACGCTGCAGCCCGTGCTGAACGACGGCCCAGTGCACGTGCTGGCCCTGTCATTGGGTGCGATGGTCGCCTGCGACTGGGCCGCGCGGCACCCGCAGGAGCTGCGCGGCGCCGTGCTGATCAACACCAGCCTGCGCCCCTTCAGCCCGCTGCACCACCGGCTGCGGCCCGCCGTGCCGCTGGCCTTGCTGCGCTGGCTCTGGCGCCTGCGCAGCGCCCGCGGCCGCGCCCTCTCCGGCCCCGCCTGGGAAGCCGAATTGCTGAGCCTCACCAGCGCCCTCGCCGCCAGCCAACCGCTGCGCGCCCGCGACGTGCTGACCCACTGGGAAGCCCTGCGCCGCGCCAACCCGGTCAGCGCCGCCAACACGCTTGGCCAGCTCTGGGCGGCCGCCCGCTACCGGGCGCCGCTGCAGGCGCCCACCGTGCCGATGCTGGTGCTCAACGGCGCCGCCGACCGGCTGGTCAACCCGGCGTGCTCGCAGCGTCTGGCTCAGGCCTGGAAACTGCCGCTCAAGGTCCACTCGCTTGCCGGGCATGACCTGCCGCTGGACGACGCCGCCTGGGTGGCGCAGCAGGTGGCAAGGTGGGCGGCCGGAGATGTGCTGCGTTAGGATCAGCACACATCACCGGGGACGCCGCCATGAGCCGCACTGTCACTTTCAATCTCGGCGACGAGGCCATCGCCTCGGTGCAACACAAGGTCGACGCAGGCCTGTACCCCAATGCAGATGCCGTGCTGGAGGCCGCCATCCTCGCGCTGGACGACCGCGACACCACCGTCGCCAATTGGCTGCAATCCGAAGGCGCCGGACGCTACGCTCGCCTGAAGAGCGGAACACTGCCCACCATCAGCAGCGACGAGTTGATGAGCCGCGTGCGTGCACGCCTGAAAGCACCCAATGCCAGCCCGAAGAGCGCCGCTTGATTCCGCAGTACGAGGTCTTGTTTGGTGAGGCTGTCGAACAGGACATCCTGGATCTGTTGACGCAGCCACATCCGCATTTCACGGAACATGAGACCCTGGCCTTCATCGACGACTTGCAGCAGCAGGTCGTCAAGATCCTGAGGCTCAACCATGCGATCGGCACGGCGATGGACTCGACCATGCCTGACTTGCTGGTGACGCATCACCGTGGCTTTGCGGTGCTCTACGTGCCGGACCACATGGCGCAAACCGTCACGGTATTGGGTCTGCTGGACACCCGACGTGAATGGCGGCGCATCTCCTCTGGCCGAGCGCCCGAGTGAGCGCGCCGAGCCGGCTGCTCACCAGCTGGCCGGATGCTGGCCGTAGGCCTCGCTGAGCACCTGGTACAGCGCCGGATGCTGGTCCAGCAGCGCCTGGGGCTGCTCGAAGAAGACTTCGCTGGTCACGGCGAAGAACTCGGCGGGGTCGGTGGCGCCGTAGGGGTTGAGCAGGCCGGGTGAGGCTTCGGGCGTACCGGGTTCGGCCCACTGGGCGCGGGCCAGCCGGGCGTGCATTGCATCGAATTCGGCCTGCATCACCTGGGACCAGCGGCGGGACTGGGCGCGGGTGCCCAGCAGGGGCGCGCCGTTCGCCGGGCCGTTGGCCTGGTCCAGCTGGTGGGCGAATTCGTGGATCACGACGTTATGGCCGTCACCGGCATCGACCGCCCCCGCCAGCACGTCCTGCCAGGACAGGATGACCTGGCCTTGCTGCCAGGATTCACCCGACAGCACGCGCCGCTCCTCGCGCTGCACGCCAGCCGCGCCGCTGTGCACGCGGTCCACGATGAACGCGCCGGGGTACAGCAGCACCTGGCGCAGCCGGTCGAACGCGGCCTCGGGGCGGCCCAGCAGCAGCAGGCAGGCCTGGGCAGCGACGGTCACGCGCATCTCGTCGTTCACCTTCAGGCCGGCGCAGCCGATGAAGGCCGTCTCGGCGAGGAAGACCTGCATGCGCTGCTTGAGCTTGAGCTGCAGGTCCGCCGGCAGCTTGGCGACCAGCGGCACACGCTTGCGCAGCACGCGCCGCCAGGCCTGCGGGAACGGCTGCCTGGCCACGCGGGCGCGGCGCCAGGCCTGCCAGCGCGGCTGCAGCAGCAGGCCGGCGACGAACAAGGCAGTCGCCAGCAGCACGGCACTCATGGCCAGCAGGCTGGCGGGGTCGGACCCGGTGGGGTTCATGGATGTCCTCCAAGCCCCCATGTGGCGAGCCGCGGCGCCAAATCAAGCCCCGCGGGAAATGGCCTCAATGAAAAGCCGATTCCAGCGCCGCCAGGCCCACCTTGGGGTCCATCAGGCCGTGGTAGATCGGCGGAATCGGCTTGTCCACGCCGAACAGCTGGTAAACCGCCTGCATCGCGCCGTGCACCGAATACTCGACGGTGAACACCACGTCCTCCGGCATTTCGACGAACTGGCCGAGGAAGGCGAAGTTGTGCGCGCCTTCGGGGCAGACCAGCGGCCGGTCTTCCGGCAGGCGGCGCGCAAACAATGCAGAGGCATAAGGCAGCATCACGGTGGTGATGTCGGTGCTGGCCTGGATGGCCGCCAGTTCGTCCTGGAAGCCCAGGTGATGCACCAGCTCGGTCAGGATCTCGCGGCCGGTGCAGGCCGTCATGGGCTTGCGCACATGGTTGCCGTCCGCATCAATGAACAGGCCGTAGCCCCAGAGCGTGAAGGTGTCCGGCGGCATGTCGGCGAAGTGCGGCTGGTGCGGCACGACGATGGACATCAGCCAGGCCGAGTTGACAAAGGTGACCAGCGCGCCGGTGCCGGGCTCGTTGCCCGAGAAGTGGGTGATGCGGTCCAGCAGCTTGCGGCCCTTCAGGGTGAGCGTGAACGACTCCCACTTGTGCTCGTCCACATTGCCGCAAAAGGTGTTGGGCCGGCCGAAGTCGCGGGCCTTGGGCGCAATGCGCTCCCACAGCCGCCAGGCACCGTCACGCCGGTCGCGGATCAGTTCGGGCACGCTGTCGTTACCGCCGTAGCCCGCATCCGAGGTGATGGAGCCCAGGGTCACCATCAACACGTCCTGCGGCGTCAGCATCTGGGCTTCGGCGCCGTTGCGCGTGTGCAGGTGCAGCAGCGTGGCCACACGGCGCGCCGGGTCGGTCTGGTCGAAATCGATGTCGGTGACGCGTGTTGCGAAGCGCACGTCCACGCCTTGCGCCACCAGCCAGCGCTGCAAGGGCCTGGCGATGGAGTCGTACTGGTTGTAGCGGGTCCGGCGCACGCCGGAGAGGGTGTGGATGCGCGGGAACTCCTGCACGAAGCGCAGGAAGTAGCGCTTCAGCTCGGTGGCGCTGTGCCAGTTCTGGAAGGCGAAGGTGGTACGCCACATCTGCCAGAAGTGGGTCTCGAAGAAGTGCTCGGAAAACAGCTCGTCGATGCGGCGCGCGCCCAGCGCTCGCTCGCTGGTGGCCAGCAAACGCATCAGCTCCATGCGGTCGCGCAGGTTGAAGCCCAGCGCCGCGGCGTCCAGGATCTTCGCGCCCTCGCCCACCAGCCGCGCCTTGGCCTCGGTCTGCACCTGCGCATTGAAGTCCAGGATGTCCTGGCGTGCGCTGATCGTGGGGTCGTCCAGCGACGGAATGCTCTCCAGCAGGTTCCACAGCGTCTGGTACGCCTCTTCTTCCAGCATGCGCCCGCCGCGGGTGACATAGCCGGGCTGCACCGGCGAGTGCGCGCCATCCAGCGCACCGCCCGCCAGGCCCAGCTCTTCGAGGATGTGGATGTGCGCCGGCGGCACGCCCGCGTCGCGGATCATGAACACCGCGGCAGCCATCGAGGCCACGCCACCGCCCACCAGCCAGACCTGCGTGTCCTTGGGGTCGCGGCGCGGGGCGCCTGGCGACTGCGGTTCTGTGGCGGAAGGGGTCGACGCAAGAAAACTCGCCATGGGGTCTCCGGTGAGATGCAATGAAGTCGCAGGCCTGATCAACCTGCCCTGATTCCTTTGCATCTTCCGCCGGCCACGCGGCCGGCGTCATGACCGGGCGCAAACGGCGAACCGGCTCACGGCCCGCTGTTCGCCCCCAGCGGCGTGGCCTGGGTTTGCCGCCCCCACAGTGACGAGCCGCTGGCGCGGCGGCCGTAGGACGTGTCGGCCGGCTGGGCGCGCCAGGCGATGGTGTCCAGCAGCGTGACGCTGCTGCCCGATGGCGCGTACAGCGCCAGCGCCTGGCCCTTGGGGTTGGCGGTGAAGCTGGCGTGCAGTTCACCGGCGGCGGGCAGGTTGTCCAGCCAGACCAGCAGGTAGCCGTGGGCCGGCACGCTGGTGCCGGCCGGGAACGGCCAGAGCGTGGGCTGGGCGGGGTTGTGGGTGAGGTAGTGGCCGGTCAGGCTGTAGGCCTGGCTTCCGGGGTTGTAGAGCTCGACCCAGGGGCTGTGGTTGCCGGCGGCGGTGACGATGCCGGTGCGGTTGTCGGGCAGCACTTCGTTGAGCAGCAGTGGCTGCGCCAGGTTGGGCGAGATGCTGGCCAGGTTGGCGTTGATGTAGGCAATGCGCTGGGTCACGAAATCCTGCAGCGCGGCGGGCGAGGCGTCGAAGCCGGCGTTGTCTTCGCGGAAGCGCTTGTAGACGTCGCGGTGCGTGTCTTCCAGCACGGCCTGGTGCTGGCTGTTGATGCGCGGGTTCAGGATGGCCGGCGTGAACTGCGTGGCCAGCAGTTCGGCGATCTTGTTGACGTACTGCTGGCGGAACAGCGGCACGGTGAGCAGCCGCGAGGTCAGCACGTTGTAGGTGTTGATCGATTGCCGCGGCGTGGTCTTCACGCCCTTGAGCAGCGACAGCGTGGTCTGGTAGAAGGCCTGGTCGAAGTCCTTGGGAATGAGCTCCCACACCGGGCTGTCCGGGCTGCGGTACATGTAGTAGTTGTGGCCCACGTGGTCCCAGTCGCCGGTGAGCTGCATGGCGGCCAGGTAGTCCAGGTAGCTGTCGACGTTGATGACAGACGAGATGACGGCCGGGAAGTCGGCGTCGGAGGTCACGTTGACCGTCTGCACCAGCGCGGCCAGCGCGGGGTAGCCGTCGTCGTTGTCGCTGTGGTCGTCCCAGGCGGTCGAGTAGTCGTCCAGCACGCGGAAGTTGGACGCGACCACGTCCTGCGCTTCCAGCAGCTGGCCCTTGGGGTTGATGGCGCGGGCGTTGAAGAAGTCGTCGTCCACGTCTTCGAGGTGGCTGAACAGGCCCAGGTACTCGCCGTTCACGTCCAGGTGCGCAAAGCTGCAGCTGGAGAACAGCGTGGACACGCCGGCGAGTTGCGCGGCAGACAGGCACTCGGCCAGTTGCGTGGTGTCCAGCCCCGAGGCCTTGAGGATCAGCTTGTCGCGGCCCTGGAAGGGCACGCCCTTCTTGAAGTTGACCTTCCAGGACTTCTTCTGGTTGTTCAGGCTGGTGGCGCCGCGGAACTTCACGCCAATGCCGGGGAACAGCAGGTTGTCGCCGGCGAAGTCGGCCGTGACGTAGTCCGAGTCCGGGTTGGCCTGCAGGATGGCGTACTGGTCTGCCGGGATCGTCAGCTGGAAGGCCGGCAGCATGCTCTGCGTGCGGTCCAGCGGCGCAGCCGAGACGGGCGCGGACCAGGCGCTCTGGTTGCCGGACACGTCCACCGCGGCCACCTTGTAGAAGCCGGCGGTGAACGGCGCGAGCGCGTCGTCGAAGTAGCGGCTGCTCGGCACCGGCTGGGCGGTGAGCGTGGTGTACGGGCCGCCGGACGAGGCCGCGCGGCTCACCAGGTAGCCGGCCAGGTCGGCCTCGGTCGAATCGGGCCAGGTGACGATGTTGCGGTAGTAGCCACCCAGCGCGGCGACCGAGGCCGGCGTCTTCGGCGCGCGGGTGTCGGCCTTGGTGGACTGGACCGAGATCGCCGCGATGGTGGACTGGCCGATGCTGGCCGGGAAGGTGACGTTGAGCTGGCCGTCGGCCACGGTGACGGCGAACTGGTAGGTCACCGCGTAGTTGCGGCCGAAGCGGGCGTAGAGGTCGAAATCCTGCAGCAGCGGCACGCCTTCGGCCAGCACCGAGAACTTGCGCAGGTTGGGCCCGTTCTGCAGCAGCTCGACGAACTGCATCGTCAGCAGGTAGCTGCCGTTGGCCACGTCGAAGCGGTATTCGCTGGCGCCTTCGCGCACGCTGTTGACCAGCGGCGAATAAGCGGTGTTCTCGATCACCTGCCCGTAGTACAGCAGCGAGGGCGTGCTGGCGGTGCCGCCAATGGCACCAGACCCGTTGCTGGCGTCATAGAGCCGGTCGGCGCTGTAGACCGCGTCGTAGCGGCCACCATTGCCGCCACAGTCCAGCCGCGCAGTGCCGGCGAAGGCCGCGGGCGACAGCAGCCAGGCCGCGCCCACCAAGGCCAGCGTTCGAATCGTGTACAGCATGGGTCTCCTCCCGTTGCCAACCAGCGCAAACAGTGGAGCGTCCATGCTTCTGAAGCCACAGCGCCCCAAGGGGGCGAGTATGAGCGCCACGTCTCGGCGCCCCAAGGGGTCAGACTGGGGGTGCCGTCACCTGTTTTCAGTACACGACACGGCCGTCCCGGTCGATCATCGAGACCGAGGTGCTGCGGCGCGGGCCTTGCTCCGGGTGCAGCGCGATGCGGTAGCCGCTGAGGTCCATCACGTCGCCCGCGGCCAGCACTTTGGCCAGCGCGGCGCGTGTGGGCGTGCCGGGCATGCGCTGCAGCGCGGCAATCAGCACGCGGGCATTGACGTAGGCCTCGGTCATCGTCAGCGTCGGCTCGATGTCCTGCGGCCCGTATTTGCGGTAGGCCGCCTCGAACTCGCGCATCAGCTCGACGCGCGCATTGCGCGGGTTGGGCACGACCTGCGAAATCATCACGCCATGCGCCGCTTCCTTGCCCACCACCTGGGCCAGCTGCGTGGCCTCGGCAGATGACAGCGCCACCAGCTGGCCGCTGCCCTTGTCCTGCCGGTAGAGCTTGCAGAAGTAGGCCACGGCCGCCGTGTTGGACGCCAGCACCACCGCCTGGTGCGGCACCTTCTGCACGGCCCGCACCGCCTCTTCGACCATCGCCGTGTCAGCCGGGTGCGTGGCCATGGCGACCAGCTTGATGCCGTGCTTGGCCGCCAGCTCCTTGGCCAGCTCCTGCAGCTCCAGCCCATCCTTGTCGTCGGTGGTCAGCAATGCCACGCGGTTGGTCTGCATGGTCTCCATCTGGCGGAACACGGTGTCCAGCTCGTCGCCATGGCTGGCGCGGGTCAGGTAGACCAGCGGGTCGCGCTGGCGGTGCACCGCGAGTGCGCCCGAGCCCACGCCGATCACCGGCAGTTGCAGGCTCTGCAGCAGGTTGCGCTTGAGCAGCTCGTCCAGCGTGGCGCTGCGCACCATGCCCAGCATCGCCACCGGGTTCTCCTTTTCGGTCAGCGCACGCACCTGGTTCGCCACGTGGCCCGGGTCCTCGTCCACCGAGACCAGCCGCAGGCGCTGGCCGTTGATGCCACCCCCGGCGTTCACCGAGTCGAACGCGACCTGCGCGCCAACCTGCATGTGCCAGCCCAGCCCGCCACTCACGCCCGTGAGCGGCGCCACCTGCAGCACCGTGAGGTCTGCCGCTGCCGCCGTGCTCGCCACCGCGCTGGCTGCCAGCGCCCACGCGCCGGCCCACCAGAGCCCCCAAACGCCCTTGCCTGCCATGTCCGAATGTCTCCTGTTGTTGTCGCCCGTCAGCGCGCTGCCGCGGGCGTTGCTTGTCGCCGGCGCAGTATGGTTTTCGTGTCGGTGAGTGGCAAGACCGTTGCATGATGTAACTTCGCCGTAACCGGCAATTCCTGCGCTGATCAAGGGAAGACCCCGAGGCCTCGGCAGCGTGTAGGCTTGCGCCCATGAACATCCTTGTCCTGCACGGCATCAACCTGAACATGTTCGGCCAGCGCGACCCGGCCCAGTACGGCCGCGCCACCCTGGCCGAGATCGACACCAAGCTCCAGGCACTGGGCAGCGAACTTGGCGCCGAGGTCACCAGCTTCCAGACCAATCACGAAGGCGAGATGGTCGAGCGCATCCACCAGGCCTTCCGGGACGCGGTGGACGCCGTCGTCATCAACGCCGGCGCGTGGACGCACTACAGCTACGGCATCCGCGACGCGCTGGCGATCCTGAAGGCGCCCATCATCGAGGTGCACATGTCCAACATCCATGCCCGCGAAGCCTTCCGCCACCACTCGGTGTTCGCCGAGATCGCCAAGGGCCAGATCGCAGGGTTTGGTGCCGAGAGCTACCTGCTCGGGCTGCGGGCTGCGGTCAGCGCGGTCGCCGCGGCCAGGGCCTGATTCAGGCCGTCAATTCCTTCAGGAACAGCTCGCGGTCGGGCGCGAAGTTGGCGTGCAGCGGCAGCAGGGCGCCGCCCAGCGCGCCGGCATCGGCACCCACCCCGCCTTCGAACAGCGGCGGCAGCGTCACGCCTTCCCAGCTGTGGGCGCGCATCGCTGCTTCGGTGGCGCGCATCAGCGCGGCCAGCAGCGCGCGGTCAAACACGCCATCGATGATCACGCCGTCCAGGTCCAGCAAACACGCTGCGCTCTGGATCGCATGCGCCAGCGCCGGTGCCGCCTGCGCCAGCCAGGCTTCCGTCACGCTGCGCCACGGCGCCTGCAGCGACTGCTCGCCCAGCGCAGTCATCAATCCCGCGGCAGACCAGGCTTGCTGCAAGGTGTTCAATGAAGCCACGCTGAGCAGTTGACCGGCCGCGCCCTGCGGCCCGCTGCCAGCCGGGCCCAGCGGCATCGAGCCGACCGCGCCGGCATTGCCGGTGGCGCCGGTGCGCAAGTGGCTGTCAATCACCAGGCCACCGCCAATGAAGGTATCGACGAACACGTAGAGAAAGCTGTGCAGGCTGCGGCCGCGGCCGGCCACCAGTTCGGCCACGCAGGCGGCCGCGGTGTCCTTCATCGCCAGCACCGGCCATTCGCAGCGCTGGGCCACGGCCTCGCGCAGGTCCAGCCCGGCCCAGCGCGCAGCCAGCTCGGGCGCCACGCCCAGCAGGCTTTGCCAGCCGCCGAGCGCCAGCGGCGCGGCAATGCCCACGCCGCAAACCCGCTCCCGCGCGCCCGGCCCCAGCTTGCGGCGGATGCCGGCCAGCCGGCGGCCGATCTCGGCCAGCAGTTCGTCGGGATCGGGGAAGTCGTAGTTCCAGGACCAGCGGGCCTGCACCGCGCCGGTGAAGTCCACCAGCAGCGTGTCCATCTGCCGCCGGCCGACCTTGATGCCCACCGCGTACGCGCCCTGCGGGTTCAGCGACAGCGGCACCGAAGGCTGGCCGACCTTGCCGCGCACCGGCGCACCCTTCACGAGGTAGCCCTCGTCCAGCAGCCGCTTGCTGATCAGCGAAACGGTCTGCGCCGTCAGCCCCGTCAGCCGCGCCAGGTCCGCGCCCGGCATCGCGCCATGCAAGCGCACCGCCTGCAACACCACGCGCTCGTTGTACTGGCGCAGCCCGCCCTGGTTGGAGCCGCGGGTGGACAGGCGGGTGTCCCCGCCACGTGCCGTCGCGGCTTCGGCATCGGCTTCAGCAAAGCTTTCGCGGTCGGCGGTCAACGCAGGCAAGGGGCTCTTTCAGGGGCGAGACAAAAGGGGAAAACAGAACTCAAGCTGCCAGCATTTCGGCGGGCAATTGATCCGGCCGCAGCGCGCCTGTCATCACCGCCACAGTGTCGCTCATGCTGATTTTCTTCGGATTCAGCACCGCCGCTCGCTTGCCCAGCCGCGCCACATGAATGCGGTCGGCCACCTCGAAGACGTGTGGCATGTTGTGCGAGATCAGCACCACCGGCAGGCCCTTGTCGCGCACGCGGCGGATCAGCTCCAGCACCATGTTGCCTTCCTTGACGCCCAGCGCCGCGGTCGGCTCGTCCATGATGACCACGTGCTGCGCAAAGGCCGCCGCACGCGCCACTGCCACGCACTGGCGCTGCCCGCCCGAAAGCGTCTCCAGCGCCTGCGACATCGAGCGGATGCCGACCTTCAGTTCCGCCAGCCGCGCCGCGCTCTCAGCCAGCATGCGGCGCTTGTCCAGCATGCGCAGCAGCGTGCCTGGCAGGCCAGGCCGGCGCAGCTCACGGCCAAGGAACAGGTTCTCGGCAATCGTCATCGCCGGCGCCACCGCGAGGTCCTGGTAGACCGTCTCGATGCCGGCACGGCGTGCGTCGATGGGGCTCTTGAACACCGTGCGCTGGCCGTCCAGCAGGATCTCGCCCGAGTCCGGCAACGTGGCGCCGGAGAGCGCCTTGATCAGCGAGGACTTGCCGGCGCCGTTGTCGCCGATCACCGCGAGGATCTCGCCGGCACGCAGCTCGAAGTCGGCACCGTCCAGTGCCGTGACCTGGCCATAGCGCTTCACCAGGCCGGTGGCCTGCATCACGATCTTGGCTTTGGACGTGGGCGCGATGTGCGAATTGGTCGGGGTCGAAAACGTGGACATCAGCGTGCGCCTCGGCGGGAAAGTTGATCGGCAGCGACCGCAAGGATCACCAACACACCGGTGACCAGCACCTGGTAGATGGACGACACGCCCATCAGCGTCAGCCCGTTGCGGAACACGCCGACCACCAGCGCGCCGATCAGCGAGCCGATGACCACGCCGCGCCCGCCGAACAGGCTGGTGCCGCCCAGCACCACCGCGGTGATGGCGTCCAGGTTCTCGGTCTGGCCGGCATTCGGGTCGCCCACGCCCGTGCGCGCCACGCTGAGCAGCGAGGCCAGGCCATAGCAGAAGCCGGCCGTCACGTAGACCACCAGCAGCACGCGCTGGGTCGGAATGCCGACCAGGCGCGTCGCCTCGGGGTTGTTGCCCACGGCATAGACATGCCGGCCGGCGGCCGTCTCGCGCAACACGAACCAGGCCACGCCATAGAGCGCGAGCATCAGCAACGTGCCCCACGCGAACTCGGTGCCGCCGATGGCAAAGGTGTTGCCCAGCGCCGTCATCAGCGGCGGCACGTCGGTGATGGTCTGCGAGCTGGAATACAGCTGCGTGATCGCAAACGCGATGTTCATCGTGCCCAGCGTGACGATGAACGAAGGCAGCTTGACCCGCGTGACCAGCAGCCCGTTGACCAGGCCGAACAGCGTGGTCACCACCAGCCCGGCCAGCAGCGCCAGCGGTGCCGGCAGGCCGGCGTCCACCGCCAGCTTGCTCATCACGATGCCGCCCAGCGCCATCACCATGCCGCAGGACAGATCAATGCCGGCCGTGAGGATCACCAGCGTCTGGCCGATGGCGATCACGCCGACCACGGCGACCTGCTGCAGGATCAGCGAGAAGTTGCCGGCGGTCAGGAAGATGGGGCTTTGCGTGGCGAAGAACACGCAGGCGATCAGCAACGCGATGAACGGCCCCAGCGAGGCCAGGTTCAGCCCGGGCGGCAGATGGCTGCCGATGGTGCCTGCCGGTGCGGCCGGGGCTGTCGTGACCAGGGTCGGTCCGGTGGCAGGTGAATTGGCGGGCGCCGCTGCGGCGGCGGTCGGGTTGGGTTTCATCGCGGGGTCTCCTGCGCGCAGCGGCGCGATCTCAAGGAAGCGCAGGGCCGCTCCCAAGCTTTCTTGACCCCCTCGGGGGGCCTGCCGCGAAGCGGCAGGTCAGGGGGCGCCATCTTCACTTCTTGCCCCAGCAGAGCTCCAGGCCCTTGTCGACCGCCATGCTCTTGACGCCCGCTTGCGGACTGGCCGCGATCAGGACCACCCCGGTGTCGGTGTAGCCGCTGGGCTTCTTGCCGGTCTTGGCGAAGTCCACCCCGGCTTCGACACCCATGGACGCCATGGTCAGCGGGTACTGCTGGCTGGTCGCGGCGATCTTGCCAGCGCCCACGTCCTTGACGCCCTGGCAGCCGCCATCCACCGAGACGATGATCACGCCCTTCTCCTTGCCGGCCTTCTTCAGCGCGTTGTAGGCACCGGCCGCGGCGGGCTCGTTGATGGTGTAGACCAGGTTCACGCCGGGCGCCTTCTGCAGGCAGTTCTCCATGGCGGTCTGGCCCTTGGCCTGGTCGCCATAACTGTCGGCCATGCAGACGATTTCCGGGCCCTTGCCCAGTTCGTTGCTCTTGGCCTCCGGCGCCGCCAGGCCCAGGCCCTTCATGAAGCCGTTGTGGCGTTGCGCCCCCACCGGGTGGCCGGGAAACAGGTCGAGGGTGACGACCACCGGCGGCTTGCCGGCCAGCGCGGCCTTGGCGTATTGCCCGATCAGCTCGCCAGCCCGGTAGTTGTTGGTGGCGAACAGCGCGTCCACGGCGTCGGACGGATCCGTGGGGCTGTCCAGCGCGATCACCAGCACGCCCTTGTCGCGCGCCTTCTTGATGGACGGCACGATGGCCTTGCTGTCGCTGGGCACGATCAGGATCGTCTTGGCGCCAGCGGCCACCATGTTCTCCATGGCGGTGACCTGGCCGGCGTTGTCGCCATCGGCCTTGCCGGCACCGGTCAGCAGCTTCGCGCCCTTGGCCTTGGCGGCTTCGGCCGCGCCTTCCTTCATCTTGACGAAAAACGGGTTGGTCTCGGTCTTGGTGATCAGGCCGATCACCGGCGCGTCTTCGGCCAGCGAAGGCGAGGCAGCCAGCGACAGCCAGGCGGCAACGGCCAGCGTGGTCAGGGGAGCGGAGCGGAAGCAGGACATCGGGATGGGTCTCCTGGGGCAAAAACGCCGAATGGCGGCGCGGCTTGTTGTGGAGCGGATTCTGGAAACAGTCGATAAATAAATCAAGTAGATTGATTAATGGAAAACCACTAGCATCCCGCCGCGACGCGAGCGGCATGCTGCGGACCTGCCGTGCCGGCGCGTCAGCGGCACGCCGGCCGACCCCGAGCCCCGGGCATGGCGGTCCCGTCGCGCTGTCCGTTCTACGCCTGGTCGCCGCCAGCGGTCACCGCGTTTTCCCCGTCATCGTTGGCCCGTGTGCCCCGTGTCGGGCCCGCGGGCTGTCTTCACAATTCGCCTCGTTCCCAACCCGGCCCGCGGGCCAGCAAGCAAAGGAAGATTTCCATGATCGTGGTCAGCGGAGAAGCGCTGATGGACGTGTTCGACCTCGGCAGCACCGCCACCGGTCACACGCTGGACGCGCGCATTGGCGGCTCGCCGCTGAACGTCGCCATCGGTCTCGCGCGGCTGGCCCAGCCGGTGCGCTTTTTCGGCGGCATCTCGCGCGGCTTCCTCGGCGAGCGGCTGATGGCCGCGATGGAAGCTGAAAGCGTGGACACCAGCCTCGTGCAGCGCACCGATGCGCCGACCACGCTGAGCCTGGTCGGCGTGCGCCCCAGCGGCGTGCCGGACTACGCGTTTTATTCCCACGGCGCCGCCGAGTACCAGCTGCCACTGTCTGCGCTGGACAGCGTGGCCGCCGCGCAGCCCGCCGCCCAGGCCTACCACTTCGGCTCGTACGCAATGGTCATCGAGCCCACCGGCAGCACGCAACGTGCGCTGGTCGAGCGCGAACACCTGCGCAGCGTCATTGCCTATGACCCGAACGTGCGCGCCAATGTCGAGCCGGATCTGGCGCGCTGGCGCGAGGTGCTGGACTGGATGGTGCCGCGCACGCATCTGCTGAAGGTCAGCGACGAGGACCTGGGCCTGCTCTACCCAGGCGTGCCGCTGGCCGAGTTGGCAGCAGGCTGGCTCCAGGCCGGCGCTGCGCTGGTCGTCATCACCCGCGGCGGCGAGGGGGCCGAGGCCTGGTCCGCCGCCGGCCATGTGAAGGCCGCGCCGGTGAAGGTCGACGTGATCGACACCGTGGGCGCTGGCGACACCTTCCAGGCCATGCTGCTGACCGCGCTGAACGAGATGGGCCTGCTGACGCCAGACGGCGTGCGCGGCCTGAGCACCGAGCAGACCGCCCGCATCCTCGCACTGGCCACCCGCGCGGCGGCCATCACCTGCTCACGCCGCGGCGCCGACCTGCCGCGTCGCAACGAGGTGAGCTGACCATGCAGCTCCCGGCCGAAGCCCTGCAACGCGCCCGTGCCCTGCTGGCCCGCGGCGGCCGGCAACTGTTGGGCCTGGCCGGCCCACCGGGCGCCGGCAAGTCCACCGTCGCCGCGCTGCTGCTCGCCGAACTGGGCGACCAAGCCCAGGTCGTGCCGATGGACGGTTTCCACCTCGCCCAAGCCGAGCTGGAACGCCTGGGCCGCGCCAGCCGCAAAGGCGCGCCGGACACCTTCGACGCGGCAGGTTTTGTCTCGCTGCTGCAGCGCCTGCGCACGCCGGCCGCCGGCGAAACCGTCTATGCGCCCGAATTCCGCCGCGAGATCGAAGAACCCATTGCCGGCGCACTCGCCGTGCCACCCGAGTTGCCACTGCTCATCGTCGAAGGCAACTACCTGCTGCTGGACAGCGGCCATTGGGCCGGCGTGCGCCCGCTGCTGGACGAGTGCTGGCACATCGCCGTGCCACAGGAACAGCGGCTGGCGCAATTGATTGCCCGCCACCAGCGCCATGGGCGCAGCGCTGAAGATGCACGGGCCTGGGCGCTGGGCAATGATGAGCCGAATGCGCGGTTGGTTGAAGCGGTTGCCCAGCGAGCCGACTGGCAACTGGCTTGGCCGGCGGGCATTTAAGACATTCCGTCGCTTCCGATCAAGCCTCCAGCCGCGAAACAGGGCGGCCCCGGCGCTTTGTAAGCTCCAAGGCATCTGTTTTTCGTCCCGGAAAACGGGCTCCGCTTTGATTCCCCAAGTGTGCGGATTGGTCGTCAGTGTCCGGCGACTGCAGTTACTCGTAGGTCAGGCTGAAGTTGTCGAACTCAGTAGTCGCGTTGATATGCCCCCACAGAACCTGTCCGTGGTAGTGGTTATTCACAATCCAATGCGCCGGGTCTCGGTCTGGAAAATGGTAGACAGCGCAGGTTCCATCGGAATTCGTCGTCTTACAAAGCCGGAGGATCTGCTTCAGGCGAGCAGCGAAGTTGAAGGAAAATACCTTGTGAGTATTGAAGACGAACGGCTCCTGACCGAAATATGTCGCTGCGTCTGCAAACCCCCATGTCGCCGGCCCATCGGAGAAAAAGTACCCGCTACCAGCCGGGGTCCCATCGAACTTACCCAGTACGACCTGGTAGAACAGCGTCGTGTTGTCCACGATGTTCTTCAGGGTCAGCGAAGTGATGAGTTGGCCTCGCGTGACCGAGCAGGTGGTGTCGTAGGTTTGGTAGTACTTCCACTTGACACCCAGCGTGTGGTTCAACTTGGTGATCTGGGACAGTGGGGGGCTGCTCGTCCCCACCTGCGGATACCCTGGATACACCGAGTTGTAGTAGGCCGATTTGAGGTTCACACCGAAGAATCCGTCGAACTCTGACTTAGCGGCCGGGTAGCACGGGAGTCCGCTACCATTCTGGGCCATGACCCAGTAGGTGTCCCGGTACTCGACGCGCTGTGCCGCGTTACCGCTGACCCCACCGGAGAACGCTGGGAGGTTGGCATTCGCCCAGCTGCCGAATTGGCCGGCGTTCCAGCCTGCTGACGGATCGGTGGGGCCATACAAGGTTCCGTCGTAAACGATGGGGGACAGATAGAGCCCAGTAGGTGGAGGCGCGATAACCGAGGCAGCGGCAAATGCCGATCCGACATACGTGACGGCCAGGGTAAGGCCGGTGAAGAGTTTTCGAATGAACATTGGAATGCCCTGATTTAGAATTAATGATCGTAAGTCCCCAGCCAGCGAGGTACCAGCATGGGCTGAATAAGATGGACTATGAGTGGCATTGAGTCTAGCAGGCTGTTGGGCACTTCCTGAAACCCTTCGCGCAGTCGCGGGAGTTGCCGAGTCCGGGCTGAGGCGAGTCAGTTACACCGACTGTCGGGCATCAGCAGCCCGTTTCCACCCGTCGCCATGCCCCGCGACGGGCATTTCAGCCCTCAAGCAGGCCGTGCAGACGGACTTCCGCTCTTGACAGCCACACCAGCCTGCGCGCGTTGTACGCCCCGCATTGCATCGTGATCGCCAGCGCGTTGCGCGCCAGGGTCATCGCCCGCACGCACTTGCCGCCTTGCTGTGCCAGGCCGGCGAAGATGTGCTCAACCCGCGCCCGGGTCTTGTTGATGGTCCGGTTGCGCTGGTTCAGCCTCGTCTTGGCTGTTTGGCCTGGCTTGGCTCGCCGGGCGATGCCATCCTGCAGTCCTCTTGCTTGCAAGAGGGGCTTTAGAGGGGCTTTAGGGTCTTCCATTTCTACATCAAGCAAGTGCTGACACATCGCAGCACTTCAGTGCCAACAAGACAATCCAGAAACCGTGGGGCCGGAGCACTCGGCAACAACGAGCCGACCGGCAAGTAGCTGGGCAGGTATGAATTTGCGGTACCGCTTTGTTCGGGATCCCAGCCCGCTGAAATTGCTTCTGTATATCAACTGCTATACAGTTGGTCTATGAGCCGCTCCGCCACGTTGCCCCCCATCCGAGTCGAGCCCGAGACCAAGGCCAGCCTGGAAGCTGTGCTACGAGAAGGCGAGACGCTGACCCAATTCATCGAGAACGCGGTCTGCCGTGAGGTCGAATTCCGCGCGGAGTTGCAGGCTTCCGCCGCGCGCGCGAAGCGGGCCTTGCGTCGGGCCGACCAGGGTGAAGAACTGATTAGCGCTGAGGACTTCCTCGCGGGCATGAAGCAGCGCGCCGAGGCGGCGCAGAAGCGCATCCGTGAAGCAGTGGTGGCCAGAAACCAACAGGCCGCCGAGTGAATGGTCGCTACCGGCTCGTTCCAAGCCTCACGTTCCAGCAGGACATCGAGCGCCTGGAAGAACACATCATCCTGCGAGAGTTGGCCAGCCACACACCTGACGAAATGTGCCTGTTCCGATTCCGGGATGCGGTGGAGCAGGCCATGGGCATCCTCGCGTTCTCGCCGCACACCTGTCGCCGCTCAGACGAACACCGGGAATTCCGCGAACTGATCATCCCGTTCGGGCACGGCGGCTGCGTCGTGCTGTTCGCGGTGCGCGAGTTCGATGTGCTGCTGCTCGCGGCCAAGGACCAGCACGAACACGACTATCGCTAGGGCCTGGGGGCGCGTTGCCGTAGCGTTAACAGGCCCTCGCTCGCACTTTGCGCCTTGCGGGCATCGTCCGGGCAGGCAGCACGCGGCAAGGCAAACTGCCTGGCATGCAGGCCTGCGCCTACGCGCCATAGGCTGCTGAACCGATACGCGTGGCCAGCCTTGCACGGCACCCTGACGGTCTTGCGTGCCCGCACCGGGCGCGCCCAAGCCAAGGGACGCAAAACCATGACCACCGACACTCATCCGCGCGAAAAACTCTGGTCGCTGATCAAGGGCACCAAGTTCGGCCTGTTCACCACCCGCCATGCCAACGGCCACCTGCATAGCCGGCCGATGACCACGCAGAACAAGAAGATCGACGAGGACGACCGGCTGTGGTTCTTCATGTCGCGCAGTGGCGACTCGGTCAGCGATCTGCTGGCCGATCCCCAGGTCAACATCGGCTATGCCAACCCGAGCGACGACAGCTACGTCTCGGTCTCCGGCGTTGCCAGCGTGAGCACCGACGAGGCCAAGAAGCGCGAACTGTGGTCCAAGCTGAACGACGCCTACTTCAAGGGCGGCGTGGACGACCCGGACGTGGCCCTGATCGAAGTGCGCATCTCGCATGCCCACTACTGGGACGTGGACGACAGCAAGATCGTGCAGCTCTACAAGATGGCCAAGGCGGCCGTGACTGGCGAGCAGCCGAAGCTGGGCAAGGATGCTGAAGTTCGGATGAACTGAGCATTGATCACGAAGCCCTTCGACAGGCTCAGGGCGAACGGAAGGGTTTTGGCACGGGTCATGGACCCTTCGACAAGCTCAGGGCGAACGGAGCGTGGGCTCACGGCGAACGGCGTGTGGGCTCAGCCCGAGCACAAACTCCCGTTCGGGCTGAGCCTGTCGAAGCCTCCTGATGAGGCACCTCAATCCTTGCGCCGAAACGCAATCCACGCGGCGATCAGCGTGCAGACCGTGACCACGGTGACCGTGATCGCAAAGCCGTGCGGGCTGTCGGACAGCGGCATGCCGCCAACATTCATGCCGAAGAAGCCGGTGGTGATGTTGATCGGCAGCGCCAGCACCGTGACCATGGTCAGCGTGAACAGCGTCTGGCTGGTGCGCTCGTCGACCAGCGCTGCCATTTCTTCCTGCAGAAGCTTGATGCGCTCCTGCAGCGCCGCCGCGTCGCGGATCACCAGCGAGAACTCCTCCGTCGACTGGCGCAGTTCCTCCAGGTCGTCCTGCGCGATCCAGCGCGGAGGCTGGCGCAGCAGGCGGAACAGCGCCGCCGGCTCGGGTGCCAGAAGGCGCTGCAGCCGCACCAGCACCCGGCGCAACTGGCCCAGCTCGCGCCGGGTGTGGCGCACGCGGTCGTGCAGCAGACCGTCCTCGATGTCGTCGACCTTGACCGCTGCGTCGCGCACGATGCGCGCCAGCACGTCGGCCTGGTCGTTCAGCAAATGCGTCAGCAAGGCGACGGGCGACGCGAACTGCTCGCCCTGGCGCACGGCCTGGCGCAGCCGGTCGATCGAGCGCAGCGGATGCAGCCGGGCGCTGACCAGCAGCCGGCGGTCGACGTTGAGCCACAGCGTGGCGATCTGAGAAGGGTCGAACGAAAATTCGTAGGCCACGTCGTTGATGACGGCCAGCAGCTGGTCCTGCACGTCTTCCAGCCGCGTGGAACGCGAGCCCTGGTGCAGCGCCTCGAAAAACTCGTCGCGCAGGTCCAGGTTCTCGCGCAGCCAGGGCTCGGCCGCCGCGTCGGCCAGGCTGAAGTGCAGCCAGACGAATTCGCCGCGGCTGGCCTGGTCGCTGCCGGTCAGCCAGACCAGCGCCTGGTCCGGCCCGATGGGCTGGCCGGGCTGGCCAGGTGCGAACAAATAGCCGCAGATCAGGCCTTTTTCGTCGGGTCCGTAACGAGGGTTCATCGGGAATCCTGGGATCGGTAAAAGCAGCGCTGGCGGCCTCGCATGGTGCCGGTCCGATGCGAGGCCGGTGCCCGAGCGGACCGGGCTGTCACACTGGCGCGACGGCCCGGCCGCCTGTCACAGTGCCGACACGCATGCAGCCGAGCATGCCAGGCCGTCCCCATCCTACCCACGGAGCGCCCATGGCCCTGCCTTTATCCGACCATGGCGAGCTGATTCGCCGCATCGAAGCCGACATGCTGGACAGCCTGGACGAAGCCTTCGAGCTCGAATCCGAAGACAGCTTCACCAGCCTGGACGTCGACGGCACCCGCCCCGCCGACACCGACGCCAGCCGCGACGAACGCCGCCAGTACTTCCGCACCCTGTTCCAGCTGCAGGGCGAGCTGGTCAAGCTGCAGGACTGGGTCGCCAGCACCGGCCAGAAGGTCGTGATCCTGTTCGAAGGCCGCGACGCCGCTGGCAAGGGCGGCGTGATCAAGCGCATCACGCAGCGGCTGAATCCGCGCGTCTGCCGCGTGGTCGCCCTGCCGGCGCCCAACGACCGCGAGCGCACCCAGTGGTACTTCCAGCGCTATGCCGCCCACCTGCCGGCCGCCGGCGAAATGGTGCTGTTCGACCGCAGCTGGTACAACCGCGCCGGCGTCGAGCGGGTGATGGGCTTTTGCAGCGACGACGAGTACGAAGAGTTCTTCCGCTCGGCACCCGAATTCGAGCGCATGCTGATGCGCTCGGGCATCAAGCTGATCAAGTACTGGTTCTCGATCACCGACGACGAGCAGCACCTGCGCTTCCTGGGCCGCATGCACGACCCGCTCAAGCAGTGGAAGCTGAGCCCGATGGACCTGGAGTCGCGCCGCCGCTGGGAGGCCTACACGCGGGCCAAGGAAGTCATGCTGGAGCGCACCCACATCCCCGAGTCGCCCTGGTGGATCGTGCAGGCGGTGGACAAGAAGAAGGCCAGACTGAACTGCATGACCCACCTGCTGTCGCAATTCGACTACAGCGAGGTGCCGCACCCGCCGGTCGAATTGCCCGCGCGTGTTCGCCATGCGGACTACTCGCGCAACCCGGTGCCGGACGAGATGATCGTGCCCGAAATCTTCTGAACGACTGGTCGGGCCGCGGGGTCCGGCGGTCGCTGGCCCGTCCTTTGGGGGCTGCCAGCGGCCAGTGGCTGCCCCTATCATGGCTGCGCACACGCAAGCGCAGCAGCAGTAGGACAAGCCAGTGGCCAGCAAGCATTCGTCGAAACGACAACAGGCAAGAAGCGCCAGGCGGCAGCAGGACACCGCCATCGTCGTCGCCGGCCTGGGCCTGCTGTTCACGCTGCTGCCGCTGCTGCTGGGCAAGACAGCCTACGCACCGACCTTCGCCAGCGCAGCGCCCGTCGGCTGGGGGCTGCTCGCGCTGGGCGTTGCGGGCTTCCTGTGGCTGCGCTACCAGCACCGCGCCAGCGTCAGCCCATGGGACGGCCAGCGCATGGGCGACGGCGCGCCCCGCCGCTCGCGCAAACGCGGCGAGGGCGACCGGGTCGAACCTTCGCTGTTCGAGGAAGCCGGCCCCGGCATCGGCGTGGAGAGCCGGCACGCGGAACCGCCGTCCACCCTGCCACCCGCCCCGGCTTCCGTCTTGCCGCCCAAGCAGGCCCGCCCTCCCGCGCCTGCGCGTACGCCAGGCAGCGTTTCCACCCGCAACCAGCTGAGCCCGCGCCGCGTCGCCGGCACCTTGCCCGCCACCGCCAGCCTGGTGCCCGAACGGCCGACTGCCTGGAGCGTGGCCGTCTTCGAGGCCATTGAATGGCGGCGTTTCGAAGCCGTGGTCGAGGCCTTGTTCCAGCAGGCCGGTTTCGAGACCCGGTCCAAGTCCCATGCCGACGACGACGGCGTGGACCTCTGGCTGTACTCGCGTCACCAGCCCGGCCGCCCGGTCAGCGTGGTGCAGTGCAAGCACTGGCACGGCCGGCGCGTTGGCGTGGACCGGCTGCAGGCGCTGAGCGGCACCATGGCCGCCCGCGACGTGCGCCGCGGCCAGTTCGCCACCACCTCAGGCTTCACCCCCGAAGCCGAAGCCTTCGCCCGCGAGCACCGCATCAACCTGCTGGACAGCGAACGCCTGCTCGCGCTGATCACCCAGCGCACGCCCGAAGAGCAGCAACTGCTGCTGACCCTCGCGCTCGAAAACGACTACTGGCGCCCGACCTGCGTGAGCTGCGGCAAGAAGATGACCGAACGCGCCCGCCGCACCGACGGCAGCCCGTTCTGGGGCTGCACCGGCTACCCGCAATGCCACAAGAAGATGCCGATGCGGCTGCCGGCCTGACACCGGCCCGTCCGCCATCGCCATCAAGCCCTGTCGCGACCCGCCACGGGTTCTAGGGGGCCCCCGTCGGCCGCGCGCTGGATCGAACTACGATCGCGCCGCTGCCGGCAACGCACCGCAGTAGTACAAGCGTCGGCAGCCTCTGTTTTCAAACATCAAGGAGGTTCCCGATGTCATTGTTTTCGAACACCGTTCTGGCCAGCTTTGCCGCCACCGCTGCGCTGCTGGGCGCGCCGCAGTCTGCCAGCGCGCAGACCTACACGCTGCAAGTGCTGGCGCCGTTTGGCAAGCTGGCCTATGCCTGGCCGGAGGCCATCGACGAGGCCGGCGTGGCATCGGGCGCGGGCCGCAGGAAAAACGAGTCCATGTACTACCCGGTGCTGTGGACCAACGGCCGCGCGAAGGTGCTGAAGAACCCCGAGCAATGGTCGTTCGACATGGCCAGGCTCAGCGCGCAGAACAACTACATGGTGGCCTATGCGTACGACCGCAGCATCAGCGTGCTGTGGCGGCCCGATGGTTCGATCACGCCTTTTGCCTCCTTCGCGCCGGCCGGCGAGCCTTGTGGCTGCATGGCGCTGGACGTGGACAGCCAGGGCCACGCGGTGGGCCTGGCGTACAAGAATGGCGTGCAGCAGCCGGTGCTGTGGACCGACCCCGCACTGCCACCCACCGTGCTGCCCGCGCCTGCCGGTGTCAGCTTCCCGGAAGCCTATCGCACGGCGGCCAACGGCTGGGTGATCGGCTTCGGCTTTGGCAGCGATGGATACTACAGCACCATGGTCTGGAAGGATGGCCAGTTGCAGGACATGTCGGCACTGGCCGGTCTCACCGGTTCCATCTTCGATGACATCAACGACCACGGCACGGCGGCCGGCTCTTACATCGACTTCGGCCGCGACACCGAAATGCCCATGCTCTGGAAGGCCGGCCAGCTGGAGTTGCTGGCCACGGCCCAGTACCAGGGCTGCAGCGTCAGCGCGATCAACAACCTGGACCTGCCGGTTGGCTCCTGCGACGGCAGGGCGGTGATCTGGAAGGACGGCGTGCCGACCCTGCTCACCAGCCTGCTGAGCGCGGACACCCAGGCCGCCGGCTGGGTGGTGGAGCTCACGCTGGCCATCAACGACCAGGGCGACATCCTGGCGCAGGTCCGCAACACCACCCGCCAAAACCAGGATTCGGAGACCTACGCGGTGCTCAAGCCGATCTCGAACGCAGGCGCCCGACGCCTCACACGCTGACAAACGTCTCGCTGACCGCCAGCCGCTTGGCGAGCAGGCCGGCGTCCAAGTAGACGTCGGCCGTTTTCTGCTGCTCGGCGATCAACGCGGCGTCGATCGGCAGGTAGCGGGTCTGTCGGCGTTCATAGGCCAGGCGGGCGGCCGGTGCGGGGATGCCGACGATGCGGGCCAGCGCGTCCGCATAGTCGCCGATGTGGGCGTTGGCCCAGCGCTGGGCGCGTTCGGTGCGGGCGCGGAAGTCCACCAGGATCTCGCGCTTGTCGCGCAGCGCGGTGTCGGTCGCGGCGATGTAGCTGAGGCCGGACCACAGGCCGCGGCCATTGCTCAACACGCGCAGCTTGTCCACCGTTTCGGCCACTGCGGTGTAGGGCTCCCAGGTGGCCCAGGCGTCCACCGAACCGCCGACCAGCGCGAGCTTGGCGTCTGACGGGGCGAGGAAGCGGAACTGCACGTCGCCGGGCTGCAGGCCGGCGGCGGCGAGCGTGCGCAGCGTCACGAAATGGCCGATGGAGCCGCGGTTGGTCGCGACGCTCTTGCCTTTGAGATCCGCGCCGGTGCGCAGGCTCGAGTCGGTCTTGACCAGCACCGCGGTGCCATAGGCATCGCTGCGGTTCACGGCAAAAGCCTTGATGCGCACGCCTTGCGCCAGCGCGAAGATCAGCGGCGCGTCGCCAATCGGCCCCAGCTCGACGGCCTCGGCGTTCAGCGCTTCGGCCAGCGGTGCGGCGGCCGGGAACTCGGCCCACTGGATCTCGTACGGCAGGTTCTTCAGCTCGTCGGCGCATTCCAGCAGCGCGCGCAGGCCGCCCTTCTGGTCGCCCGCCTTCAGCACCGGCTTGCCGGCGGCGCGCACGAAGGCCGGCGCCGCCAGCAGTGCGGCGCCGGCGCCCGTCGCCTGCAGCAAAGCACGGCGCCCAATGTCACCGTTCACGTCAGCACCTCCGGCTCGTCCTCGACCAGCACGGCAGCCAGGCTGTCGAACGCGCGGCGGGCGCCGGTGGCACGGCCGATCTGCGCATGCGTGTGCTCGGCGACCTCCGGCGAGATCAGCTGCGGCGTGCCGGCGGCTTCGGCCAGCAACTGGGTGCGGGCGGCGTTTTCGAGTGCGATGTACCACCAGGCCACCGCCTCGACCGTGGGGCCCGCCGTGAGGATGCCGTGGTTCTTCAGGATCAGCGCCTTGCGGGTGCCGATGGCCTGGGCAATGCGCCGGCCCTCGTCCTCTTCGAACACCACGCCTGTGAAGTCGTCGAACAGCGCGTGGTCGTTGTAGAACACGCAGGCGTCCTGCGTCAGCGGGTCCAGCAGCCGGCCCAGCGTGGACCAGGCCTTGCCGTGCAGCGAATGGGTGTGGGCCGCGGCGATGACCTGCGGGTGCGCCTCGTGGATCGCGGCATGGATCGCAAAGGCAGCCTGGTTCAGCGGCCCGCGGCCGACGACGATCTCGCCTCGCGAATTGACCAGCAGCAGGTCCGACACGCGGATGCGGCTGAAGTGCAGGCCAAACGGGTTGACCCAGAAGTGGTCCGGCAGCGCAGGGTCGCGGGCGGTCACGTGGCCGGCCAGGCCGACGTCGAAACCCTGGCGCGCGAACAGCCGGAAGGTGATGGCCAGCTTCTCCTGGCGGTGGCGGCGCTCCTGCGCCACGTTGCGCGCGGGCACGGCGGATTCATCCCACCAGAAGTGCTGGCGCGGCGGCGTGTTGACGGCCAGGCCTTCGAGCGGGTCAAAGTCGACCTGCAGCCCCGGCGCTTCGTTCAGTACGGCGCTCATTGGCGCACCCCACGACCTACGGTCGGCCCCGCCAAGCGGGGATGAGCCCCCTCGGGCGGCCGGGCGGGGCTCACTGGAGCACCCTCCGCTTCGCGGGTCCCTCCGAGAGGGACGCGAGCGCGCCCTTCGGGCGGCCGGGCGGGCGCACTCATGCCGCCTCCTTGTGCAAATCCTGCCCCCGCGCCTCGCGCTCCGCGGCCAGCTCTCGCAGACGCGGGATCAGCTCGCGGCCGTAGTCGAGTGCGTCTTCCAGCGGGTCGAAGCCGCGGATCAGCAGCGTGCCCACGCCCAGGTCGATGTAGCGCGCCAGCGCCTGTGCGACCTGCTCGGGCGTGCCCACCAGCGAGGTCGAGTTCGAGCGGCCGCCGGACTCGCGGGCGATGGCCGTCCACAGCCGCTCGTCGACCACGTCGCCGCGCTCGGCCGCGCTGAGCAGCCGGCGTGCGCCTTCGCTCTGCAGCGGCGTACCCTGGCCGGCGCCGCTGGCCGCGCGCAAGCGGCGGGTCTCGGCCAGGATGGCGTCGGCGCGGGCCCAGGCCTTGGCTTCGGTGTCGGCAATGATGGGGCGGAACGAAACCGAGAAGCGCACCTTGCGGCCATGCCGCGCCGCCTCGCCGCGCACCCGGCGGATCAGCTCGCCGGACTCGGCCAGCGGCTCGCCCCAGAGCGCGTAGGCGTCCGCGTGCTTGCCGGCCACGCGCAGCGCGGCTTCGCTGGCGCCGCCGAAGAAGATCGGGATGTGCGGCTGCTGCAGCGGCTTGATTTCGGAGAACGCATCTTCGTAGCGGTAAAGCGCGCCTTCGTGGTTGAAGGGCTTGTCCGAGGTCCAGGTCTGGCGCAGCACCTGCAGGTATTCATCGGTGCGGGCGTAGCGGCTGTCGTGGTCGAGGAAGTCGCCATCGCGGCGCTGCTCGGCATCCGAGCCGCCGGAGATCACGTGCACCGCGAGCCGGCCGCCGGTGAAGTTTTCCAGCGTGGCCAGCTGGCGGGCCGCGAAGGCAGGGCCGATGAAGCCGGGCCGGTGCGCCAGCAGGAATTGCAGCTTGTCGGTGACCGACGCGGCGTAGGCAATGACCTGGCTGGCGTCCGGGCCGGTGGAGTGCTGCGCCACCAGCACCCGGTCGAAGCCGGCAGACTCATGGGCCTGGGCGAAACGGCGGGTGTAATCGCGGTCAATCACCGGGCCTCTCGGGGCGTGCGTCTCCGACTGGTGCTGCGTGCTGATCATGCCGATGATCTCGAGCGACATGGCGTCTCCTGAAGAAGGGTCTGGACAGGACCCGGACGCTAGCCCTAGATCATGCGCACATCAAATGATGATTTCGAATGAACATGCTCATATCGCATGCTTGACCCGCCTCGCGCAGGCCTCTAGCCTGCGCAGCCAGCGTCACTCGTTTTCCCTGCAGTCGCCATGACCTTGCTCGCCGAACCGGCCCAATTCGCGCCCGACTCCCACGCCAAGGCGGCAACCCTCGCCAGCCGGGCCACCGAGGTCGACCTGCAGGCGCTCAGCGCCACGCTGGCCGCGACCAGTGCCGTGCACGACGCCGAAGCCAGCTTCCCACATGCCAACTTCGCGCTGCTGCAGCGCCACGGCCTGCTCGCGCTGACCGTGGCCGAGGCCGATGGCGGCGCCGGCGCCGGGCTGCAGCGGGCACGCGAGGTGATTGCCGCCGTCTCGCGCGGCGACCCGGCCACCGCGCTGGTGCTGACCATGCAGTACCTGCAGACGCGCGCGCTGTCCCGCCCCGGCAACGGCTGGCCCGAGGCGCTGCGCCAGCAGGTGCTGCACAGCGTGGTGCACGACGGCGCGCTGCTGAACGCGCTGCGCGTGGAGCCCGAGCTGGGCACGCCCGCGCGCGGCGGGCTGCCGGCCACGGTGGCGCAGCGCTGCGCCGAAGGCTGGCGCGTGTCCGGCCACAAGCTCTACAGCACCGGCGTGGAAGGCCTGAGCTGGCTGGTGGTCTGGGGCCGCAGCGACGAGACCCCCGTGCGCACCGGTGCCTTCCTGGTGCCGCGCCAGGCACCCGGCGTGCGCATCGTCAAGACCTGGGACAGCCTGGGCCAGCGCGCCAGCGGCAGCCACGACGTGCTGCTGGAACAGGTGCTGATCCCCGCCTCGCATGCGCTCGAATTGCGCGAGCCGGCCGACTGGTCACGCGCACCGGACGCCGAGCAGCAGCACTGGATGCACGTGCTGCTGGGCGCGCTGTACGACGCGATTGCGCTCAACGCGCGCGACTGGCTGATCCACTTCCTGCGCACCCGCGCCCCCGCCAGCCTGGGCGCGCCGCTGGCCACGCTGCCACGGGCGCAGGAGGCGCTGGGCGAGATCGAGCTGCTGCTGCAGGCCAACCGGCTGCAGCTGGACGCCGCCGCACGCGACGGCGACGCCGGCCACCCCTGGTCGCCGGCCGACAGTGGGCTGCTGAAGACCGCCGTGACGCGCAACGCCATCGAGGTGGTGGAACGCGCGCTGAAGCTCAGCGGCAACCACGGCATGGCGCGCGCCAACCCGCTGGAGCGCTACCACCGCGACGTGCTCTGCGGCCGCATCCACACGCCGCAGGAAGACAGCGCCTGCATCGCCGCTGGCCGCGCGGCGCTGCAGGCCGCCAGCTGAACCATGCCGACCCCGCAGTACCGGATCGGCAACCTGGTTTCAGGCCCGGCGGCGCACCGCCGGCTTGGTGCCCAGCCCCATCACCTCGACCACGTCGGCCGCGAAGCGCCGCAGCGGCGCCTCGAACTTGCCCAGCAGCCGCGCGTGCAGCAGCCACAGCGCCACGCGCGGCTGGAAGTCGGAAAGCGGCAGCACGTCCAGCTGCTCGCGCCAGGCGCTGGCCGTGAGCAAGGGCTCGGGCACCAGGCCCAGCCCCAGGCCTTCGGCCACCATTTGCAGCTGCAGCTCGCGGCCGAAGGTTTCCAGCCGGATGTCCATGGGCACGCCCTGCGCGGCCAGTGCGCGCTGCAGGCCGGCGCGAAAACCGCAGCCGTCAGGGTTCAGCACCCAGCCTTGCGGCGCCACGTCAGCCAGCCGCAGCCTGGACTTGCGCGCCACACCACGCGGGCCCACGACGACCAGCCGCACCGCCTCGCCCAGCGGCTCGCCCTGCACATCCCGCGGCAGCGCGTGGCCTTCGGGCAGCAGCACCACCGCACCGTCGAGCTCGGCATGCACCAGGCGCTGCACGATCTGCCCGGCCCAGCCGACGGAAACCTGCACCGTGAGCTCGGGCGTGGCCTCGCGCAGCCGCGCCAACGCGACCGGCAGCACCAGGTCACCCAGGCCCTGCGTGAGCCCCAGGCGCAGGCTGCCGGAAGGCCGCGTGTCCAGCGCCACCAGCGCGCGCAGCGCCGTGACTTCGCGCAACACGGCGCGGCACTGCGCATGCACCTCGCGGCCCATCGCATTGACGCGCGGCGGCTTGACGTTGCGGTCCAGCAGTGCCACGCCCAGCGCCTCTTCCAGGTTCTGCACCCGGCGGGTGATGGTGGGTTGCGTCAGCTGAAGCGACTCGGCCGCCGCGCTGATCGACTGCATGCGAACCACGGCAACAAAGGCTTCGAGGTCTTCTAACTTCATGTGGCATCAGCATGAAAGAGGCGTTGCATCATAACGAGACGGAGCGTTGAAAATGACTTCCACCGAGCTGCCGAACCCGCGCCCGCTGCGCGAATTCATCGCCGCATTGACGCGGCTGGCCGAGCGCCGCCTGCCCGAGCCTGCAATGCTGGCCGAGGCCAGGCCGCTGCTGGCCGGGCTGGTCAGCCACGACAACTGGCTGCCGCCCGAGCTGGCCGAGCCGGACCCGGTGCGCTACCGCCAGTTCCTGCTCTACGCCGACCCGCTGGACCGCTTCTCCATCGTCAGCTTCGTCTGGGGCCCGGGCCAGGCCACACCGGTGCATGACCACACGGTGTGGGGCCTGATCGGCATGCTGCGCGGCGATGAGGAGTCGCAAGGCTACGTGCTGGACGACGCTGGCACCGCCCGCCCCAGCGGCGAGCCGGTGCGGCTCAGCCCAGGCCAGGTCGAGGCCGTGTCGCCCACGCTGGGCGACGTGCACCGCGTGCGCAACCTGCACGCGGACCGCACCTCCATCAGCATCCACGTCTATGGCGCCAACATCGGCTCGGTGCGGCGCTCGGTCTACCCCGCCGAGGGCGGCCGCAAGCCCTTTGTGTCTGGCTACTCCAACGGCTGGCTGCCCAATCTCTGGGACGTGTCCAAAGAACACTGATGCTTTCCGAATCCCATCCAAAAACTGCCCCGAAAGCCCCGCATGCCCGCTGACCACGCCCTGCCCCTGACCTCTCCCGAAGCCGTGCGCGAAGCGCTGCGCGCCGGCCGCGAGATCGCGTTGATCGACGTGCGCGAGGAAGACCCGTTCGCCCAGGCGCACCCGCTGTTTGCCGCGCAGCTGAGCCTGTCTCGCGTGGAGATGGATGCGCCGTGGCGGCTGCCGCGCCGCGAGGTGCCCGTGGTGCTTTATGACGACCAGGGCGGCAGCCTGGCCTTGCCGGTGGCGGAGAAGCTCAAAGGCCTGGGCTACACCCAGGTCTCGCTGCTGGCCGACGGGCTGGACGGCTGGCGGCGCAGCGGCGGCGAGCTGTTCCGCGACGTGAACGTGCCCAGCAAGTCCTTTGGCGAACTGGTGGAGCACGAGCGGCACACGCCTTCGCTGGCGGCCGAAGAAGTGAAGGCCTTGCTGGACCGCGGCGCCAACATGGTGGTGCTGGACGCGCGCCGCTTCGATGAATACCAGACCATGAGCATTCCCAGCGGCATCAGCGTGCCGGGCGCCGAACTGGCGCTGCGGGTGCGCACGCTGGCGCCCGATCCAACGACGCAGGTCATCGTCAACTGCGCCGGCCGCACGCGCAGCCTGATCGGCACCCAGTCGCTGATCAACGCCGGCATTCCCAACCCGGTGGCGGCCCTGCGCAACGGCACCATCGGCTGGACCCTGGCCGGCTTCGAGCTGGCGCACGGCGAAGCCAAGCAGGCCGGCCCGGTGGACCGCAGCAACCGCGCCGCGGCCCGCGAGGCCGCACAGGCACTGGCCGCACGCGCAGGCGTGCAGCGGCTGGACGAAGCTGCGCTGCTGGCGCCGGACCCGCTGGGCCGCACCGTCTACCGCTACGACGTGCGCTCGCCCGAGGAATTCGCCGCCGGCCACCTGCCCGGCTTCGGCAGCGCACCGGGCGGCCAACTGGTGCAGGAGACCGACGTGTTCGCGCCGGTGCGCGGCGCGCGCATCGTGCTGGTGGACGACGACGGCGTGCGCGCGCCGATGACCGCGCACTGGCTGGCCCAGATGGGCTGGGACGTGGCCTACGTGGCCGATGTCGCCCGGGCTCGCTTCGAACACCGCAGCGCCTGGCCACCGAAGACACCTTCGCCCGCGGTGCCCAGCATCAGCGTGGCCGAACTGGCCGAGGCGCTGCCCGAAGGCCGCACCGTGGTGATCGACCTCACGGCGAGTGCGCGCCATGTGCAGCGCCACATTCCTGGCGCCTGGTGGGCGCTGCGCGCCGAGCTGCCGGCCGTGCTGCCGCAGATCGCCGCGGCGCTGCCGCAGCCACCCAGCCGCATCGTGCTGACCTGCGGCAGCAGCGAGCTGGCACGCTTTGCGGCGGCCGACCTGGCGCGCGAGACCGACACGCCGGTGCTGGTGCTCGAAGGCGGCAACACCGCCTGGTTCACCGCCGGCCAGCCGGCCGAAACTGGCGCCCAGCGCCTGGCCAGCCCGCGCACCGACCGCTATCGCCGCCCCTACGAAGGCACCGACAACCCGCGCGAAGCGATGCAGGGTTACCTGGACTGGGAGTTCGGCCTGGTGGCGCAGCTGGCGAGCGATGGCACGCATGGCTTCAAGGTGCTGCCGGCAGCCGGTTGAAAGGGCCCTGATGACCGGACCCGGCAGTTCACCGACTCGATCGACGCCAGAAGCGGCTGGTCGCGAACGGCGGCTTTCGAAATGCCAGTCGCCGGAAGATTGACAATGTGTGCCTCAAAACGCGCGAGGACGCCATGTCCCACATCGTTCTGCTCGGCGACTCAGTCTTCGACAACATCTCATACACGCAGGGTGCCCCTGACGTTGCCACGCAGCTCGGGAGCAAATTGCCCTCAGGCTGGCGCGCCTCCCTGCGCGCCATTGACGGTTCGACTGCCAACGATATTGAGTCTCAAGTGGCGTCGGTTCCGTCGGACGCTACGCACCTGGTGCTCAGCGTAGGCGGCAACAACGCGCTTTTGGTCGCCGAAGTTCTCGACACTCCGGTCTCGTCAACAGCGGAGGCATTTCGGCTGATGGCCGACATCAGGGACCAATTCGAAGCGGAATATTCTTCCGCGCTGGATGCGTGCCTTCGGCTTGACCTTCCCTTGACGGTCTGCACTGTCTACAGCGGCAACTTTCCAGATGCAGACTTCAATCGACGCGCCCAAATCGCTCTCGCAGTCTTCAACGATGTCATTTCGCAAGCTGCGCTGGCGCGCAGTCTTGACGTCATTGATCTAAGAGCAGTCTGTACCCTGCCGACAGACTTCGCCAATCCGATCGAACCATCAGCAAACGGCGGGATGAAGATCGCGAGCACCATCGTGAGCTTCGTCGCTCAGCAGGAATTCTGGTGCGGCACGAGAGTAGGCAAATTCAAACTGGCCGAGCACGCAGCAGAGGGTCGGCTCTAGTAGGCCGATAGCGGCGCGGTCGCGGTAGAGAGCTTTCGAAACATCACTGGCGACTCCCTGAACCATGGCACCGTGGAACGATCCCGTCGAGGCATGTCCCCGCTGCAAATCGGTGCATCGCGTCAAGCCCAAGCTCGTGCTGATCGATCCTCCCGATCCCGCTCGCGCAGGCGATGCGCGGCGAGTCGGTTGCTCGTGCGCGGGTGACCTCTCTGTGACCGACTTGAAGCCCGAGTTCGCCGAATCGGGAGCTTCCGCGCAATTTATTCAAGGGCTGTATTGCGACCTGTGCGGGATTGGCCTCGTCCCGGAGTTCATGGCCAAGCCGCCGAAGGCCAAGTTCATCGCAGTGCCAGGAGGTTGGCGGCGCATCCATGAGGACGGCACACAGGGACTGCTGCTCGAGCGCGTGGCGGATGATCCAGAGTGCTACCTGTAGACGCTCATCCATGCTTCGCGCTGACTCCTGCATCGGGCCGAGAGCGTGACGATCACGCTTGGCATCGTGAGGCGGCAGTTGTTTAGGAGCTGACGTTGTCGAGCGTTCGCTTCCGGTGAGCCTGGTCGAACGTCTCCGAACGGTATGCTCAAGAGCATCAGCACTGACGTCCAGGCAATGTCGAATCTGCCGACTCCTTCCATTGCAGGCTCTTCCCTGCGAGAACTTCTTCGCGCCGGCACGCTTGCCGAGATCCAAGCTGCGATAGGTGCGGGCGCCGACGTGGCTAGCTTTCGTGACGAGCATGGCTACGATGCGATGCAGACAGTGGCGTTCGGATGGGGCGCGACTCGCGACGACGAGATGCCAGACCTCCTTCGTTTGCTGGCTGCGCACGGTGTGCGTCTCGATGGCCAGTCTTCGCACGGCGAGTCGGCCCTGAGCGTCCTGTCGCGGCAATGCCGTTTTGACGCAGTTCGTGCCTTGCTGGAGATCGGAGCACCCGGGGGCCTGCTGGCTTGGACAACGCTGTGCCGGGAAGTTGCATTTGGCACGCTTCAGGATGTTGGAGCCCGTGCGTCGCTCTATCCGAATGAGCTGGAGGAAAGGGATCGGTGGTCGCGAACGCCATATGTGCTTGCACTTGCATTGGGACGACTCGACGTAGCCGAAACGCTCCTTGAGGCAGGAGCAGAACGCCAGGCAACCGATCACGTTGGTCGTCCTCCGATTTTTCATGCGGTGATGTCCGGGCGCACGGACGTCGTCCGTTGGCTGCTCGAGCGAGGCGCGAAGGTGGATGCGACCGACAAGGGCGGCAGCACCTCGCTCCTCGACGCGGTGGAAGCGGACGACCACGCGATGGTGGAGCTGTTGCTATCCGTCGGTGCCGATCCGAATCACGAGCAGGTCGGCTTTCCTGCGCTCGGCTGCGTTGAATCTCGCGCGATGGCGATCCGCTTGCTGGAGGCTGGAGCCGATCCCTCCGCCTTGCGCCACGAACAGCAACGCCTGTTCCTGGAGGCAACGGCTGGAACCCCAAGCAATCCGTTCGAAGGACTGGGCTTGGTCGACTTCGAGCGCGATCGCACGCGTCGTTTCGGTCAGTGCAATGCGCAGCCTATGCAAGTGCCTTTCTGGCTCGCGATGGTGCGCTCGGGGCTGACTGGCTACCAAGCCGCCAATCACTTTGGCGTGGACACATTTGACAGCGCCAGGCCCGTTTGGTGTGCAAACCGGATGGGACAGTCACTCACAATGCTGCCGGACGGCCGCGTCGTGCAAATCGCTGGCGAGCATGAGGATGGCTACGATCCCGACTTTTGCATCTACAACGACATTTTCGTCCACCATCTCGATGGCCGCCTGGAGATCTTCGGCTATCCGGAATCTCTATTCCCACCGACTGACTTCCATACGGCGACTCTCGTGGGCGATCGCATCATCGTGATCGGCTCGTTGGGCTATCAGGGCGACCGCGCCTATGGAACGACGCCGGTGTTCGCGCTGAGCACTCACGACTGGCGCATTGAACGCATTTCGGTCGCGAGCGAGCGCCCGGGCTGGATTCATGGGCACCGTGCCGTTCTGGTTGGAAATGGCGAGATTGTCGTGACTGGCGGTGAGGTGCTGTCGCAAGTGGGCGATGACGAGATCTCGACGATCAACACACGATCCTTCATCCTGGACCTGGCTGCATCGCGATGGCGCTGAGCGGCCGACGACTTCAGGGTCGGCTACGCAGCAGTCTTGTCGCCCGATTACAAAGTTTGGTGTCTCATGGACTTACCCGCTGATTCCCATTTCGAACGAGGCGATGCACTCGAAGAGCAAGGCTCCTTTGAGCAAGCGTTCGAAGAGTTCACTGCCGGAGCCAAGTCTGGAGATGCCTCTTGCATGACTCGATTGGCGCTGCTTTACACCTTGGGGAAGGGAATTGACTGTTGTGACTACGACAAGGCCATCGAATGGGAAACCAAAGCCTACGAGGCTGGCAGCACGATGGCGCAATTCAATCTCGGAATCACATATCGAATGAAAGGAGACCTTCTTGAGGCTAGAGGGTGCTTCGAGAAGGCTTTAAGTGCCGGCGACAATAGCGCAGCCCTGGAACTTGCGAAACTGTATGTCGTAAGTCCGAAGGAGTCGGAGACCGCCAAGAGCTATCTCTGCCTTGTTCTTGCTGACGATTCGCTGTGCGAGGCGGAACGAGAAGAAGCAAGACGCCTGCTCTCACGCATATGAGGCAACCGCGTAGCCAATAGTTCGAGCCGACAGCCCTCGAAGGCCTCGGTCCGCAGCTCAGTTTCAACGGCGAGCGACTGCTTTCTGGCGCCGAAGTTTGCGAGTCGGAGGACAGCAACGGGTCGACAGCGTGAGTCCATCGCCGCGAGCAGCAGACATTCATCGGAGGCCAACAGGCGAGAGAAGCCCGGCCGGCTGCATAAAGAAGACACGGCCGAGTTCATCGCCATGCGCACAGCCCCGGCGGGGATGAGAACGTTTGGGGCGGCCCTGTGTTTCCCGGTGAGCGATCACGGCAGGTGCGGCGTGCCGGGCACCACGGCCCGGACCGGCTCGGCGTCCATGCGGGCGATGAGTTGGTCCAATGCGTCGGCCGGCGCACCGCGGTTTGAGGCGCCATCAGCCTCGGCGCGGCAGACGAGGTCGTCTGCCCGCCAGCCGGCTGCGCCCGGCTGGCTGCGCGCCCGCAGCCAGCCCTGACGGTCGGCGATGAACTGGGTGCCGGCCAGCTCGGTGGGCGGCACGCCGGCAATGCGGGCCAGCGCGGCCCAGGCCTCCGGGTCCTGGGCCTGGCAGGCTGCCGAGTTGGCCCCATTGGCGGGCTGGCCGGGTGCCGGCACGGCAATGGTGATGAAGCGCGGGTCTTCGCGCAGGGACGGGCCTGCAGCCACCAGGCGCAGGCGTTGGCCGGTCCAGCTGCGCAGCGGCCGTGTGGGGCCGTTGTCACAGCGCACCGCCATCTCGGGCAGGGCCACCGGCAGCCGCCAGCGCCCCTCCTCGCGCAGCGTTTGGCCGGCCGCCTGGGCCTGCAGGTAGGCCAGCAGTTGCCAGGTTTCGCCAGGCGACACGGAGGAGGCAAAGCCGGGCATGGTATGGCGGCCTTGGGTGTCCTGCATGCCGTGCTGGACCTGCCACCACAGCTCGCCCTCTCGCCGCCGCGCCAGCAGGCCGCGGTTCAGGTTGGGCGGCCACAGTGGCTGCTGCGCGGCCAGCGGGCCGTCGCCGCTGCCACTGGCGCCATGGCAGGCCACGCAGCGCTGTTGGTAGAGCTGCGCGCCTTGCACGATGGCGGCGGCACTGAAGCCACCGGGCGATTGCTGGAAGCTGCTGGGCACGGCGGGCGCCCACAGCAGCCAGGCCTGGCCCCAGGGCCACAGCGCCAGGCCCGCTGCCAAGCCCAGCAGCGCGCCAGCCCACAAGGGCCGCCGGGCGCGGCGCCACAGCAAGCCCGCCAAGGCCGGCAACAGGGTGAGCGCCAGTACCAGCACGGCGAGCAGCAGCGAACGCGCCAGCCCGCGGTCGATGGCCAGCACTTCCAGCGCCAGCCGCTGCGCAAAAGGCCAGGCCGGCTGGCCGTTCAGCTCGGCGGCCAGGCCCAGCGTGTGCAGTGCCGCGAGCAGCGCTTGCTGCGCCTGTTCCAGCAGCGCGAGCCAGGCGGGCAGCCAGTCACTGCTGCCAGGGCTCACCAGGTCGCGTCCAGCCCCAGTGCGCGGAGGGCCTGGTGGCGCAGCGCGGCCAGGCGCGCGTCGCCGCGGTGGCGCGGGTACGGCAGGTCCACCGCGATCTCGGCCACCTGCCGCGCCGGCCGCTGGCTCAGCACCACCACGCGCTGCGCGAGGAACAGCGCCTCTTCCACGTCGTGCGTGACCAGCAGCACCGAGAAGCGCTGGCGTTGCCACAGCTCGGAGAGCTCGCCCTGCATGGTCAGCCGGGTCAGTGAATCCAGCTTGCCCAGCGGTTCGTCCAGCACCAGCAGGCTGGGGTCGTTGACCAGCGCGCGGGCCAGCGCCACGCGCTGCGCCATGCCGCCCGAGAGCGCATGCGGGTGCGCGCCTGCGAACTCGCTCAGGCCCACCAGCGCCAGCGCCTGGTCCACGCGGCCACGCTGCGCGCGCAGCACGCCGCGCGCCTGCAGGCCCAGCGCCACGTTGTCCCACACGGTGCGCCAGGGGTAGAGCGTGGGGTCCTGGAAGACGACGATGCGCGACGGGTCCGGCCGCGTGATGGGCTGGCCGTCCTGGGTCAAGCGGCCGATGCTCGCAGGCTCCAGCCCGGCGACCAGGCGCAGCAGCGTGGACTTGCCGCAGCCGCTGGGGCCCAGCAGCGCGACGAACTCGCCAGGCGCCACGCTGAGGTCGATGCCGTCCAGCACCGGCAACGCCGGCTTGCCGCCGTGGCCAGGAAAGCGGTGGCTGACGCCCTCGATGCCGATGCGGGCGCCGCGCGCGGGCGATGTGTTGGCCACGGGGGCAATGTCGATCACGGCGTTCACCATTTGACGGTGCCTTTCTGCCAGGAGAGCGCCCGGTCCCGCACCGCAAACAGCAGCGTGATGAGGCCGGAGCACAGCAGCGCCATGACGATCAGCGCGGCGTACATGTTGGTGTAGGCCGCCCAGCCCTGGGCCCAACTGAGGTACCAGCCCAGCCCGGCTTTCACGCCCATCATCTCGGCCGTGACCAGGATGGAAAACGACGCGCCCAGACCCATGAACAGGCCGACGAAGACCTGCGGCAGCGCAGCCGGGATGGCCACGCGCAGCACCAGGAACCATTCGGATGCACCCAGCGTGCGGGCAACGTCGTAATACTGCTTGTTGACGCTGGCCACACCCGACCAGGTCAGCACCGCGACCGGGAAACCGGTGGCCAGCGCGATCAGGAACACGGCCGCGGCGTGGCTGGACGGGAAGAAGAAAAATGCCAGCGGCAGCAGCGCCGAAGCCGGAATGGGCCCGACAAAGCGGATCACCGGGTGCACCCAGTAGCCCACCTGGCGTGACCAGCCGATGGACACGCCGACCAGGAAGCCCACCACCGCGCCAATGCTCACGCCCTGCACCAGCAGCAGGGCAGAGTGCCAGGTGCTTTCGCCCAGGCGCTTCCAGTCGTCGATGTAGACCTCGGCCAGGCTTTGCGGCGGCGCGAAAAACGGCGTGGGCAGCACGGCCAGCTTGGCCGTCAACACCTGCCACAGGCCCAGCAGCAAGGGCAACGCGACCAGCCACGGCCCGGCCACGCGCCAGCGGCTGGCCCTCGCCGGATTCAGGCCCACGGCAGCCAGCAACAGCAGGCCCACCGCAGCGGCCACGAAGCCGAACTCGCGGGTGTAGGCCCAGTCCGAAAAGCCGCTGACCTGGTTGGGCCACAGCAGCGTGAGCGCCGCCAGGCCGCCCCAGGCCAGCGCAGCGAGCAGGCCCACGCGCCAGCGTCCGGCTGCCGGCAGCGCCGGCTCGGTGGCCGGCAGGGAGGCCGGCTTCGCGGGTGTGGCTGAAGCAGCCGTCGAAGAAGTGCCTGAAGGCCCCGGCAGGCCATAGAACTGATCCAACATGCGCAGCAGTGCCATGGCGCTCAGCTCAGTGCGTTGTAGTAGACGTGCTGCGCGAAGCGCGCCGGGTCGGTGCTCTGCTTGAGCACGCCCACCGAGCGGAAATCGTTGGCGTAGAACTCGATTTCCTTTTGCAGGTCCTGCGCCACCGGATGGTGACGGTGCGTCAGCGTGCCCAGCAGCTTGCGCAAGTCTTCGGTGGCAACGTTGGGCGCGTGCTTGTGGAAGATCTCGGCGGTCTCGTTCGGGTTGTCGGCCACGAAGTCCGAGGCCTGCACGATGGCCCGCACCAGGCCGGCCACCACCGGCTTCTCCTTGCGCACCAGCTCGCCGCGGGCGCCGATGATGCAGCAGGTCTTGTCGGCGTATTCGCCAGAAAGGTTGGTGGCCAGCTCGGTGTAGATGCCGGGCGTGCGTTTTTCCAGCAGGTAGAGGTTGGGGTCGCCGTCGGCAATGGCCTGGATCTCGCCCTTGTCCACCGCCACGCCCAGCAGGTCGGCCGGGTACTGGCGCCAGTTCACGTCGCGCTCGGCGTCAATGCCGTTCTTGGCCAGCAAGATGGCGAAGAAGTTCTTGCCGGGGCTGGCCAGGTCGCTCACGCCGATGGTCTTGCCCTTGAGCTTCTTCAGGTCGGTGACGCCAGCGGTCTTCGCGCCGATCAAGCGCACGCAGCCGCCGTGCGAGCTGCCGACGATCTTCACGTCGAAACCGGCCTCCAGCGGCTTCAGCCAGCGGTGGATCATGCCGACCGCGGCGTCTGCCTTGCCGGTGGCCAGCGACTCCAGCAGCTGGTCGGTCGAGCCGGTGTAGTTGACCAGCTCCACCTGCAGACCGTTGCGCTCGAAGTAGCCGCGCTCCAGCGCCACCAGCACCGGCGAGAGGCAGAAGGCGTTGGCATTCCAGGCGAAGGTCAGCTTGCGCGGCGCGCTCCAGGCGCGGCGGCTCAGCAGCCCCAGCGAAGCGGCCGTTGCCATTGCAGCGCCGCCGCTGATGAGGCGCCGGCGCGGCAGCGTGACAAGGCCGGGCTTGGGTTCGACTGGGTTCACGGGCTCTCCCTGCAGGTCTTTTAAACAGTGCATGAAGTTAACGAATGATCATGCCGATTGGAAATGATGATGCGACGCTTGGATATGCGTTTCGGCGCGGTCACCGGCTCGCTTCCCTCGTGGCTGCACCCTGTCCGCTCGGTGGCGGCATATCGATCTGACGATTGGTTCGTTCGGCCGCCGCCTGCGCGCACATAGGCTGGCGCGCTGTTTGTTGTTCCCTGCTGTTGCCGAGGTGCCATGTCCCACGATTTCCCTGCCCTGTCCCGTCGCCAACTGCTGCAGGCCGCCGGGCTTGCGGCACTGCCGCTGGCGGCATTGCCCGCGCGGGCAGCCGAGCCCGAGAAGCTGCGCATCGGCTACCAGAAGTCGTCCACGCTGACGATCTTCCTGAAGTCGCGCAACACGCTGGAGCAGGCGCTGGCCGCGCAGAACGTGCAGGTCTCGTGGCACGAGTTCAGCTCCGGTCTGCCGCTGCTGGAAGCGCTGAACGTCGGCGCCATCGACCTCAGTGCGGATGTGGCCGATGCGGTGCCGCCGTTCGCGCTGGCCGCCGGCGCGAAGCTGACCTACTACGCGATCGAAACGCCCTCGCCCACCGCGCAGGCCATCGTCGTGAAGAAGGATTCACCGCTGACCAGCGTGGCGCAGTTGAAGGGCCAGAAGGTGGCGTTTGCCAAGGGCGCCGGCGCGCACTTCCTGCTGCTCGAAGCCCTGTCCCAGGCCGGCCTGACGTTCAAGGACATAGCGCCGGCCTACCTCAGCCCGGCCGACGGCCGCGCCGCGTTCGAAAACGGCAGCGTCGCCGCCTGGGTCGTGTGGGACCCGTTCCTCGCCGCAGTGCAGCGCCAGTCCGGCGCCAAGGTGCTGGTCGACGGCACCAGGCTCTCCAGCTACCGCCGCTTCTACCTCGCCGCCACGCCCTTCGCCCAGCGCCGTCCCGACGTGCTCGCCGCCGTTTACCGCGAGCTGCAGCGCGCCGGCGACTGGATCAAGCAGAACCCCAAGCCAGCCGCCGAATGGCAGGGCCCGCTGATCGGCCTAGACGCCGCCACGGTAGAGGCCGCCAACCTCCGCCGCAGCTACAAGGTCCAGCCGGTGGACGCCGAATCCCTGGCCGAACAACAACGCATCGCCGATGCGTTCACGCAGGCACAGGTGCTGCCGCGCAAGGTCAGCATGGCGGAGTCGCCGGTGTGGCGGCCGGTTTGAGGTAGCTGGCCGGCGGTACCCACCAGCCTGGCTGAACCAGAACCGTCAGATCAGGTCTGCGGCATCGCGCAGCAGCCTGGCCACCGCCAGCAGTTGATTGCGCTCCATGGCGTCCGCAAACATCTGCGGTGTGAATGCGGGGTTGCGTCGGCGCATGCGCATTTGCTTGAAGGCCGTGAGCACCCGTACCTGGTCCAGTTCGAACTGGTGGATCAGGAATTCGTCCGGATGCACCGCCTCGATGCCGTGGGCACCCAGCGCGCTAGCCGGAAAGTCCTTGAGGTTCATCGTGACGATGCAGTCGGCATGTCCTGCAATCGCAGCGGCAAGCACATGGCGGTCGTTTTCGTCCGGCAATGCCAAGGCCGCCACCATCGGCGACCATGCCGCTTCTGGCACTTCCCAATCAGGATAGGCCAGGTGCATGTCCTCGCGACGGGCATGAAAGTCTTCGACTGGCCGGCTGTATTGCGCTGCCAGGCTGCGCGTCCACTCGTCGTCGATGCGGGCGGTCCATTTCGGCGCGAACAACTCGGTCTTTCCCACCGACATCAGCGCATCACACACCCCCAGCGGAAACAGCACGCAGGCGTCAAGCAGTGCGGTGTATCGCAGCAAGCCCGCCATTCAGTAGTCCAGCCCCATTTCGCGCTCCGCGTCGGCCATGCGCTGCAGCGCCGCTTCGCGCTGGCTGCGCATGGCATCGCGATAGGCCATCAAGGCTCGAAACTCGATCCTGCGGTGGGAGCCCACCTTGCGAAACGGCATCTTGCCCTGCTCCAGCTCCTTCACCAGGAACGGACGAGAGACATTGAGGAATGCCGCCGCCTCGATGGTGGACAGCTCGCGGTTTTCAGGCACCAGGCTGACGGAATGCCCTTCGCTCATCATCCCCAGCACATTCGCCAGCAGCCGAAGCACGCCCGGCGGGACTTCGATCTTCGCTTCCACGCCGGCTTCGTCTGAAACCGTGATCGCTGCGGCGCGCGAATGGTCCAGCGAGGCCATCAGGCAACGCTGCGCCGCCGCGGCCATCTTCTGTTCCGCTTCGCCCAACACGGGCGCCTCAAGAATTTTCTCGCTTGTGCTCATGGTGCTCTCCAAGGCCGCGGCGGTCGCCACATCCAATGAGCACTATGCCATCAAGTGAAATAAGTGCAATAACCGCCATGAGTGCAACGTGCGTTTTGCCTGTTGTCACTGGTTCAGCGCAACGGCTACGCGACCAGGAACATGGCCTCGGCGTGAGTGGCGGTCTGCGGTTCCAGCGTGAGCCGTGCGCTGGTGAGGGTGCGCATCTCGGGCGCGGGGAACGCCGCCACGGTAAAGGCGGCCAACCTTCGCCGCAGCTACAAGGTCCAGCCCGTTGACGCCGAATCCCTCGCCGAACAACAACGCATCGCCGACGCGTTCACGCAGGCTCAGGTGCTGCCGCGCAAGGTCAGCATTGCGGAGTCGTCGGTGTGGCGGCCGGTTTGAGGCGGGCGGCAGGCGGTATCCGGCCTTCGTGGAATCAGTCCTTGCCCTGTGCCGCCCGGTGTGCGGCTTGCGCCGCGCGGTACATCGACGCGTGCAAGCTGCCGAGCTTCGGATTCTGACCCATCGGCGCCCTGGGTGGCACAGCAAAGAATTCTTCTGCCCATGGCAACTGGACGGTCTGACCGACGTTGAACTTCGTGTCGAAACTCAACCCTGCTGCGCCATAGGCGGCTGGGTTGCTCAGCTTCGTGATTGAAAACTCGCCGGCATGCAGGCGATTGACCTGCTGCGACGTGCCGTAGGCCACGGTCACAGCAACGCCGTCCTCGCGTTCCTCAACGTCGCAGACGAGCGCGGGCCTTGGCTTCGGTCCCGGCGAGCGCCGCGGCAGCTCTGGAAATCGGCACCAAACGATATCGCCCGGTACGGGCGCCGGCCAATTCGCCACGTCAGAACAGCGACTGCTTGTTCACGATCTTGCCCGTGGGCAAGGCGGCCTGGGCCAGTTTGCGTACTGCCTTGAGCTCGGATGCCTTGAGCGGGCCGTCGTCAGGCTCGTAACCCGGTAACTCCTCTTTGGCAAGCCTGGAGAGCGCCATGTGAACGACCTCCGTCTCGGAGAGGTCAAAGTGCTCAGCCATGGACTTGACGGTCTCCCGCGTCACGCCGAATTGTGTGTCGCGGGCGCGGAACTTGAGCAGCAGATTGGGTGCGGAAACAGGCATCGGCGACTCCTTTGATATATATAAAATATATACCATTCGACTTTGCATTGCCAGGGGTATGCGCGGTGGCGTCATCTAAAGACGCGATGATGCCTGTTCAGGTGGCCAGATGGCACCCGCTTTCAGGCTTGCACACACAGGTGACCGATGCGCTGGAAAAGATGGATCATGGTGGCTGCGACGGTGTCGGTGACGCCCAGCTTGGTGGGATGCGGCAGCGTTGCGCCAGCGTCGCAGGATGGGCAGCAGCTGACCGAAGTGCTTCAGCGCTGGGACGACGAAGCGCATCACGATTTGCGCAGCGTGGTCGTGATGCACCAGGGCCGCATCGTCGCCGAGCGCTACTTCAACGGCGAGACGGCGGAGACGCTGCATGACGTACGCTCGGCCGGCAAGAGCGTGACCTCGCTGCTGGTGACGATGGCGGTGGACCAAGGGAAGATCCGCAGCCTGGCCGATCCGGTACAGGCCTACTGGCCGGCGGCCAAGGGCAGTGCGATTGGCGACGTGGCGCTGAGCGATGTGCTGACGATGCGCTCGGGCCTGGCGGCCTTTGACGAGGACCCGGCCTCGCCCGGCCAGGAGGACAAGCTGGACGATGCGGCCGATCCGCTGGCCTTCGCGCTGGGCGTGCCGCGCGCGGACCCGCCGGGCACGGTCTATCGCTACAACTCCTTGACGGCGTATGTCGCAGGGCTGGTCGTCGAACAGGCGGGCAGCCAGCCCTTGCGGGACTTCGCGCGGTTGAACCTGTTCGAGCCGCTGGGCATTCGGCAGTGGCGCTGGGATGCCGACGTTGCGGGCCACACCAAGGGCCAGGGCAACCTGTGGCTGACCGCCCGCGGCATGGCGGCGCTGGGTGAGCTGGTGCGCAACAAGGGCGAGTACCAGGGTCGGCGCGTCGTCACCGAGGCCGCCATCGCGCAGATGCTGCAGCCGCGCGTTGCCATCTCGACGGTCGACCCGTATGCCGACGGCTACGGTTACTTCTGGTACTTCAAGGCCATGCCTGTGGGCGAGCGGCGGCTGCCGGTGTGGTTCGCCTCGGGCAATGGCGGCAACAAGGTCTACGTGCTGCCTGAGCAGGCGCTGGTGGTGACGGTGGCCTCCAGCGCCTACGGGCGCGGCTATGGCCAGCGGCGCTCGCAGGAGATCCTGCACGCCGTGTTGACCGCCCTGCCCGAGCTCAGCGGCCCCAGGCCTCGATGAAGGCCTTGGCCGACGCGGCAATCGCCTCCAGCGACGTGTCAGGCTTGAACAGCGCGCCGCCGATGCCAAAACCGGTGGCGCCGGCCTTGCGCCAGCCGGCCAGGCTTTCGGGGGTGATGCCGCCCACTGGCCAGAGTGCGGTGCCGGGCGGCAGGATGCTGGCGATGGCCTGCAGGCCGGCGGGGGGCATGGCTTCAGCGGGGAAGATCTTCAGTGCGTGGGCACCGGCGCGCAGTGCGGCATAGGCCTCGCTGGCCGTGAAGATGCCGGGCACGCTGTAGCAGCCCAGTTCCACGGCGCGGGTCACGACTGCGGCGTCGAAGTGCGGCGAGACCATCAGCCGGGCGCCGGTGGCGGCCACGGCTTCGACCTGGGCCACCGTGGTCACGGTGCCCGCGCCGACGCAGGTGCCGGCCGGCTTCATGGCCTGCAGCAGCGAGATGGCTTCCAGCGCACCGGGGCGGTTCAGCGGCACTTCGAGGGCGCGGAAGCCGGCGTCGAACAGCACCTGGCCAACGGCGGTGGCGCGTTCAGGCTGCAGGCCGCGCAGGATGGCCACCAGCGGTGGCGTGGGCGGCCAGGCCGCAGCAGTGCTTGTCGGGGTGCTGGTCGGGGTGCTCATGACGGGCGTCCTCGTGGCTTCAATCGGAATGGGCTTGGAAGGCTTGCCAGGCGGCGAGTTGCACGGCCTTGGCCGAAAGTGACTCGACGCTGTGGCCGAGCTGGGTGGCGGCGCGTTCGTGCAGCACCGCCAGCGCGGGCTCGCCGATCACGCGCACCGGGCCGCCGGAAAGCGCGCCCAGGCGGGCCTGGTCGTGCCACTCGGCGCCGATCAACAGGCCGCTGACATAGGCCGCGGCGGCGGCGGCCGGCATCGCGCCGGTGACCACGCGGGCGCGGGCGCCGAACAGCGTGTGGCTGAGCACGCCTTCCGCCGCATCGGCCACGCCGGCGGCGAATGCTTGTGGATCGGGCTCGGCATCGGCCGGAGCGGCCTGCATCGCGGCCGACAAGGTGCCTTGCTGGCGCAGCAGCGCAAACAGCTCGCCGCTCATGCAGGTGCGCAGCGACCGGATGCGGCCGCCTTGCAGCTGCACCCATTTGCTGTGCGTGCCGGGCAGCACGTAGCAGCCATCATCGGCCTCGGGCCCCAGCAGTTGCAGGGCGCCCAGCAGCTGGGTTTCTTCGCCGCGCATCACGTCAACCTGGCCGCGCTCGCCGCGCCAGCGCAGGCCGGGCACCAGGCGCCAGTCGCGGCCTGCTGCGGCGCCCTGCACCGGCACCGCATGCGCGGGCAGTTCACGCAGCGGCTCGGCTGCGTCCAGGTAAGGCACTTCCTGCCAGCCCAGCGCCGAGCCAACCATGCCTGCCATGACGACGGGGGTGTCGACGGCCAGGTCGGGCCATGCGGCCAGCAACTCATCCAGCGCGGCACCAAAGCGGCCGGCGCTGGCCAGCGCGCCCTGCGCGTCATGCTGCTGCGCGAGCTGCTCACCATTCGCGCCCAGCAGGCTGGCGCGGCGGTGCGTGGTACCCCAGTCGATGCCGATGAAGGAGGAAGCGGAAGCAGTCATCGTTGGCTTGAAGAACTTCAAGAGAAAAGGGGCCGCACGCGGCGGCCCCTCGCGAGTGGATCAGGCTCGGATCAGAACCACCATTCGATCTGGGCGCCGAAGCTGTTGCCCGAGGTCTTGTCGTCGAAGGCGGTCTGGCCGGTGACGT
>NZ_JBYTAI010000013.1:0-185981 GCF_058788035.1 Ideonella sp. FW305-24 | reverse complement strand
TTGTTCGGCACGGTCTGGGGCATCTACCACGCGCTGACCGCCATCGGCATCTCGGGCCAGGCCTCGATCGACAAGGTTGCCGGCCCGGTCGGTGAAGCGCTGATCATGACCGCCTTCGGCCTGGCCGTCGCGGTGCCTGCGGTGATGGGCTACAACTGGCTGATCCGCCGCAACAAGGCAGTGCTGGAAAAGGTCCGCGCGTTCTCGGGCGACCTGCACAACGTGCTGTTGGCTGGAAAGAAATGAATGTTGGCCCCAAGACGCTGTGGGTCCACAGCGTCGCCCCCCGAGGGGAGCGAATTTCCTTGGGGCGGCCCGGCGGAAATTCCTGGCCCTCGCCCGAACGAAGGATAGTCACATGTCGATGACCGTAGGCGCCGCCGACGAAGGCGAAGAGCAGATGAACTCCAGCATCAACACCACCCCGCTGGTGGATGTGATGCTGGTGCTGCTGATCATTTTCCTGATCACGATTCCCGTGGTCACGCAGTCGGTCACGCTGAGCCTGCCCAAGGAAATCAACGTGCCCACCACCACCAAGCCGGAGAACATCCTGCTGGCGGTGACCAAGGACGGCGACGTGTACTGGTCGACCAAGCGCATTCCGGACCAGCAGACGCTGGTGGACATGCTCAAGAAGGAGTCGGTCAAGGACCCGCAGCCCGAGGTGCACATCCGTGGCGACGCCAACGTGCGCTACGAATCGGTGGGCAAGCTGATCGTGGCCTGCCAGCGTGCGGGCATTGCCAAGGTGGGGTTCATCACCGAACCGCCGCCGAAGGGCTGAAGGAGTAACCCATGGCCATGAGCGTAGGGTCGTCTGACGACGACATGATGGTGGAGATGAACACCACGCCGCTGATCGACGTGATGTTGGTGCTGCTGATCATGTTCATCATCACCATCCCGGTGCAGACGCATGCGGTGAAGATGAACATGCCGCAGAACAGCGCAAGCCAGCCGCCGCCCAAGCCGCCGGAGATCGTGCGCATCGACGTCGACTTCGACGGCACGATAGGCTGGAACGGCGAACTGGTGCCCACCCGGGCGGACCTGCAAGCGCGGCTGTACCGGCTGGCGCAACTGCCGGACCAGCCCGAGGTGCACCTGCGGCCCAACAAGCTGGTGACCTACAAGCACGTCGCGATGGTGATGGCCGAGGCTCAGCGCCTGGGTGTCACCAAGATCGGCATCATCGGCAACGAGCAGTTCATGGACTGAGCGGCTGTGAACGTCTCACTCAAAGCTTCTCTTCTCACGCTGGCCCTGACGCTCGCACTGGCGGCCAGTTTCGGTGCCGCAGCCCAGACTGCGCCGCCCGCCATTCGCCCTGAAGTCGTCAAACCGCTGCTGGCCTCGCGCTGATGGCGCAAGGCCTGGACGGTGCAGGGCAACGACGGCGCGACCGATCTGGCGCGGCTGTGGCCGCTGGCGGTGCGAGCGAACTTCAGGCCAGCATGACCAACTCGGAATATGGCGCGAGCATGGCGTCGGCGGTCAGCAAGTGCAGCGGCTCGGCCATCGCCTGAGCCACCAGCAACCGGTCGAACGGGTCGCTGTGATGCAGTGGCAACAGGCCGACGCCGGCTGCATGAGAAGCCCGCACCGGCAATTCGGAAAAGCCGCTGTCAGGGATGGCGGCGGCGAGCGCTTGTGGATCGGCTTGGAGCTTGCCAAGCTTGGCCTTGATGGCGATCTCCCAGATCGACGCGGCAGAGACAAAGACCTCGTCCGCGGACTCGATGAGACGCCGTGCCGCTGGCTTCAGTGAACGCGAGTCGGTGACGGCCCACAGGTAGATGTGGGTGTCCAGCAGCAGGCGCATCAGCGGCCCTCGAATCCGGCCAACACCTCATCGGGCAGCGGCGCGTCGAAGTCCGCGGCGACCTTGACCTTGCCTTTGAGCACGCCGAACCTGATCTTGCCCTTGCTGCTAGACAGTTGGGTGATGCGCGCGATCGGTTTGCCGTGGCGGCTCACGACCACGTCTTCGCCCGACGCTGCTTGGTCCACCAGCTGGGAAAGGCGGGTCTTCGCGTCGTAGATGTTGACTGGATTCATGGCGGGCGACTCGGGCAGAATTCAGACCAAGTCTAGTCTATTTGGCCTGCCTGTCGCAACCGCCATGGGTTCAGATCGTCACCACCCACCCCCGCCGTTGCATCAGCTTCGTAACGGCCCACCACACCGCCACGCCCGCCAACGCCCACAGGTGAGACGGCCACAGCGGGCCGGTCCAGGGGGTCATCCAGGCGAAGGCGTGGGCATACAGCGGGGTGCCCCAGCCGGTGCCTTCGAGCAGGCAGGTCAACAACCAGGCGCCAGCGTAGGCGGTGATGGCGTTGAGGCCGAAGGCTTGGCCGAGCGGGGGCAGACCTTGGCGGTCGATCAGGCGGTGGAACAGGGCCAGTGCCAGCGTGGCCCAGCCGCCGGCCCAGAGCACGAAAGAAGGCGTCCACAGCGACTTGTTCCAGGGCCAGACCAGCGAGCCGAGTGCGCCCAGCGTCAGCGCGACCAGCGCGAATGCCCACAGCCGTTGCAGCGCGCCGCGGCGCAAGGTCTCTCCAGCGATCAGGCCCAGCAGCGTGGTGGCCAGGGCGCCGAGCAGGCCCACCGGGCCTTCGGGGTCGAACGCGAGGTCGGTGGCTGCGTCCCATTGATAGGCGTAGCGGCCCAGCAGCCAGCTGTCGACACGCGCTTCGGCATTGCTGCCGGTTTGTAGGCCGCCGGGCGCCAGCAGCAATGCACCGTAGCCCAATAGCAGCGCAATGAACAACCAAGGCCAGCGGCCGCGCGGCAGCAGCGCGGCCACGCTGCCGGCCAGCCCGAAGCAAAGCCCGATGCGTTGCAGCACGCCAAACGGACGGAACGCGCGCGTGTCCATGGCCCAGTGCGCCACCGCGTGCAGCACCAGTCCGAGCAACACGATGCGCATCGCGCGCCACCACAGCGCGCCCGCGAGGCCCGCAGTCTCGCCACGGTCCCGTTTAGGTCCCGTGGCAAAGGCCAGCGACACGCCGACGATGAACAGGAAGCCCGGGAAGATCAGGTCGGTGGGCGTGCAGCCGTGCCACTCGGCATGCTCCAGCGGCCACCACACATGGCCCCAGTCGCCAGGGTTGTTGACCAGGATCATGGCGGCAACGGCCCAGCCTCTGAGGGCGTCGATGGAGGCGAGGCGAGGATTGGGTCGTTGCATGGGTGGGAGCGAGATCAGGCCGCCGGGGTGTGTTGTTCCGCTCATGTCCTCCGGCCTGCGGCCTCCCCCTTTACTTCGCTGCACAACACACCCCACCGTCCTGATCGGGCACGCGACTGGGCTGTTCGACCGTTGCAGTAAGACCCGCTTCCCGCAGCGGGTGTCGGGTGGTCACTGCAGCGAAGTAAAGGAGGAGGCCGCAGGCCGGGGGACATGAGCGGAAGTGACTACCCGGCGACCGCGACTCGCGCCTACCGGGACGGGAGGAGCTTTAGATGTTGCAAGGACTCGTCAACGGAGGATCGGTTACAGGTACCTGATCCAGATGACTCAAGCCCTCGCGGCGCAAACGCTGAACTTCCGCATCCACCTGCGCAGGGCTCAGTTGCTCGTCCTTCGCGTGCAAAACCCAGTCCACCTGCTGTCGCCAGATGCGCATGCCGGCACTGGTGGGCAGCAGGCCTTCGGGTGAGAACCAGAGGTTGAAGCTGATGGCCATGGGCTGCACCGGGTGGTTGCGGCCGCCGTGGGTGGCGAGGGGCTGGCCGTCGAGGAAGAGGCGGGTGTTGGTGGCGTCCACCTGCATCAACAGCGTGTGCCAACCGTCCAGCGCAGCGAAGTGTTCGTGGGCCTGGTTGTAGGCGGCCCAGGGGTCGATGCGCACGGTCTGCCAGGCAATGCCGTAGAGCCGGGTCTTGTCGCTGCCCCAGCCGCCGTTGGCGAGGTACTCCCAGTCCAGCTCGCTGAACTCGGGGTCGAAGTCGAAGCGCAGCGGGGCGACGGCGTAGAAAGTCTGGATGATGGGGTCGCCATCCGGGCCGCGCTCGGGTGTGTCGTGGAAGTGGATGCGGGCGGCGTAGGTGCCGCGCAGGAACTTGCGCTGCTGGCAGAGCTGGGCTTGGGCACTGTGGGCCGGCGTGCCGTCCGTGCGGGCTTCGAGTTCCAGCAGGCGTGCGCCGGTGGTGTGCGGGTCGGCCACCAGGCGCAGCGTGTTCGGGCCCCAGGCGGCGCCGGCGATGCCGGGGTGGCCTGCTTCGCTGCGCACGATCCAGCCGTTCTGGCTCAGCGCTTCAAGCGAGGGCTGGCTGAAGTCGTCGAAGAAGAGTTCGGTGGACTGCGCGCTGGCGCAGGCAAACAGCGCACTGGCCATCAGCAGCGGCCTCATGCGGGAGAACCTTCGCCGGCAGGTGTTGACTGGGCGGCTGGCGCGCCGTCGCGGTCGGGCAGTTTGACCCAGACCAACAGCGCCAGCGCTGGCACGCCGCAGGCGATCGTCCAGTAGAAGAAATGTTCGTAGCCCAGGGCGGCCTGCAGATCGCCGCTGATGGTCTTGGAGAAGATGAAACCCAGCTGCATCACGCCGGAGCCCAGCGCGTAGTGGGCGGTCTGGAACGGGCCGGGTGCCACGGCCTGCATGATGTACAGGATCATGCCGACAAAGCCGAAGCCGTAGCCGAACATCTCGATCATCACCGCGATGGCGATGTCGCTCAGCGTGCTGGGCATGCCGGGCAGCGAGGCCAGCAACGTTGGCAGCGCGATGCCGCTGTCCACGGCCGGCCGCACATGCGCAAGCCACGCGAAAGTCATGTTGGGCACGGCCATCGCGATGATCAGCAGCGGCATCGCGCGCTTCAGGCCCAGCCTGGAGGCGAACAGGCCGCCCAGGATGCTGCCGACCAGGAAAGCCGCGGTGCCGATGCCACCGTAGATCGCGCCGATCTGTTCGGTCAGCAGGCCCAGCCCACCGGCCTCGCGCTTTTCCAGCAGGAACAGCGGGCCGATGGTCTGCACCTGGCCTTCGGCAAAACGGAACAGCACGATGAAAAGAATGGCCAGCCAGATGCCCGGCTTGCGGAAGAAGGCGACGATGACTTCCTGCAGCGTCTGCCACACGGCCTGGGCGCTGCGCGGTGCGTTCGCGGCCGAGGCCGGCGAGGGCAGGGCCCAGGCGTTGTAGCTGGCCAGCAGCGCGAGCAGCAGGGCCAGGCCGCCGAAGATGGTGGACCAGGCGTTGAACACGCCGACCGACTTTTCCAGATGGCCGGCCCAGACGATCAGTGCGCCCAGCGTGAGGAACTTCGAGGCATTGAAAAACGCGCCTTGCCAGCCGGCATAGGCGGCTTGCTGCGGCGCGCTGAGCGAGGCCATGTACAGGCCGTCGCAGGCAATGTCGTGCGTGGCCGAGGCGTAGGCCAGCAGGCACAGCACGGCAATGGTCAGCGCGAAGAAGGCCGGCGACTGCAGCACCAGCGCCACCGCGCCCAGGCAGACCGCGCCGGTGAACTGCATCGCCACGACGATGCGCTTCTTGCTGCGGAACAGTTCGAGGAACGGGCTCCACAGCGGCTTGATGGCCCAGGCCAGGCCCAGCACCCCGGTCCAGCGCGCGATCTCCTGGTTGCTCACGCCCATGTTCTTGAACATCAGCCCGGCGATCAGCATCACCACCCAGAACTGCATGCCCTGCACGAAGTACAGGCTGGGCACCCAGCGCATCGGCGAACCGCCAGCGCGGTGGGGAAAGGAGGCGTCAGACATCGCGGGCTCCGGGCAGGCGGTTCAGGGCAACAGGGGAAGGTCTCAGCGGATCGGTGGCACCAGCTCGACCGGGGCCACGCCCGTCGCTTGCAAGCGGCCGGCCAGCCAGTCGGTGACGGCTTCCAGCGCGCCTTCGGCGTAGCCCCAGCTGACGAGCGACGGGGCGGGCACGTCCAGCACCTGGAACGGATTCCACAAGGCGATGTGCAGCGCGGGCTGCCACGTGGCGGCTGCAGCTGGGTAGCGCTTGCGGTGGTTGGACACCAGCACCAGCGTGCGGCCATCGTCCGGCAGCGTGCCGAAGTCGAAGCTGGTCAGGTCCTCGACCAGCAGCATCTCGACATCCGCGTCCAGCGCGAACAGTGCGCGCACCGCGGCGCCTTCCAGGCCGGCTTCGGAGACGCCGTCGCAGTCCACGCGGGCCTGCGTCAGCACACGCAGCCGCGTGCCGCTGGTGGGCGGCAATGCGCCGGCCAAGGCGGTCAGGCCACGGCGCCAGCCGTCGCGTGCCAGCGCTTCGTCGGCGGTGCGCTGCTCGGGGGCGTAAGGGCGCGGTGTTGCGGGAAAGCGGGCGGCCAAAGCGTCCAGCCGGGCGGCCGAGCGCTGCACCTGTTCGGGCAGCAGTTCGCCCTCGCGCAGTGCGAGTTCGATGGCCTGCACCGCGGCAGCCTGTTCCTGCGGCAGGCCTTGCGCCAGCGGCATGTCGGCACCGGCCTGCAGCGTCAGCACCGCGGCGCGGGCATGGCCGTAGCGCTCGTGGATGGCCTTCATCATCAGCGCGTCGGTCAGCACCACGCCGCCGTAGCCCATGTCCTGCCGCAGCAGGCCGGTCAGCACGCGGTGCGACAGCGTGGCCGGGTGCTGCGGGTCCAGTTGCGGATAGACGATGTGGGCGGTCATCACGGCGGGCGCATCGGGTCCGATGGCACGGAACGGGATCAGCTCCAGCGCATCGAGTTCTTCGAGGGACTTGTCGACGGTTGGCAGCGCGTGGTGCGAGTCCACGTGCGTGTCGCCATGGCCGGGGAAGTGCTTGAGGCAGCAGCCCACGCCCTCCTTCAGCGAACCGCGCATCCAGGCGGCTGCCAAGCGGGCCACGCGGCGCGGATCGGCGCCGAAGCTGCGCTCGCCGATCACCGGGTTGGCCGGGTTGTTGTTCACGTCCAGCACCGGCGCCAGGTTCCAGTTGATGCCCAGGCTGATCAGGCCACGCGCCACGGCGGCACCGGTGGCTTCGGCCAGGGCCTCGGCTTCGGCGATGTCGGCAATCGCGCCAATCGCCATCGCGCCCGTCGCATGCGGCAAGGCGGTGAAGCGGTTCACCGAGCCGCCTTCCTGGTCGATGGCGATCAAGGCGCTGGGCCCCAGCACCTCGCGCAGGTCCGTGCAGAGCTTGCGCACCTCGGCTTCGGTGCCCAGGTTGCGGCGGAACAGGCAGATCGCGCGGATGCGGTGCCGGCGCAGGAACGCCGCCGTCTCCTCCGACAAAGAGGTGCCTTCAATGTCGACCATCACCAGATGGCCCGGGTGGAACTCGGCGTGCATGGGTGGCGTGGGTTTACTTTGTCAGCGTCACTTTGCTGAGGTGGCGCGGCTGGTCCGGGTTCGCACCGCGGGCGCGGGCCAGGGCTTCGACCATCGGGTAAAAGCTCTGGATCGCGGCAATCGGGTCCAGGTCCTCGTTGGCCGTGGGCGCCAGCGGCAGCTCGGCACCGGGCGTGCCGGCGGGGGCGGCCAGCAGCACGCGGCCACCGCGCTGGCGCATCTCGGCGGCCAGCGTCAGCAGGCCGGCCTGGGCCGGGCCGTGCGGTGCGAACACCAGCAGCGGATAGCCTTCGTCCACCAGCGCCATCGGCCCGTGCTTGACCTCGGCGCCCGAGAAGGCCTCGGCCTGGATGCCGCAGGTTTCCTTGAACTTCAGCGCGGCTTCCATCGCCACCGCCAGGCCGGTGCCGCGGCTGATGACAAACAGCTTGTCGGCGCCGGTCAGCACCTCGACGGCCGGCGTCCAGTCCAGCGCCAGCGCTTGCGACAGCGCTTCGGGCAGGGCCTCCAGCGCGCGCAGCAGCGCCGCGTCCTGCTGCCAGTTGGCGACCAGGCGTGCGCCGGCCACCAGCTGGGCGATGTAGCTCTTGGTCGCGGCCACGCTCTTCTCGGGCCCGGCGTGCAGCGGCAGCACCCACTGCGCGGCCTCGCCCAGTGGCGAGTCCACCTGGTTGACGACAGCCACGGTGCGCGCGCCGCCGGCGCGGAAGAAGCGCGTGGGGGCGACCAGGTCCGGGCTCTGGCCGGACTGCGAAAACGCCAGCGACATCAGACCCTCGCAGTGCAGCGAGGACTGGTAGAGCGTCAGCAGCGACATCGGCAGCGAGGTCACCAGCCGGCCCATGCGCGCCATCGCCAGGTAGGCCATGTAGTGGGCGGCGTGGTCCGAGCTGCCGCGGGCGACCGTTAGCAGGCCTTGCAGCGGCTGCTCGCGCAGGCTGCGGGCCAGGGCTGCGTAGGTGTCGGCGTCGGCCGCCATCTGGCGGGCCACGGCGGCCGGGGCCTCGCGGGTCTCTTCAAGCATCCTGGAGTTCAATCGACTCTCCTTCCACGACCACGCGCTGCAGGGTCAGCGCAGGGTCCAACATCACGAGATCGGCCATCGCGCCGGCCACCAGGCGGCCGCGTTCGGCCAGGCCCAGGTAGTCGGCCGCGAAGGTCGAGGTGCGGGCCGAAGCCTCGGTCAGGTCCAGGCCCAGGCTGACGAAATTGCGCAGCGCCTGGTCCATCGTCAAGGCGCTGCCGGCGAGCGTGCCGTCGGCCAGCCGCACGCCGCCCAGGCACTTGAAGACCTTGTGCCGGCCCAGGTGGTACTCGCCGTCTGGCATGCCGGCGGCGGCAGTCGAGTCGGTCACGCAATACAGCCGCGGAATGGTGCGCAGCGCGACCTTCAGCGCGCCGGGGTGCACATGCAGCAGGTCCGGGATGATCTCGGCGTAATGCGCATGCGCCAGCGCCGCGCCCACCATGCCGGGCTCGCGGTGGTGCATGCCGGTCATCGCGTTGAACAGGTGGGTGAAGCCACCGGCCCCGGCCTCCAGCGCGGCCACGCCGTCTTCATAACAACCGGCCGTGTGGCCGACCTGCACGCGGAAGCCTTCGGCCACCATCTGACCGATCAGCTGCAAATGGCCGGGCAGCTCGGGCGCCACGGTGATGAGCCGGATCGGTGCCAGCGCATGCAGCCGGCGCACCTCGCTGATGGACGCCTCGCGGGCGAAGTCCGGTTGCGCGCCCAGCTTGCCGGGGTTGATGTACGGGCCTTCCAGGTGCACGCCCAGCACGCGCGCGCTGCCGCCCTGGCGTGCGGCGCAGATCGGGCCCATGGCCTGGAACGCGGCCTCGATCTCGCCGGCCGGCGCGGTCATGGTGGTCGCCAGCAGCGAAGTCGTGCCGTGGCGGGCGTGGGCGCGGGCGATGTGCAGCGCGGCGTCGCCGGCGTCCATCGTGTCGTGCCCGCCGCCGCCGTGCACATGCAGGTCGATGAAGCCGGGCAGGATCAGCGGCTCGCCGCTGGCACGCGCTTCGCGCTCGCTGACCGGCCGGCCGCTGATGGCCTGGATGCGGCCTTGCGCATGGCGCAGCTCGCCATGCACAAAGCCTTCGGGCGTGAGGATGTGGCCGTGCAGCGTGCCGTAGGGCTCGCCGTTCGCGCCGACCGAAGCTGCCACTGGCGCGTTCATGCGGCGGCTCCTTGCGTCAGGCCCAGCTTGCGGCGCACCAGGTGGATCGCGCCATCGGCCGCGTCGCCCTGGGCTGCCCTGCAGCGGCTGCGCAGCATCGGCGGCAGGTAGGGCAACAGGCGCTGGGCGATGCTGCCGCTGCAGACCACCGGCAGCTGGCCGGCCGGGTCCAGCGCGCGCACCATGTCGCTCAAGGCGGTGGCGGCGTCGCGCAGCAGCGCGGCGGCCATGGGGTCGGCCGCTTCATGTTCGAAGACCAGCGGCGCCAGCGCGGCATACGCGCGCTGTCCGGCCTGGGCGCACCAGGCGCGCATGGCAGGCACGTCGGCACCGGTGGCGGCGAGGATGGCCTTGGCCAGCGGGCCTGCGGCCACCTGGCCGTCCAGCACATGGTGGGCATGGCGCACCGCCTGCAGGCCCAGCCAGGCGCCGCTGCCTTCGTCGCCCACGCCAAAGCCCCAGCCGCCCACCGTGCGGTGGTGCCCGTCGGCCCACAAGGCTTCGGCCACACTGCCGGTGCCTGCGACCAGCACCAGCCCGGGCTGGCCGCCGTGCGCGCCCAGCAATGCGGCCAGCGCATCGCTTGCGAGTGCCAAGTCCTGCAGGCCGGGCGCGTGTTGCGGCTGGGTCGCGATGAAGGCTTCGCGCAGCGCCAGCACATGCTCGCCGGCAAGGCCCGCGCCCAGCGCGCAGTCGCTCCAAGAGGCGTCCGGCGAACCCGCGGCGGCAAGCGCAGCGCGGCTGGCCTGCAGCACGTGGCGCCAGGCCTGTTCCACGCCTTGCGACAGGCCGGACGGGCCGGCCTCGCCAAAGCCCAGCACGCTGCCCTCGGGCGAGCAGACGCGGGCCCGGGTGCCGGTGCCGCCGCCGTCCACGCCAATGATGAAGCGCAAGCTCAACGCAATGCCCCCTTTGATGGTGTCGAGTGAGTCGATTCGTTTGATACCAATATAGTACCAGAAGAAGACCAGCATCAACATGAACCAGGGTGAAGCAGGGTAAACCTTCGACTTCCGAGGCTTGTCTTCAGGCCGTCAAGCGCATGTGCATTAGTACCAATTTAGGACCAGATAATGCCAAGGCCAGCGTTGGCCTCAGGTCGACCAGATCCGCGGTGGCGCGCCATCCAGGCCCCATTGCAGTGTGCGCCAGCGCGCGCGCACCTGGCGCCACAGCCCGAACAGTGGCTCCACCCGCGAGGCCAGCGCGCGGCAGACCAGCATCTGTGCGTCCGGCGAGGTGGCGCCGGCAAAGCTGGCCAGCGGATGGCCGGCGAAGACCTCGCGGGCGGCGTCGAGCAGGGCATTGCGTTGGGAGCTGGCAATCGGCGAGCCCGAGGCCAGCCACAAGGTGCCCAGCACGCGCCGGCCGGCCATGCCCAGCGGCGAGTCCAGCAGCAGCGTGTCGCTGGCATCCAGGCGGGCGCGTTCCAGCCACACGCCGGGCAGTTCCATCTGCTGGGTGATGCGACCGGCATCAAACGCCTGGTTGGCCGCCGGCAGTCCCAGCGCCAGCATTTCCCAGCCCATCATTTCGGCACCGGGTGCCAGCTCGAAGCGCAGCCGGTTTTCAGCCAGGCAGCCGCGGTAGGCAATCGTTTCCAGCGGCAGCCATTCCAGCCGTGCGCCGGGTGCGAGCTGCACATGCACCGTCTGTGTGGCGAGCTCACCAGCGCTGCGGTAGAAGCGCGTGGCGCCAGGCGTGGTGATGACGGCGTGCGTGCCTTCGGCCTGCTGGATTTCGACCTTCAGCTCATCCCCGCCAACGATGCCACCGGGCGGGTGCACCAGCACGTGGTGGCAGATGCCAGGGCCTTCGGGGTAGAGCCGCTGCAGCACGCGCAGCGGGCCGGAGTGGCGGTCCAGCGCGATGGTGCGTTCGCCATCGCGGGTGTAGTGCAGGTGCAGGTGGCCTTGCCAGCCCATGAGGTGAACGCAGTAGAAGCAGGAGCCGGCAGTGTAGAAGCTGCCAGCGCCTCGGTCTTCAGCGCGTGTGCCAGAAACGCCGGTGCGGGGCCAGCAGTTCGTCGCGAAGCTCGGCCAGCGGGCCGATCACTTCGATGGCTTTCTGCCCGCGCGCGAACAGCTCGCGGCAGGGCAGGTCCAGCGTCGGGTTCTCGGCGTGGTTGCCGGTGAGGGCCAGCAGGTCGGCCTCGCTGGCGCCGTAGACCAGGCGGCCGATGTTGGCCCAGTACTGCGTACCGGCGCACATCGCGCAAGGCTCCAGCGTGGTGACCAGCGTGCAGTCCCACAGCATGGCCGGCGCATACAGCCGCGCGGCCTCGCGCGCCAGCACCGATTCGGCGTGGTTCACCGTGTCCACATTGCCTTGCGTGAGCAGCACGGTCTCGCCGTCCGGCGCCACCAGCAGCGCGCCGAATGGGTGGTGGCCAGCGTCCATCGCCTGGCGCGCGACTGCATTGGCGGCGCGCAGGTGCTTGAGGGTGTGCTCGTTGGTCCAGGTGGCCATGGGGTGCCTTTTAATGTTCTTGCGAGCCGCGGTGGGCCCAGACGTTGGTGCGCTTCAGAATTGAGACTGCCGAGCCTTCCCCCTCGCAAGAGGGATGCGTAACTTGTCCGCGTGACGTAAGGTGCATGCCGTTCTGCCTCCCAAGGCAGCCTGGAAAAGCCTCGGGCTTCTCTGGATATCAGCTGGCTCCCGCTTTCTCGCCTCGCTGATTGTTCCATCGCTCGAACCAATGGATCTTCACGAGAAACGAATGGGAGGCGCTGCATGAGGAGCAGTGCGGTTTGCCGCTGGTGTTGGTCTGTTGTAGGCGCAGTGCTCTTGCAGCTTGGCGCCGCGCACGCCGCTCCCAGTTTCCAGTACGCGAGGTTGCAGCAGCAGCTTTCGCAACCAGACGAGCGGGTTGACTTCGCTGCGGCAAAGCTCGTTGTGGATCGATTGATAGAGCCCTCGATTAACGAATCTTTTGTGCTGCTTGAGATCGACTCGCTCGTCCAAGCGGTTCGTGCACGCACGCCTGCGGGACTCTCCCTCCGCGAGCGCATGGATGTCCTGCTGTCCACCCTCTACACACCAGGGCCGTGGAATGGGAACCGTCCCTTCACCTATGACTTGAAGAACCCTCTCGGAACGGACGCGCACAGCAAGCTCCTTTCAAGCTACCTGCAGACGCGAAAAGGCAATTGCGTTTCGATGCCCACCTTGGTGGCCATCATCGGGCAGCGTCTTGGTTTGACCGTGACACTGAGCATCGCGCCACAGCATATGCTGGTGAAGTTCGCTGATGGGCAAAGCTGGCTCAATGTTGAAGCCACCTTTGGGGACTATAAATGGGACAGCAGCTACGTGCGCGAATTGGACATCAGCGCCGATGCCATGCGAAATCAAATCTATCTGCGCCCGTTCACCCCGCATGAGGCCGTTGGCCTCATGGCTCACGTCTTGATGGAGCAACTCAATCACCAAAAGCGTGGCGATGAGCTCATGGAAATAGCGGACATGCTCCTTGCGGTCGACCCCAAGGACACAACCGCGATGGTGCAAAAGGCGAACGCCTACTACATACAGCTTCAGGACCGCTACATTAGCCGGTACCAGACCATCGGTGACATTCCTCCTGAATTGCAGAAAGACTACCGCATGCGCAGCCATGCCAATCTCGAATGGTTCGCCAAGGCCGAAGCGCTCGGCTGGGCGCCACCAACCGAGGAAAACACAAACGCCTATCTCAAATTCATTCAACGTCAACGGGCACAGGAAGGGATCAAAAAATGAGAAACTACAAAGTAGTGGCCTGCATGGCCATGTTGCTTGTCATGTTCTTGGCAAACACGGTGCAGGCACGGCTCCTATCTGCCGACTCTGCGATGACCGATGTCAACTCGGCGTTGCGCGTTGAGGCCAACTGCGCCGCCAAGGCTGACACCGTCAGCGCCCATTCGAGCAACTTTGATATCGGCCACGAGCCTGTTGCCGATCAGGACCTGACGCAGCCGAGATACCACGATTCGTTGCTGGGAAGGTTTGTGTCGAAGGATCCGGAGCCGGTCAGCACTGAGGACGGTTCAAACTTCAACCGGTACAACTATGCCAACAATAATCCATATCGGTATACGGATCCGGATGGAAGAGATGCCGTAGTCACGTATAAAAGGGATGGAAGTATCGGGATCGCTGTTCCCATAAAATTTTCTGGTCCTGGTGCGACAGCTGCAAACGTTTCTTCAATCAAATCCCAAATCCAATCCGTTTGGAGTGGCACATACAATATAGGAGGTGCTGACGTGAATGTCTCTGTTAGCGTGGTAGATGGGGCAACAGACGGGAAGCTGAATAACATTACTCTAACAACGGGATTAACATCGTATACCGCTGCAGCGGGTGCATCATTTGTGAGTAACGGGAACTCAGGTGAATGGAATACAAATTCCGCGGGAATGGCTGCGGGGGAGGCCGCTCATGAGGCAGGACATCTAATGGGAGCAGCGGATCACTACACGTCTAGCAAAGATGCGACAGGAACACGGGTAACTTCGCCAGCTGACGGGTTTAAAGGTAATTTAATGGGTCAATTGCCTGGAAAGCCGGATTCGAAAAACATGTCAGAGATCTTGAAGAGTAGCGAAAAGAATAAAGTCAACAATGAGATGAAATGAAATATTTACATACCCTCTCATTCGTAATACTCCTGTGTGCATCCATCGGAACGTCTGCAAGTGACGCAAAGAAGGTTGTGCCAAATGGCCCATATTCCTTCTGCAATGTTTACTTAGCCGATGGTTGTTTTGGGATTGTGCAAGGGGATGTCCTTACCATGCAGGTGGTTATGGATTTTGTTGAATATGAGGTTAGATTTTCATCTGGGGCGACTGCTCATTTATATTCAGGATTCAATCCCAATCTATCGGAAAGTGCCGGGATTGACTTCATAAAATGCGCTTGGCAAAGTGGATTCTCTGAATGCAAAACTAGAAGTTTGCCTGGTGGGCGGATTGAATATCTTGCTAGACGCAATAGCCAAAGCACCTCAATTCATCTTGTAATTGACGCCAGTCAAGCGAAAGAGAATTCCGAGTCGTTCATTAGAAATATTAGAGCATGCTCAACTAAATCTGGCAAAATTCAGTGCATTGAAAATGCACGCCGGGCAGTGAATTAAAACGTCGCTTCCTCAAATCCGAAGCATAGCAACCGATCTCACGTGCACCCTATGCCGGGTGCCGCGCTTCAGACTTGAGACCGCCCCTATAAAGTTCACAGGGGCAGGCGCTACGCCTGCAAATATAGCAAATATGTCGAATGATATTTCATCGAGATGGAGTGGTACATATGACATAGATGGGCATAGTGTTGATGTGAGCGTGAAGGTCACAACTGGGGCCATGAACGTGATTAATCTGGTTAATGGCTCCACGTCCAGTACCTCAGGAGCTTCATTCGTTAGCGGGGTAGGCGGGACAACGGGAGAGTGGAATGCGTCTTCTGCTGGCATGAGTCAAGGCGAGGCTGCGCATGAAGCCGGGCATCTAATGGGTGCTGCTGATCACTACTCTGAGGGGAAGGCGGCTGACGGCAAACGTGCCACTACGCCGACGGCCGGCTACGGAGGGAATTTAATGAGCGAGTTGCCAGGCAAAGCCGACGCTAGAAATATCAAGGAAATACTTAGCGCACCCAATCCGACCATTAAGGAAGTGAAGTGACAATTGCCCGATCCATCCATGCCTTGTTGATTGCAACAACTTTTCTTCTTGCTGCATGCACTTCTGTACCTAAATTTGAAAAATCAGAGAATTTGGGGTATGGGTTTCAACTTGTCCAGGCGCGGGTAGCTTCTTCAGCTTTCGAGGGGGTTGGCCATTATTCTTATGTATATCAAGCGGAAAAGAAGATTTGCCGCTGCACTAGAACAGAATTCTTCATTTCCCCTCAGGGCAAGTACGCGATCTTCTTAGATGAAGAGGTTGGTCGGATTGAACTATTGGATGTGGGATCTGGTAGGGTGGCAGCGATTGGAGATGGATATCTTGCCACACCAGAGGCGGTGATCTGGAATGGGGAAGAGACTGAGGCGGTTATTAGATTCTTCCAGAATATACCCGGGCAGGGAAATAGAGAGCCGTTGACTGTGAAATTGAACGAATTTGCATAGGTCGAGAAAATATCGACCGCCGGCTGCCGAGCCTCTATTGGCAAGTTGCTGAAAGGCAAACCTGGCGTCACCCGCAAGTCGCTCCAGAGGATGAGAGCCTGCTAGTGTGATGATCGGGCATCTTCGAAAGACCGTCAGCCCAGCAGTTCGTGCAGCGCAGCGGCCACGACCTGGGTTGCGCGGCGCAGGTCACTCAGCTGCAGGTGCTCGTCGGCGCGCTTGGCATTGCTCTCCAACACGGTGCGCGGGCCTGCCCCGTAAATCACTGCCGGCACGCCGTGTTCCCCATAAAGGCGCACGTCGGTGTAGAGCGGCGTGCCGGAGGTGTATGGCCGGCGCATAGAGCCGCGCTGCCTCGCGCGCCAGCACCGATTCGGCGTGGTTCACCGTGTCGACGTTGCCCTGCGTGAGCAGCACGGTCTCGCCGTCCGGCGCCACCAGCAGCGCGCCGAACGGGTGGTGGCCGGCGTCCATCGCATGGCGGGCCACGGCATTCGCCGCACGCAGGTGCTTGATCGTGTGTTCGTCCGTCCAGGTGGCCATTCAGGTGCCTCTTTCAATGACCTTGCGAGCCGCGGTGCGCCCAGCCGGTGGTGCGTTTCTCCACGACCGAGAAGAACTCGTACATCAGCATCGCCATCGCGCCCACGACGACCAGCCCGGCAAACGCCAGCCCCATCTGCATCGACGAGCCGGCCGAGACCAGCAGGTAGCCAATGCCTTCGTTCGAGGCCGTCATCTCCGAGACCGTGGTGCCGACGAAGGCCAGCGTGATCGCCACCTTCAGCGAACCGAAAAAATACGGCATCGAGCGCGGCAGGCCAACCTTCATCAGCACGTCCCAGCGCCTGGCGCCCAGCACGCGCAACACATCCTCCAATTCTGGCTCCAGCGTGGCCAGGCCGGTGGCGATGTTGACGGTGATCGGGAAAAACGAGATCAGGAACGCGGTGAGCACCGCCGGGCCAACGCCAATGCCGAACCACACCACCAGGATGGGCACGAAGGCCGCCTTGGGCAGCGCGTTGAAGCCGGTCATCAGCGGGTAGATCGCGGCATAGGCCAGGCGCGAACTGCCGATCAAAAAGCCCAGCAAAACGCCAACCACGATGGCAATGCCGAAGCCCGTCATCGTGACCCAGTAAGTGCGCCAGGCGTGCTTCAGGATCTCGCCACGGAATTCGACGATCTGCTCCCAGATCTTCAGCGGGCTGGGGAAGATGAATTCGCTGACCTGCAGGCCGGTGCACAGCGCCTGCCAGATGACCAGCGTGAGCACCAGCAGCACCCACGGCGAAATCGCTTCGAGGCGGCGCGCCTTTGCGGCCGCCGTGGTCATTGGGCAACCTCCGTACCAGTCTTGCGCATGGCGCCAATGTGCCCGCGCAGCTCATGCACGATCTCCGAAAACGGCGCCGAGTAGGTCACCTCCAGGTCCCGCGGGCGCGGCAGTTCGATCTCGCGCTTCACGACGAAGCGGCCGGGGCTCTTGCTCATGACGTAGACGGTGTCGGCGAGGAACACGCTCTCGCGCAGGTCGTGGGTGACGAGGATCACGTTGAACTTCTGCGCCGCCTGCAGGTCGCGCAGCGTGCACCATAGTTCCTCGCGGGTGAAGGCGTCCAGCGCGCCAAACGGTTCGTCCAGCAGCAGCATCTTCGGCTCATGCACCAGCGCACGGCAGATGCTGGCGCGCTGCTGCATGCCGCCCGAGAGCTGCCACGGGAACTTGTCTTCGTAGCCGCCCAGGCCGACGCTTTGCAGCAGCTTGCGCGCCTTGGCTTCGTACTCGGCCTTCTTCTGCTTGAAGCTGCTGCGGTAGGGCTCGACGATCTCCAGCGGCAGCATCACGTTTTGCACGGTCGTGCGCCAGGGCAGCAGGCTGGGCGCCTGGAAGGCCATGCCAGTGATCTTCAGCGGCCCGGTCACTTCCTTGCCTGCGATTTCCACCGTGCCGCGGCTGGGCCGCTTCAGGCCGGTGGCCAGCTTCATGAAGGTGGACTTGCCGCAGCCCGAAGGCCCGACGATGGCGATGAACTCGCCCTCGTTCACCTGCAGGTTGATGTCTTCGACGGCGAATTTTTCCTCGGCCAGCAACTCGTCGTTGTAGGCCAGCCAGACGCCTCTGAAGTCCACGAAGGAAGGCATGCCGGTCTCACTTGCCGAAGATGTTGCGCTCAGCGGCACTGGGCAGGAAGCTGCCGTTCCAGACGGTGTCGGGGTTGATGCGGCCCTTGGTCGTGAACGCGTCGGCCACCTGGCTGGCCATCAGCGCCAGGCGTGGCTTGTTGATGTCGCCAAAGCCTTCGGCCTTGGCGTCCGGCGTGGCGACCGAAGCGTCCAGCGCCATCTTCAGCCGGCGCTCTTCCAGCTCGGCGTTGATGATGCCGTCGCGCGCCTTGACCACCGCGATGGCGCCCTTGGTGTCGGACATCACGGCCTTGGTGCCCTTGGTGAAGGCGCGCAGGAAGGCCTTCACCGCTTCCGGGTTCTTCTTGAGGAAATCTTCGCTGGTGATGATGGCGTTGCCATACAGCTTCACACCGTATTGCGGATAGCTCATCACCGTCACGTCGGCCGGCTTCACGCCGCGCGCCTCCAGGCTCAAGAGCGAGGTGAACGAGAAGCCGGTGATCGCGTCCACGTCACCCTTGGCGAGCATCGTTTCGCGCAGCGCAGGGTCCATGCTGATCCATTCGACCTGGCCCACGCCGTTGGCCTTCTGGAAGATGGGAAAGCCGCGGCGGCCGGCGTCGAACACCGGCGCGCCCAGCTTCTTGCCGGTCAGGTCGGCAGGCGTCTTGATGCCGCTTTTCTTCAGCGCCAGCACTGCGGCCGGCGTGTTGTTATAGACCATCATCACGGCGACCGGCTTGTTCGGCGCGCTCGGGTTGTTGGCCTGGAACTCCATCAGCGCGGCCATGTCGGCAAAGCCCATGTCGTACGCGCCGGAGGCCACGCGGTTGACCGCGTTGCCCGAGCCGTTGCCGGCGTCGACCGTCACGTTGAGCTTCTCGGCCTTGAACAAGCCCTTGGACACCGGCACCAGGAACAGCGCGCTGGGGCCTTCGTAGCGCCAGTCGAGCTGGAACTTGATGGTGGTCTCCTGGGCCTGGGCCGAGACACAGAGCGCGAGGGTGGCGGCAGCGGCCAGCAGGCGGCGACGGCTGGCGGAAAACAGGGGCGCGAACACGGGCATGGGATCTCCACTCAAGGCACAAAGAGACGACGCAAGAACAAGGCCGCGGTGGACCGATTTCGTTCTGCATGCAAAACTGTATGCAATTAGTGTGCGCAAGGTGCTGCGCTGCCCGCACTTCGTGCGCGGCGCGGGAGATCAGCCCAGCAGTTCGTGCAGCGCGGCGGCCACGACCTGGGTTGCGCGGCGCAGGTCACTCAGCTGCAGGTGCTCGTCGGCGCGCTTGGCATTGCTCTCCAACACGGTGCGCGGGCCTGCCCCGTAAATCACTGCCGGCACGCCGTGTTCCCCATAAAGGCGCACGTCGGTGTAGAGCGGCGTGCCGGAGGTGGGGATGGCTTCTCCGAAGATACGTTCAGCCTGGCGCTGCAGCGCCTGCGCGAGCTTTTCGTGGCCGGGCAGCGGTTGCAGCGCACGCGCCAGCAGCAGGCGCTTCAGCTCCAGCCGCACGCCGTGGCTGCCGGCAACGGTCTGCTCGATCAGCGTGCGCAGCTCGGCCTCGACCTCGGTCGCGTCTTCCTCAGGAATCATGCGGCGGTCCAGCTTCAGCACCACCTTGCCGGGCACGACATTGGTGTTGCTGCCGCCTTCGATGCGGCCCACGTTCAGGTACGGGTGGCGGATGCCGGCGACGGCGGAGGTGCGCTGGCGCAGCGTCGTGTCGCTGTAGTCGTACAGCGCGTTCAGCAGCCGGTTGGCCGCGCGCAGCGCGTCCACGCCGGTCTCGGGGTAGGCTGCGTGCGAGGCCAGGCCGTGCAGCGTGGCTTCCATCTGCAGGCAGCCGTTGTGCGCGGTGACGACCTGGTAGCTGAAACCGGCAGCGATCAGCAGGTCGGGCTTGGTCAGCCCTTGGCGCAGCAGCCAGCCGGGCCCAAGTTCGCCGCCGAATTCCTCGTCGTAGGTGAAGTGCAGCTCGACCGCGCCTTGCGTGGGCCGCTGGCCCTCGGGCAGCGCGGCCAGTGCGCGCAGCGCGAAGGTGTAGGTGGCGAAGTCGCTCTTGCTGACGGCCGAGGCGCGGCCATAGAGCCTGCCGCCTTCGCCATCGTCCACCACTTCACCGCTGTACGGCCCGTGCGTCCAGCCTTCGCCGGGCGGCACCACGTCGCCGTGCGCGTTCAGCGCAATCGTCGGCCCGCCGGGGCCGAAGCGGTGCCGCACGATCAGGTTGGTGATGGACTGCATGCCTTGCGCGGCCACCTCGTCGGCCGGCACCGCATGCGCCTCGGCCTGCAGGCCCATGCCGGCCAGCAGCTCGGCGGTGCGCTCGGCGTGCGGCGCATTGTTCCCAGGCGGCGTGTCGGTCGGCACCTGCACCAGTGCTTGCAGGAAGCGGGTTTCGTCGTCGAAATGGGCGCTGATCCACTGGTCCAGCGAAGCGAAGGCGGGGTTCATGGTGTGCTCTTGTTCTGAGGAAACGCCGGGCCGCCCCAAGTTTCCTCATCCCCCTTGGGGGGCGGGCTGGGCGCCGCCCAGTCCTGGGGGCTCTCGTTCGCCAAATCCTGCAGCAGCTTGGCAAAGGCCTGCACCGCCAGGTCCATGTCGTGCGCGGTGCTGCTTTCCAGCGGGTTGTGGCTGATGCCGGCGTTTTCGCCGCGCACAAAGAGCATGGCTTGCGGCATGGCTTCGTGCAGCTTCATCGCGTCGTGGCCGGCGCCGCTGGGCATGGTGTGCACCGGCAGGCCAAGCGAGGCAACCGCCCGTTCCCAGCGTGCCTGCCAGGCGGGGGCGCTCGGCGCGGCCGGCGCTTCGAGGATGCCGTCCAGCGTGAAGCTCACGCCGCGGCGTTCGGTGATGCCTGCCAGCTCGGCGCGGATGTCGGCCACGCAGGCGTCTCGCACTTCGTCGGTCGTGGCGCGCACGTCCAGGCTGAACTTGCAGCGGCCGGGCACCACGTTGATCGAACCTTGAGGCACCTCAAGTTGCCCCACGGTGGCAACCAGGCAGGGCTGTTCTGCCGCGCGCCGCTCCACGTACAACGCCAGTTCGGCGAATGCGCAGGCGGCGTCGCGCCGGCGGTCCATCGGCGTGGTGCCGGCATGGCTGGCCACGCCGGTGATCTCGCCGAGGAAGCGCCGGCTGCCGTTGATCGAGCTGACCACGCCCAGCGGTAGGTCCAGTTCATTGAGCACCGGGCCCTGCTCGATGTGCACCTCGACAAAGCCGAGGTATTGCGCCGGGTCGCGCTGCAGCGATTCGATCGCGTCCATGCGGCCGGGCAGGCCAGCGGCGCGCATCGCGTCGCGCATGGTCACGCCGTCGGTGTCGGCCTGGTCCAGCCAGTCGTGGTCGAACTGGCCGACCAGCGCGCCTGAGCCCAGGAAGGTGGCCGGGTAACGCTGGCCCTCTTCCTCGGCAAAACCGACCACCTCGATGCCGAATGGCAGGCGCTGGCCGCGCTGCTGCAACTGCGACACCACCGCCATCGGCACCAGGATGCCGATCCGGCCGTCGTACTTGCCGGCATTGCGCACCGTGTCGTAGTGCGAGCCGGTCAACAGCCGCGGCGCGGTCGGGTCTTCGCCCTGCGCGTCCTGGCCGTGGTACAGGCCAATGACATTGCCCACCGCGTCCAGCTTCACCTCGTCGAAGCCGGCTTCGCGCATCCATTTTTTCAGCTGGCGGGCGCAAGCCTGGTGGGCGGCGGTGAGGTAGGTGACGGTCAGCTGGCCTTGCTCGGCAAAGCCGGGGTCGCTGTGCACCGCCAGGGCTTCGGCCCAGTCCCACACCCGTTCTCCTTGCGTGGGCTGCTGGGCGAACTTGTCGGCCAGGCGCAGCTCGGCAATGCGGTGGATCTGGCGCAGGCTCTCGGCGCGTTCGATGTCCGGGTGGTGCTTCAGCCGGCGCTCGAAGGCCGCGATGATGGCCGCGCGGCCCAGGCCGGTGCCACGCGGGCCGCGCACCGCGAGCAGGAAGGGAAAGCCGAAGCGCGCGTTGTAGGCGGCGTTCAGCGCCTGCAGGTGGGCGAACTCTTCCGGCGTGCAGTGCGTGAGCCCGGCGCTTTGCTGCTCGCCAGTGGATTCGCTGGTCAGCGTCCTGGCCACCATGGCCTTGCCGGCCAGCTCCGGGTGGGCGCGGATCAGGCCCAGTTGCTCATCGGCCGTGGCTTCGCGCACCGCCTGCACCAGCGCCAGCTTCAGCTGCGCCAGCGTGGCGAATGGGCGCGCCGCCGCGGCGCGCTCGGCGATCCACGGCGAATGTTCGTAGACACCGTCCAGCAGCGCGGTGAACTGCGCTGGCGTGGCGTCGTTCAGGTCGGCGAGCGACAGCCTTGAAGGTTCCAACAGCCGTGCGGGTTCGGGGGATGCCATCAGCTTCACTCCCAGACAAAGGCGGTGGCGGCGTCGAAAGGGTGCGTGGCCTTCCAATGCCGGGCGATGTCGATGCGCCGCGTGACCCATACGCGCTCGTGGGCCTGCACATGGTCGAGGAAACGCTGCAGCGCGCGCATGCGGCCCGGGCGGCCCAGCAGCCGGCAGTGCATGCCGATGCTCATCATCGCCGGCCGGTCCTCGCCTTCAGCGTACAGCACGTCGAAGCTGTCGCGCAGGTACTGGAAGAATTCATCGCCGTGGCTGAAGCCCTGCGGCAGCGCGAAGCGCATGTCGTTGCAGTCCAGCGTGTAGGGCACGACCAGTTGCGGCGCCAGCGTGCCGTCGGTCTTGCGCACCTGCAGCCAGAAGGGCAGGTCGTCGCCGTAGTAGTCGCTGTCGTATTCCAGGCCGCCGTGGTCGGCCACCAGGCGGCGGGTGTTGGGGCTGTCGCGGCCGGTGTACCAGCCCTTGCCGTGCAGGCTGTTGCCATGCGGGTCGCCGCCGGTGAGCAGCCGCAGGCTGTCCAGCGCCAGCGCCATGTGGGCGCGCTCTTCGGCCTCGGGCGTGTTCTGGTAGTGGATCCAGCGCAGGCCGTGGCAGGCGATCTCGTGGCCCAGCTCGACAAACGCAGCAGTGACTTCGGGACAGCGCTCCAGCGCCATCGTCACGCCGAAGATGGTCAGCGGCAGGCCGCGTTTCTCGAACTCGCGCAGCAGCCGCCAAACGCCCACGCGCGAGCCGTATTCGTAGATGCCTTCCATCGACAAATGTCGTGCCGGGAAGCTCGGCGGGTTGAACATCTCCGAGAGGAACTGCTCGCTGCCGGCGTCGCCATGCAGCACCGAGTTTTCGCCGCCTTCCTCGTAGTTCAGCACGAACTGCAGCGCCACCCGGGCCTGGCCGGGCCATTGGGGGTGAGGCGGGTTGCGGCCGTGGCCGTGCAGGTCGCGGGGGTAGCGCATGGAAGAAAGCTCTCTAGGGTTGGAGGGCTAGGGTTGCAAGGCGCTGGCCAGGTCGCTCACGCGCGGGTTCAGCCGCAGGTTGCGCTCGACGTTGCCCAGGTGCTCGGCCATCAGCGCGACGGCAGCGTCGGCGTCCCGCCTGGCCAGTGCGTCGACGATGGCCACGTGCTCGGCCTGCGAATGCTCGGCCGAGTGCGAACTCTGGTACATCAGCGAGATCAGCGAGGAGCGCGACAGCAGGTCGCCCAGCAGCTCGGCCAGCACTTCGTTGCCCAGCATGCCGGCCAGCACGGTGTGGAAATCGGCCAGCAGCCGGGTGCGGCCGGGCACGTCGGTGCGGGCCACCGCGGCCTGCTCATCGGCCAGGTGGCGGCGCAGCGTCGCGACTTGGGCCTCGGTGATGGTTTCGCAGAGCCGGCGCAGCATGGCCGACTCCAACATCAGCCGCACCTCGAAGACCTGGTGCGCTTCTTCGACGCTGGGCTCGCGCACGAAGGCGCCGCGGGCGGGCGCCAGCACCACCAGGCGGTCGCGCGAGAGCTGGTTCAGCGCCTGGCGCACGAGGGTGCGCGAGACCTGGAAGATGTCGGCGATCTGCTGCTCGGCCAGCTTGGTGCCGGGCATCAGCCGGCGCTCGACGATGGCGGCGGTGACCGCGTCGACGATGCGCTGGGTCTGCGTCATCTGCGCGCTGTCGTCCGCGGCCGGCAGTTGCACCTCGGGCACCTCGGCGGCCGTCGTGCGGGCACGCGGCTTGCGAACAGAGCTGTCGGGGCTGGCGGTGCTGCGTCGGGTGGCCATGGGCGCGATGATGGGGGTGGAACGAAGGCCGAGAGTCTAGGTGGGTCGCAGGCTTGTCTTGTGTATGCTGCAGTGTATACAATTTTCTCCACGCACTCACGGCCGGCTGACCCTTTGAAACAACCGCTGCAGGGCGCGCAGGAACATCATGGGACGACTCACCACCCACGTGCTTGACACGATGAACGGCTGCCCCGCGGCCGGCATGGCGGTTGCGCTGTACCGGCTGGCGGCGGAAGGCAGCGCCGAGCCACCCGTCCGATTGGCCACGCTGCAGCTGAACGCCGATGGCCGCGCCGATGCGCCGCTGCTGCAGGGCGACAGCTTCCAGCCCGGCCGCTATCGGCTGGTGTTCGACGTGGCGGCCTACTTCCGTGCCAAAGGTGCCGAGCTGCCCGAGCCGCCGTTCCTGGACCAGGTGCCGCTGGACTTTGGCCTGGCCGACACCGCCGCGCACTATCACGTCCCCTTGCTCGCCAGTCCCTGGGCCTATTCCACCTACCGGGGCAGTTGATCTTGTTCGATCCCACCTACCTGCTGGACTGGGCCAACCTGCTGCTGCGCTGGGCCCATGTCATCGTCGCCATCGCCTGGATCGGCTCGTCGTTCTACTTCGTCTTCCTGGACAACAGCCTCACGCCGCCGACCGACCCTGAGCTGAAGGCCAAGGGCGTGGACGGCGAGCTGTGGGCCGTGCATGGCGGCGGCTTCTACCACCCGCAGAAATACATGGTCGCGCCCAAGGCGCTGCCGGAGAACCTGCACTGGTTCTACTGGGAAAGCTACAGCACCTGGCTGACCGGCTTCGGGCTGTTCACCGCGCTGTACCTGTTCAATGCCGGCACCTTCCTGATCGACCAGAGCGTGCACCACTGGTCGCCGGCTGGCGCCATTGCCGCGGCGCTGGGTTTCCTGGCCGGCTTCTGGGTGATCTACGACGGGCTGTGCCGCACCGTGGGCCGCAAGCCCAGCGGTGACAAGCTGCTGGGCGTGGCGGTGACCGTGGTCGTGGTCTTCGCCGCCTGGGCCGCCTGCCAGTTGTTCGCCGGCCGCGCAGCCTTCCTGCTGGTGGGCGCGATGATGGCCACCGCGATGAGCGCCAACGTCGCGCACTGGATCATTCCGGGCCAGCGCAAGGTCATCGCGCAGATGAAGGCCGGCCTGCCGGTGGACCCGGTGCACGGCCAGCGCGCCAAGCAGCGCAGCGTGCACAACACCTACTTCACGCTGCCTGTCCTGGTGGCCATGCTCAGCAACCACTACGGCTGGCTCTACCAGGCCAGGTTCAACTGGCTGGTGCTGGTGCTGCTGATGCTGGCCGGCGCCTTGATCCGCCACTTCTTCGTGGCGCGCCACAAGGCCAAGGTCAAGGGCGTCACGCCGCCGTGGCCGTTCTTCGCGGCCGGCTGCGGCGTGCTGGTGGGCCTGGCCATTGTGCTGGCGCCGCCGCCGCGCCCTGCGGCTGTGGCCCAGCCGCCGGTGAGCTTCGCGCAGGTGCAGGCGGTCATCCAGCAGCGCTGCGTGATGTGCCACAACGCCAACCTGCAGAACAAGGGCGTGGCGCTGGACAGCGAGGCGCTGATCCGCCAGCACGGCCAGCAGCTCTACCAGCAGGCGGTGGTGCTCAAGCTGATGCCGCTGAACAACGCGACGCAGATCACCGAGGACGAACGCGCGTTGCTGGGCCGCTGGGTGCAGGCCGGCATGCCGTGACGGTCAACCCTGTCGCGTCAGCCGCACGACTTCCACCGGCGGCGAGCCCACGCTGAACCGGGCTTCCAGCGCGAAGCCCATGCCTTCGTAGAGCGCCAGCGCTGGCGCGTTGGCAGCGCCCGTGCCCACGCGCAACAGGCGCCCGGGTGCGGTGCGCCGCAGGGCTTCTTCCACCAACTGCCGGCCCAGGCCGCGGCGCTGGAAAGCTGGCGAGACGACCAGCGCGTTCAGCCGCAATGCGCCGTCTTCCTCCTCGCCCAGTGCGGCTGCGGCGGCCAGCGTGTTGCCTTGCATCGCGCCGAAGAACTGCCAGCTGCGGGCCTGCAGGGCGGCCACTGTGGTTTGCAGTGGTGGAAACTGGGCCGGCGCCAGGCCCAGCAGCGCGGCTTCCTGCGCATAGGCGGCGCACCAGATGCGGTGCAGCGCTTGGACAAGCGTGGGCTGCTGCAGGTCAAGCGGCCGGATGTGGGCCGCGCTCATGTCCACAGCACGGCAAAGATGAACGCGTTCATCGTCACATTGAACGCGGCGTGGGAGGCGATGGCCGGCAGCAGCGAATCGCTGGCGCGGCGCAGCCAGGCGAACAGCAGCGCGGTGGCGAACATCAGCAGCACCCACAACGTGGCCGAGGCCGGCTGCAGTTGCAGGCCGTTGGCGCTGAGCACCAGGCCGTGGTGGCACAAGTGCACCAGGCCGAACAGCCCGGCTTCGATCAGCGTGCTGCGGGTGGGCGAGAAGCGTTGCTCCAGCGCGCGCTGCAGCAAGCCGCGGAAAAACAGCTCTTCGCCAACGGGGCTGAACAGCACCGCGGGCACGGTGAAGATCAGGTGCAGTTGCAGCAAGCCCATGCCGCTGGTGTCCAGCGTGCGCCGGTAGCTGTTGGCAACGCTGGTGAACCAGTGCCCGGTGCCATGGCCGAACAGCGCGATGCCCAGCGCAAAGCACAGCGTGGCGGCCAGCGCACCTGCTGCGATGCCAATGAGCATGAAGCCACGTCGGCGCGGTGCCTGCAGCCCGATGGCGCGTCGTCCCGGTGCGGTCAGCAGCAGCCACGGCAGCGCGGTCATTGCGACGAAGCCCAGCGGCAGCAGCCAGCGCACCGGATGCTCGCCCAGCGTGCCGGCCGCTCGAAGGCCGATGAACAAGGCGGCCAGCACCAGGGACGAGCGCCACAGTTCGGCGCCCAGGGCGCGCCAAGGGGCGCGCAGCGACAGAGCGGTCGTTGTTGCAGATGCCTGCAGATTCATCCGGTGGCCTCGGTCGGAAAGCCGACCTGGGCCGCCCGCCGCAGGCTGGCCTGCACCACCAGGCGGTGGAAGGGCCGGATCAGGCCGATGTAGCTGCGGCCCAGGCGGTTGTGGCAACACACCACGGTGCTCATCACCAGCGTCGGCCCGGGCTCGCCGGCTGCGGCCGGGCGGCACATCACCGAGGCACGAAAGTCCAGGTGCTTGTCGTTTTCGCCCAGGATGATCTCGCTGGCGTGGCGCTCGTAGATCTTGAACAGGCCCACGCGGTTCGTGGCAGGCGAGGGGCCGGCAGTGCTCAGCGCCTTCGCGGTCTTCAGGCCGAATACGGACACCATCGCGTCCCGCACGCCCATCAGCTGGTTGATCCAGCCTGGCTGATGGCCGAAGACAAAGCGCGCAAGTAGCTCAGGGTCGCGCACCACGTTGGCCGGCAGCGCGACGGCGAACGCGTCGGCCAGGTAAGGGTTGGCGTAGAAGCTGCCAATGCGCGAGTCGGTCGGAACCGGTACCGGTGACACGGTGGTGGAAAGGTTGCCCATCAAGGTGCCAGTTCAAAGGCCTGCAGCACCTCGGCCACGTTGTCGCCGATCTCGGCCACCGCGTAGCCGCCTTCGAGGATGAACAGCGTGGGCAGTTGCAGGGCCGCGAGTGTGCGGCCGAGGCGGTGGAACTCGGGCGTGCGCAGCTGGAATTTCGAGATCGGGTCGTCGGCGAAAGTGTCCACGCCGAGCGAGATCACCAGCGCGGCCGGGCGGTAGGCGGCAATGCGTTCGCAGGCGGTGGCCAGTGCGGCAAACCAGGCCTCGTTGGTCGCGCCCGCGGGAAGCGGGTAGTTCTGGTTGATGCCCAGGCCAGCGCCGCTGCCGGTCTCGTCGGCATGGCCGAGGTAGAACGGGTATTCGGTCAGCGGGTCGCCGTGAATGCTCTGGAACAGCACATCGGCACGGTCGTAGAAGATGGACTGCGTGCCGTTGCCGTGGTGGTAGTCCACGTCCAGGATGGCCACGCGCTCTGCGCCCTGGTCCCGCCAGGCCTGCGCGGCAATCGCGGCGTTGTTCAGGAAGCAGTAGCCGCCGAGGAAATCGGCGCCGGCATGGTGGCCGGGCGGGCGGCTGAGCGCGAAGGCGGCGCGGTGGCCGGCGGCGATGTGGGCCTGGGCGGTCAGCGCGATGTCGGCGCCGGTGCGCGCTGCGGCCCAGGTGCCGGCGGTGAAGGGCGTGCCGCTGTCGAAGGAATACAGACCGAGCCGGGCCATGAAGTTGAGCGGCTCCACGTCGCTGCGAAAACCGCGGATCGGCCAGACCGAAGGCAGGATGTCGCCGGCATTGCCCAGCGCTGTCCATTCGGCCCAGGCGGTTTCGAGGAAACGCAGGTAGCGCGCGCTGTGCACGCGGGCGATCGGGTCCAGCGGGAAAGGCTTGGGCGGCAGCACCGGGCCGATGCCGCGCGCCTGCACGGCGGCCAGCACATGGTCGGCGCGTTCCGGCTTCTCGAAACAAGGCACCAGCTCGCCGCGGTAGAACTCGTGGGATCCCGCGTGCGCGCGGTGCTGATCGCTGTAGAAGATGTGCATGCGGCACTTTACGGTGATCTGGGTGGCGGCGTTTCAGGGCCTGCTGCTCAGGCCACCGGGTGGCGCATCACGGCGCGCAGCGTGGCGATCAGGCGCGCCAGGTCGATGGGCTTGGCCACGTGGGCCACCATGCCGCAGGCCAGGCACTGGTCGCGTTCTTCCTGCAGCGCGTGCGCGGTCTGGCCGATGACGGGCAACTGCGGGGCCAGCAGGCGGATGCGGCGCGTGGCTTCGTAGCCATCCATCTCGGGCATCTGGATGTCCATCAGCACGGCATCGAAGCCGTCCGGCGAGTCGGTCACGAGGTTCACCGCCTCGCGGCCGTCGGCGGCCAGCGTGACGCGTGCGCCGGCACTGCTCAGCGCCTGCTTGATGACGATCTGGTTGACCGGGTTGTCTTCGGCGACCAGCAGCCGCAGGCCTTCGAGCTGCGGGCCGCTGCGTGGCATGTCGTCCTCCGCCAGCGACAACTGCTGCCAGCGCGCCGGCACCGCGCGCAGCGGCAGCCGCAGCGTGAATTCGCTGCCCACGCCCAGCGTGGAATGCACCGTGATCTCGCCGCCCATCAGCTCGGCCAGTTGGCGGCTGATGGCCAGGCCCAGGCCGGTGCCACCGTAGCGCCGCGTCGTGGAAGCGTCGGCCTGGCGGAAGGGTGCGAACAGCGCCTCGCGCTGGCCGGCATTCATGCCGATGCCGCTGTCCTGCACGCGGATGCGCAGCCACTCGCCATCGCCATTGCCGTCGCGGTCGGCCAGCAGGTCGATGCCACCGCGGTGGGTGAACTTGACGGCATTGGCCAGCAGGTTGGCCAGGATCTGCTGCAGCCGCGTCGGGTCTGTCATGCAGGCCAGCGGCAGCTCGGGCGCCAGGTGCACCCTCAGCGCCAGGCCTTTTTGCTGGGCGGTGTCGCGCACCATGTCGGCGGTCGCGTCTATCAGCTGGCGCGGGCTGGCCGGAATGGATTCGACATCCATGCGCCCGGCCTCGATCTTCGAGTAGTCCAGCACGTCGTTGACGATGGCCAGCAGCAGCTTGCCGGCCGACAGGATGCGGTTGTAGCCGGTTTGGGTCACCCGGCCCTGGGTCTGCTCGAAACCCAGCTGGGCAAAGCCGAGGATGGCGTTCAGCGGCGTGCGGATCTCGTGGCTCATGTTGGCCAGGAATTCGCTGCGGTGGCGGGCCTGCCGCTCGGCCTCTTCGCGCGCGGCCTCGCGTTCGGTCTCCAGCGCATGGCGCTCGGAGACATTGCGCACCACGGCCACCAGGTCGCCGCCCGGCTCGGTCGGCACGATGCGGGCTTCGTAGGTCTGCTCGCCGGCCGGCATGGCCAGTGCGTATTCGATCGATACCGGCTGCTGGCTTGCGCCCACCTGGGCCAGCGCCGCCATCAGCTTGTCGGCCGCGTCGCCCGGCAGCACCTCGCGCACCGGCCGGCCCAGGAATTGGGCAGGGTCGCGGAGCAGCGTGACGGTGTTGCCGGCGCGGTAGTCCAGCACCACGCCTGCGGGCGAGAGCCGGAAGTAGAGGTCTGGCAAGGCCTCGAACAGGCTGTTCAGCTCGGCGGTGCGGCGTGCCACCTCGTGCTCGAGCTGGTCGGCCTCTTCTTCGGCGCGGCGGGTGGCGTGCTTCTGCAGCGTGATGTCGACGAACGAGGCCAGCAGGTGGTCCTGCCCGCCCAGTGGCGTTCGCGTGGCCGAGTAGGCAATGTCGACCTGCTCGCCGCTGCGCTTGCGCAAGCGCATCTCGCGCCCGCTGACGCGGCCGGTCTCCTGCAACTCGGCCATCGCCGCGGCATGCTGGGCCGTGTCCACCCACAGTGCCAGCGGGGGCGCACCGGGGCCGATGACCTCGCTGCGCTGGTAGCCGCAGAGGTCCAGCCAGGCCTGGTTGACATCGGCCACCCGTCCGCCGGGCGAAGACTTCAGCAGCATGCCCACCGGGCTGGTCTGGAACATCAGCGAGAAGCGAGCCTCGCTGTCGCGCAACGCGCTGACGACCTTCTGCCGCGCCGCTTCGGCTTCGTCGGCCGTCAGCCGCAGGCTGACCTGCATCGCCAGCCGCTCCAGCACGCCAACCTCTTCGGCGTCGAAACGCTCGGCCTGCTCGGCGCGCATGCAGAGCACGGCGCGCACCTCCGTGTCGACCTTCAGCGGCATCGCCAGCCAGGCGCCGCCGGCCGGCACCGCGGCCATGCCTGGCAGTGCGGGCTGGGCCGGGCTTTCCAGCACCAGCGCGGTGCTGCCCTCGCGCCATGCGCGAAGCGCGGCGGTGGCACTGCTGCCGCCACGACCGGGTTCGTCGCCGGTCCAGCCGGGCCGCTGCAGGTTGCCGATGCGCAGCGGAGGCAGCGGCTGCAAGGTGTCGCCGGCGCGTTGCACCGGGCGCAGCGTCTCGCGCCGGTCGTCGGTGCTGCCGATCCAGGCCAGGCTCATGCCACCTTCCTCGACCACCGCCTGGCAGATCGCCGCGTACAGGCTGCTCGGGTCACCCTTGACATGCGCGGCGTCCTGCACCCGGCCCAGCACGCGGTAGAGCTGGTTCAGCCGGCGCAGGCGCTGTTCCGCATGGCGGTGCTGGGTGACGTCGCGGGCAATGCCGAGCACGCCGATGACCCGGCCGCTGGCGTCGCGCATCGGTGCCTTGATGGTCTCGAACAAGGCCTTGCTGCCGTCGGCGGCCAGCGTCAGCCAGTCCTCGGACATCAGTGGCCTGTTGGCAGCCAGCGCGTCCAGGTCGTGCTGGCGCTGCGCGTCCGCCTGCTCGGGTGTGGTCAGCGCATGGTCGGTGTGGCCGATGATGCCGGCCTCGGGCTTGCCGAAGACACGCTCGAACGCCGGGTTGCAGGCGCGGTAGACGCCCTTCAGGTCCTTGACGAAGACCAGGTCGGGCAGGGTGCTGACAAGGGTGTGCAGGCTTTGCCGCTGGTCCTGCAGCTCACGCGTGCGGCGCTCGACCATGCGGCGCATCGCAACCGCCCAGATCAGCGCCGCGCCGCCGGCCAGCGCCGCCAGCGACAGCAGCATGCCCAGGTCGCGCTGCCACGCCGCGCCGGCCAGCACGCCAGCGGCCCGCGCGGGCAGGCTGAAGGCGAGCGCCATTGCCGGCGCGAGGGCCAGGGTCACGGAGGATCGTTTCACGCAGGCATGCAGAGGCTTTCTGGCTGGGCAGCATAGCGCAGCGTTGTTGCCATTCTGAAAATATCACCCTTACCCAGCCGCGTATGCCAATTGCTGGGCCAGGCGGTTGTGGCGGGCCAACAGCGGACCCAGGTCCAGCGTGCACAGCTGCCCCTCGCGCACGACGACCCTGCCGTTCACCACCGTGTAGGCGGCACTGGCCGGCGCGCACATCATCAGCGCCCCCAAGGGGTCATGCACCGCGCCGCCGGCCAGGCCCAGCGTGCGCAGGTCGAACAGCGCGAAGTCGGCCGCCATGCCGGGCGAGAGGTGGCCGATGTCGTCGCGCCCCAGGACTCGCGCACCGCCGCGGGTGGCGATCTCCAGCACGTTGCGCGCGGTCATCTCGGCGGGCCCGTGATCGCAACCGTAGGGTCCCAAAGATCGCCCTACGCGGGCCAGCAGCAGCGCCTGTCGCGCTTCGCCCAGCAGGTGCGCGCCGTCGTTGCTGGCGCTGCCGTCCACGCCCAGGCCGACCGGCACGCCGGCGTTCAGCATGCGCCGCACCGGCGCAATGCCCGAAGCCAGCCGCATGTTGCTGCACGGGCAATGCGCCACGCCGGTGCCGGTGGCGGCAAAGCGGGCAATGCCGGCGTCGTCCAGCTTGACGCAGTGGGCATGCCACACGTCGTCGCCGATCCAGCCCAGGCTTTCGGCGTACTGCGCCGGCGTCATGCCGAACTTGGCCAGGCTGTAGGCCACGTCGTGGTCGTTCTCGGCCAGGTGGGTGTGCATGCGCGTGCCCAGCGCCCGCGCCAGCCGGGCCGATTCGCGCATCAGATCGCGGCTGACCGAAAACGGCGAGCAGGGCGCGGCCACCACGCGCAGCATCGCCAGCGGCTCGGCGTCGTGGTGCGTCTCGATCAGGCGCTGGGTGTCGGCCAGGATCGCGGCTTCGTCTTCGACCAGGCTGTCCGGCGGCAGCCCGCCGGCGCTTTCGCCCACGCTCATGCTGCCGCGCGCCGCGTGGAAGCGCATGCCGATCTCGGCCGCGGCCTCGATGCTGTGGTCCAGCTTCACGCCGTTCGGGTAGAGGTACAGGTGGTCCGAGCTGGTGGTGCAGCCCGAGAGCAGCAGCTCGGCCATCGCCACCTGGGTCGAGACCTGCACCATCTCCGGAGTCAGCCCGGCCCAGAGCGGGTAGAGCGTGCGCAGCCAGCCGAACAGCTCGGCGTCCTGCGCCGCGGGGATGGCCCGCGTCAGGCTCTGGTACATGTGGTGGTGGGTGTTCACCAGGCCGGGGATGACGATGTGGCCGCTCGCGTCGATCTCCTCGTCCACGCCATCCGCCGGCAGCCAGGGCCGCAGGTCCTCGTCGCTGCCCAGCGCGATGATCTGCCGGTCCTGTACCAGCAGGCTGGCGTGGCGCAGTTCGCGGCGCTGGTCGTCCAGCGTGGCGATCAGCTCGGCGTTGCGGATCAGCAGGGTGCGGCGGGGAGCGGCAGAGTTCATGGCGCGCGCTGGTATCGTGAAGGCCCGCCATCGTTGCACAGCGCGTGCCCATCCAGGTCAGGTATGCCTCGTTTCGCCGCCAATCTTTCGATGCTGTTCACGGAGGTGCCGCTGCCGCAGCGTTTTGCGCGCGCCGCCGCGGCAGGCTTCCGCTTCGTCGAGTGCCAGTTCCCGTACGACTTCCCGGCCGACGCATTGCGCGCCGAGATGGACGCTGCCGGCCTGCAGATGGTGCTGCACAACCTGCCAGCCGGTGACTGGGCGGCGGGCGATCGCGGCATCGCCTGCGACCCGACGCGCGTGGCCGAATTCCGCGCCGGCGTGCCGCGCGCGCTGGCCTACGCCAAGGCGCTGGACGTGCCGCAGCTGAACCTGCTGGCCGGCCTCACGCCCCCCGGCGTGCCGGCCGCCCAGGTGCGCGCCACCTTCCTGGACAACCTGCGCTTCGCAGCAGACGCATTGGCCGAACACCGCAGGACGCTGCTGATCGAGCCGCTCAACACCTTCGACCTGCCCGGCTTCTGGCTGCACGGCAGCCATGACGCGCAGGCGCTGATCGAAGAAGCCGCGCGGCCCAACGTGAAGATCCAGTTCGACCTCTACCACCTGCAGCGCATGCAGGGCGAGCTGGCTGGCACGCTGCTGCGCCAGCTGCCGCACATCGGCCATGTGCAGTTTGCAGACAACCCCGGCCGCCACGAGCCCGGCACCGGCGAGTTGAACTTCGGGTTCCTGTTCGATCACCTGGACCGCATCGGCTACACCGGCTTTGTCGGCGCCGAATACCTGCCGCTGGCCGGCACCGAGGCCGGCCTGGGTTGGCTGGCGCGCTTTCAAGCATGACGCATCCCACCGAACTGTTGCGCCGGCTGTACGGCACCGCCGTGTCGGCCGCCTTGCCCGCCCAGGTCCTGGCCGAGCACCTGCCACCGCCACCCAAGGGCCGCACGCTGGTGCTGGGCGCCGGCAAGGCCGGTGGTTCGATGGCTGCGGCGGTCGAGGCGCTGTGGCCGGCTGACGCGCCGCTGAGCGGCCTGGTCATCACACGCTACGACCACGTGCCGCCGGGCGGGCCGGCGCAGCGCCGCATCGAGGTTGTTGAAGCCGCGCACCCGGTGCCGGACGCGGCGGGCCTGGCGGCCTCGGCCCGCATGCTGGCGCTGGTGCAGGCCTTCCAGCCCGGGCCGGACGACCTGGTGCTGTGCCTGATCTCTGGCGGCGGCTCGGCCTTGCTGAGCCTGCCGGCGCCCGGGCTGACGCTGGGTGACAAGCAGGCCGTCAACAAGGCCTTGCTGCACAGCGGCGCGGCCATCGACGAGATGAACTGCGTGCGCAAGCACCTTTCGGCCATCAAGGGCGGGCGGCTGGCGCAGGCCTGCGGCGGCGCACCGCTGCTGTCGCTGCTGATCTCCGACGTGCCGGGCGACGACCCGGCGGTGATTGCCAGCGGCCCCACCGTGCCTGACCCCAGCACCTGCGCCGACGCGCTGGCCGTGCTGCGCCGCCACCGCATCGCGCTGCCCGCCGTGGCCCAGGCCGCGCTGGAAAGCGGCGCCTGGGAAACGCCCAAGCCCGGCGACCCGCTGTTTGCGCGGCACGAGGTGCGTTTGATCGCCACGCCGCAGATGAGCCTGGACGCGGCTGCCGCCGAGGCGCGCCGGCTCGGTTTCGCGGCGCATGTGCTGTCCGACGAGATTGAAGGCGAGTCGCACACCGTGGGCCAGGTGCATGCGGCGCTGGCCCGCGCCGTGGCGCGCCACGGCATGCCGTTTGCCAAGCCGTGCGTGATCCTCTCGGGGGGCGAAACCACCGTGACGGTGCGCGCCGACACGCCGCGCCCGCTGGGCCGCGGCGGCCGGGCCGGCGAATTCCTGCTGGGCTGCGCGCTGGCGCTGCGGGCCGAGCCCGAGGTCTGGGCGCTGGCGGCGGACACCGATGGCATCGACGGCGTGGAAAGCAATGCCGGCGCCCTGGTCACGCCAGACACCCTGGCACGCGCGGCAACGTTGGGCCTGTCCGCCGCCGAGCACCTGGACCGCCACGACAGCTTCGGCTTTTTCGAGGCGCTGGGCGACCTGGTCGTCACCGGGCCGACCTACACCAACGTCAACGACTTCCGCGCCTTGTTGGTCCGTTGAGCAACTTTCGGCGAAGCCGCGGGTCAGAGCCGGACCATGTCCCGCCTGATGCGCGCAACCCTGCCCATGCTGCTCGCCGCGGCCACCGCTGCCGTGTGTGCGCAGCCGCCGCCAGCGGCTGAGGTGCAGCAGGTCACGGTGACCGGCGCGGCGCGGCAATCGGTCGAAAAGTCCTTCCGCAAGATGGTGCATGGCGTGGACTTTTTCGAGCAGGCCAAGGCCAGCCTGGCGCCGCAGGCCGTGCTGCGCTTCAAGCTGCTGCCGCGCAAGCCCGGCACCGACATGGATCACATCGTGCTCGAAGTGATCGGCTCGTCGTTCGACTACAAGGTGCCTGTCGCGCCGGACCACACGTTTTTGCTGGAACGCAACCGCCTGGCGATGGACGAGGACGCGGTCGTCTCGCCGAACCGCCGCCGGCTCAGCATGACCTGGCGCACCGACATCCGCAGCCCCGGCCTGCCGCCCGGCACCCGCCGCCTGGGCGACCTGCGGCTGGAATGCCTGGTCGGGCTGGAGGCGGACCTGGTGTCCAACAGCAACCCGTTTGCCATGATCGCCGACCTGTTCGCCGACAGCCGGCGCTACTGCGAACGCAAGGACGCGAAGTACCTGTTCTTTGCCGAGCGGCCCCTGTTTGGCGTGACGCTGGTGGCCGGCGAGCGCCGCGAGGTGCTGCCCATTGACCAGCTCTATGCCGGCGCCAGTGACGACCCCGGCTTGAAACAGGACCTGCCCTATTGCGACTGCGAAGTGCTGGTGGATCGCACTTACTTCCTGCCGCTGGGCGACCACAGCTGGCCGGACGACACGCGGGTTGAATTCGAGTACATGGATGATCGGCCATGACCCGGCCGCGGCTTCGCCTTCGTGCGCTTTGCCTCGCGGCCAGCCTGTGCGCGGGCTGTGCCGGCGTCGGCCTGCCCGGCCCCTCGCCGCAGGGCCCGGGCATTGCGCACACGCCAGCCGGCCAAGCCCTCTCGCCGCAGGCCGCCGCCGCCCTGATCACCGTCGGCAAGAGCACCCAGCCCGAAGTCGCCACCGCACTTGGTCCGGCCATCGTCGTCCGGTTCGACAGCGGCGACGAGGTGTGGGTCTACCGCTGGCCCGGCGCAGACCGGTCCACGGGTGCTGCCACGGAACTGGTGCTGCTGTTCGAGCCGCCGGGCGTGGTGGCGAAGCTGCGGGTGAGGCAGGGGGCCGGGCCCGGGCATGCGGGCCGGTGATGCGCTGCGGCGACGCCCAACAAGTCCTGTTGGCCACTCAGGCCGGCGTCCTGGCGCGCCAAGGGTGAAGCCCTTCATTCGACGCCCCATCGGATTCAGTTTTGCCCGTGAAGCACCGCCGCAAAAAGTCGCCTATGTCGTCCAGTGCAGCCTTTGCCGCATGCAGCGTGGAAACGTTGGAAGGGAACACATGCACCATGCTTTCCCAGACGTTCACCTGGCAGACCCCGCCGCTGTTCTCGACCCGATCGCCGTAGCGCGTGGAATCGTCGAGCAGGACTTCGTCTTCCCCGACATGGATGAGGATGGGCGGCAGCTGGGCGAGATCGGCATACAGGGGCGAGGCTCGCGCGTCGCGCGGGTCATGCTTGCCGAGGTACAACTGCGCCGTGGTGGCAAGCGCCTGCCGGGTCGTGAGCGGGTCGGCTTCGGCGCGGCTTGCCATGCTGTCACCGGTCAGCGCCAGATCGGTCCAGGGTGACATCGTCACCGCGCACAGAGGACGCGGGCTCGCGCCATCTTTCGCCCTCGCAACCGTCAGCGACAGCAGCGCCAGCGCCAACCCGCCACCGGCCGAGTCCCCCGCCAGCGTGATGCTGGTGACTCCCCGCGCGACCAGGCCCGCATAGGCGGCCTGGGCATCGTCAACGGCTGCCGGAAACGGCCGCTCCGGTGCCAGCCCGTACGCCGGCACGAACGCGGCGATCTGGGTTCGCGCGGCGATCTGCCCGACGAAGTGCCGATAGGCGAGCGCCGATCCGGCGATGTAGGCGCCACCGTGAAAATAGAGGATCGCCGCAGCGGGATCAACTGCGCCTTCCGGGCGGCACCAAACGCCTGCGACACCGCCTACCGAGGCCTGTTCGTAAGTCACGCCGGGGGATGCGGGAGTCTTCTCCATCCATTCATCGAAGGGCTTTCTCGCCTCCGGGCCGGTGACGCTTCCCTTCATCGACGCGACCATCTCGCGCATTGCGATCATGACTGCGCGGTCGAGCGGGTGCAGAGGGTGACGGATGGTTGCCATGATGCGACGCCCCCGTTCACTCAGTCGAGGTTGAGCCAACGCGCCGCAGCATCGGCGGTGTCTGGCGGGGAGGTGTTGAAGGCGATGGCTGCCTGGGGTGCCGTCTTGTGCACGGTGTTCACAAGCCGTTCGAACAGCAGCAGGCTCTTGGGGGGAATGCGAAGGCCTCCGCCGATCACGACGCAGTCGTAGAGAACGGTGGAGAGTTGCTGCTCAAGCACTGTTGACGCGGAGTCGTCGGGGCGCACGAGACAGAGATCTGCATGCCAGCCCCGATCTGTCATCTGCTGCATGCCGAGAGCGATGCCGGCATGGATCTTGGCGGCGTCGAAACCGGGCGGCAATGCCGGGTCCGAGAAGTCGACCGTCTCCGGTTGCTGGCCCACGAACAGGACTTTCGTCTCTTGAGATTTGTTCATCTTCATCTCCTGCCGATTGATCGGGTTCCTGACCTGGCCAAGAACATGTCGAGGAACTTGTGCTTGCCGACATTCGCTTCGTCGGGCGGGGCGGCTGGCGCGATGTAGAAGACCGAATCGACGCCCTCGAGGACAGCCTCAACGCTGGCACGGTTGCCCAGATCGCCGACGGCCACGTCCGTGGCGCCGTGGGCGCGCACGGCGTCCGCGTCGGAAGCTCGTCTGATGAGCCCGCGGACCTTGGCGCCACGTTGGGCAAGCGCAGGAAGCACGAGGCCGGCAAACTTGCCCGCGGCACCGACTGCCAGGATGGTGGAGCTTGGTTGTTTCATGCGTTCCTTCGTTGGAAAGCGCCATGAGGCGGTGTGACAAACTCATTGAAACTTGATCCGCCCGTTCGGGCTGTAGGACTGCACGCCCATGCCGCGGGAACACGGTGTTCCCCTGGTGTGACAGTCGGCTTGCGTGCTGCCGAAGCTCACCACGAATTCACGGGTTTCAAACCGCGCTCGCTGTCACCTCTCAGGAAAACGCAGGGCCGCCCCAAGTTTTTCTTGACCCCCTCGGGGGAGCTGGCACGGAGCGACAGGTCTGGGGCGCTCAAGAGGAATCCTTCGACATGCTGGACTTGAATGATTTGCGCGTGTTCGAGAAAGTCGCAACGCTGCGCAGCTTCTCCGCGGCCGGACGCGTGCTGAACATGCCCAAGTCGAGCGTGAGTCGCTGTGTGGCTCGCCTGGAGGCGGCCTTGGGAATCCGCCTTGTCCAGCGGACCACGCATGACGTGCAGCTGACTGACGCAGGCCTTGCGATGCACGAGCGATGCGGGAACCTGCTCGCGCGCATCCATGAAACGGTCGACGTGATCAGCGGCATGAGCGACAACCCGCGCGGCCTGCTGCGGATCAGTGTCGGAATAGGCTTCGGCTACAACGCCGTGTCAGACCTGCTGCCCGAGTTCCTGGCGCGCTACCCCGATGTCAAGGTGGCACTGGAGTTGAGCAGTCGATCGGTGGACCTGATTGCCGAGAACGTGGACGTGACGGTGCGCATCGGGCCGATGACCGACTCGCAACTGGTGGCGGTCCGGCTGGGGACGATTCGCCGCTACCTTTGCGCCGCTCCTGCCTATCTCGCGCGCTGCGGCTCGCCGCGCACCCTGGACGAGATCCAGTCGCACGACGCCGTCGAGATGCCAGGCATCGGCGGGAGGCCGCGCCCCTGGATGTTCACAAGCCCCTGCGGCGAGGAGAAGAGGTTCGAACTCAACCCGCGCCTGAGCATCAACGATCCGCTCTTGATTCACAGGCAAGTGCTGCGTGGCGTCGGCCTGGGTTGCCTGTCGGGGTACTTGTGCGCACCCGATATCCAGGCCGGGCGCCTCGTTCATCTGTTTCCCGAATGGACGCCGCCTCCGTTGGCGGTGAATGCCGTCTTTCCGAGCAGACGAGAGCTGTCTCCCACGGTCAGGGCCTTTGTCGAGCACCTCAAGCGTGCTTCGGCGCCGGGCAAGTCCTGGCAAGACGACCCGATGGCACCGCCATAGCTCTGCAGTGAGCAGGATCGTTTTTTGGGTGTTGCCTCGGGTAGGGAAATTCATTCTTGCAAGCGCTAAGCTGCGTGCATGCCCAGCCCACGCGAGCGCGGTCGCCCAGCGCACCCAGATGTACTGACTCCCGGCGAGTGGCGCGTGGTTGAGGCGGTGCGGCACGGTCTGCGGAACCGCGAGATCGCCGCGCGCCAGGGCGTCACCCTCGACGCCGTGAAGTACCACGTGGCCAACGCGCTGCACAAACTTGGTCTGGCCAGCCGAACCGAACTTCGACGCTGGGACGGCATTCGACGCGACACCCTGCTGCACGCCAAGGAGACCTTCATGCAAGCCGACATCCATCTGGGCGCTCTGGGCCAGATCGCCCGCACGGTCAAGGACATCGCTGCCGCCCGTGCTTGGTACGGTGACGTGCTCGGCTTGGCGCACCTGTACTCGTTCGGCAACCTGGCATTTTTCGACTGTGGCGGCGTGCGGCTGTTCCTGTCGGAGGGCGAAGGCACTGTTTCGGAGTCGATCCTGTACTTTCGCGTCGATGACATCCGCGCAGCGCAGGCGGCCCTGGGCGCGCGCGGCGTGCAATTCACGCATGCGCCGCACATGATTCATCGCCACGAGAACGGCAGCGAGGAGTGGATGGGTTTCTTCAGCGACAACGAGGGCCGGCCTTTGGCGATCATGTCGACCGTGGGTTGATGCGGGACGCAGCCGCGAGGACCTGCTGCCAGGCGGACCCGATGAATTTCCACTCCTGGCCGGGTGCTGCCCATGCGGCGGTCTTGCGTGCGCGGTCCCGCGGGACCGGCGGGCGAGCGCGGAGCGCGCCCAGTGCGTAAGGCCGTTCAAGCGCGAGCGCGCGTCTTCAGCAAGCCACCGAGCCCGGTGCCGGCCACCGCGATCATCAGCAGCGGCATGCCCCAGCCCGGCGCCAGGCTCAGTGCCAAGCCACCGAGCGTCGGGGCCGCCATGCCGCCCAGCGTGTAGCTGAGCACCAGCACCGCGGTGGTGTTGACCAGCGCCACGCCTTGCTCGCGGTGGCCGATGTCGACCATCGCCAGCGTGTACAGCGCGCCGCCAGCGCCGCCCCACACAAACGCGATGACATAGGCCAGCGGCGGCCAGTGCGGTGCCAGCGGCAGCAGCAGGCAGGCGCCCAACGTGATGGCGGCGCAGCCCAGCAGCACGCCGCGCAGCGACCAGCGGTCCGCCAGTTCGCCCACCGGCACCATCACCAGCGCGCTGCCGGCGCCACTGGCCGAGACCAGCAGCGCGGCCATCCCGGCGCCAAAGCCCGCCGACAGGCCGTACAGCGGCAGCAGGCCCGAGGTGCCGGCTTCGAAAAAGCCGCCGACCGCGCCGGCCAGCATCAGCACCGGCCGCTGGCGCATTGCGGCGGCGATGCCGCGCCAGCCCGGTGGCGGTGCGTCTTCGCGGTGGTGGCTGGTCAGCGCCGGCACCGCGAAGCTCAGCAGCAGGCCCAGCGCAGAAAGCGCCACCGCCGTCCAGCGCGCAAGCTGTGCCGCGGCGCCCTCGGTGCCGATGAAGGCCAACAGGCTGGGGCCGAGCACGAAGGTGCAGCCCACCATGGTTTCGTACAGCCCGACGATGCGGCCGCGCCGCGCAGCCGGCGCCAGCTCGGCAACCGTGGCTTCGGCGACGATCCAGCGCAGCGAGCCCGCCGCGCCGCCGACCACGCCCAGCAGCGCCCAGCCGACCGGCCAGGGCGTCAGCACCGTCAAGGTCAAGGTGCCCAGCGGCACCGCGCCGCTGAGCAGCAGCGCACCGCGCATGCCCAGCCGTGCCACCCAGCCGCCGGCAAACGGCGTGGCCACCGCCAGGCCCAGCCAGTTGGTGGCCGCCAGCAGGCCGACCAGTGCGTCGTTCAGTCCCATGCCCTTGGCGGTGAACAGCAGCAGCGGGAAGAACATGAAAAGCCCGCTGAGCTCGCAAAAGGTCGACGCGAAGATGGCGATCAGGCCGCGGCGCAGCTGGGCAGGCGAGACGGCAGGCGAGGGCAAGGGCGTGGTCAAGGCGTGGTCAAGGCAATGGGGGAGGCGGGTTGGGGCCGCGATCTTGCCAGCACGGGTAGCCTGTCTGCCGCGGCCATGAAAAAAGGGACCCGAAGGTCCCTTTGGTGGCATTGAGCGGCGCTCAGACCGACAGCATCTTCACGGCGACCAGGCCCAGCACGATGGCGATGGCGTAGCGGATCAGCGTCAGCGGCGCGCGGGTGCTGATCAGCGAGCCGATCAGCACGCCGGGGATGGAGCCCAGCAGCAGGCTGACCAGCAGGTCGTAGTTGACATTGCCCAGGCTCAGGTGGCCCAGGCCGGCGATCAGCGCCAGCGGAATCGCGTGGGCCAGGTCGGTGCCGACCAGCTTGTTCGAGCTCAGGCGCAGCGGGTACAGGTAGACCAGCATCACGGTGCCCAGCGCGCCGGCGCCGATGGAGGTCAGCGTGACCAGCACGCCCAGCACGATGCCGGCGACCACGGTCAGCACAGGCTGCACGTTCTTGAACTTTTCCGAGTCACCGACGCGGAAGTTCTTGCCAATCGCGTGCAGCTTCTCCTTGAACAGCATGCCCAGCGCGGTGATGATCAGCGCAATGCCGACCGCCTGGATGATGAAACCGTTCTTGACCTGATGGCCGCCGCTGAAGGTCATCCAGGCGAGCGTCAGCGCCGCAGCGGGCAGGCTGCCCCAGGCTAGGCGCTTGACGATTTCCCAGTCCACCGTGCCGTGGTTGTGGTGCACGGCGGTGCCGAACATCTTGGTGATGGATGCGTACAGCAGGTCGGTGCCGACGGCGGTCTGCGGCGCGATGCCGAAGAACAGCACCAGGATGGGGGTCATAAGGGCGCCGCCACCGACGCCGGTGATGCCGACGATGGTGCCAACCAGCAGCCCGGCGATGGAATTCATGCCATCGATTTGCATCGCAGTACCTCGAAACCTTCGGTCGATTCGGGGCCGAGGCAACAAGGCAACTCGGCCGACTGAAGTCATTCTCGCATTCGGCATCTGCAAATGCGGGTTCCAAGTAAAGACCCCCCTAAAAGATTTAGTGACCGAATTGGCAATGAGGGCCGACTCGCCTCAAGCCGAGGCCAACTGCAGCAGTTGCGCCACGACCGCGACCGCGATGATTTCCGGCGCCTTGCCTTCGATGCCGGGCATGCCGACCGGGCTGACCAGGCGGTCCAGTTGGGCATCGGACAGGCCCCGCTCGCGCCAGCGCCGCAGGAAGCCGGCCTTCTTGCTGGCCGAGCCGATCAGGCCCAGGAAGCCGAAATCGCCGCGGCGCAGCACCGCCTCGCAGATGCGGAAGTCCAGCGCGTGGCTGTGGGTCATCACCAGGAAAAAGGCGCCGGCCGCTGCATCGGCCACTTCTTCCTCGGGTTGAGCGCTGGCGCAGCAGCGCAGGTGGGCGGGCAGCGGCATGGCCGGAAAACCGTCTTCGCGCTCGTCCACCCACAGCGCTTCGCAAGGCAGGTCGGCCAGCAGCTTGACGATGGCGCGGCTGACGTGGCCGGCGCCGTGCAACTGCAGGTGAAAGCGCGGCGGCTCGGCAGCCCAGCCGGTGAGGCTGTCACTGTCCAACGGGAAAAAGCGCAGCGTCAGCGCGCCGCCGCAGCACTGGCCCAGTGACGGGCCCAGCGTGACCGGCCAGTCCCAGGCCGCCAGCGGCCGGCCGCCGGCTTCCTTCAGCGCGGCCTGGGCACGGGCGATGGCCTGCCATTCCAGGTGCCCGCCGCCAATCGTGCCAGCCACTTCGGTGGCAGAAACCAGCATGCGGGTGCCGTCCTCGCGCGGCACCGAGCCTTTGACGCGGGTGATCTCCACCCAAATCGCCGAGCGGCCCTGCTGCTGCCAGCGCTGGGCCAGTTCCCGTAACGCCAACCGGCCCATGCTCAGCTCACGCTTTGCACCGCGCGCAGCAGTGCTTCGGGCGTGGCCGGCGCGCTGAGTGCGGGCTGGCAGCCCGGCGCGCCGCAGGCGGCGGCCGCGTCGCGCAGCGCGAGGAAGACCGAGAAGCTCAGCAGCAGCGGCGGCTCGCCCACAGCCTTGCTGCGGTGGATGCTGTCCTCGACGTTGTCGCCCTTGTACAGCCGTGTCGTAAAGGCACCTGGCGCGTGCGGCAGGTCGTTGGCGGTGGGGATCTTGTAGGTGGACGGCGCGTGTGTCAGCAGCTTGCCGCTTTGCGGGTGCCACACCAGCTCCTCGCTGGTCAGCCAGCCCATGCCTTGCACAAAGCCGCCTTCGACCTGGCCGATGTCCAGGGCCGGGTTCAGCGAGCGGCCCACGTCGTGCAGCAGGTCGGCGCGCAGCAGCCGCCATTCGCCGGTCAGCCGGTCCAGCAGCACTTCGCTGACGGCCGCGCCATAGGCGAAGTAATAGAACGGCCGGCCGGTCAGCGTGTCGCGGTTCCAGTGCAGGCCGGGCGTGGCGTAGAAGCCGTCGGCCCAGAGCTGCACGCGGGCCACGTAGGCCTGCTCGACGATGGCGGCAAAGGCCTCGTGCTGGCCGTCTGGCCCCAGCACCGCGTTGCCCTCGAAGCGCACCTGGTCGGGCGCCACCTGCCAGTGCGACGCGGCCACTTCCGCCAGCCGTTTCTTCAGCTTCTGCGCGGCGTCCAGCGCGGCCTTGCCGTTCAGGTCGGCACCGGTGGAGGCAGCGGTGGCCGAGGTGTTGGCGATCTTGCTGGTGTCGGTGGCGCTGGCGCGCACGCGGGCCAGCGGCAGGCCCAGTTCGTGGGCGACGACCTGCGCCACCTTGGTGTTCAGGCCCTGGCCCATTTCGGTGCCGCCGTGGTTCACCAGCACTGAGCCGTCCCGGTAGATGTGCACCAGCGCGCCTGCCTGGTTGAAGTGGTTGACGTTGAACGAAATGCCGAACTTCACCGGGGTCAGCGCCAGGCCTTTTTTCAGCCACGGGCTGGTGGCGTTGAACGCGGCGACCTCGGCGCGGCGCGCGAGGTAGTCGCTGCTGGCGGCCAGCTCGTCGGTCAGCGGCGCGATGATGTTGTCGACCACCGGTTGCAGGTAAGGCGTCACGTCGCGCCCGCTGCCCGGCAGGCCGTACCAGTTGACCTGCCGCACCGCCAGCGGATCCAGGCCCAGCTGGCGGGCGATCTGGTCGATGATGACTTCGATCACCAGCGCGCCCTGCGGCCCGCCGAAGCCGCGGAATGCCGTGTTGCTCTGCGTGTTGGTGCGCGGCAGGAAGCCGTGGATGGCCACGTCCGGCAGCCAGTAGGCGTTGTCCAGGTGGCAGATCGCGCGCGTCAGCACAGGGGGCGACAGGTCGGCCGAGTGCCCGGCCTGGCCCAGCATCGTGACGTCCACCGCCAGCAGCCGGCCGCTGTCGTCGAAGCCGGCCTGCCAGTCGAACTCGAAGCCGTGGCGGCGGCCGGTGATCAGGAAATCGTCGTCGCGGTCCACGCGCAGCTTGACCGGCTTGTTGAGCTTCTTGGCGGCAAGCGCCGCCACGCAGGCGAACAGCGCCGACTGCGACTCCTTGCCGCCAAAGCCGCCGCCCATGCGCCGGCATTCGACCAGCACCTGATTGGCGTCCAGTTGCAGCGCATGCGCGACCATCGCCTGCATCTCGCTGGGGTGCTGGGTCGAACAATGAATCTTCAGCCCGCCATCGTCCTGTGGCAGCGCGTAGCTGATCTGGCCTTCGAGGTAGAACTGTTCCTGCCCGCCGAGGCTGAACTGGCCGGAGAGCTGGTGCGGCGCCGCCGCCATCGCACCGGCCACGCCGCCGGGGTGCGTGCTGCGCGTGAGGTGCATGGGTGGCACCACGTACTGGCCAGTGGCATGCGCGGCGCGCAGGTCCAGCTGGGCCGGCAGCGGTTCGATCTGCAGCACGTCCTTGGCGCGGGCTGCGGCGCGGCGCGCCTCGTCGCGGCTGCGGGCGATGACGGCGAACACCGGCTGGCCGAGGTAGTGCAATTCGCCACTGGCTAGGATCGGATCGTCGTGCACGATGGGGCCGACGTTGTTCTGGCCCGGAATGTCGGCCGCGCTGTAGACCGCGACCACGCCGGGCATCGCGCGCAGCGCCGCGAGGTCCATGCCCAGCAGCCGGCCATGGGCCACGGGCGACAGGCCCAGCGCCGCGTGCAGCGTGCCGGCGGCTTCGGCGATGTCGTCCACATACGCGGCGCGGCCCTGCACGTGCAGCGCGGCGGATTCGTGCGGCAACGAAGTGCCGACCACGGGGAGGGCTGCAGCCGAGAGGTCTTTCAAATGCATGTGGCGCTCCTCAGGCCCAGACGCGCAGTTGGTCGACTGCCACCGGGTCGGCTGGGCGGGTGCTCAGCCACAGCCGCTCCAGCAGCCCGGCAGCGCCGAGGCGGCGGTAGTCGGCGCTGGCGCGCAGGTCGCTCAGCGGGGTGAAGTCGGCGGCGAGCGCGGCCTGCGCGGCGCGCAGCGTGGCTTCGGTCCAGGGCTGGCCGACGATGGCCGCTTCGATCGCCGCAGCGCGGCGCACCGTGGCCGCCATGCCGCCGAAGGCCAGCCGTGCCTCGGCCACACTGTCGCCGTCCAGCCGCAAGGCAAAACCCGCGCTGACGGCCGAGATGTCGCAGTCGAAACGCTTGGACAGCTTGTGCGCCTGCACCTGCCAGCCCGGTTGCAGCGTCGCGAACGGCACGTGCACGGACTCGACGAACTCGCCCGGCTGCAGCTGGTTCTTCATGTAATCCAGGTAGAAGGCCTGCAGCGGCAGCTCGCGTGTGGCCTCGCCCCGGCGCAGCCGCAGCGTGGCGCCAAGGGCGATCAGCACCGGCGGTGCATCGCCAATCGGCGAGCCGTTGGCCAGGTTGCCCACCAGCGTGCCGGCATGGCGCACCGGCGGGCCGGCGAAGCGGCGGAACATTTCTGAAAGCGCGGGCCAGCGTGCACACAGCGCGGCCCAGCCGTCTTCCAGCGTGACGGCCGCGCCGATGCGCAGGCCTTCCGCTTCTTCGTCAATGCGGCGCAATTCGGCCACGTCGCCCAGGAAGATCAGCTCGCCCAGGTCGCGCATCTGCTTGGTGACCCACAGGCCGACGTCGGTCGCGCCAGCGACCAGCCGTGCGGCGGGCTTGTCGGCGCGCAGCGTGGCCAGCTCGGCGAGCGTGCGGGGGCTGTGGGGTGCGGCGGGTGTCGCCTGCAAGGCCAGCAACTGCTCGCGCAAACCGGCCAGCGGCAGGCGCGGCGCGGGCTGTTGCAGCATCGCTTGCGCGGCGTCCAGGATGGGCCGGTAGCCGGTGCAGCGGCACAGATTGCCAGAGAGTGCATCGGCCAGCTCGGCGCGGCCGGGGCACGGCCCGCTGGTGCAGGCCTGGCGCTCATGCTCGGCCGAGAGCGTCATCACGAAGCCGGGTGTGCAGAAGCCGCATTGCGAGCCGTGGTGGTCCAGCATGGCCTGTTGCGCCGGGTGCAGCGTGCCGTCCGGCTGCGCCAGGTCTTCCACCGTCAGCAGCGCCTTGCCGTGCAGCGTGGGCAGGAAGCGTATGCAGGCGTTGACCGGGCGGATCGCCAGGCCTTCGCTGAGGATGGCGCGGCTGCTGGCCGGCACGCTCTCGGCCAGCTCGGCGACCAGCACCGTGCACGCGCCGCAGTCGCCCTCGGCGCAGCCTTCCTTGGTGCCGCAGGCCTGTGCGTCCTCGCGCAGCCACTGCAACACGCTGCGCGTGGCGGGCGCGCCGGTGACGCTGACCGGCTGGCCGCGGAAGACAAAGCGCAGAGGGGCGGAGTTTGAAGTTTCGGCAGTCATCTGGCGCAAGACCTTACGCCGCTGCGGCGCAGTTTGAATACGATCTGGCCCATGAGTTGCATATGTTGTGCCGTATGACGCGGCCGCCGGATTTCGCCAACATCGACCTCCATCTCGTGAAGGTCCTGCACACCGTGATCACCGATCGCAGCGTTTCGCGCGCCGCCCTGCGCCTGGGCAGCACCCAGCCCCAGGTCAGCGCCCAGCTCAAGCGCCTGCGAGCGCTGACGGGCGACGCCTTGCTGGTGCGCGCCGGCACCGGGCTGGTGCCCACCGAAGCGGCGCTGGCGCTGGTCGGCCCGGCCGAGCGGCTGCTGAAGGAGGCTGACACCTTGTTCGGATCGGCCCGTGTCGGCCGCGGCTTCGATCCGGCCACGGCAGACGGCCTGGTCAACCTCGCCGCGTCCGACTACCTGGACCCGCTGTTCCTGCCGCGCCTCATCGGCACGCTGCAGCAGCTTGCGCCACGGCTGCAGGTCGCCCTGCACCCGCTGTCTGCCGATTCGGACTACCGCCGCAAGCTGGCCTCGGGCGAGGTGGACCTGGTGGTGGGCAACTGGCTGCAGCCGCCGGAAGAATTGCACCTGGGCCGCCTGATGTCCGACGAGGTGGTCTGCCTGGTCGCCGCGGACCACCCCGCCGCCAAGAGCCCGCGCAGCTGGACGGCCGCGCGCTACCTGGACAGCGACCACATCGCGCCGACGCCGCTGCACCCCGGCGCGCGCGGCGTGATCGACGACTTCCTCGCGCTGCAAGGCCTGTCGCGCCGCGTCACGGTGCGCTGCGCGCACTTCAGCTTGGCGCCGGCCATGGTGGCCGCGAGCCGCTTGGTGCTGACCACCGGCCGCCAGTTCTGCGAGCGATACCTGACTCAACTCCCCCTGCGCATCGTTCGCTGCCCGGTGGCCTTCCCGGCCATGGCCTATTACCAACTCTGGCACGACCGCACGCATGCGTCTGCGGCGCAACGCTGGCTGCGCGAGCAGGTGCGCGACACCGCCCGTGCACTGGCCGACGAAGACAACCCCTCAAGGAGCCGCGCATGAGTGCCCGCAAAAGACTGGCGCTGCAAGGCGACCTGCTGGACTTCACCGGCGCGCCCTTGCTGGGCGAAGAGGCCTGTGCCGAGCTGCGTTTCCGGCCGGACCACTGGTTGCTGATCGAGGACGGCCGCATCGTCGGCGCGCAGCCCGAGGCACCGGACGACAGCTGGCAGCGCGAGCTGCACACCGGCCGGCTGATCCTGCCGGGCTTCATCGACACCCACGTGCACTGCCCGCAGCTGGACGTGATCGCCAGCTACGGCGCCACGCTGCTGGACTGGCTCAAGACCTACACCTTCCCGGCCGAGCAGCGCTTCGCAGACCCGCAGGTCGCGCGTGCCGGCGCCGAGCTGTTCCTCGACGCCTTGCTGGCCAACGGCACGACGGCGGCGGTGGTCTTCCCCACCGTGCATCCGGTCTCGGTGGACGCGCTGTTCGAGGCCGCGAGCGCCCGGCAGATGCGCATCATCAGCGGCAAGGTGCTGATGGACCGCCACGCGCCCGCAGGCCTCAGCGACGATGTGGAGGGTGCCCGACGCGACTGCGAAACGCTGATCCAGCGCTGGCACGGCCAGGGCCGCAACAGCTATGCGCTGACGGTGCGCTTCGCGATCACCAGCACACCCGAGCAACTGGCGATGGCCGGCGAGCTGATGCGGGCCGACCCCAGCCTCTACATGCAGACCCACGTGGCCGAGAACACCGAAGAGGTGCGCTGGGTGGCCGAGCTGTTTCCCGAGGCGCGCAGCTACCTGGATGTCTATCACCAGGTCGGCCTGCTGACGCCGCGCGCCGTGCTGGCGCATGGCATCTGGCTGGACGACGCCGACCGCGCGCTGCTGCGCGACACCGGTGCCCACATTGCCTTCTGCCCGAGCAGCAACCTGTTCCTCGGCAGCGGGCTGTTCGACTGGCAGGCGGCGGTGGACATCGGGCATGGCGTCTCGATGGCAAGCGACGTGGGCGGCGGCACCAGTTTGTCCATGCTGCGCACGCTGGCCGAGGGCTACAAGGTGCAGGCCTTGCGCGGCACGCGGCTCACCGCCTGGGCGGCGCTGCATGCGGCCACCCGCGGCGCGGCGCTGGCGCTGGGGCTGGAAGAGGAGATCGGCAGCTTCGAGCCGGGGTGCATGGCGGACCTGGCGATCTGGGATTGGGCGGTGGGCCCGGTTGCGGTGCACCGCGATGCGGTGGCGCGCGGCGAAGTGGTGCCTCTGCCGGCGCAAAGCCTGCACGCGCGGGTGTTTGCCTGGATGACCCAGGCCGACGACCGCAACCTGGTGGCAGCCTATGTCGCTGGGCAGCCCTGCTGGCAGCGGGGTTGACGCGCGGCGTTTGAGGCACCGCAAAACGAGGAGCAGTGCGGCAACCAGAGCGGCATGGTCCTTGCGTTTGTATACACCTGCGCATACTCATTGCCCTTCGACGGGCTTGGTGACTGACGCGGCCTCTGCGATCCGGGGGCCAGCGGCCACAGTCCCCGCCCGTTTGGACCCCCGTTTTCACCTTCCCTCTCACTGACAAGACAGGAACCCACCATGCAGTTCTCTACTTCCCGCCTGGCCCTTGCTGCGCTGCTGGCGCTGGCCACCGTTGGCGCCCAGGCCGCCGACTGGAGTGACACCTCGATTGGCTACCGCTACGGCAGCAAGTTCGCCGAGCCCTTTGGCGAGAACACCATCCACAAAAGCATCATCGACCTGAGCCACGTCAGCGGTTACAGCTACGGCACCAACTTCTTCAACGCCGACTTCCTGGTCTCCGACAAATCCGACCCGTCCAGCCCCGGCTCCAGCAATGGCGCGACCGAGGTCTACATCGTCTACCGCCACACGCTGGACCTGTCCAAGGTCAGCGGCAGCAAGCTGTCCTGGGGCGTGATCCGCAACCTGGGGCTGACGGCGGGCTTCGATGTCAACGTCAAGGACGACGCCGGCTACAACTCCAGGAAGCGCATGCTGGTGGCGGGCCCGACGATGATGTTCGACGTGCCGGGCTTCCTGAACGTGAGCCTGCTCGAACTCTGGGAAAGCAACGCGCCGTACAACGAATTCACCCGCAGCGGCGTGTCGCGCTACAGCTACGATGCCCACCCGATGCTGACGGCCGCGTGGAGCATTCCGCTGATCAAGGGCGTTCCGCTGACCTTCGAAGGTTTCGCAAATTTCATCGCCGGCAAGGGCAAGAATGAATTTGGCGGCGAAACTGCGCCTGAGACCAACATCGATGCGCAGATCATGTACGACGCCGGCACGCTGATGGGCGCACCGGGCAAGTTCAAGGTCGGCTTCGAGTACCAGTACTGGAAGAACAAGTTCGGCAACTCGTACAAGGGCGCTGCCGGTGACGGCGCCTTTGCCAAGACACCGATGATCCGCGCGGAATACCATTTCTGATCGCCCGCGGGCCGGGGCCGGTCTTCGGCTCCTGGCCCGTTTCTGGCTCAGGCATCTTCATCATGCTTCGACTCGAACTCACCGGCATCACCAAGCAGTACCCCGCGGTGCGGGCGAACGACGGCATCCATCTGAAGGTGGCGCCCGGCCAGATCCATGCGGTGCTGGGTGAAAACGGCGCGGGCAAGTCCACGCTGATGAAGATCATCTACGGCGCCACCCAGCCCGACGCCGGCCAGATGCAATGGAACGGCCGCGAGGTGCAGGTCGCCAGCCCCGCCCAGGCCCGCGCCCTGGGCATCAGCATGGTCTACCAGCACTTCTCGCTGTTCGACACGCTCACTGCCGCCGAGAACGTCTGGCTGGGGCTGGACAAAGCGATGGCGCTGCCCGAGGTTACCGAGCGCATCGGCCAGGTCGCGCGCACCTACGGGCTGGACGTGGACCCGCTGCGGCCGGTGCATTCGCTCTCGGTCGGCGAGCGCCAGCGCGTGGAGATCGTGCGCGCGCTGCTGACCAATCCGCAGTTGCTGATCCTCGACGAGCCCACTTCGGTGCTCACGCCGCAGGCGGTCGAGAAGCTGTTTGTCACGCTGCGCCAGCTGAGTGCCAACGGCACCAGCATCCTCTACATCAGCCACAAGCTCGACGAGATCCGCGCGCTGTGCCACCACTGCACCGTGCTGCGCGGCGGCAAGGTCACCGGCGAGGTGGACCCGACGCAGGAGACCAATGCCAGCCTGTCGCGCCTGATGATCGGCGCCGAGCCGCCGCAGCTGCGCCACGAGACGCGGGCTGCCGGCGCGGTGGTGATGGCGGTCAAGGGCCTGTCGCTGGCCCAGCGCGACCCCTTCGGCACCACGCTGAAGGACATTGCCTTCGACGTGAAGGCCGGCGAGATCGTCGGCGTGGCCGGTGTCTCGGGCAACGGCCAGCAGGAGTTGATGGCCGCGCTGTCGGGTGAAGACATGCGCGCGCCGGCCGGCAGCATCACGCTGTTCGGCAAGGACATCGCGGCGCATTCGCCGCGCAAGCGCCGCCACGAAGGCCTGCACTTCGTGCCCGAGGAACGCCTGGGCCGCGGCGCGGTGCCCACGCTGAGCCTGGCGCAGAACACGCTGCTCACTCGCACCGAAGCAGTGTCCAAGAGCGGCTGGATCGCGACCGACAAGGTGCGGCAGCTGGCCGAGCACGTGATTGCCCGCTTCAACGTCAAGGCCGGTGGCCCGGGGGCTGCGGCCAAGAGCCTGTCGGGCGGCAACCTGCAGAAATTCATCGTTGGCCGCGAGATCGACGCGGGCCCCAGGCTGCTCATCGTCAGCCAGCCGACCTGGGGCGTGGACGTGGGCGCCGCAGCACTGATCCGCGGCGAGCTGATGAAGCTGCGCGACGCCGGCTGCGCGCTGCTGATCGTCAGCGAGGAGCTGGACGAATTGTTCGAGATCAGCGACCGGCTGATCGTGATCGCCCAGGGCCGGGTGTCGCCCTCGGTGCCTACCGCACAGGCAACGATCGAGCAGATCGGCGAATGGATGAGCGGGCTGTGGACCCCGGCAGACGCGCAAGCCAAGGAGACCGGCCATGCTGAAGCTTGAAGCCAGGCCGCAGCCGTCCAGGCTGATGTCGTTTGCCAGCCCGTTGCTGGCGCTGGCCATCACAGTGGTGATCGGCGTGGGCCTGTTCGTGCTGCTGGGCAAGGACCCGCTGCGCGGGCTGCAGATGTTCTTCGTCGAGCCGGTGAAGAACCTGTACGGCGTGGCCGAACTGTCGGTCAAGGCCACGCCGCTGATCCTGATCGCGCTGGGCCTGTCGGTCTGCTACCGCTCCAACGTCTGGAACATCGGTGCCGAGGGCCAGTACATCTTCGGCGCGCTGGGCGGCGGCTGGGTCGCCATGCAGGCGGGTGCCGGCACCGAATGGATGGGCCACTTCTACGTCGTGCCCATCCTGGCGGCCGGCGTGCTGGCCGGCATGTTCTGGGCCGCCATCGTCGCGCTGCTGCGGGACCGCTTCAGCGCCAACGAGATCCTCGTGAGCCTGATGCTGGTCTACGTGGCCGACCTGCTGCTGGGCTGGCTGGTCAACGGCCCCTGGCAGGACCCGGAAGGCCACAACTTTCCGCAGACCATCACCTTCCTGGCGCAGACCAAGATCCCGCGCCTGATCACTGGCCTGCGCGCCAACATCGGTGTGGTCGTCGCGCTGGTCGCCGTTGCCGGCTTCTGGGTCTTCCTGTTCCGCACCTACCGCGGGTTTGCGCTGCAGGTCGGTGGCCTGGCGCCGGCGGCTGCGAAATACGCGGGCTTCTCGTCGCGCGGGGCACTGTGGCTGGCGCTGCTGATCTCGGGCGGCATGGCGGGCCTGGCCGGTGCGCTGGAGGCTGCCGGCCCGCTGGGCCAGCTCACGCCCTACGTGCCAGCGGGCTACGGCTTCGCGGCCATCATCGTCGCGTATGTGGGCCGGCTGCACCCGGTGGGCATCATCTTCTCGGGCATCCTGATGAGCATGTTCTACATCGGCGGCGAACTGGCGCAGTCGCGCCTGGGCCTGCCCAAGGCGCTGACGGGGGTGTTCCAGGGCCTGCTGCTGTTCTCGCTGCTGGCCTGCGACACGCTGATCTTCTATCGCCTGCGCTCGCATCACGCGCCGCATCCGACACCCGCACCGCGCGGTGCCGCTGCAGTCACCAAGGAAGCCTGAGAGATGTTGATGCCCCCACACTCACATGCGTTCGTGGCCCCCCGAGGGGGTGTTCAGTGCCTTCGGGCGGCCGGGCGGCACTGAAATGGACGGCCTCGCACTCCTCCTGGCCGCCACGCTGAACGCGGGCACCGCGCTGGCCATCGCCGGCATCGGGTTGTTGATCAACGAACGTGCCGGCGTGATCAACCTCGGCGCCGAGGGCCTGATGCTGGTGGCCGCCATCGCCGGCTTCGCCACCACGGTGCACACCGGCAGCAGCTGGCTGGGCTTTGGCGCCGGCATGCTGTCCGGCGCGGTGCTGGCCTCGCTGTTCGGCCTGCTGGTGATCTGGCTCAACACCAACCAGGTGGCGACCGGCCTCGCGCTGAGCCTGTTCGGCGGCGGCTTTTCGGCCTTCCTGGGCATCCGCTACGTGCAGGAAAAGCTCGGCGAGCAGGCCCAGTTCCACGTGCCGCTGCTGGGGGATCTGCCGTTCATCGGCCCGGCGCTGTTCCGCCAGCACCCGATGGTCTACATCGCCATCGTGCTGACGGCGCTGCTGGCCTGGTTCCTCTACCGCACGCGCGCCGGCCTGGTGCTGCGCGCGGTCGGCGAGTCGCCCGAATCGGCGCATGCGCTGGGCTACCCGGTGCGTCGCATCCGGCTGGCGGCGGTGGTCGTTGGCGGTGCGATGTGCGGCCTGGCCGGTTCCTACATCTCGGTGATCTACACGCCGCTGTGGGTCGAAGGCATGATCGCCGGCAAGGGCTGGATCGCGCTGGCGCTCACCACCTTCGCCACCTGGCGCCCGGCACGGGTGTTGCTGGGTGCCTACCTGTTCGGCGGCGTGACCATGCTGCAGTTCTACCTGCAAGGCAACGGCGTGCACATCCCCGTGCAGTTCCTCGGCATGCTGCCCTACCTGTCGACCGTGGTTGTGCTGGTGCTGATCTCGAGCAACGCCAACTGGGTCCGCGCCAACATGCCCGCCTCGCTCGGCAAACCGTTTTTCCCCGGTTCCTGACCGGACACTTTTCTTCCCTGGCAATCCACTTCAAGAGAGAAGCGCCCATGACCCTGATGACCAAGCGTTCGCTGCTCCAGCTGACCAGCTGGACGACCATTGCCGCTGCCGCGGCCCTGGTCGGCTGCGGCAAGAAGGAAGAAACCCCGCCGCCCGCGGCTGCCGAGCCTGCTTCGGCCGCTGCACCGGCCCCTGCCAAGCCCGAGCCGCTGAAGATCGCCTTCGCCTACCTCGGCCCGGCCGGCGACCACGGCTGGACCTACGCGCACGACACCGCGCGCAAGGCCATCGAAGCCGAATTCGGCGACAAGATCCAGACCAGCTTCGTCGAGAACGTGCCCGAGTCGGCCGACGCAGAACGCGTCTTCCGCGACATGGCCACGCAAGGCAACAAGCTGATCTTCGGCACCAGCTTCGGCTACATGGAGCCGATGCTGAAGGTCGCGGCCGACTTCCCGGATGCGAAGTTCGAACACGCCACCGGCTTCAAGCAGAGCGCCAACCTGCGCAGCTACGACAGCCGCAGCTACATGGGTGCCTACATGGCCGGCATCATCGCCGGCAAGATGAGCAAGACCAACACGCTCGGCGTGGTCGGCTCCATCCCCGTGCCTGAAGTCATCCGCAACATCGACGCCTACACCCTGGGCGCCCTGAGCGTGAACCCGAAGATCAAGACCAAGGTGGTCTGGGTCAACAGCTGGTTCGATCCGCCCAAGGAAACCGAAGCCGCGCAGTCGCTGATCAACGGTGGCGCCGACGTGCTGCTGCAGAACACCGACTCCACCGCCGTGCTGCAGACCGCCGAGAAGAACAAGAAGTTCGCCTTCGGCTGGGACAGCGACATGTCCAAGTTCGCACCGACCGCCCACCTCGCCTCGGCCATCATCAACTGGACGCCGTATTACAAGAAGGCCGTTCAGGAGACGCTGGACGGCAGCTGGAAGGGCAGCACGGCGACCTGGTGGGGCGTCAAGGAAGGCGCCAACGACATCGTCGCGATCAGCGACCAGGTGCCGGCCGACGTGAAGGAACTGGTCGCCAAGACCAAGGCCGGCCTGGCCGACGGCAGCATCGACGTCTTCAAGGGCCCGCTGGTGGACAACACCGGCAAGGAAATGCGCAAGAAGGACGAAGCCGGCGACGACAAGTTCCTCGGCGGCCTGAACGTCTACGTCAAGGGCGTCGAAGGCAAGGTGCCGGGCGCGAAGTAAGCCCCTGGCGAGTCGCCTGCACCCAAAAGCCGCCCGCGCAAGCCGGCGGCTTTTTCTTTTCAGGGCTGCGCGGTTCGCACCAGCTGGATCGCCCGCTCCGGGCAGGCCACCACGCACAGCCCACAGGCCAGGCAGGCGTCCTGGCGTGGTGTGTAGGCCGTCTGCATGCCGTGCACCCGCACTTTCAGGCGGGCCATGAAACCCAGCGCCTGGAAGTCCGCCGGTGCGATGGTGCTCACGTCGAAGACGTCGTACGGGCAGACCTCCACGCAGTCGCCCTTGCCCTCGCACTTGGCGCGGTTCACGACCGGGACGTATTCGCCCTGCGCGGCATGGCAGGCCTGGCCCGGCCGCTGAGGATGGGCGGCGGCGCGTTTGACCTTGGCAGGGTTGGTGCGTTTGGTCGAGGTTTGGGAAGCAGCTGAGGGCATGTCGAGTGGCAGTGGCGCCGCGCAGCGGCTTTGCCAAATTCTCGAAGCGGCCCTGGGCGTGCGTGTAACGTTTGATGGCTGGCGCTGCAACGAAAGATTGCAGCGCCGCGGTCGCAGGCTACCTACGCCAGCCGCTTGCCCATGGTGTGCGACAGCACTTCGTAGCCGAGCTCCTGGTAGAGCTTGCGGGCCTGTTCGTTGAAGGCCCAGACGACCAGGCGCATGTCGGTGGCGCGGTGTTCGCGGGCCCAGTCATCGGCCTGCGCCATCATGGCCCGGCCCAGGCCCATTCCGCGCGCTTCGGGGCAGACGCAGACGGAGTTGACGCGGCCGTAGCGCATTGGCTGCAGCAGGCTGTGGCGTTCCTCGATCAGCGACAGCGCGATGAAGCCCAGCGACTGGCCGAAGGCATCTTCGACCAGGAAGATGGCCCGGTCCGCGCCCAGCATGCTGTCCTGCCAGTGCAGGCGGTCGCGCGAAGGCGAGGCAGGTGGCGCGAACACGTCCGGCCAGGCCTGGTGATGGATCAGGTTCAGTTCCTGCGCCAGGTCACAGACCAGGTCCAGGTCGGCCAGGCTGGCCTGGCGCAGCGTGATGCCTTCGAGACGGGGTTTGTCGGCGTGCATGGCGTCAGGCTCGCGCAAACAGCATCGCCAGCCGCTGCACCGCAGCTTCGGCCACGGTGCGGTCTGGCGTGGTGTCTTCGTTGTCGAAGTCACCGTCCACGCTGGACTGCACCAGCAGCCCGTCGCGGCGCGAGACGACATTCAGGTTGTGGCCGCGCCAGTTGAGCCCGTAGCGCACCTCTGGCTGCTGCACCAGTCGGGCGATCTGGCCGCGCACCGGCACCAGGCAGTTGTCGCCCATCAGCTGGCGTGCGCCGTAGCCGGTGGCGTTGACCAGCGTGCGCTCCTTGAGGGCCGCGAACTGGCGCGGGCTTTCGAACTCGCGGTGCTGGACCTCGCCGCCGTCGCGCATGAACTCGCCCAGCAGCATCTGGCTGTAGGCCGGCAGGTTGAACACCATCTGCGTGTAGCGGCGCGCGAAGGGCACCGGGAACGGGTGCTGGTCCGGCGAGAGCGCGACCGAGCGCGGGTGCAGATCGCGCAGCAACTCGCTTTCCAACTCGGCGTATTCGGGCTCGGGGTGGCGCGGCGGCGCCTCGTCGTCCGGCAGTTCCTGGTCGAACGGGATGTCCGACAGCACGTAGCCCTCGCGCCATTCCACCGGGTCGCCCGGCAGGCCCATCATGCGCTGGTAGGTCTGGTGCGACAGGCGCGCCATCGCTTCCCATTGCTGGCGGAAGGCAGGCGTGGCGTGGGCTTCGTCGCAGATGCGCGAGTCCGGTGACCACACGCCTGTGGCCTTGGACGAGCGCACCTCTGGCGGCAGTTCGCGGCAATGGATCGTCACGCGCAGCCCGGCGCGCTGCGCGGCGCGTGCAGTGGTCAGCCCGATGGCGCCGCAGCCGATCACGGCCAGGTGCTTTTCCTTCGTGGTGAGCGCCAGGTCCACCGCCAGCTTCGCCGAGCCCCAGGACAGCGACCAGCCGCTGCCGCCATGGCCGTAGTTGTGCACCACCGTCTGCCGCCCAATGCGCTGTGCTTCGATGCGCGGCCCGGCGGCACGGAACGGCCGGGTGCAGACGGTGATGTCGACGATGCGGTCGGTGCGCGCCTGGATGGGCGACAGCAGCGGCGGCGGCGCAAACGGCGGCTGGCTGACGGCTGCAGCCGTCTGTGCGCCAGCGCGCTGGCTCAGCGAAGCGGTGGACAGGCCGGCAAGCGTGGCGCCGGTGGCGCCGATGAACTGGCGACGTTGCAGGGTCATGGACAGGGCCGCGGAGGAGGTGAGGCCGCGGATTATCTAGCGCGACGTCTCAGGCCAGCGCCGGGCCGCTCCCAAGCGGCCTGAGCACCCTCACGGAGGGTGGCAGCGGTACGCCGCAGCCGGGTGCCCACGTTTCATGCCAGCGACAGCCCTTGCGTGGCCTGTTTCAACAGCCCGCGCACGGTGTCCAGGTCCGCACCCACGTGCCGGTCGATGCGGCGGATGAACGGGCAGGTCAGCACTGCCAGCGCGTGGCCGTGCGAGTCCAGGATGGGCATCGACAGGTCTGTCACGCCAAACGCCTGCTGGCTCTCGCCCTGCCAGTGGCCTTGCTCGCGCACGCGCGCCAGGATGGCCTGCAGTTCGGTGGCGCCCACCGGCACCTCGCCGTCCAGCGCCACGTGTTCGGCCAGCATCAGAGCGCGCCGGGTTTCGGGCTGGAAGGCCAGCAGCACGTGGCCGGAGCCCGTGTCCGCCAGGCTCACGCGCACGCCCAGGCGGATCGACAAGCCCCAGGCGCTGGGCCCGTTGACCTGCGCGACCACGGTGATGTTGCCGCGGTCGTAGATGCCCAGGTGGCAGGACTGCTCGGCCGCCTTGGCAAACGCATCCATGGCCGGCAGCGCGCGCGTCACCAGCCGTTCGATGGGCGGGTGACGGTGGCCCAGCACGAACAGCTTCAGGCTCAGGGCGTAGCGGTCCCCCTCCTGCGAGCGCGTCACGTAATGGCGCACCACCAGCCGCTCCAGCATGCGGTAGATCTCGCTGGGACTGCGGCCCATGGCCTTGACGATCTCGGCGCGGGTCATGCCCTGCGGCTGCTCGGCCAGCAGTTCGAGGATGTCCAGGCCCTTGTCCAGGGCCGGTGCGCGGTAACGGTCGTTGGGTGCGTCGCTGGTCGGCTCGTTGTCGGGTTCGGTCATGGCGGCGGCGGGTAAGGGGCGCAACAGGAAGGATGGACGAGGCTCCGCTCGCGTCGGCCTGCGCTGACCATACCGGACGGCAGCGCTCAGTCGGCCCTTCGGGTCCTCAGGGTAAGCACCAGAGGCGCAAGCAGAATCGGATCACTACAGTCATTCTCCAGTAAACGAAGTGTTCATACATGAACTTTTGAGGCGCCCATGAGACTGCAAGGCAAAACCATCCTGATCACCGCTGCGGGGCAAGGCATCGGCCGCGCCAGCGCGCTGGCCTGCGCCGCCGAAGGCGCGCGGGTGATCGCCACCGATATCAATGGCGCGCTGCTGGAATCGCTGGTCGGCGAAGGTGCCGGCATCGACACCCGTTTGCTGGACGTGCGGGACAGCGCTGCCATCGCCGCGCTGGCCGCTTCGCTGCCGCCGCTGGACGGCCTGTTCAATTGCGCCGGCTTCGTGCACCACGGCACTGTGCTGGACTGCGACGAAGCCGCCTGGGACTTCAGCTTCGACCTGAACGTCAAGGGCGCCTACCGGCTGATCCGCGCCTTCCTGCCCGGCATGCTGGAGAAGATGAAGCAGGACGGCAGCTTCGGCAGCGTGATCAACATGTCCTCCATCGCGTCTTCGGTCAAGGGCCTGCCGAACCGCTTTGTCTACGGCGCGACCAAGGCCGCGGTGATCGGCATGAGCAAGGCCATCGCGGCGGACTACGCCAAGGTGGGACTGCGCTGCAATGCACTGTGCCCTGGCACCGTGGACACGCCCTCGCTGCGTGGCCGCATTGCCGGCGCGGCAGACCCGGTGCAGGCCGAGAAGGACTTCATCGCCCGCCAGCCGCTGGGCCGGCTGGCCACGGTCGAAGACATCGCGCCGCAGGTGGTCTACCTGCTCAGCGACGAGTCGTGCTTCGTCACCGGCCAGGCCGTGATGGTGGACGGCGGCATTTCGATCTGAGCTTCGTGCCTGCTGTATGAATCGAACAGACGCGCACCAGCACTTCTGGCGCCCCGCTCGCGGCGACTACGGCTGGCTGCAAGGCGACGAGCCGGCGCTGGCGCCGCTGCGGCGCGACTTCCTGCCCGAGGAATTGCAGCCGCTGATGCAGGCCGCTGGCGTGCAGAAGACGGTGCTGGTGCAGGCGGCCGACAGCGTGGCCGAGACCGAATGGCTGCTGGAACTGGCCTCGCAGCATGACTTCATCGCCGGCGTGGTTGGCTGGGTGGACCTGAGCCGCGCGGACGCGGTGCAGACGCTGACGCGCCTGGCCTTGCACCCGAAGTTCAAGGGCGTGCGGCCGATGCTGCAGGACCTGCCCGATGCGAACTGGATCTGCCGCGCGCCGCGGCCCGAGGCCATCGAGGCGCTGGTTTCGCTGGGCCTGTGTTTCGACGTGCTGGTGCAGCCGGTTCAACTGCCGTTTGTGCTGCAGTTCCTGCGCGACTGGCCGGCGCTGCCTGCGGTGATGGATCATGCCGCCAAGCCGCCGCTGGCCGAAGGCTGGCACGCGGGCTGGGTGGCGCCTTGGCGCCGGCTGATGGGCGAGGCCTCGCAGCTGCCGAATGTCAGCTGTAAGTTCTCTGGCCTGTTGACCCAGTTGCCGGCGACCGAGCGTGGCTCGGTCGCCGACGCCGTCACCGCGCTGCGCCCGCTCTGGCACGAGTTGCTGACGCTGTTCGGGCCGGAGCGCCTGATGTGGGGCAGCGACTGGCCGGTGCTGACGCTGGCTGGCTCGCATGCGGAATGGGTGGCCGTCAGCGAAGCGCTGATCGGCGAGCTGTCGCCCGAAGCGCAGGCGGACGTGTGGACCCGCAATGCGCAGCGCTTCTACGGCCTGTGAAGGTGTTGACATGACCCCGCTCGTCGAGATTCGCAACCTGTCGAAGTCCTTTGCCGGCGTGCGTGCGCTGCAGGACATCCAGTTCGAGCTGCTGCCCGGCGAGGTGCATGCGCTGATGGGTGAAAACGGCGCCGGCAAGTCCACGCTGATGAAGGTGCTGGCGGGCGTCTATCCGCGCGATGGTGGCGAGATCCTGGTCGACGGCCGTGCGGTCGAGATCGACAGCCCGCGCGCCGCGCAGGCGCTGGGCATCGGCATCGTGCATCAGGAACTGAACCTGATGAACCACCTCAGCGCCGCGCAGAACATCTTCATCGGCCGCGAGCCGCATGGCCGCTTCGGCTGGCTGGACGAAGCGGCGCTGAATGCCAAGGCCGAGCAGCTGTTCCAGCGCCTGAACCTGAAGCTGGACCCACGCACGCCCGTGGGCGAGCTGACGGTCGCGCGCCAGCAGATGGTGGAGATCGCCAAGGCGCTGTCCTTCGACTCGCGCGTGCTGATCATGGACGAGCCCACCGCGGCGCTGAACAACCAGGAAGTGGCCGACCTGTTCCGCATCATCCGGCAGCTGCAGGCCGAAGGCGTGGGCATCGTCTACATCTCGCACAAGATGGACGAGCTGCAGCAGATCGCCGACCGCGTCACGGTGATGCGCGACGGCCAGTACATCGCCACCGCACCCATGGCCACGACCAGCGTGGACAGCATCATCGGCATGATGGTCGGCCGCCAGCTCGATGCCTTCACCAAGCACCTGCCAGACACCACGCGAAACGAAGTGCTGCTCCAGGTGCGCGGCCTGAACCGCGGCCGCGCGGTGCGCGACGTGTCGTTCGAGCTGCGCGCCGGCGAGATCCTCGGCTTTGCCGGCCTGATGGGCGCCGGCCGCACCGAGGTCGCCCGCGCCATCTTCGGTGCGGACCCGCTGGATTCGGGCGAGATCCGTGTGCGCGGCAAACCGGTCACCATCCGCTCGCCGCAGCAGGCGGTGGCGCTGGGCATCGGCTACCTGTCCGAGGACCGCAAGCATTTCGGCCTGGCGACCGGGCTGGACGTGGAGACCAACATCGCGCTGGCCTCCATGGGCCAGTTCACCTCGGCCGCCGGCTGGTTGGACCAGGCCGCGCTGCGCCAGACGGCCGAGCAGCACGTGCGCCAGCTGGGCATCAAGACGCCTTCGGTCGAGCAGCCGGTGCGGCTGCTGTCTGGCGGCAACCAGCAGAAGATCGTCATCGCCAAGTGGCTGCAGCGCGACTGCGACATCCTGTTCTTCGACGAGCCCACGCGCGGCATCGACGTGGGCGCCAAGGCCGAGATCTACAAGCTGCTGAACCAGCTCGCGGCGCAGGGCAAGGCCATCGTCGTGATCTCTTCCGAACTGCCCGAGGTGCTGCGCCTGGCGCACCGCGTGCTGGTGATGTGCGAAGGCCGCATCACCGGCGAACTCTCGGCCGAGCAGGCCACCCAGGCCAGCATCATGCAGCTGGCCACGCGGCGTGAAGCCGCCCCCGCCTGAGGGCGCAACGAACACCGACTGCCATGCCACCCATCACCACTTCTCCCTTGCCGGCGGCCGAAGCCGCCGTGCCGCGCCGCCGCGTGTGGCTGCGCCCCGCCGCGCGCCAGAAGCTGCTGGCCTTTGCCAGCCTGCTGGCGCTGATGGTCTTCTTCAGCTTCGCCTCCGGCAGCTTCCTGCAGGTGGACAACCTGGTCAGCATCCTGCAGGCCACGGCGGTCAACGGCGTGCTGGCGATCGCCTGCACCTTCGTCATCATCACCTCGGGCATCGACCTGTCGGTCGGCACGCTGATGACCTTCTGCGCGGTGATGGCCGGTGTGTTCCTGACCTACCTGGGCCTGCCGCTGGCGGTGGGCGTGGCCGCGGCGCTGTTCTTCGGCGCCTTGAGCGGCTTCGGCTCGGGCCTGTTGATCGCCAAGCTGAAGATCCCGCCCTTCATCGCCACGCTGGGCATGATGATGCTGCTCAAGGGCCTGTCGCTGGTGATCTCCGGCACCAAGCCGATTTACTTCAACGACACGCCCGGCTTCTCGGCCATTTCGCAGGACTCGCTGATCGGCGACCTGATCCCCGCGCTGCCGATCCCCAACGCGGTGCTGATCCTGTTCATCGTCGCCATCGTCGCCAGCCTGATCCTCAACAAGACCATGCTGGGCCGCTACACCTTCGCGCTGGGCAGCAACGAAGAAGCGGTGCGGCTTTCGGGCGTGAATGTCGACTTCTGGAAGGTCGTCGTCTATTCGCTCAGCGGCGCGATCTGCGGCGTGGCTGGACTCTTGATCGCCTCGCGGCTGAACTCGGCGCAGCCGGCGCTGGGCCAGGGCTACGAGCTGGACGCGATTGCCGCGGTCGTCATCGGCGGCACCTCGCTGTCCGGCGGCACCGGCACCATCCTGGGCACCATCATTGGCGCCTTCATCATGAGCGTGCTGACCAACGGCCTGCGCATCATGAACGTGGCCCAGGAGTGGCAGACAGTGGTGACCGGCGTGATCATCATCCTCGCGGTCTATACCGACATCCTGCGGCGCCGCGCGCGCTGAGGTGCCTCTATTTTCCGTTCCCGTTCGCTTCGATTCCTACAACGACAGGAGACACCACCATGATGAAGAAAACCGTTTCGCAACTTGCCTTGGCCGTGGCCGCCACTTTCGCGCTCGCGGGTGCTGCCAGCGCGCAAGAGGTCTACATCCCGCTGATCTCGAAAGGCTTCCAGCACCAGTTCTGGCAGGCCGTGAAGAGCGGCGCCGAGCAGGCCGGCAAGGACTACAAGGTCAAGATCAGCTTCGAGGGCCCCGAGTCCGAAGCGATGGTGGACAAGCAGATCGACATGCTGTCCGCTGCTCTGGCCAAGAAGCCGGCCGCCATCGGCTTTGCCGCGCTGGACAGCCAGGCCGCGCTGCCGCTCCTGAAGAAGGCCCAGGCCGCGAAGATCCCGGTCATCGCCTTCGACTCCGGCGTGGCCGGCGACATCCCGGTCACCACCGCCAGCACCGACAACAAGGCCGCCGCCTCGCTGGCGGCCGACAAGCTGGCCGAGCTGATCGGCAAGGCCGGCGAAGTGGCCGTCGTGGCCCATGACCAGACCAGCCGTACGGGGGTGGACCGGCGCGACGGTTTCGTGGACCGCATCAAGTCCACCTACCCGAACATCAAGGTCGTCAGCGTGCAGTACGGCGGCGGCGATCACCTGAAGTCCACCGAAATCGCCAAGTCCATCCTGCAGGCCTACCCGAACCTGAAGGGCATCTTCGGCACCAACGAAGGCTCGGCCATCGGCGTGGCCAACGGCGTGCGCGAGATGAAGCGCAAGGTCGTGATCGTCGGCTACGACTCGGGCAAGCAACAGAAGGACGCGATCCGCGACGGCCTGATCGCCGGCTCGATCACGCAGAACCCGGTCGGCATTGGCTACAAGACCGTCGAAGCAGCGGTCAAGGCGCTGAAGGGCGAGAAGCTGCCCAAGGTCATCGACACCGGCTTCTACTGGTACGACAAGACCAACCTCAACGACCCGAAGATCGCCGCGGTGCTCTACGACTGATCTTCGCCTTGCACACGACGCTGTCGTCACGCTCACTCACCGATAAAAGAGGAATCTGAATGAAACTGCTGCGCTACGGCCCCCTGGGCCAGGAAAAACCGGGCCTGCTGGATGCCGAAGGGCGCGTGCGGGATCTTTCCGCCGTGGTGGCCGACATTGCCGGCGATGTGCTCACGCCTGCCGGGCTGGACAAGCTGGCCAGCCTGGACATCGCCTCGCTGCCGCTCGTGCCCGGCACGCCGCAGCAAGACCTGCGGCTGGGCGCCTGCGTCGGCAAGGTCGGCAAGTTCATCTGCATCGGGCTGAACTACGCGGACCACGCCGCCGAGTCCGGCGCGAAGGTGCCGGACGAGCCGGTGGTGTTCAACAAGTGGACCAGCGCCATCGTCGGCCCGAACGACGACGTGGAAATCCCGCGCGGCAGCTCGCGCACCGACTGGGAGGTCGAACTCGGCGTGGTGATTGGCAAGGGCGGCCGCTACATCGACGAGGCCGATGCCATGTCGCACGTCGCCGGCTACTGCGTGGTCAACGACGTCTCCGAGCGCGAGGTCCAGCTGGAGCGCGGCGGCGGCCAGTGGGACAAGGGCAAGGGCCACGACACTTTCGGCCCCATCGGCCCGTGGCTGGTGACTGCAGACGAAGTGCCGGACCCACAGCAGCTCGCGATGTGGCTGGAGGTCGACGGCCGCCGCTTCCAGAACGGCAACACCAGCACCATGGTGTTCGGCGTGAAGAAGCTGGTCAGCTACCTCAGCCAGTTCATGAGCCTGCAGCCGGGCGACATCATCTCCACCGGCACGCCGCCGGGCGTGGGCCTGGGCCAGAAGCCGGTGCCCATCTACCTGAAGGCTGGCCAGACCATGCGCCTGGGCATCCAGGGCCTGGGCGAGCAGCAGCAGCGCACGGTACAGGCCTGAACGCCCGGAACACGCCATGACCACCATTCGTTCCATGCGCGTGCTCGACGTGCGCTTCCCCACGTCCGAGCACCTGGACGGCTCCGACGCGATGAACCCGGACCCGGACTATTCCGCGGCCTACGTGGTGCTGGAGACCGACCAGCCGGGCCTTGAAGGCCACGGCCTGACCTTCACCATCGGCCGCGGCAACGAGATCTGCTGCGCCGCGATCCGCGCGATGGAACACCTGGTCGTCGGCCTGGACCTGGCCTGGATCGCCGAGGACATGGGCCGCTTCTGGCGCCATGTCACGTCCGACAGCCAGCTGCGCTGGATCGGCCCGGACAAGGGTGCCATCCACCTGGCCACCGGCGCGGTGGTGAATGCTGTGTGGGATCTGTGGGCCAAGGCCGAGGGCAAGCCGGTGTGGCAGCTGGTGTCCGACATGACGCCGGAGCAGATCGTCAAGCTGATCGACTTTCGCTACATCACCGACTGCATCACACCCGACGAAGCGCTGGCGCTGTTGCGCGAGCGTGGCGAAGGCAAGGCCGCGCGCCGCGCCGAGCTGCTGGCCAACGGCTACCCCTGCTACACCACCTCGGCCGGCTGGCTGGGCTATGACGACGCGAAGCTGCGCCGCCTGGCGCAGGAGGCGGTGGACGCCGGCTTCTCGCACATCAAGCTGAAGGTGGGCCGTGACAGGGCCGACGACATCCGCCGCGTGCGCATTGCCCGCGAGGTGCTGGGCCCGGACCGCAAGCTGATGATCGATGCCAACCAGGTCTGGGAGGTGGACCAGGCCATCGATTGGCTGCAGGACCTGGCCTTTGCTAAGCCCTGGTTCATCGAGGAGCCGACCAGCCCGGACGACATCGAGGGCCACCGCCGCATCCGCGAAGCGGTGAAGGATTCGATGCAGGTCGCCACCGGCGAGATGTGCCAGAACCGCATCATGTTCAAGCAGCTGATCATGCGCGGCGCGATCGACGTGGTGCAGATCGACGCCTGCCGGCTCGGTGGCCTGAACGAGGTGCTGGCCGTGATGCTGATGGCCGCCAAGCACGGCCTGAAGGTCTGCCCGCATGCCGGCGGCGTGGGCCTGTGCGAGTACGTGCAGCACCTGTCGATGATCGACTACCTGTGCATTGCTGGCACCAAGGAAGGCCGGGTGATCGAGTTCGTGGACCACCTGCACGAGCATTTCGTGGACCCCTGCGTGATCCGCGGCGCGGCCTACCTGCCGCCCACGCGGCCGGGCTATTCGATCGAGATGAAGCCCGAGTCGCTGGCGCACTACACCTTCAAAGGCTGAACATGGACTTGCACCTGCAGGACAAGGTCGTCATCGTCACCGGTGGCGGTGCCGGCATCGGCGGCGCCATCAGCCTGGCGCTGGCGCGCGAAGGCGCCGTGCCGGTGATCTTCGGCCGCAGCCCGCTGTTGCCGGAGTTCGCCGCGCAGCTGGACACGCTGTGCCCACGCCATGCGTTCTTCCAGCTCGAATTGGAGGACGACACCGCCTGCGCGGGTGCCGTGGCCGACACGCTGAGCCGCTTCGGCGGCATCGACGCGCTGGTCAACAACGCCGGCGCCAACGACGGTGTGGGCCTGGATGCTGGCCGCGCCGCCTTCATGCGCTCCCTCGAAGCCAACCTCGTGCACTGCTACGTGATGGCGCACTTGTGCGTCGAGTCCATCAAGCAGCGCCGCGGGTCCATCGTCAACATCTCGTCCAAGACCGCACTCACCGGCCAGGGCGGCACCAGCGGCTACGTGGCCGCCAAGGCCGCGCAGCTGGGCCTGACGCGCGAATGGGCGGCAGCACTGGCACCCTTCGGCGTGCGCGTCAACGCCGTGCTGCCGGCCGAGGTCATGACGCCGCTCTACCAGCGCTGGCTGCAGACCCTGCCCAACCCCGACGAGGCCCTGCAGAACATCACCGCCCGCATCCCGCTGGGCAACCGCATGACGACCGACCAGGAGATCGCCGACATGGTGGTCTTCCTGTTGTCCGACCGCTCGTCCCACACGACGGGCCAGTGGCTGCACCCGGACGGCGGCTACGTGCACCTGGACCGCGCCCTGGGAAAGATGTGATGCGCCACTGCCTGCTGCTGGACCTGAAAGACGACCCGGCCCTGATCGCCGAGTACGAAGCCCACCACCGCCGCATCTGGCCCGAGGTTGCCGCGCACCTGCACGAGCAAGGCGTGCTGTCCATGGAGATTTACCGCCTCGGCACCCGGCTGTGCATGGTCATGGAAACCGACGACGCGGTCTACAACCCCGAGCGCATGGCCCAGGCCCAGGCCGAAGACCCGAAGCTGCGCGAATGGGAAGACCTGATGTGGCGCTTCCAGGCACCTACGCCGTGGACGCCAGCGGGTGAGAAGTGGGTGGCGGCAGCGCGGATTTTCGACTTCGCGGCGCAAGGTTGACGCTCTTGCCGATTTCCTGAACCGCAGGTCCAAGCGATTCCGGGCTCGATTGCTTCGCGATGAAACTCGGCGTGCGCCGAGGCAAAAATCCCCGTTAGCGAATTGGCTCCTTGTATATGATCAACGATCACAAGAGAGCCTGCGGGGAGGATCATGTTTCGATTTTCATATGGCGCAATCATCATTGCGCTGGTGTTTGGCGCTTCCCTGGTATTTGCTGATTCTCCCGGCTGTAAAAGTGAGAGCGGCAGTGCCGATGTTTGCTCTACTTCTGGCGAAATGCGAATGGATCAGGGGGCGGGAGGCTGGGTTTCTCCAGCCGGACCGTTGACAAAGATCGACCTGGCCAAAGATAAGGTTCCGATTGGAAAAGGTTATCCATCTCCGGCGGGGACGTATGAAGGTAATCTGCTGTATGGGCACTTCGACGATACCGGAAATACTTACGACATTGTGGAGTTTGATCCCGTCTTGCGTCGTTTCGATGTATTGGTCAAGGGGCGAAATAACCCCGGCATCATTGCGATGAATCCAGAATATCTGGTGCTGTCCGGATCGGGGCACCCGCCATCCACCCCGGTCGAGGTAATCAAAAGATCGACCGGGCAAGTTGTCAAAAAATTGCGGTTGGGTGACCCGATCTATGCTGGTTATATCGAGAATCAGCACCTGGTCCTGCTGCAGTCGATCTCTGGCTATTTCGAAGAGGTAAAACTAGGTTTTACGCGGTTTGAATTGCCAAGCTTGAAGGTTTCGGATGTGGTATAGATTTCAGGCAAACGCTTGCTATCGGTCGGCGACGAGGGGCTTGTTGCACTGGGTTATCGAAATGGCGGGGAGCAACTATTGTTCTACGACCGAGCTTTGAATGAGCTGGGTCATATTGATCTTCCGCCCCCCGTGGAACCGCTAAAACAGTCTTGCGAGCCAGCAGGATTCTTGCGAGAGCGCAATCTCGCCGTGATTTCGGCGAATTGTGGTGAAATTCTGGTGTTGAACTTGGAGAAGTACGCTGTTGAAAGAGTGTTGCCACGCTATGCTAACTTCTATTCTCTGGCCTTGAGGAATAGGATAATCTATACAACGACTGACCGGCAAGAGGGGGTTGTTGTCTTCGAAGCGGACAGTGGGAAGGAACTGGGGCGACTGCCTGTCTTTGCGCAGAATATTCTGCTAAAACAAGATGTGCTTCTGGCCATGGGTCAATATGTCAGGGGATCAAATGAATGGCCCGTTAGCCTCTACAAGGTAGACGATCAGATCCTGAGAAATGGTATGTGGCGAGAACAGTCAGTTCTGTCTGCATGCGTGGAGGCCAGAAAGATACTTGATCAGACGGGAGATTTCTATGCAGCCAGTGATTTTTGTAGGAAGAGCGGGATTGATGCGCTGCTTGAAGGCCAAGAACCGGTGTCCGAAAAGCTGCGTCCGATTGCAATTGACTATGCGTCGTGGCTCACCAAAACTCTTCACCGCTATGGAGACGGGCTGAAGTGGCTGTCAAAGTTGGATGCTGGACCTGAAAGGGCGAGCGATGTCAGTGAAGCTTCTTTCAAGAAGAAATTCTTCGAGGGACCCAAAGACGTTGATATAGGTTCAAGGGGATTTCAGGGAGAATTTTCGACCGCTGTATCGCAAGGGCGCACGCGCCTGCCATCGTTGAGGTTTGACTTGGGAAAGAGGATGGATGGCGGTGATCTATACTTCTTTCCGAAGTATGTCTACCAATCGATTTGGGGCTGCTATCAAAAAGATGAAGGCGTGAGGGTTCAAGTCTATGAGAGGGCGACATTCAAACGACTGGAGGATATCAAGATCCAGCCGTGTGATGAAATGCAGCAGGACACGGTATTGAGTATTTCTGAGGATAAGGGTAACGTATACGTTCGCACGACTTTTAGGTATGAGGATAAAAAGAGAAATAACTACTTTGTTGTTTCAAAGAAGGATTGGGTTATCCTTAATGCCAAAGTGTTCGATTTAAGTGTGGACAAGTTTCCCGTGACGCAGGGCGTGAACGATGGTGATCTTCACGAACATCAAGTCTCAGTTGAGACAAATTCATTCTTGGTGAAGCAGGAGTACAAGGGTGAAGGCTCGGGATTTCTCCATTCCTTTTATCGCAAGGGCGCGACGCAAGCGGCAGAGCCGGCCGTGACCTTTACCGTCAATGAAGGGGGGGGTTCATCGCCTGAAATTGTGCCTGTACCGAACTCTGATCGCGTCATTGTTATTCGTGGTGCCGATGGCAATGGTGGTCGCCCTTTTCAGTATTTCGATCCGATCAAGAGGGAGACTAAGACGTTCGCAATTTTTCCAAGCCCGCACGGCTGGGTGATCGGTCGATCAGGGTTCTACATCCATGATGGATCGAATATCTTTGTCTTCGATCTGGAGCAATTTTCTCTGAGGGAAGTTTGGCCTTGCTCGATGAGGAGTAATTGCAATGGCGATGGATCGCGGATTTCCGACCTCTATGCGAATGACGGCGACTTGATCGTTCGCACTGAGGCTGGCGCCTCGTACTTGGTTCCTGTCGGAAGATAGGTTGCAGTCAAGCCGTCCTCCGCAGACGGACAGCGTTTTTGGCGGGGACATGTACTCTGGGCGGACATCATGCCCAAACTGCATCGGATACACGCGCGTCGCCGCTTTTTCCTCCGGCGAGCCAAGAAATCTGTTCGGAATGGCGATTGCGACAAGTTTTTTGTTCGCAGGCCGAACTCAGCCTTCGCCCTCCGGCGCATCCGCCAGCAGGAAGTCCCGCAGCAACCGCGCGCTCGGCCCGATGCGCTTGCTGTGCACCAGGAAGATTTCCAGCGACGCGGTTTCAACTTCGGGCAGCACGCGCACCAGCTCGCCCGAGGCGAGCAGCGCGGCTGCGTCGTAGGCGGGCAGGCGGGCGATGCCTTCGCCGGCCAGCACGAAGGCCAGGCGGGAGGCGGCGCTGTCGGTGACGATGTCGCCCTGGACCGGGATCTCGATGGTTTTTCCGTCGTGGCGGGCCGAGAGCGCGCGTTGCGACGGCGGATAGACCACCCAGCGTTGCTGCGCCAGCGCGGCCACCGTGGCCGGCGTGCCGTGGCGGCGCAGGTAGGCGGGTGAGGCGCACAGCATCGTCGGCTCCTTGACCAGGCGGCGGGCCACCAGGTCCGAGTCCGCCAGCGGGCCGGCGCGCACGGCCAGCTCGATGCCGGCCTGCACCAGGTCTATGTTGCTGTCGTTCATCGCCACGTGCAGGCGGATGGACGGGTAGCGTCGGCGGAAGGCCAGCAGGGCCGGCAAGATGCGCCGCTGGCCGAAGTGGTGCGAGCAGGTGATGCGCACTTCGCCGCGCGGTTCGGCGCGCAGCAGCTCCATGCCGCGGATGCCGTCCTGCGCTTCGTCCAGCATGCGCTCGCAGTGCACGCGGAAGGCTTCGCCGGCAGGGGTGAGGCTGAAGCTGCGCGTGCTGCGCTGGGCCAGCGGCACGCCCAGCTTGGCTTCCAGCGCGCCCACATGGTGGCTGACCACCGCCCGCGTCAGCCCCAGCGCCCGGGCGCCGGCCGAGAAGCTGCCGCTGCGCACAACGGTGGCGAAGACGGCCATCGCGCGCAGTTCGTCCAGGATGGGCGATGGGTGGGTGCTCATGGCTTGATTGTCAGATCGGATAAGACAATCAGTCAACTTCCGCGCGTCTACCGTGCAGGTGCCGCTTTCCTTAATCTTCGTTTCATCCGGGAGCCACCGGGTGTCAACCGAAATAGGAGAGTGTCATGAGTGTCAAGCATGTTCTGTTTGTTGTGACAAACACAGCTGTCATCGGCCCGAACAACCGCGCCACCGGGTTCTTCTTCCCCGAGATCGCTCACCCGTTCGAGGAACTGGACAAGGCCGGCATCGCGGTCGAATACGCCACGCTGCAAGGCGGCAAGCCGCCGGAAGATGGTTTCGACGGCAGCGACACCGCGCAGACTGAATTCCTGGCCAGTGCTTCGTACCGCCGCATGGCCCGGAGCCGCAAGCTGTCCGAGGTGGACGTGCTGGACTACGACGCGGTCTTCTTCCCCGGCGGCCTGGGCCCGATGGTGGACATCACCGGCAACCCCGAAGTGCAGGCGGCCGTGCGCCGCGCCTGGGATGGCGGCAAGGTCGTCGCCGCCGTGTGCCATGGCCCGTCTGCGCTGCTGGGCGTGAAGCTGGCGGACGGTTCGCCGCTGGTGCGTGGGCGCAAGGTTGCCGGGTTCTCCACCGCCGAGGAAGACGGCTATGCCCGTGCGGATGTGCCCTTCGACCTGGAAAGCGCGCTGCGCGACGAAGGCGGCCTCTACGAATCGGCCGAACCGTGGCAGCCCAAGCTGGCCGTGGACGGCCGCCTGATCACCGGCCAGAACCCGGCCTCCGGCACGCTGGTCGGCCAAGCCATCGTCCAGGCGCTGAGCGGCAAGGCGGTGGCGTGATGAACGCGGTCGTCACCCCCATCGTGATCGTGGCCCGCTGGCAGATGTCGCCAGAGGCTGTTGACGAGGTGTTGCGCCATGTGGCGGAAGTCCGCGAGGCCACGCTGGCCGAGCCGGGCTGCCTGGGCTACGAAGTCTTCCAGGCGACCGCGAAACTCGGCGAGGTGCTGCTGCTGGAGCACTACCGTGACGATGCGTCACTCCAGGCGCACCGGGAGTCAGCCCACTACCGAGCCGTGGTCGTCGACCGCATCCTGCCGCTGCTGACCCGGCGGCAGGTGGAGATCCTTCGGCCGCATGCCGTGGCCTGAAGGGACCGGTGGCACCGGCCCCGGGCGCCGGCCACCTGTCTCTTTCACTTCGCCGACCTCAGTCGCGCGCCTTCTGCGGCTGCAGCTGCTGGTCCAGGAAGGTCTCCAGCTCGGTGAAAAACGCCAGCCTGTGCGCTTCCCGGCTGAGGTGGTGGTCGCCACCTTCCTGCTCCACATAGCGGTAGGTCTTGCCGGCGCTCTTCAGCGCGCTGGCCATGGTCTGGCTCTGGTCGACCGGCACCACGCGGTCGGCCGTGCCATGCACCAGCAGCACCGGCACGCGAATGCTTCCGGCCTGGCGCGCCGGCGAGGTGGCGCGCAGGCGCTCGCGGTCGCCCCAGGCCTTGCCAATGGTGCGCTCGGCTTCTTCGAGGCCGCCGTGGTACAGGCTCTCGGTGGCGATCAGGTCCGGCAGGTCGGACACGCCGGCGAAGCTCACCGCGCAGCGGTACAGCTCGGGTGTCTTCACCACGCCCATCAGCGCCGCATAGCCGCCATAGCTGGCGCCGACGATGCAGACGCGCGCCGGGTCGGCCAGGTGCTGGCCGGTGGCCCACAGCAGCGTGTCGCTCAGGTCATCCTGCATCTCCAGGCCCCAGCGTTGCAGACCGGCGGCCTTGTGCGCATAGCCGTAGCCGTCCGAGCCCCGGAAATTGACCTGCAGCACCAGGTAGCCGCGGTCGGCGAGGAAGGCGGTCCAGGGGTCGAAGCCGGTGTCGTCGTGGCTGTTGGGTCCGCCGTGCGGCAGCAGCACGGTGGGCAGCGGCGGGCCGGCGTCACCGAGCTTGCGGCCCAGCGGCAGCGTGGCAAATGCGACCAGCGGCAGCCCGTCGCGCGCCTTCAGCGTCACCGGCACCTTGTGCGCCAAGCGGTCCGGGTCCAGGTCCGGGTAGGTCTCGGCCAGCAGGGTCAGCTCGCCGCTGCGCCGGTCGCCCAGGTAGTACTCGCCTGGTTGGCCATTGCCCTCGGAATAGATCAGGTAGCGCTGCTCGTCGTGGTTGATGTCCAGCAGCAGGTTGTCCCGTTCGGGCAGGCCCTTGTCGATGGCCTTCAGCGTGTTGCGCCAGGTGGCGTTCCACATCGCAGGCCGCGTCTCGTCGGTGGCGTCGGCTTCTTCGTCGGCCCCGCTGCGCAGGCCCAGCACCTCGCCGGTGAGCGGCGAGCGCAGCAGCCAGCCGCCCACGTCGGCATGCGGGTCGGCCAGGCGCAGTTGGCGCGGCAGCGCGGCGTCGTCCAGGCGCACCGTGAACACCGCCAGCCGGTCCTCGTGGTAGGCCTTGATGTAAAGCTCCTGCGGGTCCTGCCCGAAGCCCATCGGCCAGACGCGGTCCTTCATTTCAGTGCTGCGCCACAGCGTGCGCCAGCGCTTGCCGTCCGGGTCGCAGGCACGGACCTCGATCACGCCATCGTCTTCCTGCAGGCCCACCCGCACGCGGCCCTGGGCGTCGCTGAGCCAGCGCATCACCAGCCGCTCAGGCCCCTTCACCATCACGCGCTCGCCGGTGTTCACGTCCACCTTGTAGACCGCCGGGTTGACCGAGCCCGGCCCGTTGAGCTGCAGCAGCACGTGCTGGCCGTCCTGCGGCAGCCAGTCGAGCACGCGGTCCTGGATTTGCTGCGAAGGCGCGTTGCCCAAAATGCTGCCGGAGGGCACCGGGTTGCGCACCAGGTTCACCGAGCCGCTGCCATCGACCTTGACCGACAGCAAGCGCGTCTCGACAGTGGCCACGAAATCGCGCCGCGAGGCAAAGCGCACGCTGGCCAGCACCCGCTCGTTGTTGACCCAGTGAATCCAGTTGAACGAGAACTCCTGGTTGTCGGTCGTCAACAGCGCGCGCGGCTTGTTGCCGGTCACCGGACGGGTGATCAGCACCGTCTTGCCGCCGGTGTTCATCAGCGCCGCGATTTGCTGCCCGTCCGGCGACAGCCTCACGTCCGACAACAGCGGCAGGCTGGCGAAACTTGTCAGCGGCTGCCGGTCAACCTTGGCCGCAATCGGCGGGCTTTCAGCCGCTGCGGCAACGGTGGAGAAAAGGGCGACCCAGGCGAGGGTCACGGAGGCAGCTGCAATGTGCAGCACGCGGCCAGCATGCCAACGCGGCAGCGGCTTGGAATGTTCGAATCGCATCGATGAAGCAGGGAAGCCAGTCGTCAGCCGGCGATTGTCGGGGCTGGACTGCGTGCACCCACATCCTCGACCGTCCTCACCCATACCGATGAATCACCCGGTACCCTTGGTTGGACTCCATCAGCACGTAGCCTTCGCTGCGCCAGGTCAGCGGGCCGTCGACCTGGGCGCCGGGGGCGGCCATGCGGGTGCGGGCGACCGTGACGTGGGGTTGGTAGGTGCGGGGTTCCAGCGCGAAGCCGGCCTGGGTTGCGGCGGTGGCGAGGGCGGCGTGCAGGACCCGCAGTTCTTCCGGGACGCTGGTGGGCGCCAGCACGGCGACGCCGGCTCGGGGCCAGGTTTCGACGTGGGTCAGTGACAGGTCCAGTTGCAGGCGCGGGGCGGGCACGTTGAGCTGCGGGACCAGGTCGCCCACCGTGGCGCGGGGCACGGCGCCGAGGAAAAGCAGCGTGATGTGCAGGTCGTCGCGGCGGTAGATGCGCGCGTCTTCGGGCCAGGTGCAGCGGCGCTGCCAGGCCACGATGGCGCGGGTGGTGTCTTCGTCAGGCACCAGGGCCAGGAAGAGGCGGGCGTCGGGCATGTTCGGGGGCGTGTGTCAGCGCTTCAGGAAGTCAATGCCGCCGGGGCGGTCCGCGAGATGCAGCCGGGTCTCCAGCGGCGGGCTCTCGGCCAGCATGCGGCCCTGGCGCCACACGCCCAGGCGGTGCGCGCGCAGCCGGATGGCCTCGACGGGATCTTGCGCCTGCAGCAGCACGAAGCTGGCTTCGCGGCCGACGGCGAGGCCGAAACTCTCTTCCAGCCCCAGCAGGCGCGCCGGGTTCGTCGTCACCGCTTCGAAGCATTGGCGCATCGCCGCCTGGCTGGTCATCTGCGCCACGTGCAGGCCCATGTGGGCGACCTCCAGCATGTCGCCACTGCCCAGGCTGTACCAGGGGTCCATCACGCAGTCGTGGCCGAAGGCGACGGTGAGGCCGGCGGCCATCAGTTCGGGCACACGGGTCATGCCGCGGCGCTTGGGGTAGCTGTCGTGCCGGCCCTGCAGCGTGATGTTGATCAGCGGGTTGGCGACCACGCCCAGCTGCGCCTCGGCCATCAGCGGGATCAGCTTGGAGACGTAGTAGTTGTCCATGCTGTGCATGGAGGTCAGGTGCGAGCCGGTGACGCGGCCGTGCAGGCCCAGGCGGTGGGTCTCGAAGGCCAGGGTTTCGACGTGGCGCGACAGCGGGTCGTCGCTCTCGTCGCAGTGCATGTCCACGCGCTTGCCCAGCTCCGCGGCCAGTTCGCAGAGCCGCTTCACGCTCAAGGCGCCCTGTTCGGCCGTGCGCTCGAAATGCGGAATGCCACCGACCACGTCCACGCCGCGGCGCAGCGCTTCTTTCAGCAGGTCCATCGCGCCCGGCGCGCGCAGCACGCCGTCCTGCGGGAAGGCGACCAGTTGCAGGTCCAGGTAGGGCGACACGCGGCGCTTGACTTCCAGCAGCGCGTCCACCGCAAGCAGCCGCGGGTCGCACACGTCCACATGCGTGCGGATCGCCAGCAGGCCCTTGGCGACCGCCCAGTCGCAATAGGCCAGCGCGCGTTCGACCAGCGCCTCCTGTGTCAGATCGGGTTTCAGTTCGCCCCACAGCGCGATGCCTTCCAGCAGCGTGCCGCTCTGGTTGACGCGGGGCAGGCCGTAGCTGAGCGTCGCGTCCATGTGGAAATGGGCGTCGACAAACGGTGCGCTGAGCAGCATGCCCTGCGCGTCGACCGTCTGGGCCGCGGGGGCGTGGTCGGGCGTCAGGTGCGGGCCGATGTCGGCGATCAGGCCGTCCTGCACGGCCACGCCAATTTGGCGGCGACCGTCGGGCAGGGTGGCGTCGTGGATCAGCAGGTCGAGCATGGGGAAAGGTTATCGCAGTTCGGTGGCCGGGCTGGCGGCGGGCCTGTCACCCGTTCGGGCCAAAGACGCGAGTCAACAACGCGCGGCCCACCGGGTGCTGCGGCAGCCAGTCGGCGTGCGCAGGGTCGCGCAGCACCATGGCCAGCATGCCGCAGCGTTCGTCGCAGGCCTGGCGCAGCAGCTCGGCGGCGCGGTCCACCTCGCCCAGTGCGGCCAGTGAAGCGGCATACAGCGTGGCCTCGCCGGTGCTGGTGCGCGCACACATCAGCGAGGCGTCGATGATGTCCAGTGCCGCTTCGCGCTGGCCCAGGCGCGCCAGCACGAAGGACGAGATGGTCCAGACGTAGGGCGGCGTGTCGTGGCCTTCGATCAAGCGCAGCGTCGGCGCAGCCAGCGCTGGCTCCGGCGCCACCATGGCCCGCATGGACAGTGCAAACGCGCCGATCAGCAGCTGGCCCGGGTGGTCGGCCACGGCAGCGTCGGCCTCGGCCAGCGCTTCGGCACCGTGTCCGGCCTGCACCAGCGCCCGGGACAAGGACATGCGCAGCATCAGCGAATGCGGCGACTGCTGCCGGGCCCGGCGCAATTGCTCGACGGCCAGTGCCGGTCGGTCGGTGAACAGCAGGTGGCGGGCGTGCAGCAGCAGCGTGTCCGGATCGTTGGCGCCAATTTTCAGTGCGCGCGCATGGGCCACCTCGGCATCGGCAAAACGCCAGGCCATGTCCAGCAGGCAGCCGCGGGCGGCGTCCAGGCCGGGCGTGGCGGGATCGCGCGCCGCGGCATCGTCCAGCGCCTGCAGCCCTTCGGCAACCGCTGCGTCGGTGTCGGACTGGCCCCAGCCGATGGCGGCAGCCAGCGCGTCGCCCAGTGCCACTGCGGCCGGCGTGTAGTCCGGGTGGGTACTCAGCAGCTCGCGCAGCAGTGCGATGGCCCGGCCCAGGGCCTCCGGCGTGCGCTGCTGGGCCAGCTGGCGCGCGTGGATGTAGGCGTCCAGCGTGCTCGCGGAAGGCTGGGCCGGGCGCGTCGCGGGGCCTGCGGGCAGCGCGGTTTCGCTGCTGAGCCGGTAGCCTGTGCCGTAGACCGACTCGATCTGCCAGCCATGCGGGGCCAGCGCCTGCCGCAGCCGGCTGATGCAGCGCGCCAGGCTTTCGTCGGACATGTCCCCGCCGCGCCAGGCCACGGCCGCGAAATCGTTTTTCGCGACCACGGCCGGCTGCCGCTGCAGCAGCAGCGACAGCGCCGCGCGCTCCTTGGGCGGCAGGCGCAGCGGCTGGTCGCCGAGCTGGGGGAAACCAGCAGTGTCCAGGGTCAAGGTGTCGGCAGGCATGGCAGGAAAACTGGCGGGCAGGGCGTGTCCGTCATGATCTGGTCAAGATTGCCACAAGCCGGGCTTCTAGCATCCAGGCTTCTTTCTGATTGTTTCGGAGCCATTTCATGAAACGTTCTCTGCAAGTCCTGGGCGCGGTGTTGGTCGGCTGGGGCATGCTGGCTGGCAGCAGCTGGGCGGCTGGCCCTGTTGCCACCCAGCTGGCGGTGCCGACCGCCGCGGCCAAACAGGTGCTGATCGACACCGGCGCGCCCGGTGGCTGGTTCGGCTACTGGGGCTTCGACATCTACACCGAGCAGACCGTGGGCGCCCGCTTCACGGTGCCGGTGGACAGCGACTTCAAGCTCTCGCGCATCGGCATCTGGCTGATGAACAACTCTGACGTCGACCAGGCCAAGATCAAGCTGACCCTGCAGACCGACGCGCTGGACGAAGGCGGCGGCGAGAGCCTGCCCAGCGGCCACAAGCTGGAACACTGGACCGCACCGGTGGCCACCTTCGGCTGGACCCCCGTGCAGCAGTTCTTCAGCAGCGAAAAGACGCCGCGCCTGAAGGCCGGCCACAGCTACTGGGTGGTGGCCGAGTCCAAGGCCAAGGCGCTGAAGAACGCCGTGTGGGTCACCGCCGCCGAAGGCCTGCTGTTCACCAGCACCACCTACCAGGGCGCCTGGCAGACCGGCGGCGAAGGTGCCGCACTGACGCTGAGCGTCGACGCCAAGCCCGTCGCCCCGAAGTGATGCGCGGCTGAGGCGAGGGTCGCCCGGCCGGGGTGCGCGGGTTCACAATGGGCCATGCCCGCCTCACCGCCAGCCTCGGCAGCCCCGTCTGCTCCCGCCGACCCTGAGCGCGCGCCGCCTGGCGCCGCCGAACCGCCGCGGCCCGAGGCTGCCGGCAGCCACCCGGTTGCCGATGTTGCGGCCTGCCAAGGCCCCGGCCCCTGGCCCGTGCGCGTGCTGGCCCGCGACTGGGTGCTCTGGCGCGATGCCGCAGGCAGCCTGCGCGCAGCGCCTGACCAATGCCCCCACCGCGGCGCGCAACTCTCGCTCGGCCGGGTGGCTGCCGGCGAGTTGCAGTGCCCATACCACGGCTGGCGTTTTGCCGGCAACGGCCACTGCGTTGCGGTGCCGGCCGTGCCCGGCTTCGTGCCGCCCGCCTCGCACCGCTTGCACTGCGCCAGCCTGGCCGAGGCGCGCGGCCTGGTCTGGTTGCGGCCAGACGGCGGGCCGGTCCAGCTGCCCAGCTTCGATGCCGAGGCGGACGCCGGCCTGCACCGCCTGAACGTCGGCCCTTTCGACGTGGCGGCCAGCGCGCCGCGCATCGTCGAGAACTTCCTGGACCTGGCGCACTTCGGCCTGGTGCATGCGGGCTGGCTGGGCGACGCCGAGCACCTGCAGGTGCCGGACTACCAGGTCGAAATCGTGCCGGCCGACGCCACCACGGGCCGCGCCGAAGCCTTGCGCATCAGCGGCTGCAAGGCCTGGCAGCCGCGTGCCCATGAAGCCGCTGCCGAGGGCGCCTGGGTCGACTACGTCTACCACCTGCCCGCGCCGTATGCCGCGGTGCTGGAGAAGGTGCCCGCACTTGATGACGGTCACCGCGAGGCCATCGCGCTGCTGATCTGCCCGCTCGATGAAGAACGCAGCCGCGTCTGGTTCCGTCTCGCGGTGCCAGCAGAAGGCGGCGTGTCGCCCGAGCGCGAGGCGGCGTTGCGCGAGTTTCAGCAGGCCATCTTCCTGCAGGACCGGCCGGTGCTCGAATCCCAACGCCCGCGCCGCCTGCCGCTGGGCCTGACCGACGAAGGCCGCATGGCACGTGAAGTGCACAGTGCGGCCGACAAGGCTTCCGCCGCCTACCGGCGCTACCTGCGCCGCCACCTGATCACCTTTGGAGTCTGCTGATGCCAGCCGTTCCTGCTGTTGCCGCTGCCGCCCCGTCCGTTCCGCTGGACGACACGCTGTTCGACCGCATTCCGCGCGCCGCGCTGCCGGCGCTGCTGGCCCGCATGCCCAAGGCCGAACTGCACATCCACATCGAAGGCTCGCTGGAGCCGGAGCTGATCTTCAAGCTCGCGCAGCGCAACCAGGTGGCCCTGCGCTACGCCAGCGTCGAAGCGCTGCGCCAGGCTTATGCCTTCACCGACCTGCAGAGCTTCCTGGACATCTACTACGCCGGCGCCAGCGTGCTGCTGCAGGAGCAGGACTTCTACGACATGGCCTGGGCCTACTTCGAGAAGGCCAAGGCGGACAACGTGGTGCACGCCGAGCTGTTCTTCGACCCGCAGACCCACACTGCCCGCGGCGTGGCCATGGAGACCGTGATGCGCGGCCTGTCGCGCGCCTGCAATGACGCGCACGACCAGCTGGGCGTCAGCGGCGCGCTGATCCTGTGCTTCCTGCGCCACCTCAGCGAGGAAGATGCGTTTGCCACGCTGGAGGAGGCTGAGCCCTTCCTGGAGCTGTTCATCGGCGTGGGCCTGGACAGTTCCGAGCGCGGCCATCCTCCCGGGAAGTTCGAGCGTGTGTTCGCCCGCGCGAAGGAACTGGGCCTGCACCGCGTGGCCCACGCTGGCGAAGAAGGCCCGGCCGCGTACGTGCGTGACGCACTGGACCTGCTGGGCGCGCAGCGCATCGACCACGGCGTGCGCAGCATCGACGATCCGGCGCTGATGCGCCGCCTCGCCGCCGAGCAGATCCCGCTCACCGTCTGCCCGCTGTCCAACCTGAAGCTCTGCGTCGTGGGCACGCTGGCCGACCACCCGCTGCCCGCGCTGCTCGCCGCCGGCCTGGTCGCCACCCTCAACTCCGACGATCCCGCCTACTTCGGCGGTTACCTGAACCAGAACTACCTCGAAACTTTTGAAGCCTTGCCCCAGCTCGGCGCCCGCGAGGCCTACCTCCTGGCCCGCAACAGCTTCGACGCCAGCTTCGTCAGCGACCTGCGCAAGGAGCGCTGGACGGAGATGCTGGATGCGGTGTTCGTGGAGGCCGCGGCGTAGGCTGAGTCGCGGCTGGGCGGAGCACCGCACGGCTGCCGGGTTGAAGTTCTAGGACATTCGTCCTAATATGCGAACGCCATGTTCCGCAGCCCTTCGTCTTCGACCCCTGCCGCAGCGTCAGCCAGCGTCGGCACGCGCGAGCTCATCGTTCGGGCCGCAGATCGGCTTTTCTATGAGCAGGGCTTTGAGCGCACTTCGTTCGCTGACATCGCCGCTGAGGTGAAGATTTCGCGCGGCAACTTCTACCACCACTTCAAGGCCAAGGACGAGATCCTCTCGGCGGTCATCGCGCACCGCAAGGCTGCCACGCAGGCCATGTTGGACGACTGGACTGGTCGGGCGCTCACGCCGCTTGAGCGTCTGCGTTGCTTCGCTGACATGCTGATCCAGAACCGAGAGGCCATCCAGCGCTTCGGCTGTCCGGTGGGTACCCTGTGCGCCGAGCTGTCCAAGCTGGATCACGCCTCGCAGGCGGACGCCAGCATGATCTTCAGCCAGTTCCGCAGCTGGCTGCGCGAGCAGTTCCAGGCCCTGGGTCGCGAGCCGGATGCGGATGCGCTGGCCCTGCACCTGCTGGCTCGCAGCCAAGGCATTGCCTCGCTGGCCCATGCGTTCCGTGACGAAGCCTTCATCCGCCGTGAGGTGGACCTGGTCGAGGCTTGGCTGGCTTCGCTGCGGCCTCAGCCGGCCGCGTAAGAACTCTTTCTTTCCCTCAATCCCGCAGGAGGCTTTGGTGATGTATGTCGTATTCCTTCGTTTCGGCCCGAACCGCACGCAGGCCAGGCAATGGATGGCCGCGCATGGCGAGTGGATCCAGCAGGGCATCGACGATGGCGTGTTCTTCATGGCTGGCTCACTGGACAATGCCCAGGGTGGCGCGTTGCTGGCTCGGGCGGGCTCGCGCGAAGACTTGATGGCGCGGCTGCAGCAGGACCCATTTGTCGCGCACGGCGTGGTGCAGGCCGAGGTGCATGGCGTCGCCCCCTCGCGCGCTGCGCCGGCTTTCCAGGCGGTGCTGGAAGCGGCATGACGTCCGGGCAGACGCTGCCCGGCACCGATGGCCAACCGCGCTGCCGCTGGTGCGCCGCGGCGCCCGAGTTTCAGGCGTACCACGACACCGAATGGGGTTTCCCGGTGTCAGACGATGTGCGGCTGTTCGAGAAGCTTTGCCTGGAGGGTTTCCAGTCTGGTCTGAGTTGGCGAACCATCCTGGCCAAGCGGGAGAACTTTCGCCGTGCCTTTGAGGGCTTTGACTTCCACCGCGTGGCCCGCTTTGGCGAACCTGAAGTCGAGCGCTTGCTGGGCGACGCAGGCATCGTGCGCCATCGCGGCAAGATTGAAGCCGTGATCCACAACGCCGCGCATGCGGTGGCCTTGCAGGCTGAGCGGGGTTCGCTGGCGGCCTACCTCTGGTGCTTCGAGGCCGATCCGGCCAAAGCCGCGCCGGCGCAGGCCGTCTCGGTGTCGGCCGAGTCCATCGCGCTGTCAAAGGACCTGAAAAAACGCGGCTGGAAGTTCGTCGGCCCCACCACCGTCTACGCCTTCATGCAGGCCGTGGGGCTGGTCAATGACCACGTGCCCGGCTGCGTGATGGCGGGCCCTGCCCGCGAAGCCCGCAAGCAGTTTGCCGGGCCGCGTTGAACGACAGGCAGGCGCCACTGCGCCTGTGCCTTGACGCTCAGAACATCGCCTTGAACTGCGCCCCCCAGGTCCGCGGCTCGTTCACGAAGCCGGTCAGGTTGTTGAAGTCGATGGCACCATTGACGACGACACGGTTGGTGATGTTGCGGCCGAACGCGGCGAGTTCGTACTTGCCGTTGTCCCAGACGTAGCCCAGGCGCAGGCCGCCGGTGGTCAGGGGCTTGCCGGTGAACTCGGGCGATTCGTACAGGAAGAAGTTGACCTTGCTGCGGTAGGTCCAGTCGGTGTAGGCGTAGAACTCGCCGGACGCCGTCGGGATGCTGTAGCGCAGGTTGGCGTTGGCCACGTATTTCGGGGCCTGCGGCAGCGGGTTGCCGTCGATGGAGTAGCCGGTGGCACCCTTGGAGTTGGTGATCTTGGGGTCGGTCACGTTGCAGACTGGCACTGTGTCGACGAAATTGACGCCGCAGCCGGAAACGACGAGCTCCTTGTCCTTGATCTTGGTGATGTTCACGCTGCCGTTCAGGCCCAGCAGCAGGTTCTCGCTGAGGTAGGCCTCCAGCGTGAATTCCACGCCCTGGCCCATGGCCTTCTTGGCACTGGCCAGTACGGTGGAATTGCCCGTGGCACCGCCCACCACCGTGAGCTGTTGGTTCTTCACGTCGTAGTGGAAGACATCTGCGGTGATGCGGGCTCGCCGGTCGAACAGCTCGGTCTTCACACCGAGCTCGTACGAAGTGCTGGTTTCCGGCTCGGCGTGCGACTGCGGATTGAACGCCGAGGCCGGCAGGATGCTGGCGCCGCGCACGCCGGTGGCAACGCGGCCGTAGACGTTGGTGTTCTTGTCCAGTGCCCAGCTCAGCGCCACGTCGCCGGTGACCTTGCTGCTGGAGACCTCGTCGCTCAGGCCTTCGCTCACATTGAAGTCGGGCACGGTGCCTGGGTCGGTAGAGAGCTTCTTCTTGTCGTGCGTGTAGCGCAGGCCGGCGCGCAGCGAGAGGTCAGGCGCCAGCGCATAGTTGACCGAGCCGAAGGCCGCGTAGGCATTGTTGCTCTGCGTGGTGGGAGACGAACTGGTGAAGGCCCCGCCGGCGGTCGAGTCGTAGTTGTACGAGGTCATCCGGAAGGTTTCGCGGAAGAAGTACAGGCCGCCTTGCCAGCTGAGCGGGCCGGGCAGGGTGGACTCCAGCCGCAGTTCCTCGGAGAACTGCCGGTGGCCGCTCAGGCCGTCCGCGGTTTCGCTGGAGAACATGAGGGTGCCTGGGCCGGATCCGGGTATGAACTGCGAGCCGTAGCCGCCGTCCACGTCGCCGCGGCTGTACGAGTGCACCGTCTCCAGGCCGGTGATCGAGTGCAGCTTCACGCCGTCCAGCGCCCAGGTCAGGTGCGCGTTGGCACCGATGCTGGTCAGCTTCTGCTCGTTCTTGCCGTCCAGGTAGACCTTGTTGATGTCGAAATCGTCGGCGAGGTCGTTGCTGCCCTTCTTGATGATGTTGGCGCGGAACAGGCGGGCGCTGCCGTTCAGGTCGCGGGCATGCACGTTGAACAGCGCGGTGAACGGCGTGCCGGCACCGTAGAGGAACTGGGCGCGGGCGGCGCGGTCGTCATAGCCTTCGAGCTTGTGCGTCTGCTGCAGCTCGGCCGGGGCTTCGTTGGTGACCCAGTCGTCGCGGTGCTGGACCTGCACCGAGAAGCGCGATTGCCACTGGTCCGACAGCGGCGCGTTGACGGCGCCTTCGAGGTTCACCGTGCCATACGTGCCATAGCTGATGCTGCCGTAGCCGCCAAAGCCCTTCTGCGGCTTGACCGAGTCGATCTTGACCACGCCGGCCGGCGTGTTGCGGCCGAACAGCGTGCCCTGCGGGCCGGCCAGCACTTCCACGCCTTCCACGTCGAAGATCGGGAAGCCCTTCAGGATCGGGTTCTCCTGCACCACGTCGTCCAGCACCAGCGAGACAGGCTGCGAAGCGTTGAGGCGGAAGTCGGTGTTGCCGTAGCCGCGGATGTAGAAGCGCGGGAAGGCGCGGCCGAAGGACGATTCGATGTTCAGGCTGGGCACGCGGCCAGACAGCATGCGCAGGTCCTCGCCGCTGGAGTTCAGCACGTCCAGGGTTTCGCCGCGCAGCGTGGAGACGGCCATCGGCACGGTCATCACGCTTTCGGCGCGGCGCTCGGCGGTCACGGTCACGGTGGCCAGCTTGCCGGCTTCCTCTGCCGGCGGGCTGGCCTGCTGCGCGCGCAGGGCCTGGGCAGGCGCCAGTGCGGCGGCGAGTGCCAGGCACAGCGGCGAGAGGCGGGGAATGAAGGTGGGCTTCGATGACATGGCGGCTTGTGAAGTAGTTGTGCCGCCATGCAAAGCAACGCATATGCCACCGGCGTGCCGCTTGCGGGGCGCTTGCATTCGGTTGCGCTTGTCATCCAGCCGCGCCGGTGGGCGCGGGCTGCCGCGATCCGTCGCTTCAGGGCGCCGGCACGCCGCGCTGCCACTGCGCCCAGTTCGCCACGATGTCGCGTACCAGCGTGCCGCCGACGATGGCGAGGTTCTGCGTGGCCGGCACGAAGCCCCCGGTGGCGCCGGTGGTCGAGGCCAGCAGCGATTGCTGTGCGGTCTGGCCCGGGTGCGGCCGGTCGAAATTCGACGCGGTGCGCAGCACGGCCAGGCGCTTCAGGTCGACCTTGCCAGCCGCGGCGGCGCGCTCGAGCGCATTGCGCGTGGCGTTGTCTTCCTGCTGCGTGGTGCAGTAGGTGCCGGCGCCATCGGTCATCAGCTTGGTCCAGTCACGGGCGTGCTGGCCGAGCTTGTCGCCATGCCACCAGGTGTCGCCGCCCAGCGTGTCGCACTGGATCACGGCTGGCGGCTGCGCGGCCGGGCCGGTCTTGTACCTGGCGCGGTAGGCCTGGGCCTGCGGGCTGTCCTGCAGCGCCACGCCCTTGCTCAGCGCCAGCGCCTTTTGCAGCAGCGCCTCGTCCACGCGGGCGACTTCGGTGCGGTATTCCAGCTTGGGCTTTTCGCCCGGGCCCTTGGTCAACACGCCGTAGTAGCCGCTCTTCCAGGACTTGGGCATCTCGCGTGCGTCGATCTCGTGCGCAATGCCCACGTCCACCAGCCAGCGCGCCCAGGCGGCGCTGCCCAGCGTGCCTTGCGCGGGGTCGATGCCGGCAATGCCGGCGATCAGGAAATACGTCTGGCGCAGGTCGAAGCGCGGATCCAGCGTCACGGCCAGCACCGAGGCCGCGGCGTTCGCGTGGCCCATGCCGGTGGTCAGCAGGCACACGTCGTCGGCGTTGCAGCGCAGGGCCGGGTAGTCGGGCGACAGGCCGGGCACGGTGATGGCTTCGTTGAGTGCAAACGGCTTGATCCACGGTTCTGCTTCGGGACCGAACATCGAAATGACCAGCGCCTTGACCTTGCGCCCGGTGGCCGGCGCGATGATCTGTGCGTTCACCGAGGTCAAGGGGGACTGCCAGGCCTTCAGGAAGGCCAGCGTCACCGCGGCCTCGTTGGCCTCGGCCAGGCCGCTGGCGAACATCGCGCCCACGTCGGCGTCAAACGCTTCGGCGCCGGCCAGGTCGCTCAGGCTGCGAAAGGCGATGTACGGCACCTGGTTCACATAGGCCACGTGGGCGAGGGCCGCGGTCTCCATCTCGAAGGTCTGGGCCTGCAGCGTGTCGAACAGGTAGCGGCGGTACTGCGCATTGGCCAGGAACACCGGGGCCGACACGCCGCGGCCGCCCACCAGCAGGCGCGGCTGGGTCTTCATGCACAGTTTGGGGTCCAGCGAACCGTCAGCTTGTTTCGCGCGCGGGCCGCAGCGCTGCAGGTCCGGCTTCAGGGACTTGGCCACCGCCAGCATCGCCGGGTCCACCGGGTAGTCGAAGCGGTATTCGCCGGCCGGTGCGTTGGCAGCGTTCAGCGCGTAGGTCTCGCGCATGAACAGGCCGGTCTGCACGCTGCCGCCGGCGCCTTGCAGCGCAAACGGCGGCACTGTCTTGCCGTCCGGTTGCGCCAGCTTCAGGCCCAGGCAGGAGACGTCACCCTGCGCGCCGCACGGCGAAGGCAGCTTCTCGTCGCCGTTCCAGAACACCTCCATCGGCATGGCCCAGCGGTCCGGCACGGTCACGTCGCCAACGTGGTTGGCGGGATTCACGCCGCCGGCAATGCCGCTCATCACCAGCCGTTCGATGCGGAAGTGGTCCAGCATCTGCTGCGTGACCAGCGTCGAGTTGACGATGCTCACGCCGCTCAGCACGACGACCACGCGGTGGCCTTCGAGCTCGCCGGTGGTGAAGCGCTTGCCTTCGATGGTCCAGGCCTGCGGCTGCTGCAGCTTGGCGAGCAGCAGGTCGGCCTCGGCGCCGAAGGCCGAGACGATGCCGATGCGCGGCGTACAGTCGCTCAGGCAGCGCGGGCTGTCTGCGGCCAACGCCGGCAGGCCGGTGAGCGCCAGCAGCGCCGCAGCGGCTGCAGTGCGCATCAGGAGAAGGGGCGAACGGAACAAGGCAGGCATGCGCAAAGGTTCAGGCACGGCAGGACGCGGCCGTGTGACGCGAGGGGCTGGCGTGGCAAGCAGGCGCCGTACCAGCAGCAGTACAAGCCGCAGTAGCGCGGCGACAATCCGGCACCGCGCGAGCTTATCGGCTGGCGCCGCCGTGCACCATCCTTCCCTCGCTGTTTGCTGCCTGTTTCAACTGCCATGGCTTCCTCGACCCGCGGCTCCGGCCTGTCGTCCTTGTCCCGCCTGGTCTATTCGACCGAAGGCGGCCGCACCTGTCCGGACTGCAAGCAGGCGCTGGCCGACTGCCGCTGCGCCGCGCTGAAGGCGGCCGCAGTGCCGGCTGGGGACGGCGTGGTGCGCATCTCGCGCGAAACCAAGGGCCGGGGCGGCAAGGCCGTCTCGCTGGTGCGTGGCGTGCCGCTGAACGCCGAAGACCTGGCCAAGCTGGCCAAGGAACTGAAGGCCGCCTGCGGCACCGGCGGCACCGTGAAAGACGGCGTGATCGAGATCCAGGGCGACCATGTGGCCCTGTTGATGGAAAAACTCGCTGCCAGAGGCTGGAAGGTCAAGCGGGCGGGAGGCTAGGGATGGAGCACCCAGCTTCGCGGGTACGTGAAGCCACCCTCCGGGAGGGTTGGGCCGGCCGCTTTGGGAGCGGCCCGGCGATGGCCGGCCTGCGCCGCAGTGTGGCCGTGGTCGCGGTCAGCGGAGGATGAGGTACAGCGCGCCCAGCATCAGCGCCCATTTGCCCACGTAGTAGGTGGTGCGCGAGCGGGCTTTGAGCGCCTTGCCGGCCAGGCGGATCTTGTAGCCGTAGGAGAACAGCTTGTTCAGGGCGCCGATGGGCTCGTCGTCCTGGTTGCGCGCGGCCGCGGCCGTCATCACCAGGCGGCCGAACAGGCGGTTGAACCAGCGCATGGGCGCGGTGTGCACAGGGCGCTCCACGTCGCAGAACAGGATCACGCGCTGCTGGTCGGTGGTGTTCTCGGCGTGGTGGATGAAGGTCTCGTCGAACATCACCGCCTCGCCGTCGTGCCAGGCATGGCGTTGGCCGTCGACCTCGATGTAGCAACCGTCCGAGTTGGGCGTGAACAGGCCCAGGTGGTAGCGCAGCGAGCCGGCGTAGGGGTCGCGGTGGCGCACCAGCTTCGCGCCGGGCGGCAGCGAGGCGAACATCGCGGCCTTCACGCTCGGGATCTGCCTGAGCAACTCGACGGTGCGCGGGCACATGGCCTGCGCCGAGGCCATGTCGGTGCCATACCACTTCAGGTAGAAGCGCTTCCAGCCGGTGCGAAAGAAGGAGTTGAAACCGATGTCGGTGTGGCCGGTGGCGGCCTTGATGTGGCCGTCGTGGTTCAGCAGCAGCGCCTCGTCGCGGATCTCCTGCCAGTGCTCGCGCAGCGGCGCCAGTTCCGGGAAGTCCTGCACCGGCAGGTAGGGCGTGGCCGGCACGCGGGAGCTGAGGTACAGCAGCGCGTTGACGGGCGCCAGCAGCACCGTGAAGTCGGTCAGCGCACGCGACAGCTTGAAGCGCACGCGGCCACGGAAATGCGCGTACAGGGCAGAAGTGGCGAAGACGAACAGCAGCCAGTAGCGCAGCGGCGGTAGCCAGAGATGGGCCATGTTGAACGGGCCTGCGAGTCAGGTGCGCGCATCTTAAAAAACGTCGAATTTCCAGAACGACTGTGGGGTTGACCTGAATTGCGCCGGTGCGGCATTTCAGGGCCGGGAGTTGTGCCAGATCAAGGGCTGCGGCGCCAGGCGCTGCAAGATCGGCCCACATGACTTTCTTGCCGGCACCCATGCCCGTCTCCCCGCCCGGGGCATTGCCACTGCCAGGCCGCGTCACGGCCATCCGCGCAAGCGTGGTGGACGTGCGTTTCGAGGCCGGGCTGCCGCCGATCCGCACGCTGCTGCTGGCAGGCGAGCGCAGAGAGATCGCGCTCGAAGTGATGGCCCAGATGGATGCCGGCCATGTGCGCTGCATTGCGCTGACCTCCACCCAGGGGCTGGCGCGCCACATGGCGGTGCACGACACCGGTGCGCCGCTGCAGGCGCCGGTCGGGCCCGGCATCGTGTCTCGCATGTTCGATGTGTTCGGCCAGCCCATCGACCGCCTGCCCGCACCGGCCAACGTGCAGCGCCGCTCGGTGCACCGGGCACCGCCGCCCTTGAGCAGCCAGTCCACCCGCTCGGTGGTGTTCGAGACCGGCATCAAGGCCATTGACGTGCTGCTGCCGCTGGAGACCGGCGGCAAGGCCGGTCTGTTCGGTGGTGCCGGCGTGGGCAAGACGGTGCTGCTGACCGAGCTGATCCACAACATGGTGGGCCACCACGACGGCGTGAGCATCTTCTGCGGCATCGGCGAGCGCTGCCGGGAGGGCGAGGAGCTCTATCACGACATGCGCGAGGCCGGTGTGCTGCCCAACATGGTGATGGTCTTCGGCCAGATGAACGAGCCGCCCGGTGCGCGCTTCCGCGTCGGCCATGCAGCGCTGACGATGGCGGAGTACTTCCGCGACGACGAGCACCGCGACGTGCTGCTGCTGGTCGACAACATCTTCCGCTTCATCCAGGCCGGTTCCGAGGTTTCCGGGCTGATGGGACAGATGCCTTCGCGCCTGGGCTACCAGCCGACCATGGGCACCGAGCTGTCGGAGCTGGAAGAGCGCATTGCCAACACCGCCACCGGCGCCATCACCTCCATCCAGGCGGTCTACGTGCCGGCAGACGATTTCACCGACCCGGCGGCGGTGCACACCTTCTCGCACCTGTCGGCCTCCATCGTGCTCTCGCGCAAGCGGGCCAGCGAGGGCCTGTACCCGGCGATTGATCCGCTGCAGTCCAACTCGAAGATGGCCACGCCCGGCATCGTGGGCGCCGAGCACTACCGGCTGGCGCAGGAGATCCGGCGCACGCTGGCGCAATACGCCGAGCTGAAGGACATCATCGCGATGCTGGGGCTGGAGCAGCTGTCTTCCGAGGACCGCAAGGTGGTGGCCCGGGCGCGCCGGCTCGAGCGCTTCCTGACCCAGCCCTTCTTCACCACCGAGCAGTTCACCGGCATCGCCGGCAAGACGGTGGGCCTGAAGGACGCGCTGGACGGCTGCGAGCGCATCCTGCGCGACGAGTTCAAGGACCATCCGGAAAGCGCGCTCTACATGATTGGCCGCATCGCCGAGGCCAAGCGCGAGCCGATCACGGTGCAGGCCTTGCCGGCAGAGGATGCGCATGCCGCCTGAACCCATGCGGCTGGAAGTGCTGCTGCCGTCGCGCGTGCTGCTGTCCAAAAGCGGCGTGACCCGCATCGTCGCCGAAACGGCGCAGGGCTCGTTCGGCATCCTGCCGCGCCGGCGGGACTGCGTGGCCGCGCTCACGCCGGGCATCCTCAGCTTCGAGACGCAAGCAGACGGCGAGGTGTTTGTCGCGGTGGACGAAGGCGTGCTGCTGAAGGCCGGGCCCGAGGTTCGCGTCTCGGTGCGCCGCGCCATGCTGGGCCGTGACCTGGGCCAGTTGCGTGCCGCCGTCGAGCACGAGTTCCGGGCCCAGGACGAAGAAGCCCTGCAATTTCGCACGCTGATGGCCAAGCTGGAGACCGCCTGCCTGACGCGGCTCTCCGGCCTGCAGGGGCTTGCCCGTGGCCGCTGATCCCGACAACTCCCTGGCGGCGCAAGTGGGGGCGAAGGCAGACCGCAAACGCCAGGCCCGGCGCCGCGGCGCACCGGGTGTGTGGAGCGGGCTGGGTGCCATGGGCCTGATCGGCTGGTCCGTCGTGGTGCCCACGCTGCTCGGCGCGGCCCTGGGCATCTGGCTGGACGCGCGCTACCCCGGGCCGCACCGCTGGACCCTGGCCCTGCTGGTGGCTGGCCTGGTGCTGGGCTGCGCCAATGCCTGGCACTGGGTGGCCCAGGCCGACCGCGCGATGCGCAAGGAAAACGAGGAACGATCCGATGCAGTTGAATGAGGCCTGGACATGGCCGTCGTTGGCGATGGCCGGCCTGGCTGGCCTGGTGTTGGGCGGCTGCTTCTTCGGCAGCCTGTGGTGGACGGTGCAGCGCACGTTGAGCGCCCGGCGCCCTGCGCTGCAGCACCTGGCCGGCTGGCTGTTGCGCATGTTCCTCACCCCGCTGGGCTTCTACCTGGTGGGTGCCGGCCACTGGCAGCGGCTGCTGGCCTGCCTGGCGGGTTTCCTGGTCGCCCGCTTCATCGCGGTCCGGCTGACGCGGCCACGCCCGCCCGGCATGGGCCACGAAGCGCTGGAGGCACGCCATGCGGCTCAGCCCTGACGAATGGATCTTCTGGCTGCACGGCTTTCTCAAGCTGAATGCCACCATCGCGTTCACCTGGCTGCTGACGCTGGTGCTCACGCTGGGTGCCTGGCTGGTGACGCGCCGGCTGAGCCGCGGGTTGCAGCGCTCGCGCTGGCAGAACCTGCTGGAGATCGTCGTGCTGGGCATCGTGCAGCAGATCGAGCAGGTCGGCCTGCGCCAGCCGCGGCGCTACCTGGCCTTCCTGGGCACCCTGTTCCTGTTCGTGGCCGCCGCGGCCCTGTTCACCATCCTGCCCGGCTACGAGCCGCCGACCGGCTCGCTGTCGACCACGCTGGCGCTGGCCTTGTGCGTCTTCGTGGCGGTGCCGCTCTACGGCATTCGCGACCAGGGCCTGCGCGGCTACCTCAAGTCCTACCTCGAACCGACCGCGCTGATGCTGCCGTTCAACATCATCAGCGAGGTCTCGCGCACCCTGGCACTGGCGGTGCGCCTGTTCGGCAACATGATGAGCGGCGCGATGATCATCGCCATCCTGCTGACCATCACCCCCTTCCTGTTCCCTGTCCTGATGACGGCCCTGGGCCTGCTCACCGGCATGGTGCAGGCCTACATCTTCAGCATCCTCGCCGCGGTCTATGTGGCCGCAGCCACCCACGTCGGCGACTAGCCGGCACAAGGAGAAATCTCATGGACAGCATGACCATCATCGCGGTGGCCTCCATCGTCATTGCCGGCCTCACCACGGGCTTCGGCTGCATGGGCCCGGCCTTCGCCGAGGGCCGTGCAGTGGCCACTGCGCTGACGGCGCTGGCGCAGCAGCCGGATGCCTCCTCGACCATCACGCGCACGCTGTTTGTCGGCCTGGCGATGATCGAGTCCACCGCGATCTACTGCTTCGTGGTCTCGATGATCCTGATCTTCGCCAACCCGTTCTGGAACACCGCGATCGCCCATGTCGCCGGGAAGTGAGCCATGTTGATCGACTGGTTCACCGTGGGCGCCCAGGCGCTCAATTTCGTGATCCTGGTGGCGCTGCTCAAGCGCTTCCTCTACCAGCCTGTGCTGGACGCAGTGGACGCACGCGAGGCGCAGATCGCCAAGCAGCTCGCCGACGCCAAGGCCATCGCCCAGCAGGCCCAGGCGCAGCAGGACAGCTTTGCGCAGAAGAGCGCCGCGTTCGAGCGTGAACGGGCGGAACTGCTGGCGCAGGCCAGGCGCGAGGCCGACGCCGAGCAGGCCCGGCTGATCGCCGCCGCGCGCCAGGCCGCCGATGCGCTGAGCGCGCGCCGGCTCGACGCGCTGCACGAGCAGGCCGCCACGCTGGAAGCCGAGCTGCGCGACGGCGCCAGCCGCGAGGTCTTCGCCATCTCCCGCAAGGTGCTCGCCGAGCTGGCCTCGGCCGAACTCGAAGCGCTGGCCACCCGCGCCTTCATGCAGCGGCTGCATGCGCTGGACGCGGCCGACCGGCAGGCGCTTGCCGCCGCGCTGGCCGTGCCCACGGCGGCACCCCGGCTGAGCAGCGCCTTCGCGCTTCCGGCGGCCCAGCGTGCCGAGATCCAGGCCGCATTGACAGAGACCTTTGGCGCCGTCACCGCGCTGCAGTTCGTCGTCGCGCCAGACCTCGTCTGCGGCCTCGAGCTGGTGGCCGGCGGCCAGAAGCTTGCATGGAGCATCGCGCAGCACCTGGACGGCATCGCACAGGTGCTCACCGACCTGCTGGCCCGCCAACAGCAGGGCGCGCGGCCGGAGGCAGCCGGGGCGGTGCAAGCTCAGGGCGCCGCATGAGCCCGCCGGGCCGCCCCAAGGGCGAAACCGAAGCGCGTCAGCGCGAAGGTAGTCCAGTGAACGCCGAAACCATCGCGCCGCGGCGTGCGGTCGAGCGGCTGTTCGCCGCCATGGCCGAGGCCAGGACGGGGCACGCGCCGGTGCTGGGCCTGAGCGAGGTTGGCACCGTCACGCACGTGGCCGCAGGGGTGGCCAGGGTGACCGGCCTGCCGAATGTCGCGTTCGATGAACTGGTCCGCTTTCCCGGAGACGTCTACGGCATCGCGTTCGACATCGACGAAGACGGCGTGGGCGTGGTGCTGCTGGACGAATACTGGCGCCTGCGCGCAGGCGATCCGGTCGAGCGCACCGGCAGGGTGATGGACGTGGCCGTGGGCGAGGGCTTGCTGGGCCGCGTCATCGACCCGCTGTGCCGGCCGCTGGATGGCCTGGGGCCTGTGCGCGCCAGCAGCCGGCTGCCCGTGGAGCGGCCCGCCGCGCCCATCATGGAGCGCTCGGCAGTGACCACGCCGCTGCAGACCGGCGTCAAGGTCATCGACGCGTTGATCCCCGTGGGCCGCGGCCAGCGCGAGCTGATCCTCGGCGACCGCCAGACCGGCAAGACGGCGATTGCCATCGACGCCATCCTGAACCAGCGCGGCAAGCAGGTGCTGTGCATCTACTGCGCGATTCGCCAGCGGGCCTCGGCGGTGGCCAAGGCGGTGGCCACGCTGCGCGAGCACGGCGCGCTGGACTACACGGTGGTGGTCGTTTGCGAAGGCCAGCAGGCGCCGGGCCTGGCCTACATCGCGCCGTACGCGGCCACCAGCATCGCCGAGCACTTCATGGAAGCCGGGCGGGACGTGCTGATCGTCTACGACGACCTCACCCAGCATGCCCGCGCGTACCGTGAACTGTCGCTGCTGCTGCAGCGGCCTCCCGGCCGTGAAGCCTTCCCTGGCGACATCTTCTACCTGCACGCCCGGCTGCTGGAACGCGCCACCCACCTGAGCGCCGAACGGGGTGGCGGCTCGCTCACGGCCTTGCCCATCGTCGAGACCGAGGCGCAGGACATGTCGGCCTACATCCCGACCAACCTGATCTCCATCACCGATGGGCAGATCTACCTGTCGCCGCGGCTGTTCGAACTGGGCGTGCTGCCGGCGGTCGACGTGGGCCAGTCGGTCTCGCGGGTCGGCGGCAAGGCACAGCTGGGCAGCTTGCGCGCCGTGGCCGGGGACCTCAAGCTGGCCTACGCGCAGTTCGAGGAGCTGGAGACTTTCTCGAAGTTCGGCGCCCGCCTGGACGAGCGCAGCCAGCAGGTGATCGCGCACGGGCAGCGCATCCGGGCCTGCCTGAAGCAGGCGCAGGCCGATCCTTTGTCGGTGCCCGAGCAGGTGCTGATCCTGAGTGCCCTGACCGCAGGGTTGTTCGACGCCGTGCCGCTGGCGCGCATGGCCGAGGCCGAGCAGGCCGTGCGGTACGCGGTGGCGGCCATGCCGCCGGCCCTGCTCGCAGGCCTGGCGCAGGCCGGCAAGCTGGGCGAGGGCGACGTCGCCGCGCTGGTCGCCCTCGCGCGCTCGGCCTTGCGGCCCTTTGCCGAAGCGGCGCCGTGACGGACTCGACCGCAGCGCTGCGTCACCAGATGGGCGCTGCCAGCGACCTGCAGTCCGTCGTGCGGACCATGCGGGCGCTGGCCGCCGCCAGCATCCGCCAGTACGAACAGGCGGTGCTGGCGCTGGCCGACTACCGGCTCACCGTGAACCAGGGCCTGGGTGTGTGCCTGCGGCAGATGCAGGCCTCCGAAGCTGCTGCGCCAGTGCGGCCCGGTCGCGAGGCAGCAGCGACAGGCCTGGTCGTCTTCGGCTCCGACCAGGGCCTGGTGGGGCAGTTCAACGAGGTGCTGGTCGAGCGTGTGTTGCAGGTGCTGCGATCCGGGGCCGGGGCCTGTCCGGTCTGGGTGGTGGGTGAGCGGGCCAGGGCCTTGCTGGTGGACGCGGGTGCTTCGGTGGTGGGCACGCAGCCGGTGCCCGGTTCGGTGCAGGGCATTGCGCCGCTGGTCGAGCGCCTGCTGCTGGCCACCGAGTCGCATCCGGGCCAGGTCGCATCGCCCCACATCCGGCTGTTCTTCAACCGGATGCGGGACGGTTCTGCGGTCGAGCCCACGGACGAAGCCCTGCTGCCGCTGGACGACGCCTGGCGCGCCGGGCTGCAGCAGCAAGCCTGGCCCACCCGGCGCCAGCCCGAGTTGATAGTCGAGGGCGCCCCGGTGCTGCGGGTGTTGATTCGCCAGCACCTGTTCATCTCGCTTTTCCAGGCCTGCGCCGAATCCCTGGCGAGCGAAAACGCCAGCCGGCTGGCCGCGATGGAGCGGGCCGACAGGAACATCGAGGAATTGCTGGCCGGCTTGCGCGCCAGCTTTCACAAGCAGCGGCAGGACGCGATCGACGAAGAGCTGTTTGACCTGACCGCGGCCTTTGGCGCGCTGTCTGGCAAGCCAGTCGCTGCCGCGCCCGCGGCCTGAGCAGCCAGCCTCAGGCGACGATCTTGCGGTCTCTCAGCGCGGTGATCTGCGCCGCCGTGAGGCCGAGCTCGCGCAGCACCGCGTCGGTGTCCTCCCCCAGGCGTGGCGCGCTGCTGCGCACACCGCCGGGCGTTCCCGTCAGCTTGGGCACGATGCCAGGCACTTCCAGCGTGTGGCCGTCGCGCGTGGTCTGCGAAAGCAGCATGTCGCGGGCGCGGAAATGCGGGTCCTCGGCAATGTCTTTTGCGGTGTAGACCTTGCCGGCTGGCACGCGGGCCTGGCCCAGCAGTGCCAGCACTTCGGTGGCCGTGCGCTGCTGCGCCCACAGGGCGATCGTGCGGTCCAGTTCTTCGACCCGGGCCACACGGCCGGCGTTGTCGGCCAGTGCCGGGTCCGCCGCCAGGTCCGGCCGGCCGATGGCCTGCATCAGCCGCTTGAAGATGCTGTCGCCATTGCCGGCGATCAGCACGTAGCCATCCGCGCAGCGGTAGGCGTTGGACGGGGCGATGCCGGGCAGCGCGCTGCCACCGGCCTCACGTACCGCACCAAAGGCGCTGTACTCCGGCACCAGGCTTTCCATCACGTTGAACACCGCCTCGTGCAGTGCCACGTCCACCACCTGGCCGTGGCCCTGGTTCACATCCCGGTGGCGCAGCGCGGCGAGGATGCCGATCACGCCATGCAGCGCCGCCAGCGTGTCGCCAATCGACACGCCGCAGCGCACCGGCACGCGGCCCGGCTCGCCGGTGAGGTGGCGCAAGCCCCCCATGGCCTCGCCAATGGCGCCAAAGCCTGGCAGGTCGCGGTAAGGCCCGGTCTGGCCGTAACCTGAGATGCGCAGCATCACCAGGCCCGGGTTCTGCGCCGAGAGGCTGTCGTAGTCCAGCCCCCAGGCTTCCAGCGTGCCGGGCCGGAAGTTCTCGACCAGCACGTCGGCCTCGGCGATCAGTTGCCGGGCAATGGCCTGGCCCTCGGTCTGGCGCAGGTCCAGCGCCATCGAGCGCTTGTTGCGCGACTGCACCTGCCACCAGACGGAGGTGCCGTCCTGCAGCAGCCGCCAGTTGCGCAGCGGGTCGCCAGTGCCAGGCGGTTCGATCTTGATGACCTCGGCGCCGAAGTCGCCCAGGGTCTTGGCGGCAAACGGCCCGGCGATCAACTGGCCCATTTCGACCACACGCAGGCCGTGCAGCGGGCCGGAAGCGGCGGAAGTGGCGGGGGCGGAAGACGAGTTGGTGGGTTCAGGCATGGCCGCCATTGTGCGAAGCGCAAGCCCTGCCTGGCATCCGCAAAGACGAGGGCTGTGTTCGTGTCGGGCGAAAGCGCTATGCCCTTGTGCCGATGCCGGCGCCCGCGACACGCTTTAAGCTACGCCCAACCCCGCTTGCCTCATCGGAGACCCGCATGCCTGACGAAGCTGCGCCGTACACGCCCTACAACACCTTCAACAGCCGCCGCGCGCAGATGTTCCCGGCGCTGACCGATGCCGAGATCGAGCGCATCGGCCGCTTTGGCACGGTGCAGCACTACGCGCCCGGCAGCTGCCTGTTCACCGCAGGCCAGCCGGGGCCCGGCATGTTCGTGGTGCTGGCCGGCACCGTGGCCATCACCCAGCGCGACGGCCTGGGCCGCGTCACGCCCATCCTGTCGCAGGACCGCGGGCAGTTCCTGGCTGAAGTGGGCCAGCTGTCCGGCCGGCCTTCGCTGGTGGACGGCCACGCCGAGACGCCGGTCGAGGTGCTGCTGATTCCGCCGGACCAACTGCGTGCCCTCATCATTGCCGAGGCCGACCTGGGCGAGCGCATGGTGCGCGCGCTGATCCTGCGGCGCGTCTCGCTGATCGAATCCGGCGGCAGCGGGCCGGTGCTGATCGGCGCGCCGAATTCGCCCGATGTACTGCGCCTGCAGAGCTTCCTGAGCCGCAACGGACAGCCGCACCATGTGGTCGACCCCGAGCAGGACGAGACCGCCAAGGCGCTGGCCGTGCAGTACGACGCCAAGGCCAGCGACGTGGTGGCCGTCTGCCCCAGCGGCGCGGTGCTGGTGAACCCCAGCGAAGGCGCGCTGGCGCGCTGCGCCGGCATGGTCAGCACGGAAGAATTCGACGAGGTGTTCGACGTGGCCGTGGTGGGCGCTGGCCCGGCGGGCCTGTCGACAGCGGTGTACGCCGCCTCCGAAGGCCTGCGCGTGGCCGTGCTGGACTGCAGGGCCTATGGCGGCCAGGCGGGGGCCAGCGCGCGCATCGAGAACTACCTCGGCTTCCCGACCGGCATCACCGGCCAGGCGCTGGCCGGGCGGGCCTATGTGCAGGCGCAGAAGTTCGGCGCCGAGATGCTGATCCCGTCCGAAGTGGCCTCGCTGGACTGCACCCGCGACCAGCCCGGCGGCGGCCTGGCCATCAGGCTCACCGACGGCCGGCGGCTGTGTGCGCGCACCGTGGTGATCGCCAGCGGCGCGCGCTACAAGCGGCCTGCGGTGCCGCGCCTGGAAGAGTTCGAGGGCCGCGGCATTTCCTACTGGGCTTCGGCGCTGGAGGCGCGCATCTGCGCCAAGACCGAGGTCGCGCTGGTGGGCGGCGGCAATTCCGCCGGCCAGGCCGCCGTGTTCCTGTCGCAGCACGCGGCGCGCGTGCGCATGCTGGTGCGAGGCCCCGGGCTGGCGGCCACCATGTCACGCTACCTGATCGACCGCATCGAAGCCACGCCCAACATCGAGCTGCTCGTTCGGACGGAGATCACCGAGCTGCACGGCGAACACTGCACTGGCCTGGAGGCCACCAGCTGGCGCCGGCGCAATGGCGGCGAGGTCGAAACCCATCCGGTGCGCAACGTCTTCCTGTTCGTCGGCGCCGAACCCGAAACGCGCTGGCTGGCAGGCTGCGACGTGAAGCTGGACCGGCATGGCTTTGTGCTCACCGGCCAGGGCACCATCTGCAAGATTCCCGGCCACGTGCCCGCCGCGCTGGAGTCCAGCATTCCCGGCGTGTTCGCGGTGGGGGATGTGCGCGCTGGCTCGGTCAAGCGCGTGGGCGGGGCCATTGGCGAAGGCGCCGCGGTGGTCGCGGCCATTCACCAGTACCTGTCCGGCACGCAGGCCGTGGCTTGATGCCAGCGCCTCAGCGCGCCTCGCGCCGCTGCTCACGCAGCATGAACAGGTACAGGTTTTCGACCTTCTCGCGGGCCCACGGCGTCTTGCGCAGGAACTTCAGGCTGGAGCCGATGCTCGGGTCCAGCGCGAAGCAGCGCACCGGCACCTGCTCGGCCAGGCCTTCCCAGCCGAAGTAGGCGACCAGGGCCTGCAGCATGGCCTCCAGCGTCAGGCCGTGCAGCGGGTTCTTGGGCTGGCCGGGCGGCTTGCTCGGGGGCTGATCGGGTGGTGCGGCGGGTGCGTCTGACATGCGGCGATTCTCGCAGCCCGCTCAGCTCAGCCCGCCGTAGCGCTCGGTGCGGATGCTCGCGGCCGGCATGCCCAGGTCCACCAGTGCTGCAGCCACCGTCTCGACAAAGCCTGTCGCACCGCACACGTACACGTCCTGCGGCAGCCGGCCCCACTGCCGCAGCGCGGTGGCCAGCGCGGCACGGTCCAGTCGCTGCGAAAAGTCGCCGGCGCGCCGCGCCGGCTCGCGGGTGGTGACCGCTGTGAAGTGAAAGCGGGCATCCTGCGCCGCCATCGCGGCCAGCTCGTCGCGGTAGACCAGTTCATCCCAGGTCCTGGCGCTGTAGATCAGCAGTGTGTCGACGGGCGCCTGCGTGGCCGCGCGGTGGCGCAGCATGGCCATCAGCGGCGCAATGCCGGAACCACCGGCCACCAGCAGCAGCGGGCCGGGCTGGGTGACGCGCCAGACGAAGTGGCCGCCAATCGGCCCGCGCAGTTCCAGCACGTCGCCGGCCACGGTCACTTCGTGGAAGTAGGGTGAGACCTCGCCGTTGTCCAGCCGCTCGATCAGCAACTCCATGCGCGGCGCGCCGGGCGCCGAAGCAATGGAGTAGCTGCGCCGCGCCTCGTAGCCGTCTTCGGCGACCAGCCGCAGGTCCACATGCTGGCCCGCCTGGTGCGGCGGCAGCGGGCTGTTCAGGAACAGGCTGAGCGCGCGCGGGCCGTGGCGCTGCACTTCGTCGACCGTCGCCTCCCGCCAGGGCGAGGCTGCAGGCGTGGGCACTGCGCTCACGGATGGACCTTCGTGCTGCGCACTCCGGTGTTCGCCCTTGGGGCGGTCCGGCGGGCTCACGGATCGTCCGAAAAGCGCTGCTCGCGCCACGGGTCGCCGTACGTGTGGTATCCGCGCAGCTCCCAGAAACCGGCCTCGTCACGCTCGGTGAACTTCAGGCCGTTGACCCATTTCGCGCTTTTCCAGAAGTACAGGTGCGGCACCAGCAGGCGCGCCGGGCCGCCATGCTCGGGCGCCAGCGGCTCGCCGCCAAAGTGCGTGGCAATCATCGCCTTGCCGCCGATCACGTCGGCCAGCGGCACGTTGGTCGTGTAGTCGTCGAATGATTGCGCGAGCAGGAAGGGCGTGGGCGGCGTGATGCCGGCGGCGGCGAACAGGTCGTCCAGCGACACGCCCCGCCAGGCGGTGTTGAACTTGGACCAGGTCGTCACGCAGTGGATGTCGCCCTGCCACTCTGTCTGCGGCAGCGCCTGGAATTCGTCCCAGCTCCAGCTGGCCAGCGGCTTGGCGCCAGCCTTCAACGTGAAGCGCCAGGTCGCCAGGTCCACACGCGGCGTAGGGCCGAAGGAGAGCACCGGGAAGTCCGGCGTCAGGTGCTGGCCAGGCGGCAGGCGCTTGGCGGTTTCGGCGCTGGGCCGCATCCCGAAGAATCCACGGGTGGCCATGGCAAGTCCTTTGTCTGGTCAGGAAGGTGGAAGTCAGGCGACTGTGCCTCTACAGGGCGAGCCTGTCCACCGCCGAAGGCAGGGATGTGGATCGTCCACAAGGTCGACCATCAGGGCGAGGTCAGCCCGTGCTGCGCGTGCCATTCGGCCAGCGACATCGGCGGGTATTCGTCGTAACGTGGGTCGCCGGGCAAGCCTTCCATGGCCACCCACGGCGCCTTGGAACCCAGCATCAGGTGCACATGCGAGGGTGGCAGGGGCAGCGGCGTGTCGATGGCGCTGGCATGCGGGTGCACCAGCTCCGGCCAGGTCGGGTCGTAAAGCCACAGCGCGCTGCCGCAGCGCGTGCAGAAGTGCCGCTGGCCGGTGCTCTGCTCAAGCTTGCCGTCTCGCTCGATGTGGGCGCGGTACACGCGCAGGTAGCGCCTGCCCGTGACCTTCAGCGTGCGGAAGTCCGCACCGAGGTTGATCGCAAACCCGCCGCCGCCGGCGGTCTTGCGGCAGATCGAGCAATAGCAGCGCATGAACGGCACCGGCTGCGCGGACTGGACCGAGAACTTGACGCTGCCGCAGTGGCAGCTGCCTTCGAGTTGCATTGGGGGTTCCTGGCTCGGGTGGTGGAACGTTGTCCGGGCAGGCCGCGTGCCTGGGCCGTCGGAGGTTACGGCATACTCGTTTGCCATTCTTCTGCCGGGCCGTCGCGGCCTGTCTGCTCGCCGTCAGTCTCGCGGTGAGCGCTCGTTCAACGCATTGCTGCCATGACCCTGGAACGTTCGCTTTTCTCCGTTCGCCGGCTGGCCGCTGGCGCGTTCGCCTGCGTGGCGGTGCTGTGGCTTTCGGGCTGCTCATCGACCTACCTCACGCCCGGTCCCAAGGCCGACCTGCAGGAAGAAACGCCGGCAGACCTGCAAGCAGGCTTTGCCGCCAAGCCCACGCTGAAGTTCCCGGCCAGCATCGTGGCCATGCATGTACAAGGTCCGGCCTACAACAACTTCGCGCTGGGCCGCCGCGGCGGTGCCGTGGATGGCGGCGGCCGGTACACCGTCGTCACCACGCGCGACGACGCTGAACAAGCCGAGTTGGAGCGCCTGGGCAAGCTGCCGCAGGTGGCCGGCCTGGCGTCCGTTAACCGCATGCTGCTGCCGGAGCGCATCAGCAGCGAACGCGACCTGCGGCTTGCCGCCTCGCGACTGCAGGCCGACGTGGTCTGGCTCTACACCTTCGACACCCGCTTCTTCGACAACGACCAGGCCAAGCCGCTCACCGTCGTCACGCTAGGCCTAGCGCCCACGCGCAAGATCTCGGTCAGCACCGTGGCCTCCGCCTTGCTGGTGGACACCCGCACGGGCTACGTCTACAGCGCTTACGAGGCCACCGCGCAGGCCCAGACCCTGGCCACTTCCTGGGGCAGCCAGGACAGCGCCGACGAGCAGCGCCAGATCACCGAGCGGGACGCCTTCGCCAAGCTCACAGCCGAATTCAGTCGCAGCTGGCCTGGCCTGGTCGCGCGCCACACCACCGGCTCCTGAAGACGTCCCCCAAGTTGGCGTTGCGCCTTGCGCCGCGCCCGCTGACAGTGAAGGTTCTCAACAAGCGGGAGGCCGCCATGTTTCTGCCTTGGTTCGTGTTCTGGGCGCCGCAGTATCACTTTCCCTGGAGCGGCTCGGTCGCGCAACAGATCGAGCCCAACCTGACGGCGTTTTTCAACGGCATCTCGCCTCAGTCCGGCGACAAGGACATCGAACGCCAGGCGTTTGATGTGGCTTCTTATGGCAAGCAGCTGGGTTGGCTGACCGAGGTCGTGCTAGGTCAACTCGGTCGAGGTCAGGTCGACGCCGACACGGTCGAAGACGCCCTGAAGGGGCTGGAAGACACGCAGCGGCAGGTCGAAGCCTTGAAGCTGCGCAAGCTCAAGGCGGACATGGACCGCATTGGCGTGCTGCTGGAGACGATGAAGAAAGACCGGCCCAAGGAATATGCCTTGCTGGCCAGGCGGCTGCGGGATCAGGGGTGACGGCTGGCGGACCGACGGAAGCCCCGGCCTTCTACGACGCGCTGGCACCGCTCTACCACCTGGTCTACCCGGACTGGCCGGCCAGCGTGCGGCGCCAGGGTGAGCAACTCTCAGTGCTGATGCAGCGTGAGTGGCCGCGGGCCACCCCGCAGCGCCGCGTGCTGGACGTCGCCTGCGGCATCGGCACGCAGGCGCTGGGGCTGGCGCAGCAAGACCACGCCGTGACGGCTTCTGACCTGTCGCCTGCCTCGGTGGCTCGGGCGCGAGACGAGGCGGCCCGACGCGGCCTGCACATCGCCTTCTCGGTGGCGGACATGCGGGAGGTGCACTGCCACCACGGGGGCGGTTTCGACCTGGTGCTGTGTGCCGACAACTCGCTGCCGCACCTGCTCACGGATGCGGACCTGCTGCAGGCGCTGCAGCAGATGCACGACTGCCTCGCCCCCGGTGGCGGCTGCGTGATCAGCGTGCGCGACTACGCCGCCGAGCCGCGCGGGCGCGGCATCGTCAAGCCCTACGGCGTGCGCGAAGAAGCCGGCAAGCGCTTCCTGCTGAGCCAGGTCTGGGACTTCGAGGCACGCCCTGCGGCGGCCGACGGGACCCCGCAGGCCGACCTGTGCCACATCACATTTTTCTTCGTCGAGGAAGACACTGCCAGCCAGGCGGTGCAGACCCACGTGATGCGCTCGGTCTACCACGCGGTGAGTACCGACACGCTGCTGAAGCTGATGCGGGCGGCGGGCTTGCGCGACGTGCGGCGCCTGGACGATGTGTTCTACCAGCCGGTGCTGGTGGGGACCCGGACCGGCTGACTGCACAGCGCCGCGGCGCCCTTGGCACGCCGCGCAAACGCCTTCACACGGTTTCGGGCTGGCCACTGTGCAGCGAGCGCCGCATGGCCTGTCCGATGCGGGTGGCTGCGGTGGCATCGGCCAGGCTCAGGCCGGTGGGCGGGCCACCCCGGCAGGCCTGGACGAAGGCGTCCAGTTCGTGGCGGAAGGCCTCGTGGAAGCGCTCGAAGAAATCGGCCACCGGGCGGTGGTGCACACCGCTTGCGTCCCGCGTCTGCACGCGGTCGCGGTGGGCCCCGACACCCACGCTGAGCACGCCCTGGGTGCCGATGACCTCGGTGGTGGTCTCGTGGCCATGCGGCATGGTGCGGCTGGCGTAGAGCACGGCCCGGGCGCCGCCCTCGAACTCGATGATGGCCATGCCGTTGTCCACGTCGCCGTGCTCGGCCAGGTCCGGGTGCAGCGCGATGGTGCCGCTGGCGAACACCCGCAGGGCGCGCGGGCTGCCCAGCATCCAGCGGGCCAGGTCGATGTCATGCACGCTGCAGTCCATGAACAGGCCACCCGAGGTGGGGGCAAAGCGCACGAAGAAGCCGGCCGGGTCGTGCATGTCGCAGGTCTGCGAGCGCACCAGGAAGGGCCGGCCCACATGGCCGGCCTCGATGTCGGCCCGGGCCTGGCGGTAGCTGGGGTCAAAGCGCCGCACAAAGCCCACCATGGCCACCAAGCCAGGGTGGCGGGCCGCCACCGCCTCCACCCGCTCGCAGGTCTCCACGTCCAGTGACAGGGGCTTTTCGACGAAGACGTGCTTGCCCGCGGCCAGCGCCGCCATGGTCTGCTCGGCATGCAGGGTGGTGGGGGTGACCAGCACCACAGCGTCCAGCTGCGGGTCCTGCACAAAGGCCTGGAAATCGCTGTGCAGGGTCTGCACACCCAGCGTTTCGCGGGCCCAGGTGCGTTCCTCGGCGACGGGGCTGCAGGCCGACACCAGTTGGGCACCAGACGCATGCCGGGCCAGGTGCTGGGCGTGGCGCTGGCCCAGCCGGCCCAGGCCGGCAATGCCCACGCGCAGCGGCGCGCTCGTTGCAGCGGCCGCGCTCACAGCACCACCACCTGTCCGCTGGCCAGCGACTGGGCGGCCGCGTCCGCCAACTGCTGGGCTGCCACGCCATCCTCGATGGTGGTGCGAAAGGCACGGCCCGATTGCAGGCATTCGAAGAAGTGCGCCAGCTCCAGGCGATAGGCTTCGCGGTAGCGCTGCAGGAAGAAGTGCTCGGGCTTGTCGGCCCGCACGCCCTGGGCGTCGGACTGCACGACCTCGGTGGGCCGGTGGTTGCCACACTGCAGCATACCGGTCGAGCCCAGCACCTCGAAGCGCTGGTCGTAGCCATAGGCTGCGCGGCGGCTGGTGTTGATCTGCGCCAGCCGACCCTTGCGGGTGCGGATGGTGACCACGCTGGAGTCGATGTCGGGCACCTCGGCAATGGCCGGGTCCACCAGCACCGAGCCGGTGGCATAGAGCGTGGCTGCCTCGTCGCCATCGCTGCAGAGGATCCAGCGGAAGATGTCGAAGTCGTGGATCAGCATGTCGCGGAAGATGCCGCCCGAGCCGCGCAGGTATTGGGCCGGCGGCGCGCCGGGGTCACGGCTGGTCACCACCAGCATCTCCGGCGCCCCGATCTCGCCGCGCGCCAGGCGCTGCTGGGCTTCGTTGAAGGTGGGGTCGAAGCGACGCTGGAAGCCGATCATGCAGGCCACGCCCGCGGCCCGCACCGCCTGGGCGCAGGCCTGGGCGCGCGGCACGGAAAGGTCCACCGGCTTCTCGCAGAAGATGTGCTTGCCGGCCGCTGCGGCGCGGGTGATCAGCTCGCTGTGGGTGTCGGTAGGCGAGGCAATGGCCACCACGTCGATGCTGGGGTCTGCCAGCACCGCTTCCGGGGTCGAGACCTCGGCGCCGAGCTGGCTCGCCAACTCGGCGGCCTGCGCGGCCATGGGGTCGCACACGCTGCGCAGGCGCACGCCAGGCAGTGCCGCCAGGTTGGTGGCATGGATGCGGCCGATGCGGCCGGCGCCGAAGACGGCGACGTTCTTCATGGGGTGTCTCCTCTGGAAGTGTGGGGGAAGTTGTTCGTGCAGCAGCCCGGGGGCCGTGCGCGGGGGTTGTTCATGCACCTGCGGCGGGGTGGTAGTCCAGCTCCAGCCGGTAGGCCAGGGCGATGAAGAGGCTTTGCGCCAGGGCCATCACATTGGTCAGCCCGCGAAAGCCGAAGGTGCTGCTTTCGTTGACCACCAGCGTGGTGAGGGCCAGCGCCGCCAGCGGGCCCATGCGGCTGTCGGTGATGGCGATCAGGCGCGCACCCTGGGCGGCGGCGGCCTCGGCGGCCTGCGTGGTTTCCTGCGCATAGGGTGCAAAGCTGATGGCGATCATGACGTCGTCGCGGCGCAGGCTGCGCAGCTGGCCCTCGTGCATGGCGCCCATGCCGGTGACGAGCTGAACCGGCTTGTCGGTGTGCTGCAGCGCGTAAGCCAAGTAGGTGGCCACCGGGAAGGAGCGGCGCGCGCCCACCACCCAGATCGCGGGCGCCTGCGCCAGCAGCTCCACGGCATCGCCCAGCGTGGAGCCGTGCAGATCGCGCTGGAGCTCGTTCATGCCGGCAATCGCGCCAGCGATGAACTCGTAGGCGATGTCGGCGCTGGAGAGCCGGCCCTGGCCCTGGGCGATCACCTCGCGGATGCGCGCCTGGTAGTTGCGCGTCGGGGCGATCTGCGCGGCGATGCCGTCGCGGAACAGCTTCTGCAGCTCGCTGTAGCCCGAAAAGCCGAAGTGCTTGGCAAAGCGCACCACGGCCGAAGGCTGCACGCCGCAGCGCGCGGCCACGTCCTGGATCTTCTCCAGGCCCAGGTGGTCGCTGTGCTGCTCCACGTGCTGGGCGATCTGCTTGAGCTGCTTGCTCAGCGAGGGGTACTCCGCGGCGATGCGCTGCAGCAGCGCATGCACGGGAGATTCCGCCTGGGCACGTTCGGCGGGGGCAGGAGAAGCAGCGGGCGCGACGGGCGGAGCGGACATGGGGAGCGCAGGGATGGGGCCAACAAACCGGTTTGCATGATAGGTCGGCAGGTGGAAAATTAGAAATTAATTTCTAATCGTTATCCACTAAGAAGTTTTTTTCTCTTCTGACTACACTGGCGTCGCGGCAGGCCCTGAACCGGTTTGTCCGCCATGAGATCTGCCGAAATTCCCAGCCAATCGCAACGCATTGCGAGGAGACAAACACATGAAGCAGCATTCGCTCAGCCGGCGCCTTGCCATCACCACCCTGGTCCTGGCGGCCAGCCTGACCTGCGTCGCCGCACAGGCCGGCGGCCGCTACGTGTTCATCAGCCACGCGCCGGACTCCGACGCCTGGTGGAACACCATCCGCAACTCGCTCAAGCAGGCCGGCGAGGACTTCGGCGTGACGGTGGACTACCGCAACCCGGCCAACGGCGACCTGGCCGACATGGCCCGGCTGATCGAGCAGGCCAGCGCGCAGAACTACGACGGCGTGATCACCACCATCGCAGACTTCCAGGTGCTGCAAGGCGCGCTGAAAAGAGTCACCGACAAGAAGATCCCGCTGATCACGGTGAACTCAGGCACGCCCGAGCAAAGCGAGAAGCTGGGCGCGCTGATGCATGTGGGCCAGCCCGAGTACGAGGCCGGCAAGGGGGCGGGCGAGCGGGCCAAGGCGGCGGGCGTGAAGAGCTTTGTCTGCATCAATCACTTCGCCACCAATCCGGCCTCGTTCGAGCGCTGCCGCGGCTTTGCCGAGGCGATTGGTGCCGACTTCAAGAAGAGCACCATCGACACCGGCATCGACCCCGCCTCGGTGGAGAGCAAGACCGCCGCCTATCTGCGCCAGAACCCCGGCACCCAGGCCGTGCTGGCCCTGGGCCCGGACGCTGCCGCCCCGGCCCTCAAGGCGGTCAAGAAAGCGGGCCTGGCAGGCAAAATTTTCTTCGCCACCTTCGACCTTTCCGACGAGATCTCGCGCGGCATCAAGGCCGGCGAGATCAACTTCGCGATCGACCAGCAACCCTACCTGCAGGGCTACATCCCGGTGGCCGTGCTGTCGCTGATGCACGATGCCAAGAGCACCGACCTGGCCCAGGCCACGGCCGCGCTCAAGGCCAACGCCAAGTTCAAGATCAGGCTGGACACCTACGGCCTGGCGCCCGCCTATGGCCCGCGCCACATTGGCTCCGGCCCCGGCTTCGTGACCAAGGACAACATCGCCACGGTCGAGAAGTACGCCGGCCAATACCGGTGAAGTGGTGAACCCTGCGCCGCGGCAGCTCCCTGCGCCGCGGCCTCTTCTGGCTTGATTGACGCACGAGGTTTTCATGAGTGCCCTGCTGTCCACTCCCCATCCGCCACCCAGCACGGTGACGCCGGTCCCTGCTAGCGACGAGCGCCTGCGCCAGGTCGGTCGCCTGCGGCGGCTGCTCGCGCGGCCCGAGTTCGGCGCGCTCTCCGGCACCGCGCTGGTGTTCCTGCTGTTCGGCCTCGGCGCGGGCGGCTCTGGCATGTTCAGCGCCGAGGGCATCGTCAACTGGGGCACGGTGGCCGGTTTCCTGGGCATCCTCGCGGTGGGTGCGGCGCTGCTGATGATTGCCGGCGAGTTCGATCTCTCCATCGGCTCGATGATCGGCTTCGCCGGCATGATGCTGGCGATCCCCTGCCTCTACTGGGGCTGGCCGGTCTGGCTGGCCGTGCTGTTCGCCTTCGCCACTGCGATGGCGCTGGGCGGGCTCAACGGCTGGCTGGTGGTCAAGACCGGGCTGCCCAGCTTCATCGTCACGCTGGCGTTCTACTTCATCCTGCGTGGCCTGAGCCTGGCCATCTCGGTGCTGCTGACCGGCAAGACCATCGTCTCCAGCAATGGGGACGCGGTGCTGCACGAGCTGATCGCTGCCGACCCGCTGGTGCAGGCCTTGTTCCAGGGCCATGTGCTGACCGGCCTGTTCAACGCGCTGGCCCGGCTGGGCCTGCTGGCCGCGCGCGACGATGGCGCGGCACTGGCCATCGGCGTGCCCAAGGTGATGGTGTGGTGGGCTGCGCTGACGGCAGGCGGCGCCTTCGTGCTGGCCCGCATGCGGGTGGGCAACTGGATCCTTGCGGTCGGCGGCGACGCCAACGCGGCCAAGAACGTGGGCATCCCGGTGGCGCGGGTCAAGGTGCTGCTGTTTGTCTTCATGGCCTTTTGCGCCACCGTGTTTGCGGTGCTGCAGGTGGCCGATGCCGGCTCGGCGGCGGCCGATCGCGGGCTGCAGAAGGAGTTCGAGGCCATCATCGCCGCGGTCATCGGCGGCTGCCTGCTGACCGGCGGCTTCGGCTCGGTGATAGGCGCCGCGCTGGGGGCCTTGATCTTCGGCGTGGTGCAGATCGGCATTGGCTACACCAGCATCGACAACAACTGGTACCGCGTGTTCCTGGGCGGCATGCTGCTGGCCGCGGTGCTGTTCAACAACTACATCCGCCGGCGCGTTGCGCTGGGCCGCTGAGCCGCGCTCAGCCACCACACCGGAGCTGTGATGAGCAACCCCAAGCCTGACGACTACATCCTGCAGTTGGAGAACATCAGCAAGTACTTCGGCGCCGTGATCGCGCTGAGCGACATCACGCTGCGCCTGCGCCGCGGCGAGGTGCACTGCCTGCTGGGCGACAACGGTGCCGGCAAGAGCACGCTGATCAAGACCCTGGCCGGCGTGTTCACGCCCGAGAAGGGCCAGTACCTGGTCAATGGCCAGCCGGTGCGCTTTCGCTCGCCGCGCGAGGCGCTGGACGCTGGCATCGCCACCGTCTACCAGGACCTGGCGCTGGTGCCGCTGATGAGCGTCTCGCGCAACTTCTTCATGGGCCGCGAGCCGGTCAGGAAACTCCTGGGCGTGCTGCCGGTGATGGACCACGCCCAGGCCGCCCGCATCGCCGCCCAGGAGCTGGCCGCCATGGGCATTCGCGTGCGAGACGCGGACCAGATGGTGGGCCAGATGTCCGGCGGCGAAAAGCAATGCCTGGCGATTGCCCGGGCCATCCACTTCGGCGCCCATGTGCTGATCCTGGACGAACCCACCGCGGCGCTGGGCGTCAAGCAAAGCGTCAACGTGCTCAAGCTGATCCACCGGGCCCGCGAGCGCGGCATCTCGGTGATCTTCATCACCCACAACGTCAACCACGCCTACCCGGTGGCCGACAGCTTCACGCTGCTCAACCGCGGCCAGTCCATGGGCAGCTTCGCCAAGCGTGATGTCAGCAAGGCGGAGGTGCTGGACATGATGGCCGGCGGCGCGGAGATGCAGAAGATGATGGCCGAGCTGGAAGGCGTGACGATCTGATGGACACCCCCGCCATGTACCTCACCCCCAACACCCACCCAGGCCCGCAGCTGGCCATTCCCGGCGGCCGCCGCCACGACCTGGCCTGCCTGGGCCGGCTGGCCGTGGACCTGTATGCCCAGCAGGTGGGCTGCCCGCTGGAAGACGCCAGCAGCTTTGCCAAATACCTGGGCGGCAGCTCGGCCAACATCGCCTTCGGCGCCGCCAGGCTGGGCCTGCGCAGCGCCATGATCTCCCGCGTGGGCAATGAGCAGATGGGCCGCTTCCTGCTGCAGACCCTGCAGCGCGAGGGCTGCGACACCCGCATGGTGCAGGTCGACCCGGAGCGCCTGACCGGCCTGGTGCTGCTGGGCCTGAAGGACCGCGACACCTTCCCGCTGCTCTTCTACCGCGAGAACTGCGCCGACATGGCACTGCAGGCCGAGGGCATCTCGGAGGACTTCATCGCCCAGTGCCGGGCGCTGTTGATCACCGGCACCCACCTCTCGCAGCCCACGGTGCGCGCGGCCTCCAGCGCCGCGCTGGCCCATGCCGGCCGGCACGGCACGCTGCGCGTGCTGGACATCGACTACCGGCCGGTGCTGTGGGGCCTCACCGCCCGCGGCGAGGGCCAGAACCGCTACGTGGCCGATGCCGCCGTAAGCGCCAGCCTGCAGGCCCTGCTGCCGCAGTTCGAGCTGCTGATCGGCACCGAAGAGGAGTTCATGATTGCCGGTGGCGTGCCGGGCGATCTGATGGGCTCGCTGCGCCGGGTGCGGGCGCTGACGCCGGCGGCCATGGTGGTCAAGCGCGGCCCTCTGGGCTGCAGCTATGTGCCAGGCGAGGTGCCCGCACGGCTGGACGATGCGCTGACGGTGCAGGGCGAGCGCGTGGAAGTGCTCAATGTGCTGGGCGCGGGCGACGCCTTCGCCGCCGGCTTGATGACTGGCCTGCTGCGCGGCCAGGGCTTTGCCGAGGCTGCCACGCTGGCCAATGCCTGCGGCGCGCTGGTCGTGTCGCGCCATGCCTGCGCGCCGGCCATGCCCACGCCGGCCGAGCTGGCGCACTGGTTCAGCGGCCGGCGCCTGCCCAGGGTCGATGCCGACGCGCAGCTGGCCCACCTGCACCGCAGCACCGCCGCCCGGCCGCAGTGGCCCGAGCTGAACGTGATGGCTTTTGACCACCGCAGCCAGTTCCTGGACCTGGCCCGCGAGGCTGGCGCTGACCCGGCCCGGCTGCCGCTGCTCAAGCAGCTGCTGGTGCAGGCGGCCGAGCAGGTCGCCCACAGCCACGGGCTGCAAGGCCGCGTGGGCGTGCTGATCGACGCCGACTTCGGCGCCCCCGCGCTGCACGCCGCCACCGGCCGCGGCTGGTGGGTGGGCCGGCCGGTGGAGCTGCCCGGCTCGCGCCCGCTGCGCTTTGACGGCACCGCCTCCATCGGCTCCGAGCTGGCAGGCTGGCCACGCGAGCAGGTGGTCAAGTGCCTGGTGCATTACCACCCGGATGACGCGGTGGACCTGCGGCTGGAACAGGAGGCCCGGGTGCGCGAGCTCTGGCAGGCCACCCGCGCCAGCGGCCACGAGCTGCTGCTGGAGCTGATCCCGCCGCGCGCGCTGACGCCAGAGGGCTCGGCCGACCAGGCGGTGCTGCGCTCGGTGCAGCGCTTCTACAACCTGGGCTTCCAGCCCGAATGGTGGAAGCTGGCGCCCATGCAGCAGGCCGGCTGGCAGCAGCTGGCCGCGCTGGTCGAGGCGCGCGACCCGCAGTGCCGCGGCGTGGTGATCCTGGGGCTGAACCAGCCGCTTGCCAGCCTGGTGGCCGGCTTTGCGCAGGCCACGCATCCCATCGTCAAAGGCTTCATGGTGGGCCGCACGCTGTGGGCCGGCCCTAGCCAACGCTGGCTGGCCGGGCAGATCGGGGACGCCGAGCTGGTCCACCAGGCGGCCGACAACTTCGCCCAGCTGGTGGACGCCTGGCGTGCCAGCCGCCCCGGCGCGCGGGTCCACGATGTTCAGGAGGCTGCATGATGGGCAACACGATCAGGCTCACCATGGCCCAGGCGCTGGTGCGCCACCTGGCCGCCCTGCGCATCGAGGCGCCAGACGGTTCGCTGCAGCCCTTCTGCGGCGGCGTGTGGTCCATCTTCGGCCACGGCAATGTGGCCGGGCTGGGCGAAGCCTTGTGGCAGCAGCGCGCCGAGCTGCCCACGCTGCGGGCCCACAACGAACAGGCCATGGCGCACGCCGCGATCGCCTATGCCAAGGCGAATTTCCGCCGCCGCATCATGGCCGTCACCAGCTCCATCGGCCCCGGTGCCACCAACCTCGTCACTGCCGCCGCGCTGGCCCATGTGAACCGGCTGCCGGTGCTGCTGCTGCCCGGCGACACCTTTGCCTCGCGCGCGCCGGACCCGGTGCTGCAGCAACTGGAAGACCCGCAGGCCGGCGACCTCTCCGTCAACGACTGCTTCCGGCCCGTTACCCGCTACTTCGACCGCATCGTGCGGCCCGCCCAGCTGCTCAGTGCGTTGCCCCGCGCGGTGCAGGTGATGACGGACCCGGCCCTGTGCGGTCCCGTCTGCCTGGCGCTGCCGCAGGACGTGCAGACCGAGGCCTTCGACTGTCCGGAAGACTTCCTGCACCCCGCGCCGCTGCGCCTGCGCCGGCCGCCGCCCGATGAAGCCGAGTTTGCGCAGGCGCTGGCCCTGCTGCGCCAGGCCCGCCGGCCGCTCATCGTGGCCGGCGGTGGCGTGCTCTACAGCGGCGCCTGCGAGGTGCTGGCCCGGCTGGCCGAGCAGCGCGGCATCCCGGTGGCCGAAACCCAGGCCGGCAAAGGCAGCCTGGCCTGGGACCATCCGCTGAACCTGGGCGCCATAGGCGTCACCGGCTCGCCTGCTGCCAACGCGCTGGCCCGCGAGGCCGATGTGGTGCTGGCCGTGGGCACCCGGCTGCAGGACTTCACCACCGGCTCGCACTCGCTGTTTGCGCAGGCCCGTCTGCTCAGCCTCAACGTGGCGCCGCTGGACGCCCAGAAGTGGCATGGCCAGGCCCTGGTGGCCGATGCGCAGGTGGCGCTGGCCCGGCTGGAACAGGAAGCCGGCTGGCGCGCCGAGCCGGCCTGGCGCGAGCGCGCCACCCACGCCGCTGCCGCCTGGCGCCAGCGGGTGGACGCACTGACCACCGCTACGCCGGAACCTGGCACGCTGCCGTATGACGCCGAGGTGATCGGCGCCGTGCGCGACTCGGCTGCCGACTCGCCCGGCGGCGACGTGGTGGTCTGCGCTGCCGGCACGCTGCCGGCCGAGCTGCACAAGCTCTGGCGCAGCGGCCGCCCCGGCGGCTACCACATGGAGTATGGCTACTCCTGCATGGGCTACGAGATTGCCGGCGGGCTGGGCGTGAAGCTGGCCCGGCCGGAGGCCGAGGTGGTGGTGATGGTGGGCGATGGCTCCTACCTGATGATGAACTCCGAGATCGCCACCTCGGTGATGCTGGGCCGCAAGCTGCTCATCGTGGTGCTGGACAACCGCGGCTTCGGCTGCATCCAGCGCCTGCAGACGGCCACCGGTGGCGAGCGCTTCAACAACCTGCTGGCCGACTGCGTGGCCGAAGGCGGGCAGGACGTGGCCATCGACTTCGCCGCCCATGCCCGCAGCCTGGGCGCCGAGGCGGTGCATGTGGACAGCCTGGCCGCGCTCAAGCCCGCGCTGAAGCGCGCTCGCGCCGCGCAGCGCACCCAGGTCATCGTGATAGCCACCACCCACCGCCGCACCACCGACGACGGCGGCTGCTGGTGGGAAGTGGCCGTGCCCGAGGTTTCGGCCCGCGCCGAGGTGCAGGCCGCGCACAGCGCGCTGCAAGCCGCCAAGGCCGCGCAGCGCCCCTGAGATTCGCCCTTTTTCCATTCCTTATTTCTGCCCCCCCGGAGACATCGGCATGCAGCCCACCCCCTGGAACGTCCGCATCGGCATCAACCCGATTTCATGGAGCAACGACGACCTGCCCGAGCTGGGCGGCGAAACCCCGCTGGAGACCGCACTGCGCGAAGGCGCAGCCATTGGCTACCAGGGCTTCGAGCTGGGCAACAAGTTCCCGCAAGCGCCCGAGGCCCTGGCCGCCAAGCTGGCCGAATTCGGCGTGGCCTGCGTCAGCGGCTGGTACTCCGGCCGTTTGGCCGAAGGCCCGCTGGACGACGAGATCGCCAACTGCCATGCCCACATGCACAAGCTGCAGCACAACGGCTGCAAGGTGGTGGTCTATGGCGAAGTGGCAGGCAGCATCCAGGGCCGCATCGACACCCCGCTGGCCCGCCGCCCGCGCTTCACGAACGAGGCCCAGTGGCGCGCCTACGGCCAGCGCCTGAACGCCTTCGGCGAGCACCTGCAAGCCGCCTACGGCCTGACGCTGGCCTACCACCACCACATGGGCGCCTATGTGGAGTCGCCCGAAGACGTTGCGCAGCTGATGGCCGTGACCCAGGCACCGCAGGTGGGCCTGCTGTTCGACACCGGCCACGCCTTCTATGGCGGCGCCAGCGACCCCGCCGCGCTGCTGCGCCAGCACGTCAGCCGCGTGGTGCATGTGCACTGCAAGGACGTGCGGCCCCAGGTCATCGCCCAGGCCCGCAACGAAGGCTGGAGCTTTCTTACCGGCGTGCTCAATGGCACCTTCACCGTGCCCGGCGACGGCGTGATCGATTTCGACGCCGTGCTGCAGACCCTGCACGCCGCCGGCTACCAAGGCTGGCTGGTGGTGGAAGCCGAGCAGGACCCCGCCGTCGCCCCCAGCGAGCCCTATGCCCGCAAGGGCTACGAGACGCTGCGCCGCTGCATCGCCACAGCCACCGCCAGCGGAGTCACCGGATGACCAGCCCCCTGCTGGTCAAGGCCAACCCTGAGGGCCGGGAGATCGTCACCGTCACGCCCGAGCGCGCCGGCTGGCGCCACGTGGGCTTCCAGGCCCTGCGGCTCGCGCCCGGCGAAGCCGAGAGCCTGGCCACCGGGGCGCGTGAGCTCTGCCTGGTGGTGCTGAGCGGGCAGGTCGATGTGCAGGTGATCGAGCCAGCCGCGCAGGCCGGTGAGGCCGCCGGTCACCGCAGCCATGAATTCCGGGCGCTGGGAACGCGGGCCGATGTGTTCGAACCGGTCTCTCCGGCCGCCGTCTATGTGCCGCCGAACTGCCAGGTGGTGGTGCGGGCAAGCACGGCTGCGGAAGTGGCGCTGTGCAGCGCGCCGGGCGATGCCCAGCCGCGCCAGGTGCGCCTGATCGATCCTGCCGGCATGCGCCGCAGCACCCGTGGCCAAGGCAGCAACACCCGCTACGTCTGCGACATCCTGCCGCACGACGATCCCACCGCCGCCCACCTGCTGGTGGTGGAAGTCATCACCCCGCCCGGCCACTCCTCCAGCTACCCCCCGCACAAGCACGACGCCGAGCAGCCGCCGCTGGAAACCCAGCTGGAGGAAACCTACTACCACCGCCTCAACCCCCCGCAAGGCTTCGCCTTCCAGCGCGTCTACACCGACGACCGCAGCCTGGACGAAGCCTGCGCCGTGGAGGACCACGACGTGGTGATGGTCCCCCGCGGCTACCACCCCGTCGTCGCCCCGCACGGCTACGAGCTCTACTACCTCAACGTCATGGCCGGCCCCCAACGCCTCTGGGTCTTCCGCAATGACCCGGTGCATGAATGGATGTTGAAGGGGTGACGCGGCAGGCCACGGCGGAGTGGCCCTGCGCCGAAGGCAGCTGCGCCCGCGCAGTCGATGCCGGCCCGGCTGAGCTTTGCTGTCCTCGCCTGTCTTGCAGCGGCCGCCGCCGCGTTGGCCTCTGCCTCTGTCTCTGGCCAGCCAGGCTGGGGACCAGCGCGCCGACCGGCTGCCGGTTCATTTCGTCTGCTTCGCACCGGACGCGAGTGAGCGTCAGGCTGCTGCTGCCTTTGCCCCCAGCGTTGCCATGTCGATCACGAAGCGGTACTTCACATCGCTCTTGAGCATGCGCTCGTAGGCGGTGTTGATGTCCTGCATCGCGATCATCTCGATGTCCGAGACGATGTTGTGCTCGGCGCAGAAGTCCAGCATCTCCTGCGTTTCGCGGATGCCGCCGATCAGCGAGCCGCCCAGGCGGCGGCGCTTGAAGATCAGGCCGAAGACGTTGGGCGCCGGGTGGGCGTGCTCGGGCGCGCCGACCAGCGTCATCGTGCAGTCGCGCTTGAGCAGGGCGATGAACGGGTCCAGGTCGTGCTGGGCGGCCACGGTATTGAGGATGAAGTCGAAGGAGTTCTGGTGCGCGGCCATGGCGGCCGGGTCCTTGGAGATCACGACCTCGGCCGCGCCCAGGCGCTTGGCGTCCTCGATCTTGCTCGGCGAGGTGGTGAACAGCACCACGTGCGCGCCCATCGCCGCGGCGATCTTCACCGCCATGTGGCCGAGGCCACCCAGGCCGACCACGCCCACCTTCTGGCCCTTGCCCACGCCCCACTGGCGCAGAGGAGAGTAGGTGGTGATGCCGGCGCACAGCAGCGGCGAGACGGCTGCCAGGTCCTTCTCCGCATGGCTGATCTTCAGCACGAACTTCTGCTTCACGACGATGCGGCTTGCGTAGCCGCCAAAGGTGTTTTCGCCGCCGAAGACTGGGCCGTTGTAGGTGCCGGTGAAGCCGTTTTCGCAGTATTGCTCCAGGCCTTCGCCGCAGGAGGCGCAGTGCTGGCAGCTGTCCACCATGCAGCCCACGCCGGCCATGTCGCCGAGCTTGAACTTCGTGACGTTGGCACCGACTGCGCTGACCCGGCCGACGATCTCGTGGCCGGGCACCGTCGGGTACAGCGTGTTCTTCCATTCGTTGCGCGCCGTGTGCAGGTCCGAGTGGCAGACGCCGCAGTAGAGGATGTCGATCTGCACGTCGTCCAGCCCGGGCGGGCGGCGCTCGATGCTGAAAGGCGCAAGCGGGCCGGTGGCGCTCTGGGCGGCGTAGGCGAGGGTGGTCATGGGCAGAATTCCTGAGGTGCAGTGGCGGACGAACAGTGCAGTTTCGCTGTGGGCGACTGCGCTGTCCAAGGGCCGCACCCCGTGCAGGGTTTCCTGCGCTGACACATCGCGTTCATGCCCGACGTGCTAGCGCTGGGACGCCATTCCCGATGGGGCTGTCTCAGGCGCCGCCTGCCGGGCTGGGAGCGTACTTGTCGCCCACCCGTTCGCGCAGCGGATGCGTGTCGTAGACGATGTGCATCTGGGCGATGCGGGTACAGCCGGGGCGGAAGCTGAACACGTCCACGCAGGTGAAGTCGACCAGCCGGCCGTCGCTCAGCGTCCAGTCGTAGCGGAAGTAGGCCGCCACGCGCAGCGTGTCGTCGGCCAGCTGCACCGAGGCAAACAGGTCGATCAGCGTGATCACGCTCTGGCTGGAGGCCGAGGCCAGCTTGGGAAAAAAGTCCCGCGCGAGCATGGTGCCCAGGAAGGGCGAATGCACCAGGCCGTCGTCCTCGAAGCTGGCGATGAGGCCGGAGGTGTCGCTGGCATGCAGGTAGCGCAGGTAGCTGCGCACGGTGTTCAAGGCGATGTCGCTCACGGTGTGCTCCAGGAATGTGGTTCGGTGCCGTGATGGTTTCAGGCGGCGGGTCGGTGGGCAAGCCAGAATGGCGGCTGATCCATCAACGACATTTATGAATCTGCGATACCTGCATTACCTTCGGCTGGTCATCGCGCATGGCAGCTTCGCCGCGGCCGCGCAGGCCGCCGGGGTCTCGCAGCCAGCTGTCAGCCACGGCATGCGGCAACTGCAGCGGCATTTCGGTGCGCCTTTGTTCACGCGGTCCGGGCGCGTACTGGTACCGACCGAGGTGGCGCTGCATGCGGCGTCCCGCAGCACCGACATCGCCGAGCAGTTGACGGCGCTGACGCAGGCCACCCGACCTGCTGCCAAGCGTGACCTGCTGCGTGTTGGCCTCACGCCTTCGGCAGCGCTGGTGTGCGGCCCGGCCCTGTACGCGCTCTGGTGCGACGGCCGGCCGTCGCGGCGGCTGGACCTGGCCAGCACCGACGAAGGCCGGCTGCTGGCGCGCCTGTCCGCTGGCGAGCTCGACCTGGTGATCTCACCCCGGCCGCGCGCTTGGGCCGGCGCCGGCCTGGCCTGCGAAGCGCTGTACCAGATCACCCCGCAGGCCTACGCGCGCCGCGATCACCCGTTGGCGAAAGCGCGTTCGCTTGCCGAGTTGCAGTTCGCTCCCTGGGCCATCGTCGGCCCCAGCGTCGCCGGGCCGGTGGACGTGCTGCACGAAGCCTTCGCCGTGCGCCGCATGCCACCACCGCGCGTGGCCGCGTCTTGCCCCGACTACGCCTCGCTGCTGCAACTGATGACCCACGCCGACCTGCTCGCCGTGCTGCCTCACCCGGCCCTGCTGGCCAGCAGCCCACCCGGCCAGATCGTCCCGCTGCGCCTGCAGGAAGCGTTGCCGCGCTATGAGATGCACTTGTTTGCACCCACGCGCACCCGCCGTCGCTGGGGACCGGTGCTCGCTGCATTGCGCCAGGGTCTGGCCGTGACGGATGAGGAAGCGAATGCATCGCTGTCGGTGCCAGGATGACGCATGGAGAATGAGGTCATGCAAGCGCAGCCCGCAGTGCCCATGGAATTCCTCCGTTTCAACGCTCCCGATGCTGACGCACTGGCGCTCGACATCGAAGAAACCCGCGCCAAGCTTGCGGCGGCGCGGCTGGCCGGGGACACGCTTGCCGCGGTCGAACACGCTGCCGACCTCGGCAGCATGCTGACCACCGCGAGGCGAGAGCGCGAAGCCCTTGCGCTGCTGCAGGCGATGCTGGCAGAGACCGAAGCGCAGACCGCGCACGAGCCCGCTGGCTGGTTCTTGAATGCCTACGCGACAGTGCTGCAATACAGCGGCCGGCGCGATGAAGCTGACGTCGTGTTTACCAAGGCCCTGGCTTTGTGTCGGCTCAATGGCTGGTCACGACTTCAGTCTTTTGTGCTGCAGCACCGGGGGCGAAGCCTGGTGGAGCAGCAGCGTTTCGACGAGGCGCAGGCCTGCTTTACCGAGGCGCTGGACCTGCGGGTTCAGTTGAACGACCCCCGCCAGGCCTCCACGCGAAGAGCCTTGGAGGCGTTGGCGGAACTGCGGGCACGACGCGCATGAGCCGATACAACATCCACAGCAATGAAGGCGAATTCCAGCCGGGGTCTGGCGATCAGGTGCTGCGCAATCTCGTGGACATCAATTCGCCCGCCGACATGGATGAGCTGGAGCTTGGACTGCTCGGACAGCTGTACGAGGCCGTGTTGGTGCAGCAGTTGCCAGACAGGCGCTTGTTGGTCGAGGATCTGAAGACCTGGCACCGGCTTTGGCTGGGGAATGTCTACGCATGGGCGGGACAGGAGCGCTCGGTGAACCTGAGCAAAGGCGATTTCCTGTTTGCACCCGCAGTGCAGGTGCCGCGGCTGCTCGCAGTTTTCGAAAAGGACTGCCTGTTGCGCTGGACGCCCTGCCACGATTTGACGGAGCAGGCGCTGATCGAGGCCATCGCGGTGATCCCATGTTGAATTCATCCTGATCCACCCCTTCCGGGAGGGAAATGGACGCTTGTCACGCCTGCTGGCGGACGTGATGGCAGCACAGGCCAGGCGCGGTCCGCTGGACTACAGCAGTTGGGAAGCCGACAAGGCGGCGTACATCGGGGCCATCCATGCCGGGCTTGCCGGCAACTACGACCCGATGCGCCGCTGCGTGGCCGCGGCCATGGGCAGCAGCGAGGCAGATCTCAGCGGGCCAGCGTGATGTGAGCGAAACGCTGCGAGGGCTTGCGCAGCTTCTCTTCCAGCACGGCGACGCTCTGCCCCGTTTCCACTGCGGTGGAACTGGCCACGGCCCGGCGCACTGCCTGAGGGCTGGGCTTCTTGCGGGGCTTCGGGGAGGGCTTGGGAAGCGAAGACATGGTGTCAGAGGAGTTTAGCCAAGTCGCGCCCGCCGCGGTGGAATGACGCACTTGGTCGAAGGTTCAACCCGTCACCGCCCAGCAAGCCACATCCTGCTCGCCACGTCGCTCCAGCGGCGGCATTGCCTTTGCGCATTGGTCGAACGCCAGCGGGCAGCGGGTGCGGAAGGGGCAGCCGCTGGGGCGGTCGATGGGGGAGGGCAGTTCGCCCTTGAGGATGATGCGTTCGCGGCGCAGGGCCGGGTCGACCGTGGGCGTGGCGGAGAGCAGGGCGCGGGTGTAGGGGTGGCGCGGGCTGTCGAAGACGGCGTCGCGCGGGCCGCGTTCGACGCAGCGGCCGAGGTACATCACCATCACCTCGTCGGCCACGTGGCGGACCACGCCGAGGTCGTGCGAGATGAAGATGTAGGCCACGCCGAGTTGCTGCTGCAGGTCGGCCAGCAGGTTCAGCACCTGGGCGCGGATGGACACGTCCAGCGCCGAGACCGGCTCGTCCAGCACCAGCACGCGCGGCTTGAGCATCAGCGCGCGGGCGATGGCGATGCGCTGGCGCTGGCCGCCGGAGAACATGTGCGGGTAGCGCTGGAAATGCTCCTCGCGCAGGCCGACCAGCTTCATCATCGCGCGGGCATCGGCCTCACGGGATTTGGCGTCGCCCTGGCCGTTGACCAGCAGCGGTTCGGTCAGTGCGTCGCCCACGGTCTGGCGCGGGTTCAGTGAGCCGTAGGGGTTCTGGAAGACGATCTGGATCTGGCGGCGCAGCGTGCGGCGCTGGGCCTCGTCGGCCTCGGTCACGTCGGTGCCGTCGATCAACAGTTGCCCGGCGGTGGGCGACTCGATCATGGTCAGCAGCCGTGCCAGCGTGGACTTGCCGCAGCCGGATTCGCCGACCACCGCCAGCGTTCGGCCGGCCTGCACCGAGAAGCTGACGCCGTCGAGTGCGTGCACCGTGGCCGGCGGCTTGAACAGGCCGCGGTTGACGGGGTAGAAGCGCTGCAGGTCGCGCGCCTCCAGGATGGAAGGGGTCGTCACAGCATTCATGCCGGCATCTCGTGAGGCACGCCGTGGTCCAGCGGGCGGAAGCACAGCGCGCGGCCCAGCGCCTCGGGGGCGGGGCCGGGGGCTGCGGCGCGGCAGCGTTCGTTGGCAAAGGCGCAGCGCGGCTCGAACAGGCAGCCGGGCGGGCGGTCACCCTGGCCGGGCACCATGCCGTCGATGGCTTCGAGGCGGCTGCCGGTGGCGCGCTCGGGCAGCGCGGCCAGCAGCGCGGCGGTGTACGGGTGGTGCGGGTCCTGGAACAGCGCATCGGCGTTTTGCGTCTCGACCGGGCGGCCGGCGTATTGCACGACCACGCGGTCGGCCGCTTCGGCGACCACGCCCAGGTCGTGCGTGATCAGCACCAGCGCCATGCCGGTCTCGCGGCGCAGGCGCTGCAGCAGGTCCATGATCTGGGCCTGGATGGTGACGTCCAGCGCGGTGGTCGGCTCGTCGGCAATCAGCAGGCGCGGCTTGCAGGCCAGCGCCATCGCGATCATCACGCGCTGGCACATGCCGCCGGAGAGCTGGTGCGGGAAGGCGCGGGCGCGGCGCTGCGGGTCGGGAATGCCGACAAGGTCCAACAGCTCGATCACGCGGGCCTTGCGCGCGGCGCGGTCCAGCTCGGTGTGCGCGGCCAGCGCTTCGGCAATTTGCCAGCCGACCGTGAAGCAGGGGTTCAGCGAGCTCATCGGCTCCTGGAACACCATCGCCACGTCCTTGCCGATGAGGGTGCGGCGCTGCCTGGGCGTGAGCTTGAGCAGGTCCTGGCCGTCGAACACCATGCGCTCAGCGGTGATGGTGGCCGTCCACGGCAGCAGGCCCATGATGGCCAGCATCGCGACCGACTTGCCCGAGCCCGATTCGCCGACGATGGCCAGCAGCTCGTTGGGCGCGACCTGCAGGTTCACGCCATCGACCGCGCGGAAGGCGCCGCCGCGGGTGGCGAAGCTGACGGTCAGGCCCTGGATGTCGAGTAAAGGAGTCATGACAACCCCTCGTCCGACGAATACGTCGACCGATCCCCCGAGGGGATGCGGGCCGGCTTGGGAGCGGCCCGGCGCTCGGCCCGCTCCGCGCATTGAACGACGTGGTTCATCCTCAGGACCTCCGCATCTTCGGATCAAGGGCATCGCGCACGCCGTCGCCTGCCAGGTTGATCGAGACCACGGTGATCAGGATCGCCAGGCCGGGCAGCGTGACCAGCCACGGCTCGGAGCGGATGAATTCGCGCGCGTCGGCCAGCATCGTGCCCCACTCTGCGGTGGGCGGCTGAGCGCCCAGGCCGAGGAAGCCAAGCGCGGCGGCTTCGAGGATGGCATCCGACACGCCGAGCGCGGCCTGCACGATCAGCGGCGCCAGGCAGTTCGGCAGCACGGTCTTGAACATCAGGCGCCACTTGCCCACGCCGGCCACGCGGGCGGCGGTGACGTAGTCCTTGCCCAGCTCGGTCTGCGCCGAGGCGCGCAGCAGCCGCACGTAGCGCGGCAGGTAGACGATGGTCACCGCCACGATGGTGTTGATCAGGCTGGGGCCGAGCACCGCCACGACCAGGATGGCCAGCACCAGGCTGGGCACCGCCATGATCAGGTCCATCACGCGGGTGATCACCACGTCCACCGTCTGGCCGAGCTTGCCGTCGAACGAGACGCAGGCCAGGCCCAGCAGCACGCCAATGACAAAGGACACGCCCATCACCGACAGGCCGATGAACAGCGAGATGCGCGCGCCGAAGATCAGCCGTGTGAGCATGTCGCGGCCCAGGCTGTCGGTGCCCAGCAGGAACTGCCGGCTGCCGCCTTCGGCCCAGGCGGGCGCGGCGCGCACGGCTTCGCGGAACTGCTGGTCTGGCGCGTAGGGCGCCACCCATTCGGCGAACACCGCGAGCAGCACGACCACCACGACGATCACCAGGCCCAGCATCGCGCCGCGGTTTTCGGAGAAGGACAGCCAGAACTGGCGCGCGGCCGAGGGCGGCGCGCTGGTCTTGGCAACAGGAGAAACAGCCATTTCAGCCATGACGAATTCGCGGGTTGATCAGGCCGTAAGTCAGGTCGACCACAAGGTTCACCAGGATCACCACGCCGGAGATCAGCATCACGCCGCCCTGCAGCGCGGGGTAGTCGCGGCGGGCGATGGACTCGATCAGCCACTTGCCGATGCCGGGCCACGAGAAGATGGTCTCGGTTAGCACGGCGCCAGCCATCAGCGCGCCGACCTGCAGGCCGATCACGGTGACCACCGGGATCAGCGCATTGCGCAGCGCATGCAGCCCGACCACGCGCCAGGCCGACAGGCCCTTGGCGCGCGCGGTGCGCACATAGTCCTCGTTCAGCACTTCCAGCATCGCAGAGCGCGTCATGCGGGCAATGACGGCCAGCGGCACCGTGCCCAGCACGATGCCCGGCAGCACCAGGTGGTGCAGTGCGTCCAGCACCGCGCCTGGCTGGCCGGAGAGCCAGGCATCGATCACCATGAAGCCGGTGACCGGCTCAAAGTAGAAGTTGATCAGGTCGATGCGGCCGGAGACTGGCGTCAGGCCCCAGCGCTCGCCGACGAACATGATCAGCAGCAAGCCCCACCAGAAGATGGGCATGGAGTAGCCGGTGACCGACAGGCCCATCAGCGTCTGGTCGAAGATGGTGCCGCGCTTGGCTGCCGCGATGGTGCCGGCCGGCAGGCCGATCAGCGCGGCGAACAGCATCGCGAAGAGGCTCAGCTCCAGCGTGGCCGGGAACAGCGCAAGGAACTCGGTCAGCACCTTCTGGTTGGTCGCCAGCGAGGTGCCGAAGTCGCCGTGCAGCAGCTGCACGAAGTAGTCCCAGAACTGCTTCCAGATCGGCTGGTCCAGCCCCAGCTCATGGCGGAAGAAGGCCAGCCGCTCGGCACTGATGCCGCGCTCGCCAACCCGCACTTCCACAGGGTCGCCCGGCACCAGCCGGATGGCCACGAAGGTGACGAACATCAGGGCGATGAAGGTCGGCACCGTGAGCGCCAGCCGGCGCCAGAGAAAACGGAACATGCGTGCGTTTGCTTTTGGGTCTTACCAGACGTCGCTGCGTGTTAGCAGGAACCAGTTGCCGCGGGTCAGCTGGTAGACGCTGACGGCACCATAACGCTGTTCGCCGTCGGCACCAAAGCGCATGCTGCTGGTCACCGGGGCCAGCGGATCGAGGGTCTTCAGCGTTTCGACCAGGGTCTTGCCGTCCACGCTGTGCGACTTGCGGATGGCCGACATCAGCACATGCACGGCGTCATACGCATAGTGCGCAGCGTAGACCGGGTCGTGCTTGAACTCGGTGCGGAAGTTGTTCAGGAAGATCTTGCCGCCGAGGAATTCGCCGGCCGCGACGATGGGCGAGGTGGCGTAGATGTTGCCGATCTCGGGGTTGATCTTGAGCAGGCCTTCGGTCTTGATGGTGTCGCCACCGACGATGCTGATGTTGTGCAGGCCGGCGGCGAGCAGCTGGTCGGCCAGCGCAATGGTCTGGAAGTCGGCCAGCGTGGTGACCAGCACATCCACCTTGTTGTCCTTGATGCCGGCCACCAGCTTGGCGAACTCGGTGGTCTTGTCGTCCAGCGACATGGTCAGGCCAACGGTCTTGTTGCGCGTCTTCAACTGGCCCAGGGCCAACTCGGCCAAGCCCTTGCCGTAAGGCGTCGCGTCGTCAACCACCGCGTAGACGTGCTGGCCCGGCAGCTGGGCGGCAAACGAGCCCATGGCCTTGGACTGCAACGCGTCGCTGGCGACCAGGCGGAAGGTCGTCGGCAGGCCCATCTTGGTGTATTCGGGCTTGGTCGAGATGGCCAGCTGCGGGATCATCTTCTCGGCGTACAGCGGGGCTGCCGCCATGCTCACGCCGGAATTCAGGTGCCCGATCACGGCGACCACGCCCGCGTCGATCAGCGTCTTGGCAGCCTGCTTGCCGGCCTCGGCGTCGGCCTTGTCGTCGGCGGCCACGACTTCCAGCTTGATTGTCTTGCCGTCGATCTTGAAGCCTTCCTTGTTCAGCTCCTCGACCGCCATCTTCGTGCCGTCCAGCATGTCCTGCCCCAGGTCCTTCAGCGGGCCGGACAGCGGTTGGGCGACGCCGATCTTGATCGTGTCGGGCAGCGGGTGGCACGCGCTCAGCATGCCGGCCAGGCACAGCGTGGCCAGGACCGCCAGGGAAGGAAGACGACGGAGGTTCATTGTGGGCTGCGGTGGGTGGGTAAAACCGTGGCGCTGCCGCGCTGCGTGGGCGCGGCGATGCGCGCCGGCCGGGTACTTGGGCGCCCCCAGACCTGCCGCTTCGCGTCAGGCCCCCCGAGGGGGTCAAGAAAACTCGGGAACGGCCCTTCGTTTTCTTGAGAGCTGGGTGCGTCGGCCGGCCGGGCGGGCTCGCTTTACTTCAGCGAGACGCCGTTGAATTCATGCGTGTTGAACGGGCTCTGCTTGTAGCCCGTGACCTGCTTGCGCATCACCTCGTAGACCACCGAGTGGGCGATCTTGAAGTCCGGCGCCTCCTCGTGTTCGATGACCTGCATTTCCTTGTACAGCTTGGTGCGCTCCTTCATGTCCGCGGTGGCGCGGGCCTTCAGCAGCTTCTCGTCGAAGGGCTTGAAGCACCACTTCGAGAGGTTCTGGCCACCGGGGCGGGCGGCGTCGCAGCCGTGCAGGAAGAAGAAATTGTCGGGGTCGCCGTTGTCGCCGTTCCAGCCCAGCATGCCGGTCTGGTGTTCGCCCTGCTGCAGGCGCTTGCGGTACTCGCCCCACTCGAACGTCACCAGCTTGGCATTCACGCCGATCTTGGCCAGGTCGGCCTGCATCATCTCGGCCACGCGCTTGGCGTTCGGGTTGTACGGGCGCTGCACCGGCATGTACCAGAGGTCCAGCTCGATGGGGGTCTTCACGCCGGCCTTGGCCAGCAGCGCCTTGGCCTTGGTGGGGTCGTACGGCCAGTCCTTGACCGCGTCGTTGTAGGCCGGAATGGTCGGCGGGATCAGGTTGACGGCCGGCGCGCCGGCACCGAGGTAGACGTCCTTCAGGATCGCCGCCTTGTCGATGGCCATCGTCAGCGCCTGCCGGACTTCCTTCTTGTCCAGTGGCGGCTTCTGGGTGTTGAAGGCCCAGTAGGCGATGTTCAGGCCGGGCTGGCTGATGACGTTCAGCGTGGCGTCCTTCTGCATCTCCGGCAGGTCGGCCGGACGCGGGTAGGCGCTCAGGTGGCATTCCCCGGCCTTGATCTTGGAGTAGCGCGCGGTCGGGTCGGTGGTGATGGCGTAGACCAAGTCGTCCACCTGAGCCTTCTCGCCGAAGTAGGCCTTGTTGGCCTTGTAGCGGATCACCGCGTCCTTCTGGTAAGTCACGAAGGAGAACGGGCCGGTGCCGACGGGGATCTGGTCGAACTGTTCCTTCTTGTTGGCCTTGGCCAGGAAGTCAGCGTATTCGGCCGAGTAGATGGCCGCGAAGTCCATCGCCAGGTTGGCCAGCATGGTCACGTTGGCCGTTTTCAGCGTCATCTTGACGGTGTAGTCGTCCAGCTTTTCCAGCGCGAGCAGGTCGTCCTTCAGGCCCATGTCGGCGAAGTAGTCGTACTTGCCGCCGGAGACCTTGGCATAGGGGTGGTCCGCTTTCCACTGGCGCTCGAAGCTCCAGAGCACGTCGTCTGCGTTGAAGTCGCGCGTGGGGGTGAAGCCGTTGACGCCGCTGTGGAACTTCACGCCCTTGCGCAGCTTGAAGGTGAAGACCTTGCCGTCGGGCGACACGGTCCAGCTCTCGGCCAGGCCGGGCTCGACGGTGGTGGTGCCGCGCGCAAAGTGCGTCAGCCGGTCATAGACGGGGCGGGCCGCGTCGAAGCTGGTGCCGGTGGTGTTCAGCGCCGGGGTGAAGTTCTCGGGCGAACCTTCGGAGCAATACACCAGGGTCTTGGCGCTGGCGGCGCTGCCGCAGGCGGCGAGCAGGGCCAGGGCGAGGGTGGACAGCAGCTGAGGGGCGGATGCACGCATGCAGGGGTCTCCGGGGGACGGGGTCACCGTCGCGAGAGTTGATCGGGTCGTCGGATGGACGGGGCGGCGTCAAGGCAGCGGATGGTACGGCCGGCAGCCTGACGCGCGGATTCTGGCTTGCTCGGGATTTTCCTCTAGCTTTGGCTCAACTCACCGACACCTTGGTCGACCTGTGCAGGCGAGCAAGTTTCAGGCCGGCATTCAGCCGGCGTTCAGGCAGATGATTCAGGCAGGGCCAGGGGCCAGTCGCTCGGCCGCTGGAAGGCCGGGTTGCGCAGTGCATGCACGAAGTGGTCGCGCCAGGCGCCGTCGATGAACAGGTAGTCCCGCGACAGCCCTTCCACCTCGAAGCCCAGCCGCGCCAGCACCGACAGGCTGGGCTTGTTCTCCGGCCGCACGGCCGCCTGCACCCGGTGCAGGTTGACCCGCGCCGAGAACATCTCGGCCAGCCCGGCCTGCAGCGCCTCGTGCATCAGGCCGCTGCCCTGGCTGGCTTCGTCCAGCGCATAACCCAGCATGCAGCTGTGGAAGGCGCCGCGGGCGACCTGGTTGAAATTCACGCTGCCAATCACCTGGGTTGGCGCCTCGCGCGGCAGCACCCAGTAGCGAAAGCCCTGGCCGGCCGAAAACGCGCTCAGCCCTTCCTGGATGCGCGCGGCCTGTGCTTCGGCGGTGAAGAACACCTCCGGCGTCGGCGGGTCCCAAGGCGCGAAGTGAGCACGGTTGCGTTGGTAGAACTCGGCCACGGCGTCGGCCAGCGCAGGGTCACCCGCGGTGAGCAGCAGGCGCGGCGTGGTCAGAATGGTTTTGGCGGCAGACAGCAGCATGGCCACCCAATCTATCCCAGATCGGGCGGCAGTCGCGAGACGCGAGCAGGGGCGTCTGTTCCCCGGCTGCCCCTCAGGCTGGCGCGCTCGCGGTGTCCAGCGCCTGGGCCAGCCGCGGCGCTTCTGGGCCGAAGGCGTAGACGTCCATGCCCATGTGGCCGAAGGTCACGCTGTCGTGCAGGCGCAGGCCGGTGGGCGCGTCGCCGGCAGCGCCGGCCGCCACGAACCAGGGCAGCAGGTGCTCGTCGGTCGGGTGCATGAAGGCGGCGTGCGGGGCCTGGCGGCGGTAGTCGGTCAGCGCGGCCCAGTCGGCAGCTTGGGCCTGCTGGTGGAACCAGCCGCGGAAGGCGGCGCTTTCCTCGCGCTCGGGCGCCTCCAGCGTGCGTGCGCCGCCGGCAAAAAGCCGCAGGTTGTGCGTGATCGCGCCGCTGCCCATCACCAGCACACCTTCAGCTGCGAGCGGTTGCAGTGCGTGGCCGAGCTGCAGCAGTTGTGCCGGCGTCCAGTTCGGCGGCCAGGCCAGCGGCAGGATGGGCACGTCGCCGTCCGGGTACATCGAGCGCAGCGGCGTCCAGATGCCGTGGTCCAGCCCGCCTTCGTCGACGACGTGCACGGGCACGCCAGCGTCCTTCAGCAGCGCTTGCACCCGCTGGGCCAGCGCCGGCGCGCCAGCGGCCGGGTAGCGCAGGTCGAACAGCGCCTGCGGGAAACCGCCGAAGTCGTGCACCGCTTCGTGCCGCGGTGCGGCCAGCAGCACCGGCTCGCGCGTCAGCGAGTGGGCGGAGACGGCCAGGATGGCTTTGGGCCGGCCGAAGGCGGCGTCGATGGCCGGGCCGAGCTGGGCCCAGAAGGCGCCAGCGGCGCCCGGTTCCAGGGCCGTCATCGGCGAGCCGTGGGAGATGTAGAGGCTGGGCAGGGTGTGCGACATGATGGCCTCATTGCAGCAGCCCCCACGGCCCTGGTCGTTCGATTGGCTTGCACGCAGCGTTCGACTTGGCTGGGAACGTTCGTGTACCGTGGCGGCCATGCCCGACACGTCACCCATCTTGCCCGCCGCTTCGGCCGCGGTTTCTCCGTCGATCTGGCGCCTCGCCGCGCGGCAGATGCTGCGCGACTTCGCTGCAGGTGAGCTGCGGCTGGTGCTGGTGGCCGTGGTGCTGGCGGTGGCGGCGCTCAGCGCGGTCGGCTTTTTTGCGGACCGGCTGCAGGCCGGCCTGAAGCGCGACGCGGCCCAGTTGCTGGGCGGCGACCTGGTGATCAACAGCGACCACCCGCTGCCTGCGGACTATGTGCAGCAGGCGCAGAAGCAAGGCCTGGTGGCGGCCCACACGGCACAGTTTCCCAGCATGGCCCGCGCGCCGGACAGCCTGGGCGGCGCCAGCCGGCTGGTGGCCGTGAAGGCCGTCAGCCAGGGCTACCCGCTGCGTGGCGCCTTGAGCCTGCAGCAAACTGCCAACGGTCCTGCCAAGCCCGGCCCCGGCATGCCGGCCGCTGGTGAGGTCTTCGTGGACCCGGCGCTGGCCGAGGCGCTGGCGCTGAAGGTGGGCGACCCGCTGCTGCTGGGCGACGCGCAGTTGCGCATTGCCGCGCTGATCGCGCTGGAGCCGGACCGCGGCACCGGCTTCCTCAGCTTCGCGCCACGCGTCATGCTCAACGAGGCGGACCTGCCGGCCACAGGCCTGGTGCAGCCGGCCAGCCGCATCACCTACCGCACGCTGCTGGTGGCACCGCTGGGCCAGGAAAAGGCGCTGGCGCCTTACATGGCCTGGGCCCAGCAGGCGCTGAAGGACCAGGGCCAGCGCGGCACGCGCGTCGAATCCCTGAACTCCGGCCGGCCCGAAATGCGGCAGACGCTGGACCGGGCCGACAAGTTCCTGAACCTGGTCGCCCTGCTGGCGGCGCTGCTGGCCGCGGTGGCGGTGGCGATTGCCGCGCGCGACTTCGCCCAGCGCCACCTGGACGACTGCGCGATGCTGCGCGTGCTCGGCCTGTCGCAGCGGCAGATCGCCGGCATCTACGCGATCGAGTTCGGCGCGCTGGCGGTGCTGGCCAGCCTGCTGGGCGTGCTGGCGGGCCTCGCGCTGCACGGGCTGTTCGTCAACCTGCTGGGCAGCCTGGTGCCGGCCACGCTGCCTCCGCCCGGCTGGGCGCCCGCCGCGTTTGGCATGGGCGTGGGCATCACGCTGATGCTGGGCTTTGGCCTGCCTCCCGTGCTGCAGTTGGCGCGCGTGCCGCCGCTGCGCGTCATCCGCCGCGAGCTGGGCAGCATCAAGCCGCTGTCGCTGGGCGTGCTGCTGGCGGCGGGCGGCGCGTTTGCCGCGCTGCTGATGGGCGTGGCGCGGGACTTGACGCTGGGCCTGATCGCGGTCGGCGGTTTTGCCGCCGCGGTCGGCGTGTTCGCGCTGCTGGCCTGGCTGTCGGTGCTGGCGTTGCGCCGGCTGGTGCCGGAGAGCCGTGCGCCGCGCTGGCTGGTGCTGGCCACGCGCCAGGTCGCGGCGCGGCCGGCCTTTGCGGTGCTGCAGGTCTCGTCGCTGGCCGTCGGCTTGATGGCGCTGGCGCTCTTGGTGCTGCTGCGCACCGACCTGATCAGCAGCTGGCGCCAGTCCACGCCGCCGGACGCACCGAACCGCTTTGTCATCAACATCGTGCCCGAGCAGGCCGACGCGTTCCGCCAGCAACTGGTCAACGAAGGCGTGACCGGCGGCGACTGGTACCCGATGGTGCGCGGCCGGCTGACGACGATCAACGGCGAACCCATTGCCCAGCGCCTGGCCCAGCGCGAGGACGCGCGCCGCTCGGTCGAGCGCGAACTGAACCTCAGCTATTCGGCCCAGATGCCGGCGCACAACCAGCTGGTCGCCGGGCAATGGCGAGCCGGCGAGGCCGACGGCCTCAGCGTCGAAGAAGGCCTGGCCAAGAGCCTGGGCCTGAAGCTGGGCGACGTGCTGCATTTCGACATTGGCGGCCAGCCGCGCGAAGGCAAGGTCACCAGCCTGCGCAAGGTGGACTGGACCTCGATGCGTGCCAACTTCTTCGTGATGTTCCCGGTCGCCGACATGCCGGACCTGCCCACCACCTTCATCTCCGCCTTCCGCGCCCCGGCCAAGCCCGGTTTCGACAACCGCCTGACGCACGAATTCCCGAACATCACCGCGATCGACATCTCGGCCACGCTGGCCCAGCTGCAGCAGGTGCTGGACCAGGTGATCCAGGCGGTGGAATACCTCTTCGTTTTCACCGTGGCCGCCGGCTTGGCCGTGCTGTTTGCCGCACTCAGCGCCACGCGCGAGCAACGGGCGCGGGAGTACGCCGTGATGCGCGCCTGCGGCGCGAGCGGCCGCCTGCTGGCTCAGGTGCAGCGGGCCGAGCTGCTGGGCGTGGGCGCGCTGGCGGGGGTGCTGGCCTCGCTCGGCGCGATGGCCGTCGGCTGGGCCCTGGCCCGCTTCGCCTTCGACTTCACCTGGACCGCAGCGCCCTGGGTCCCACTGGTCGGCTCGCTGGTCGGTGCCTTGCTGGCGTTGGCGGCGGGGTGGTGGGGGTTGAGGGAGTTGCTGCGGCGGCCGGTGATGGAGACCTTGAGACGGGCGGGGTTGCTTTGACTCGTCGGGGTCATCATTGGCCCCAAGCTCGAAGCATTCGAGTCTCAGGTTCGCCCGGCTGTGCTTTGACGTTGCAACGCGAATGCAACACAATGGTCGCATGAAGACTTCAATCCTTCCCCAAGTGCGCGTGGAGCCGCAGCTCCGCGCTGACCTCGAGTCAGTGCTTCGTGAGGGCGAGACGCTCTCGGAGTTTGTCGAGGCCTCGGTCCGCAAGGCGGTCGACTTCCGGCGTGTGCAGGATGACTTTTACGCTCGCGGCGAGGCGTCCTGGCAGGACTACCAACGTACGGGTGAGGCCTATCCTGTCGATGACGTGCTGGCCGAGCTGAGGGCCATGACCGATGCCAGACGCAAGCAGCTTGGCCTGTGAGCTACCTGGTTGAACTGAGTGCGTCCGCCAGGTTGGACTTGATCCGCCTCCACGAACACCTTCTGAGTCGGGCTCAAACTCACGAGGACATCGAAGCGGCTCAGCACGCGATCGCCGCCATCGGAGAAGCGGTTTCGGCCCAGCTGAAGACCAATCCGTTCATTTGCCGCAAGGCGACAGCAGGCGGTCGCCGGCGTGAACTGGTCATCCCATTCGGCCGCACTGGCTATGTCGTCCTCTTCGAAGTCATTCCGACGATGGAGGAGGTGCAGGCCAAGGTACTCGTGTTGGCTGTCCGCCATCAACGCGAAGAGGACTATCACTGAAGCCTGCATCTTCTTGGTTGATGTCGGCGCCCGCGCGGTGTTTGTGTCCGGCAAGGCTTGGCTACAGCCGAGCCAGCAACTCCGCTTTCTTCGCACTGAACTCCTCAGCTGTCAGCACACCGGCGGCGTGCAGCTCGGCGAGCTTTTGCAGGGTCGCAAGAAGATCGGTCGGCGACGAGCTTGAGTTGCCGAACGAGGTCGGCGCAGGGTTCGCGGGAAGCGGGGCCACGCCACTACCGTGGTAGGGCGTTTGCGCCTGCCCCTGCGCTTGCGGCGGCGCCATGCCGTTGATCGACACCACCGGCAGGCTGTTCAGCGGGACCGTGCCGTACTGGCTGCTGCAGGTCATGGTGCCGTCCGCGGCTTGCTGCTGCGAGAAGCCGCCGATCTGGTGGTCCAGCGTGTCGTAGATGGTGACGGTGCCGCCGATGTCCACCGCCAGGCGACGGGCCTGGGCGAAGTAGGCGTAACGGGCGCCGTTCTGGCTGCCAGTGCTGTTCGGGAAACGCAGGCTGGGGCCCCACCAGTCGGGCGGCGGGGGCGTGAACAGGTTGTCGGCCGATGCGTAGCTGTTGTCCGCCGAGTCGCCGGACGGGCCCCAGCCCACCGCAGGCATCGGAGCGCCCTGGTTCTGGGACTGGAAGCTGCCGGCCTGCATCAGGCCGGGCTGGTGGGCGACCAGGTTGGACAGCTCGCTGCAGAGGTTGTCGACCCGGCCCTTGAGGTAGTTGTTGAACATGTCCGACACCATGGTCATGCCGCCGCGCATCCACTGGCCGGAGCCGGCGAACTCGCCGTGGCTGAACTGCGCCATGCCGCCGTTGCCGCGCACCACGGCGTCCAGCATGTGCATCACCGCGTCCTGGCTGAAGCCGTGTCGCTGGGCGATGTCGTTGATGGCCTGCTGGCCGGCGGGGGAAAGGTGTCGCATCGCGCGGAGCCTCGGATTGGCACGCCTGGTGGCGCAAGGAAAGATCGTCACACCAGCCGATCAGGGCCGATGGGTGCCAATGGTAGAGGCGCCCGCATGACAGGCCTGTTCCGGGGGCAGTCGCCGTGGCCGGCCTGAACGTCGTCGAGGCACGCCCAGCGCCACATGGATGGACGCCGAACAGGGGAGAGACAGCCGACCCGGCCTTGGCGACCATGGCTGTTCCTCAACTTTTTCTGAACGGAAACCAAGTGATGCACCTTTCACCTGCTTTTGCCTCGCGGGTGGCTGCTGTTCGGCTGCTGCTGGGCGCATCGACCCTCTGTCTTGCCGCACTGGCTGCCACGCCCGCCCAGGCTGCTGCTGCCTACACCTTCACCATCCTGCCCACGCTGGGCGGCGACTTCGAGCGAGCCACTTCCATGGCCCAGAACGGCTGGGTGGCCGGCGCTTCGGGCAATCCTTCGGGCTTTTCGAATGCCACGGTGTGGCAGCAGAAGCTGGCGGTGGACTTCGGGCCGGACGAATTGCGCAACAGCGGTGCCAACGGCCTGAACGAGATCGGCGACGTGGTGGGCTACGGCGAATACAACGGCCAGACGGCCGGCATCTGGTGGCATGGCAGCGCGAGCGATTACACGGTGCTGCCGCCGCTGCCTGGTGGCCGCATCTCGTATGCCGCCGATGTCAACGCCAGCGGCCTGGTGGTGGGCTACGCGGAGGCCACGCCGGGCTTGTCGCATGCGACCTCGTGGACCAACGGAGTGGTCTCGGACCTTGGGACGCTGGGCGGCGACCAGAGCACCGCCACGGCGGTCAATGACGCCGGGGTGGTGGCAGGCTGGGCCGGCACGGCCAGCGGCAACCAGCATGCGGCCCGCTGGATCAATGGCGTGGTGACCGACATGGGCACGCTGCCCGGCGGCCAATTCAGCGAGGCCTATGCGCTCAATGAAAACGGCGAGATGGCCGGCGTGTCAGATCTGGGCGCGATCAACGTGCACGCGACGCTGTGGAGCGGCGGCAGTGTGATCGACCTGGGCACGCTGGGCGGCAGCATCAGCCAGGCCAAGGCGCTCAACAACCTGGGCACCGTGGTCGGCTGGGCCTACACCGCCTCCGAGCGTTATCCGCACGCCACGATCTGGACCAACGGCCAGATCGCCGACCTGAACCAGCTGGTGGAGCCGGCTGTTCTGGCGCTGGGCTGGCGGCTGCGCCAGGCCATGGCCGTCAACGACGCGGGTCTGATCGCCGGTGAGTCCTACAACGTCTTCACCGGGCTGACCAAGGTGTTCCTGCTCACGCCCAAGCCCTGAAGCCCGGGCCCGTCGAGCGGTTCAGCGTCAAGCGTTCGCCGGCAGGCGGAAGCGGCCGACCAGGTGAGTCAGCTGTTCGGCCTGCTGCTTCATGCTCTCCGCCGCCGCAGCCGACTCTTCGACCAGCGCGGCGTTCTGCTGCGTCATCTGGTCCAGGTGCGTGACCGCGCCATTGACCTGGCTGATGCCCTGGCTCTGCTCGGCGGTGGCGGTGGTGATCTCGCCAATGATGTGGCTCACGCGCTGGACCGAGGTGACGATCTCGGTCATGGTGCGGCCGGCGTCGCCGACCAGGCGGGCGCCGCCGTCGACACTTTCGACCGAACTGCCGATCAGGCTCTTGATCTCGCGGGCGGCTCCGGCCGAGCGCTGGGCCAGGTTGCGCACCTCGCCAGCCACCACCGCAAAGCCGCGGCCTTGTTCGCCGGCGCGGGCCGCTTCCACGGCGGCGTTCAGCGCCAGGATGTTGGTCTGGAAGGCGATGCCATCGATCACGCCAATGATGTCGGCGATCTTCTTCGAGCTGGCGCTGATGGCGCTCATGGTCGCCACCACCTCGCCGACCACAGTGCCGCCGCGCGCGGCCACTTCGGCGGCGGTGGCGGCCAGCAGGTTGGCCTGTTGGGCCGAGGCAGCCGACTGGCGCACCGTGACGGTCAGCTGCTCCATCGAGGCGGCGGTCTCCTGCAGGCTGGAAGCGGTCTGCTCGGTGCGGGCGCTCAGGTCGTGGTTGCCGGTGGCGATCTCCGAGCTGGCGGTGCCAATGCTGTCGGTCGTCGTGCGCACCTGGCTGACCAGGTCGCGCAGGTTGTCGGTCATGGTGCCCAATGCGCGCATCAGCACGGCGACCTCGTCCCGGCCCTCGGCCCGCACCTGCACCCGCAGGTCACCGCCGGCAACCTGGCCGGCGACGTCTGCGGCGCGGGCCAGCGGCCGGGTGATGGAGACGGTGAGCAGCCAGGCAAAGCAGGCGCCCAAGCCTAGCGCCACCAGGCCCAGCATGCCCATCAGCCATTGGCTTTGCCAAGCCAGCGCGTCGTTCTCGGCGGCCAGCGTGTCGATGTGCCGGTGCTGGTAGTCGATCAGCGCCTGCATCTTCTCCATGTAGACCTTGGCGGCGGGGCGGAACTCGTTGGCCAGCAACTGCTCCGCGGCTTCGGAGTTGCCCTCGCGCTTGGCGGCGCCAACCTTGTCGCGCGCCGCGATGTACTTCTTGCGCTCGGCGTACACGCCTTCCAGCAGGCTGCTTTCCTCGGCGCTTTTGGGCATGGCCTCCAGCAGCTTGGCGATCTCGGTGCCGCGCGCGGTGGTGATCTTCACCTCGGGCGCGAACTGGGCTTCCAGCGTCGTGTCAGCGCTCTTGGCAATGGCGGTGTAGCGCATCACGCCGACGGCGATGTTGCGATACCACTCCTCGAACATGCGCTCCTTGGCGAGCGGCGTTTCCATCGTCGCGCGCATCGAGGCCTCCAGCGAGTGCAGGCGCCAGATGCCGGTCAGCGCCATGGCCGCGATCAGGCTCAGCACGATGGCGAATCCCCCGCCCAGCCGGGCCCCCAGCTTCCATCGGTTCAAGGACATGGCGAAACGAGCCTTTCAATGTTCGGGTTTGTGTGGGGGATATCGACTCAGCGGCAACGCAGCTTGAGGTGTTCACGCTGGCCCGCCAAAGCAAGAAGGCCGTCGCAAGTGACGGCCTTCTCTAATCCGCACGGCGGGTGAACGAAGCGCCCCCCGGCGGCCGGCGCCGAGCCGCCTCAAGGCGGCCGCGCAACCCGCCCGGCGGGTGGTTCGGCGTTTCGCCGAACCGGGTGCTCCATTTCCCGCCGAACCGGGTGCCCCATTTCAGGAGTTGTCGTCGATCAAGCCCATGTCGGACGAGCTCATCAGCTGCGTGATGTCCATCAGGATCAGCATGCGTTCGCCGACGTTGGCGATGCCGGTGATGAAGGACATGTCGACGTTGGCGTTCATGGCCGGAGCTTCCTTGACCGCGTCGCTGGAGAGTTCCAGCACGTCGGAGACGGAGTCGACCACGGCGCCGACGACGCGGCCCTTGATGTTCAGCACGATCACGACGGTGAAGTCGTTGAACTCGGCCTGTTCGCAGTTCAGCTTCACGCGCAGGTCGATGATCGGCACGATCACGCCGCGCAGGTTGACCACGCCCTTCAGGAAGGCGGGCGCATTGGCGATGCGGGTCGGCTGCTCGTAGGAGCGGATTTCCTGCACGCGCAGGATGTCGATGCCGTATTCCTCGCCGCCGAGGCGGAAGCTCAGGTATTCGCCGTGCGTGACGGCGGCAGCGCCTTTGGCGGCCTTGCCCGCCCGCGCGGCCTCGTGCCGGGCCACTTGCTTGGCTTCGGTGATCATGTCCATGGTGTTGGGTCCTTTGCGTGGGATGGGCGGGCCTTCTTGCGGCACCGCATGACGTTGATATCGGCCGTTTCCCGGCGATGTGAAGGGGCTTCTAGAAACTCGTCCAGTCGGTGTCGCCACCGGCTGCTGCTGGCGCTGCCGCCTGTGCCACCACCGATGCGCGGGGCTTCGCCGGCACCGGCTTGCTGGCGGGCCTGGCGCTCTCCGTGGGGGCTGCGGTGCTGGCGGCGGCCTTGGGCTTGGGCTTGGGCGCAGCTGGCGGCGCTTCGGCGTGGCTGGCGGCGCCGAGCTGGAAGGTCGACACCACCTGCGCCAGGCGCAGGGCCTGTTGCTTCATGGTGTCGGACGCGGCGGCACTCTCCTCGACCAGCGCGGCGTTCTGCTGCGTCATCTGGTCCAGCTCCGCCACTGCGCCATTGATCTGGCCAATGCCGTCGCGCTGCTCGACCGTGCTGGCGGTGATCTCGGCAATGATGTTGGAGACGCGGCGCGAGGATTCGACGATCTCGTTCATCGTCGTGCCGGCGTCCTGCACAAGGCGCGAGCCGTTCTCGACCCGGTCGACCGAGGCGCCGATCAGCGCCTTGATCTCGCGCGCGGCTTCGGCCGAGCGCCCGGCCAGGCTGCGCACCTCGCCGGCCACCACTGCAAAACCGCGGCCTTGTTCGCCGGCACGTGCCGCTTCCACGGCGGCATTCAGCGCCAGGATGTTGGTCTGGAAGGCGATGCCATCGATCACGCCGATGATGTCGCCGATCTTGCGCGACGCGGCCTGGATCTGGTCCATCGTCGTCACCACCTCGGCGACCGCTGCGCCACCGCGCTGGGCGACCTCGGCGGCCGAGCTGGCGAGTCGGTTGGCTTGCGCTGCGGCTTCGGCGCTCTGGCCGACCGAGCCCGTGAGTTGCAGCATCGACGAAGCCGTCTGCTGCAGCCGGCCGGCCGTCTGCTCCGTGCGGTTGGACAGGTCCTGGTTGCCGGTGGCGATTTCGCTGCTGGTCGTGGCGATGCTGCTGGCCGCGTGGCGCACGGTCTGCAGCGAGTCGTGCAGGCGCTGCACCATGCGCGTCAGGCTGCGCTGCAGCTGGCCGATCTCGTCGCTGCGCTGGTTCTCGCCGGCTTGCTGGGACAGGTCGCCATCGGCCACCGCCTCGGCCAGCGCCGAAGCTTCGCGCAGCGCCTGGATCACCCTGCGCAGCAGCGCGGCGCAAACCAGCACCGCCACCGCCGTCAGCAGCAGGCTCAGCAGGCCCAGGCCCAGCGAATTGCGCTGGCCACGCGAGGCAGAAGCCTCCTGCGTGTGCTGGCCTGCGGCCTCGATGCTGTCGATCAGCTTGGACATGGCCTGGCTGGCCGCCTTGAAGCTGGCGTCGGCACCCTGCATTGCGGCCACGCCGGTGTTCGGGTCGACCTGGGCCAGGTCAATCGCCTGGTCGGCCTGCTTGGCATAGGCGGCGAGGTCCTTGGCGACCTGCTGCGCGTTGTCGCGCAAGGCCTGGTCGTCGTCGTGCAGGCCACTGATGTCCTGGGCCACGCGGGAGATGTCCTGCACCTGCTTGGGCAGGCTGGTGCGCACCGCCTTCACGGCGGGCTCGTCCATCGAAGCGATCAGCGTCAGCGTGCGGTACACGCCGCTGTGCATCTGGCCCATCTGCTCCTGCACGCTGGTGACGGTGCGCAACTGGTCCAGCGCGGCGGTGAAGACCTCGGCATTGCTGCTGGCCTCGCGCTGCATCAGCGCGCCGTTGATCGCGCCGCCGGTCAACGCGACCAGGGCCGTGATGATGGGCGGCAGCAGCAGTTTGGTTCCAAGTTTCATGAAGGCCTCCGACGCGGCGCGGGTTGCGGCTTATTTGTAGATGCCGCCGCAGACGACGGTTTCGTCCAGCCGCTCGCAGTACATCGCCTTGGGCTCGATCTTCTTGGTCTCGGGGTTGGTGAACTTGTAGTCCTGCCAGAAGCTGGGCTTGGCCTTGGCCAGCTCCACGCGTTCCTTGACGAAGGCCTTGCCGTCCACGTCCTTCAGCTCGATCAGGTTCTTGCCCACCATCTTTTCGTTGGCACCGTGGGCCAGCACCGTGCCGTCCATGCTGTAGACGGTCAGGTACAGGTCTTCATGGCGGAACTGGCCTGTCTTGCTGGTGATTTCGGCGTAGGCCTTTTCCTTGCCGCTGGCTTTCACGAAGGTCACACCTTTCTTGACCATCGCGATCGCGTCGGCCTCGGTGGCACCGCCTGCGGCGGCATGGGCGACGGAGCAGCCGAGAGCGGCGGCGGCGGTGATCAGGGTGGCGGTGAAATGGCGCATGGGTGTCTCCTTGGGCTGAGGAAATCCGGTGCCGCGCGAGGCGGCTGACCGGTGGCTTGGCCCTGGCACGGGCCGGTGTTGTTCACGGGGCAATCAACTTGTCTTCGAGGGATATCGGCAACTGCCGCGAAGACCTGATGGTGAGAAGGCGGTGCGTGCGGCTCAGCGCAGCCGGAAATTGGCCACCGCGCCGCTCAAGGCCTGCGCCTGCTGCTGCAGGCTGTCGGCCGAGGCCGCGCTTTCTTCGACCAGCGCCGCGTTCTGCTGCGTCATCTGGTCCAGCTGGCCCACCGCGAGGTGGATCTGGCCAATGCCGTCGCTCTGCTCGGCGGCACCGGTGCTGATGTCGCGCACGATGTCGCCGACCCGGCGCACCGAGCGCACGATCTCTTCCATCGTCGCGCCGGCGTCGCGCACCTGGCGCGTGCCGCTGTCGACCTGCTCGACCGAGGCCTGGATCAGGCGCTTGATCTCGCGTGCCGCCTCGGCCGAGCGGCCGGCCAGCGAGCGCACTTCGCTGGCAACGACCGCGAAGCCGCGGCCTTGCTCGCCTGCGCGGGCGGCTTCCACGGCGGCATTCAGCGCCAGGATGTTGGTCTGGAAGGCAATGCCGTCGATCACGCCGATGATGTCGGCGATCTTCTGGCTCGCGTGATTGATCTGGTCCATCGTGGCGACGACCTGGCCCACCGCTGCGCCGCCGCGCTGCGCGACCTCGCTGGCCGAGCCGGCCAGCGTGTCGGCCTGCTGGGCCGAATCTGCGCTGTGGCGCACGGTGCCGTTCATCTGCGTCATCGCGCTGGCGGTTTGCTGCAGATTGCTGGCGGTCTGCTCGGTTCGCTGGCTCAGGTCGGCATTGCCGGCGGCGACTTCGGCCGAGGCATGGGCAATCGCTTCCGCGCTGTCGTGCACCGTCAGCAGTGCCTGGCTGAAGCGCTGGCGCATGTGCTCCAGGTCTTTTGCCAGTGCGCCCACTTCGTCGTTGCGGCCGCTGCGCATCGGTTCGCGCAGGTCCCCGTCGGCCAGGCGGTGCACGCCCACGGCCAGCTCGGCCAGCGGCGCGGCCACGCGGTGGCGCATCAGGTCGCGCAGGCCCAGGCCCAGCAGCAGCGCGCTGCCCAGCACCAGCCCGGCCAGCCAGCGCATCGCGGCCCAGTGCTCGCGCAAGGCCTCGCGCTGCGACCATTCGGCCACCAGCAGCCAGCCGGTGCTGGCCACGCTGCGTACCACGGCGCGCTGGCTGTCGTCGGCCGGGTTGCCTCGCAGCAGTGCGCCAGCTGGCAGCGCCACTGGCGTGTCGGTGGCGCTCAGCAGCAGCTCGGCCTGTGGCGCCACTTCCAGCAGTTTCCTGCCGGCCGCATTCGGGTGGGCCAGCAGCAGCGCTTCCTTGGCTTCCTTCTTCGGGTCGATCAGCACCAGGCCGCCCGTTTCGAACAGCTGGCCTTCGTTGACCACCTTGACGATGGAGGCCTGGATGGCGCTCAGGTCGAAGCCGACGAACAGGATCGCGATGATCTTGCCGCCGCTGTCCTTGACCGGCTCGTAGCGCGTCATGTAGGGCTTGCCGAACAGCACCGCGCGGCCGACGAAGGGCTCGCCGGCATTGACCGGCTTCCAGGCCGGGCTGGCCGGGTCCAGCAGCGTGCCGACGGCGCGCTCGCCGTTTTCCTTCTTCAGCGAGGTGCTGATGCGGCGAAAGCCGTCGCCGTCGCGCATGAAGATGGTGGCCACGCCGCCGGTCAGCGTGTGGAACTTGTCGACCTCGGCAAATTCATTGTTCAACACGGTGCCGCCGTGCAGCAGCTGGCCATCGGCCAGGCTCAGCGTGCCGGGCAGCAGCGAGCGGAAGCCGGCGTGGGCCTGCAGGGCCGACTCGCGCGCCGCGGCGTCGAAGGCGTCGATCATGTGGGCGACGGCTTCGGTGCGCTGCAGCGCCTGCTGCGTCACCTGGAGCTGTTCGGCCCGGGTGGCCCGCCAGCCCAGCAGGCTGCCAACGGCCAGCAGCATCAGCAGGCTGGCGCTGGCACCGAGCAAGGCCACGTCACGGGCGATCGAGCCCGAAGGGCGCGCGGAAGAGGGAGGTGAGGTTTTCATTCGGAGGCTCAGCCGAGTCGGAAGGTGGCGACAACGTCGGCCAGTTGGCGGGCTTGCTGCTTCAGGCTCTCGGCCGCGGCAGCGCTTTCTTCGACCAGGGCGGCGTTCTGCTGCGTCATCTGGTCGAGCTGGTTGACGGCGGTGCCGACCTCGCCGATGCCACGGCTCTGGTCACCGGCAGCGCCGCTGATTTCGTTGATGATGCTGCTGACGCGCTGCACCGAGGCGACGATCTCGCCCATGGTGCTACCGGCGTCCTGCACCTGGCGCGCGCCGTTCTCGACCCTGTCGACCGAGGCACCGATCAGGCCCTTGATTTCCCTGGCGGCGTTGGCGCTGCGCTGCGCCAGGCTGCGCACTTCGGTGGCCACGACCGCAAAGCCGCGCCCTTGCTCGCCGGCGCGGGCGGCTTCGACGGCGGCGTTCAGCGCCAGGATGTTGGTCTGGAAGGCGATGCCGTCGATCACGCCGGTGATGTCGGCAATCTTGCGGCTGGAATGGTTGATCTGCGCCATGGTCTGCACCACCTGCTCGACCATCTCGCCGCCGCGATGGGCCACGGCCGAGGCGGAGGTGGCGAGCTGGCTGGCCTGCAGCGCCGCGTCGGCGCTGTGGCGCACGGTGCCCGTCAGCGTCTCCATCGAGGCTGCGGTTTCCTGCAGGTTGCTGGCGGCCTGCTCGGTGCGCTGGCTCAGGTCCAGGTTGCCGGTGGCAACCTCGTCGCTGGCGATGCGGATGCTGTGGGCACTGTCGCGCACCTGGCCGACGATGCCGCGCAGCGAATGCTGCATGTCGCCCAGCGCGCGCATGAAATTGGCCACTTCGTCGCGCCCTTCGTCGGCGATGTTGGCCGACAGGTCGCCCCTGGCAATGTCGCCGGCCAGGTGGGCGGCGCGGTGCAGCGGGCCGGTGATGGAGCGCACCATGGTCAGCATCAGTGCCGCCATGCCGCCCAGCACCACCAGCATCACGCCAATGCGAACGCTGGACTGTGCGGCTTCGGAGCTGCGGTCGGCTTCGCGGGTGCTGGCAATCTGCTCATGGGTCTGCGCCACCCACTTGTTGAACACGTCGCGGGCCTGGTCCAGGTCGGCCTGGGCCTGGCCGGCGTAGGCATAGGCGGCGGTGGCGTCCATCTTGGCGTCCACCACCTGCTGCAGGATGTCTTCCAGCGGCTTGACGTGGGCTTCGAAACCGTCCACGCCAGGCTTGAGGGCGGCGGCGCGTTCGGGGTCGGCCATCACGGCCTGGAGCTGCGCGCGGGTCGCGGCAACGGTCTTCTTCCACTGCGCGTGGTAGTCGCCGGCTTCGTTGGCATTGTTGCCATTGAGCATCACCGACTGTTCGAGGCGCTGCACACGTTCGAGCGCAGCCAGGATGGCGCTGGTGTCGCGCGAGGTCGCGGCCTGCATGTCCAGCATGTCGCCCACGTGCTGCTGCAGCGCGCGGAAGCTGATGGCGGACCAGCCACCCATTGCGAGGATCAGGATGCAGAGGGTGAGGGTGCTGCCCAGCAGCCGCTGTCGGATGGTGAAGCGGCGGAGAAAGTGGTTCATGGCGATGGCGCGGATGGGTTGGAGCGGGCCTGGGGTGGCCCGAACGGCAAAGCTCGCGTCTCCATGGGTATCCGTTGTCGCCACGCGCCGCGCAGGGCGCGGGGCATGACCCGGTCTTTGCCGGGTTCTGGCGTCAGGAAGCGGTGGTCCGCTAACCGGGGGTCAGAAAGTTTCCCAGTCGCTTTCGTTGATGGCGGCGCTGGTCGCAGCGGTGGCGGCCTGGGCACGCGGCGCCGGAGCGGCTGCGGGCTTGGCGACGGCCTTGACGGTGCTGGTTGCGGCCGGCTTGGTAACTTTCGACGGCGATGCGGCGGGCTTGGCCTCCGCAGCCGAGATCGGGCTGGCGACGGGCGCCTTCGGGGCCGGCACCGCCACCGGGGAAGAGGCGTCGACACGGAAGCGCGCCACGACGCTGTTGAGCCGGCTGGCCTGGTCCTTCAGGCTCTCTGCGGCAGCGGCGCTTTCCTCGACCAGCGCGGCGTTCTGCTGCGTCATCTGGTCCAGCTGCACCACGGCCGAATTGACCTGGTTGATGCCCTTGCTCTGCTCGGAAGCGGCGGTGCTGATCTCGCGCACGATGGCGGTGACGCGCTGCACCGAGCTGACGATGTCGCCCATGGTGCTGCCGGCGTCCTGCACCAGGCGGGCGCCGGTGTCGACCTTCTCGACCGAGGCATTGATCAGGCGCTTGATCTCGCGCGCGGCTTCGGCCGAGCGGCCAGCCAGGCTGCGCACTTCACCGGCCACGACCGCGAAGCCGCGGCCCTGCTCACCGGCGCGGGCGGCTTCCACGGCGGCGTTCAGCGCCAGGATGTTGGTCTGGAAGGCAATGCCGTCGATCACGCCGATGATGTCGGCGATCTTGCGGCTGGCGCTGTTGATCTCGTCCATCGTGTGCACCACCTGGGCCACGACCTCGCCGCCACGCTCGGCGACGCTGGAGGCCGAGCCGGCCAGCTCGCTGGCATGGTTGGCCGAGTCGGCGCTCTGGCGCACGGTGCCGGTCAGCTCTTCCATGGCGCTGGCAGTTTCTTCCAGGCTGCTGGCGGCCTGCTCGGTGCGGGCGCTGAGGTCGGTGTTGCCGGAGGCCACTTCGCTGGCCGCCGCATGGATGCTGCCCGAGGTGCTGCGGACTTCACCGACCAGGCCGGCCAGCGACTGCTGCATGTGCTGCAGCGAGCGCAGCAGCTCGCCGGCCTCGTCCTTGCCGGTGGCGTCGATGCGGTGGGTCAGGTCGCCTTCGGCGATCGCGTTGGCGATCTCGGTGGCATGCATCATCGGCTTGATGATGGAGGCCGAGTTCAGCAGCGTGGCCGGCACGACGACGATGACCACCACCGCCAGCACGCCGATGAACATGATCAGCGTCATGTGCATCTTCTCGTTGAACTCGCGCTGGGTGCTCAAGGCCTCGTTGTCGATGATCTGCTCGATCTTTTCGAACTTGGTCTCGGCCGACGCGATCGATTCCTTGGCGCGGCCCAGCATCTTGTCGGCCGTGCGGGCGTTGTCGAACGCGCCGGCCTCGATCTGCTTGATCACGCGGCTGGTGCCCTCGGTGTAGGCCGCCACGTCCTTCAGCGCCTCGCGTGCCACCGCGTTGTCTTCATCTTCCTCGCCTTCGAGCAGCGCATTGATCGCCTTGTTCAGCGAGGCCACGCTCTCGCGCCATTTGGCGGCATGGGCCTGCACCGAAGCCGTGTTTTCGTAGTCGATGACCATGCTCTTCTCGTAGAGCCGCACGGCGCCCAGGTGCTCGCGGATCGACGCAACATCCTTGATCTCGAGGATGGAGGCGGTCATGAACGAGGTGTTCAGTTCGGCCATCTGGCTGCCGCCGATCAGGCCGGTGGCGCCGACCAGTGCGAACAAGGCCAGCACGATGCCGATCGCGCCTTGCATGCGCAATCGGATCTTGAAGTTCCGCATCCAGGTCATCATGGTGGGTAGGCTCCGGTGTTTCTTGGGTTCAAGGCAATGAAGTGGCAAAGGCCGGCGTTGCCGCCTCGCGCTGCGGTCGTGTCAGAAGCTGGCCCAGTCGTCGTCGCCGGCGGGCGCGGGGACGCGGGCCGCCGGGGGCGGCGCAGCGGCGCGTGCGGGCGCAGGCGAAGGTGCGCGGGCAGTCACAGGCCTGGCCGCCGGCTTGTGTGCGGCAGCGGGGCGGGCGACCGCCTTCGCGGCGGCAGGCGGCGCCGGCTTGGGCACCGCTTGCGCCGCACCAGCCTGGTCCTGCAGCCGGAAGTTGGCGACCACGCCAGCCAGGCGCGAAGCCTGTTCCTTCAGGCTCTCGGCCGCGGCGGCAGACTCTTCGACCAGCGCAGCGTTCTGCTGCGTCATCTGGTCGAGCTGGGTCACGGCGCTGTTGACCTGGCCGATGCCGCTGCTTTGTTCGCTGGCGGCGGCGCTGATCTCGCCAATGATGTCGGACACGCGCTGCACGCTGGAGACGATCTCGGTCATGGTCGAGCCGGCGTCCTGCACCAGGCGGGTGCCGCTTTCGACACGTTCGACCGAGGCGCCGATCAGGGTCTTGATTTCACGCGCGGCCTCGGCCGAGCGGCCGGCCAGGCTGCGCACTTCGCCGGCCACGACCGCGAAGCCGCGGCCTTGTTCGCCGGCGCGTGCCGCTTCGACGGCCGCGTTCAGCGCCAGGATGTTGGTCTGGAATGCGATGCCATCGATCACGCCGATGATGTCGGCGATCTTCTTCGAGCTGGTGCTGATCTCGCCCATGGTCGAGACGACCTGCGAAACCACGTCGCCGCCGCGGCGCGCCACCTCGGCGGCTGAGCTGGCCAGTTGGTTGGCCTGGGCTGCAGCGTCGGCGCTCTGGCGCACGGTGCCGGTCAGCTCGGAGATGGAGTTGGCAGCCTGCTGCAGGCTGGAGGCGGTCTGCTCGGTGCGCGAGGACAGGTCCTGGTTGCCGGTGGCGATCTCGCTGGCGGCCACGGTCACGCCGTCGGCGCCGGTGCGGATCGAGGTGATCGAGCGGCGCAGTTCGGCCTGCAGCTCGGACAGCAGGCCCAGCAGCACGGCGGTTTCCGGGTTCGCATTGACCGGGCGGATTTCCTGAGACAGGTCGCCCTTGGACAGGTTGCGCACCAGGCCGCAGAAATGCACGTTGAACTGACGGATCACCATCAGGCTGCCGACGTAGATCGCAGCAGCCACGGCGTTCAGGGTCAGGCTGGAGGCGAGCACGGCGGTCGTGGTCCAGCCAAGCGACAGGCCGGTCGCGACACAGGCCTGGCCGGCTGCGATGAAGCCGAGCACCAGCAGTGCACGCTGCTTGGCCGAGAGGAATGACAGCATAGGAGTGGGCTGGATGGGGAGCAGGAGGAGGCAGGCCTGCGCCGATCAGGGCGCAGGTGGAGGCGCTTCGGCGCTGGAGCGGGGATCAGTGCCGCGAGCGGCGCACCAGCGAGCCGATGTCCAGGATCAGCGCGACGCGGCCATCGCCCATGATGGTGGCGCCCGAGACGTCGTTGACCTTGCGGTAGTTGGCTTCCAGGTTCTTCACCACGACTTGCTGCTGGCCCAGCAGTTCGTCGACCAGCAGGGCCACGCGGCCGCCTTCGGCTTCCACCACGACCATGATGTTCGAGACGTTCTCGAAGTCGAAGCGCGGCACCTCGAAGACCTTCTCCAGGTCGATCACCGGCATGAACTCGTCACGCACCTCGACCACGCGGCCCGAGCCGCCAATGGTCTTGATCATGCCCGGCTCGATCTGGAACGATTCGACCACCGAGGACAGCGGCAGGATGTAGCACTCCTCGCCGACGCCGATGCTCATGCCGTCCATGATGGCCAGGGTCAGCGGCAGCCGGACCTTGACGCTCATGCCGTAGCCTTCGGCCGAGTCGATCTCGACCGTGCCACCCAGCGAGGTGATGTTCTTCTTGACCACGTCCATGCCGACGCCGCGGCCGGACACGTCGGTCACCTGGTCGGCGGTCGAGAAGCCCGGCGCGAAGATCAGGCCGTAGACCTCCTGGTCGGTCATCGAATCGGGTGCGTCGATGCCGCGTTCGCGGGCCTTGCTCAGCAGCTTGGCGCGGTTCAGGCCGCGGCCGTCGTCGCGCACTTCGATCACGATGGAGCCGCCCTGGTGGGAAGCGACCAGGGTCACGGTGCCGTTCTCAGGCTTGCCCTTGGCGGCCCGGTCTGCCGGCGATTCGATGCCGTGGTCGCAGCTGTTGCGCACCAGGTGGGTCAGCGGGTCGGTGATCTTCTCGACCAGGCCCTTGTCCAGTTCGGTGGCTTCACCCTGCGTGACCAGGTCGACCTTCTTGTCGAGCTTGGCCGCCAGGTCGCGCAGCATGCGCGGGAAGCGGTTGAACACGACCGACATCGGAATCATGCGGATCGACATCACCGCTTCCTGCAGGTCGCGGGTGTTGCGTTCCAGGTCGGCCAGGCCGGACAGCAGCTGCTGGTTGATCTGCTGGTCCACGGCGCGGCTGTTCTGGGCCAGCATGGCCTGGGTGATGACGAGCTCGCCCACCAGGTTGATCAGCTGGTCGACCTTCTCGATCGAGACGCGCAGCGTGCTGGACTCGGGGCCGGCAGCGGCCTTGGCTTCGGCGCGAGCGGTCGGGCGCTGGGCCACCGGCGTGGCGACGACAGACACCTCGGCGCTGGGCGCGGGGGCTGCGGCCGGTGCGGCGGCGGTGCTTTCCTGCGGCGCGCCAGGGGCGTCGTCGAAGAAGCCGTAGCCCAGGTCCTGGTTGGCGTTGGCAGACGCTTCGGGTGCGCCCGGTGCGCCCTCGTGGAAACCGAAGCCATCGCCCAGCGGCGAAAGCTTCAGCTGCTCGCGGGCCACGTGGAAGGTGAACAGGTCCAGCAGATCGCCGTCGGCCGACGTCGTCATGATCTTGAAGCGGCGCATGCCGTCGGCCGAGCGGCCGGCGTCCAGCGGCTCGATCGTGCCGAGGTTGGTGATTTCCTTGAACAGGTCGGCAATGCTGTCGGCCTCTTCAGGGTGGTCCAGCGGGCCGACCGTCAGCTCCAGCATGCGCACACCGCTGACCAGCGGCGCGGGCGCCGGGGCTGCAACCGGCGCAGCCGCAGCAGCCGGGGTGGCGGCAGCTGCCGGCGCAAACGCGCCGCGGCCTTCGGCCAGCGCGCGGATGTGGGCCACCAGCTCGGAAGTGTCCAGCGCCGCGGCGCCTGAGCCCTGGTGGCGGGCCAGCAGGCTCTTCAGGGCGTCGCCTGCGGACAGCAGCACGTCGACCATCTGCGAGGTCGGCTGCAGCTCGTGGCGGCGCAGCTTGTCCAGCAGGGTCTCCATCTGGTGGGTCAATTCGGCCACGTCGGAAAAACCGAAGGTGGCAGCGCCGCCCTTGACCGAGTGCGCGCAACGGAAGATGGCGTTCATCTCCTCGTCGTCGGCTGCGGTGATGTCCAGCTCGAGCAGCTTCTGCTCCATCGCTTCCAGGTTCTCACCAGCTTCCTCAAAGAAGACTTGGTAGAACTGGCTCAGATCGATGCCATCGTTGGTGCCGTTGTCGTGCGAGGTCTCGCCCATTTTTGCAAGCTCCTGATCTTGATACTTCTGCTGCTCCGGTCAGACCGGAACGTGGACCGGTGAGGTCAGCGAATGACCTTGCCGATCACCTCGATCAGCTTGGCGGGGTCGAAAGGCTTGACCAGCCAGCCGGTGGCACCGGCGGCGCGGCCGGCCTGCTTCATCTGGTCGCTGGACTCGGTGGTCAGGATCAGGATGGGCGTGGCCTTGAACTTGGGGTTCTCGCGCAGCTTCTTGGTCAGGCTGATGCCGTCCATGCGGGGCATGTTCTGGTCGGTCAGCACCAGGTTGAAGTCGCGCTGGCCGGCCTTCTCCCAGGCGTCCTGGCCATCCACGGCTTCAACCACGTTGAAACCGGCGTTCTTGAGGGTGAACGCCACCATTTGGCGCATCGAGGGGGAATCGTCAACGGCAAGAATCGAGTGCATCGCTTTTCTCCGAGAATTTCTTTAAGGGGGGCTGAGGCTGAGGTGCGGAACGGGTTGGAAGAGGGGCTAGAACAGATCGATGGAACCGGCGTCCATTTCGTCCTGGGTCACCGGGTTGGGGCGGCCGGGGCCGTCCTCCACGATCGCCATCCCGTCTTCGTCTTCATCCCCCATGGCGTCACGGGCGATGCGGTCAGCGCAACTGCGCAGCCGCTTCTGGGTGTGGCAAATCAATTGGGTGGCCATGTCATGGAACTGCAGCGCGGTGATCGCGCCGGCCAGGTTCTGCATGGCGACATGCATGCTGCCGTCGAGGTCGGGCAGCGCTTTCAATGCGCTCATCACGTCGTTCAGCTGGCTGCTGGCGCCGTAAAAATGCCCGGACAGCGTTTCACTCGCGTCGTCCAGCAGCCGCTGCAGGCGTTCGAGGTCGTTGCTGGCCACCATGAGGTGATCCTGGAGGTCGGCGGCCGCCAGCAATGGCATGCCGGGACCTCCTCCCGCATCAGGCACTTGGACTTCAATTGTCTGCATCGTTGCTCCAGGGCAGTTTTTTCCGTTCTCCCCCTATTTCGGGACCGGCCGGGCGACACGCCACTCGGCCTCCCACAGACACAGTCAGTGGAGGAGTTGCCAGTGATTTTTCGGCACGAGACCCCCTGAGGTTGACCCGATCACAGGTAGAAAGAGGGCGTATTTCGTGATTAAGGGCCAGCGAGCGCCACCCGAGTCGCGAGAAAACTTGGGCGCCGCCGGTCGAGGCCCCCGAGCGCTGGTTCATACTTCAGCAATGGCTGTTCCTGATCCGAGCCGCCCGCTGCGGGTGCTGCACCTGGAAGACTCCGACCTTGACCATGCGCTGGTCATGGCCCATCTGCAACGAGGCGGGCTGCAGGTCGAAACCTTGCGGGTCGACACCGAGCCCGGTTTTCGCGCCGCGCTGGGCCAGCCCTGGGACGCCCTCATCTCCGACTACAACCTGCCCGGCTTCTCCGGGCTGAAGGCGCTGGAGATCGTGCGCGGCATGGGGCTGCAGCTGCCTTTCATCCTGGTTTCCGGCGAAATCGGTGAGGACGTGGCGGTGCAGGCCATGCGCGATGGCGCCAGCGACTACCTGCTCAAGGCCAAGCTGGCCAGGCTGGTGCCGGCGGTCGAGCACGCGATTGCCGCGCACCAGACGCTGCGCGCCCGCCAGCGCGCCGACCGCGAACTGGCCGCGTCGCGCCAGCGCCTGTCCGAACTGGCCCAGCACCTGCAGACCAGCGTGGAGATGGAACGCGCGGCGATTGCCCGCGAGATCCACGACGACGTGGGCGGCGGCTTGAGCGCGCTGAAGTTCGAGCTGGCCTGGATGGCGCGCCAGGCCAGCACGCCGCCGGAACTCAAGGCCAGGCTGGAAACCTCGATCGAGACCGTGACCCATGCGCTGGAAGCCAGCCAGCGCATCATGCACAACCTGCGCCCGGCCATCCTGGAGCAGGGCCTGGTGGCCGCGCTGCAGTGGATGACCAGCCGCTTCGAGAAGCGCACCGGCATCACCACCGAGTTCCGCACCAGCCAGGACAACCCGGTGCTGCCAGCCGGCGTGCCGCTGGTGGCCTACCGCACCGCACAAGAAGCGTTGACCAACGTCAGCAAGCATGCCCAGGCCAGCAAGGTGCGGCTGGACCTGTCGCTGGCGCAGGACGTGCTGTCGCTGGAAGTGAGCGACAACGGCAAGGGCTTGTCCGGCGAGGACCTGGCCAAGACACGCAGCTTCGGCATTCGCGGGCTGCACGAGCGGGCGTCCACCGTGGGTGGCTGGGTCGACCTTTCCAGCGGCCCGACCGGCACAACGCTGATACTCTCGGTGCCACTGCAGCCCGATGCCATCCCGACCCTCCCCGGCGACGAGGACGACGACCATGGGCCGCACGACCCGTCCGCCTGGGGAAGCCTATGACCCGCGTCATTGTTTGTGACGACCACGCCCTGATCCGCCGCGGCATCCGCGACACCCTGGCCGATGCGCCTGACCTCGAAGTCATTGGCGAGGCCGGCGACTATGGTGAGCTGCGCGCCCTGCTGCGCAAGGACACCTGCGACGTGCTGGTGCTGGACATCAACATGCCCGGCCGCAGCGGCCTGGACGTGCTGCACGTGCTGAAGGACGAAGGCTCGCAGGTCAAGGTGCTGGTGGTCAGCATGTACCCCGAGGACCAGTACGCCATCCGCGCGCTGAAGGCCGGCGCGCACGGCTACGTCAACAAGGGCGGCGACCCGGCGGTGCTGGTGCAGGCGGTGCGCACGGTGGCCCAGGGCCGCAAGTACATCACCCCGGAAATCGCCCAGCTGCTGGCCGAGAACATCGGCAAGGACGACCAGCACGAGAGCCCGCACGAAAAGCTCTCCGACCGCGAACTGCAGACCCTGGTGATGATCGCCTCCGGCAAGCGCCTGTCCGACATCGCCACCGAACTCACGCTGTCGCCCAAGACGGTCAGCGTCTACCGCGCCCGGGTGCTGGAAAAGCTGGCGCTGGGCAACAACTCCGAGCTGACGGTCTACGCGATTCGCAATGGCTTGGTTGGCGAGTAGACCGCCGGTACCGGACCCGCAAAGCGCGATTCAGGTGTAACGGCTGCAGGCAGGGCGCAGTTCATCCGCATCTGGCGTGGCTCGAAGCCGCCGCGCAGTGGTCCGTCCCATGGCGCTTTCGGCGCATCCGCTCGCTCGGCACACTGGGTTGTTCGCCATCGCCCGTTGCACTGCGCGCCGGGTGGCCGGCCCAACCGCAGGAGTCGATGCCATGCCGCCTTCCATTCGCCACCCATCCCAGGCCTTCTCTGCGCCTGCCGCTTGCTGGCCGACGGCTGTGCTGAAGGCAGCCGCAGCAGGCTGGTGCGTTGTGGCGGTGGTCGGCCAGCTGATGTTTGCTGGCTACGTGGCGGTGTTCTACGGCCGTGCCGTGGCGGATGGCCAGACTTCTCGTTGGAACCAGACACTGCCGAGTGGCCTGGTCCCGGGCGACACGCTGGGCAACGGGGTGGTCGCTTCGCATCTGCTGTTTGCAGTGCTGATCATCGTGGGCGGCGCGATCCAGCTGCTGCCGCAAGTGCGGCGGCGGGCGCCGGCGCTGCATCGTTGGAACGGGCGGGTTTACCTGTTCTCGGCGGTGGTGATGAGCCTGGGCGGGCTGTTCATCGTGGGCACCCGCCAGGGCGTGGGTGATACCTCCCAGCACCTGGCCATTTGCGTCAATGCCTTGTTGATCCTGACCTTTGCCGCACTGGCCGGACGGGACGCGGTGGCCCGTCGATTCGACAGCCATCGGCGCTGGGCGCTGCGGCTCTACTTGGCGGTGGCGGGCGTGTGGTTTTTCCGCATCGGGCTGATGGCCTGGCTGGTGCTGAACCGCGGGCCCGCGGGCTTTGATCCGCGCAGCTTCCAGGGGCCCTTCCTGACGTTTCTCGCCTTCGCGCAGTACCTGCTGCCGTTGTCGGTGCTGGAGATCTATTTCCGGGTGCGTGCCCAGGCCGGGTCGCGGGGCCGCCTGGCGATGGCTGCGGGCCTGGGCGTGATCACCTTGCTGACCGCGCTGGGGATCGGCGCGGCCGCCATGTTGATGTGGCTGCCGAGACTGCGCTAACGCCGCTCCCCTATGCTCAAGGCATGAACGCCATCTCGGATCTGCCAGCTTCTTGCCTGCGGCGCCTGGTGGCGTGGCGGCGGGTGCGCTTCGTGCTGTTCGCCACGTTGCCGTTCGGCCTGGTGTTCGGGGTGGGTTCCACCGTCACTCCGCTGTTGGCCTGGGTGGCGCGCGCGGTGGTCACCGGGCTGGCGATGATGCTGGCCTACGGCTGGGCCGAGCAGTGGCCGGTGCGGCTGCCGGCATGGCTTGCGCGCTGGGTGCTGCAACTGCTGGGTGTCGTGGTGGCGGCGCCGATCGGTGCCTATGCGGCCATGTGGCTCACTTCCGGCGGCGATCCGCAACTCTTGCAGGAGCCGACGCGGCTGAACGGTTTTCGCACGCTGTGTTTTTGCGGCGTGCTGTTCGGGCCCTGGCTGGCGCTCGGTGCCATGGTGCGGCAGCGCGAAGGACTGGCACGCCACTTGGCGCTGGGCTTCGAGCTGGAGCGCAGTGAACTGCAGCGCCAGGCGCTGGATGCCCGGTTGCGGCTTCTGCAGGCGCAGGTGCAGCCGCATTTCCTGTTCAATACGCTGGCCAACGTGCGGGCGCTTGTGAATGTGGGCTCGCCGCGGGCGCCAGCGTTGCTCGACAGCCTGATTGCCTATCTGCGTGCCGCCGTGCCGAGGCTGAACGAGCCCAGCGCCACCGTGGCGCAGGAGTTGGCGCTGGTACGTGCCTACCTGGCATTGATGCACATGCGCATGCCCGACCGCCTCCACTACGCGGTACATGCAGACGAGACCACGACGGCATTGCGCTGCCCGGCGATGGCGCTGCTGTCGCTGGTGGAAAACGCAGTACGGCATGGCATCGACCCCAGCGAGGAGGGGGGACGGATCGAGGTCTGCATATCGCGGCGCGGGCAACGCTGCACCGCCCGTGTCCTGGACACCGGTGTGGGCCTGCAGTGCGGCGGCAGTGACCCGCCAGGCACCGGATTGGCGATGTTGCGCGAGAGGATGCTGCTGGCCTTTGCAGGCGATGCCCGGCTGAGTTTGACCGCATTGATGCCGCATGGTGTCTGTGCTGAACTGGAGTTCCCAGCTGAAACCGCTGAAGAGTCCGAGTCCGGGCTTGGTGCGCCATGACTGATCGACGCCCGACGGCGCTGATTGCCGATGACGAGCCACTGTTGCGTGATGAGCTGGCGCTGATGCTGGCCCAGGTCTGGCCCGAGCTGTTGGTCGTGGCGCAGGCCCGCAATGGCCGCGAGGCGCTGGCAGGAGTCGAGGCCCTGCAACCGGACATTTGCTTTCTCGACGTGCAGATGCCGGGCATTTCAGGCCTGGAGGCGGCGCGGCAGATCGGCCGGCGTGCCCATCTCGTGTTCGTCACTGCTTTCGATCACTACGCGCTGAAGGCCTTCGAGCATGGGGTGCTGGACTACCTGGTCAAGCCGGTCGAAGCGGCCCGGCTGGCCGAGACGGTGGCCCGGCTGAAGGAGCGCCTGAGGATGGTCGAGGTGCCGGGGCCTGGCATCGAAGTCATGTTGCAGCAATTGGCGGGCTTGCTGCAGCGCCAGGAGCAAACCGCCGGTATCGGCGCGGCGCCGTTGCGCTGGCTTCGCGCCGGGGTGGGTCAGTCATTGAGACTGATTCCGGTCGAGCAGATCGACTTTCTTCGGGCCGATGAGAAGTACACCTTGGTGGCCTGGCGCAGCGAAACTGGCCAGCCTGCGGAGGCCTTGCTGCGCACGCCGCTGAAGGAACTGCTGCCGCAACTCGACACGGCCTGCTTTGCTCAGGTGCACCGCTCGGTGGTGGTGAATCTGTCTGCGGTCAGCCATGTGACCCGCGGCTTGCACGAGACCGCCGACATCCATCTGAAGGACCGCAGCGAGGTGCTGCCAGTCAGTCGCAGCTTCCTGCACCTGTTCCGGCAGATGTAGGGCGTTTGGCGCTACGCTTCGGTTCACTGCGCCACTTGCGCGTAGTGCTCGCGCTCCTGCTTGCCATGGTCCAGCCAGCGCAGCAGCATCAGGTACAGGTGCTCGGGGTTGACGGGCTTGGTGATGAAGTCGTCCATGCCGGCGGCCAGGCAGGCCTGGCGGTCGCTGTCGAAGGCGTTGGCGGTGAGGGCGAGGATGGGCACATGCGGCGGGGCGGCGCGCCCGGCGCGCAGGCGGCGGGCCACTTCCAGGCCGTCGAGCTCGGGCATCTGCATGTCCAGCAGCAGCAGGTCGAAGTCCTTGGCCAGGGCCAGGTCCAGCGCCTTGGCGCCATCGTCTACCGCGGTGACCTGCAGGCCGGCATGGGCCAGGAATTCGCAGGCGATCTCGCGGTTCACCGGGTTGTCTTCGGCCAGCAGCACGCGGGCGCCGGGATGGCGCTGGCGCAGCAACTGGTCGGCGCCGTGGTTTTCGCCGCTGGAGAGCGTGGCCGTGGTCACCGGCTGGCCGCGCTGCATCGGCACCCGCAGCCAGAACACGCTGCCGCGACCGGGCTCGCTGGTGGCGCCGGCTTCGCCGCCCATCCAGCGCGCCAGCTTGCGGGTGATGGCCAGGCCCAGCCCGGTGCCGCCGAAGCGGCGCACGACGGTTTCATCGGCCTGCTCGAACTCGCCGAACAGTCGGGCCAGCACCTGGGGCGCGATGCCCGGCCCGGTGTCCTCCACCTCCAGCAGCAATTCCAGCCGCTGCGGATCCTCGGGCAGCGGCTGGCACCGGGCATTCAGCGAGATGCCGCCGCGCTCGGTGAACTTGACGGCGTTGTTGGCGTAGTTCAGCAAGGCCTGGCGCAGGCGCAGCGGGTCGCCGCGCAGCCAGTCCGGGCAGTCGCGGTGGTCCACGCTGAGCGACAGGCCCTTGGTCTCGGCGGCCGGTGTGACCAGCGAGACCACCGAGTCCAGCAGCGCCGGCAGCGAGAAATCCACCGCCTCCAGCTGCAGGCCGCCGGCTTCGAGCTTGGAGGCATCAAGGATGTTGTTCAGCAGCGCCAGCAGGTGGCCGGCGGCGCTGTGGATGCGTTCCAGCCGCTCGGATTGCTGCGGCGTGCAGGGGCTGCGCTTGAGCAGCAGCGTCATGCCGACCACCGCGTGCAGCGGGGTGCGGATCTCGTGGCTCATGTTGGCCAGGAAGGCGGCCTTGGTGCGGGCAGCGCTCTCGGCATCCTGCCTGGCCTGCACCAGCAGGCCGCGCTCCTTGGCCAGCCGCCAGCAGAGGAAGGCCAGCATGGACAGGGTCAAGGCGGCAAAGCCCAGCACACCCAGCGTCAGCCGCAGGCGGGTGGCCTGCAGCTCCCCCATCGGCCGGTAGGTCAGCACCAACCAGCGCATGTTGTGCGACTGTTGCGGTGCCTGGTCCATCGCCATCGGGTCCATGCTGCGCCAGGCCCACAGCCCGCTGTCGATGGCCGTGCCTTCGCGCTCGGCCTGGAGGCGTGACCACAGCCCGCGGTGCTGGTTGCCGAAGTCGGCGATGCGCGGGGCGTCGGCCGTCGCTGGCGCGCGGAACTCGCGTTGCCAGCGGCCCTGGTCGTCCACCAGCAGCAGCTGGCGGTTGCCGACGGTGGACGTGCGGTCCAGCGTGGCGAAGATCGCGTTGGCATCGAGGTTGATGATCAGCAGGCCCAGCGGCTTGCCGGCGTCGTCGGCCACGCCGATGCACACCCGCAGCACCAGGCGCAGCGGCAGCTGCACCTTGCCGTGCTCCTGGTAGGCGTCCACCTGCGACAGGTAGATCGCCCCTGGCGGCATCACCCGGGCTTCCTTGACGAAGTAGCGTTCGGACTTGTCCTGCAGCTCGGACTCGACCTGGACCCGCTGCGGCTTGCCGTCGACCAGCTGCATGCGCATCCGCTCGCGGCCGGAGGTGTCCAGCCAGCGCACCTGCTGGTAGTTCGGGTTGCGTTGCAGCAGGCTGTGGAAGGCCTTGGCCATGGGCTGCGTGTCGTCCGGGTGGGCGAGGGTCTGGCGCACCGGGTCTTCCTGGGTCAGCGAGCGCACGTGCCGGAAGACAGGCGCGAGCGATTCGGTCAGCGCAGTGGCGCCGCGCAGCGCGGCCGACTGCTCGGCGAACAGCGCCCTGTCTTCCTCATAGTCCAGCCCGCGCCACAGCGCCACGCCTGCCAACGCGCAGGTCAGGGCACCGAAGGGAAGCATCAGCTTGGCGAAATGCTTCAGCACATGGGCACGGGTGTGCAAACAACTGTCTCCGGTGCCATCAAGTCTTGTGTCATGGGCCGGTAGCCGAATGGTTGGATGCAGTGTCGTTGAGCTTGCGCTTGCGGTGGAAGGCCATGGTCGAAGAATGGTCAGCCAGTCCTCACGGCAGTGGACGAATGGCCGCGGGCTGCGGACGGGGCGCTTTCAGCGCCGCTTGAACGGCGCCTGGTACAGCCACACCGGCTTGCCGGCCACGCTTTCGAGCCTGGCCTTGGGCACCAGTTCCGTGGCCTCGAATTCGAGGCTGACCAGCCACGCGCCAGGCTGCAGTTCCCGCTCGGCCTTGGCCACCGAACGGGGCATGCTTTCGGGCCGCTGGAACAGGTACACGAGCTGGTGGGCCGACCAGTCCCAGGCCCAGATGTCGGCACGCCTGACTTGCGCCTGCAGGCCGGCGCGGCGGCAGCGCCAGTCGCACAACAGGCGCAACGGCCAGCTCCATTCCAGGCCCAACAGGCGGGCTTGCGGGTATTCGGCGCGCAAGGCGCGCAGGCCGTCGCCCAGGCCGCAGCCGGCTTCCAGCAGCGAGGCTTCGGCGGGCAGGGGCGCGGTGCGTGCCAGGCCTTGCAGCGCGGCTTCGGGCGTGGGGAACAGCGGCGCGTCACGCCAGCTGCGCAGCGGGTAGAGCAGCAGCAAACCGCCCAGCGGCAGCAGCCAGAGCCAGCCCGGCAGGCCGGCGCCGCCGAGGGCCAGCAGCGACAGCGGAAAGCCCAGCGCGATGAAACCCTGGCGCCACAGCGTCTGCCGGCGGGCCAGCAGTGCAGCGCCGCAGCCCAGCACCGCCGCGATCACGAACGCCGCCAACCCGGCCACGCCCAGCGCCGGCAGCCCGAGGAACATACCCCAGGCAGCAAGCCAGGTCAGCAAGGCGGGAAGCGGCCAGATCAGCATCTGGCAGTGATTGTGGCGATGCGCCGATTGGGCAGCGCTCGGAGAACCCGGGGTTTATCAGGTCCTATTGATCATCCTCGCGGATCCAGGAGAAGCCGGAGGACTTCTTTTCCCCGGTCTTGCGGGTGCGCAGGATGACGTCAAAGCCCTGGAAGCCGCCGTTGGCGATGCCGTTGAGCAGGCCGCAGACGTCTTCGCGGCTGAAGGCGTCGCAGTCGCGGCGGAACTGCTTGATGGCAGCGGCCAGGATCTCGCGCGGCACCGACTGATGCGTGGCCAGCACCAGCAGCAGCGCAGGGTAGAGCTCGCTGCCGGCCCGCTGGCAGATCACGCGGATGCGTTGCAGCGCGTCGGCTGGCGTGGCCCGGTGCTGCGGCAGCAGCCAGGCCAGGGCCTGCGCCACGGGTGCGTCAAGGTCTTCTGCTTCGGCGGTTGCTGCGGCGGCAGCGGGGTCTGCTGTGTCGCTCATGGGCGTGGCGGGAAGGAGGGCGGCGGATGGCAAAACGCGCCCGGGGTGGGGCGCGTTTGTCAGGTGGATGCAGGCGGGGCTCAGAAGCCCAGGCTGGCCAGCAAATCGTCGACTTCACCCTGGTTGGTGACGACGTCGGTGCGACCTTCGGCGTTCACCACCGGGCCTTGCAGCATCTGCGGCTCGATCTTCTCGCGCTGTTCCGGCGGAATGACTTGCACCAGCAGCTTGACCAGGCTGTCTTCCAGGTCGTTGGCCAGCGTCACCACCTTGGCCACCACCTGGCCGGTCAGGTCATGGAAGTCCTGCGCCATCATGATGTCGGTCAGGTGGTTGTCGATGCGCGAGGTGGCGCCTTCGACTTCCTTGACGAAATTCATCACCGAGCCGGAGGCCACGGCGCGAACCGGGTCGGCCACGATGGCCGCTGCCATGTCGCGCGTCAGTTCGGTGATGCGGGCATGGTCGGTCTTGGCCTGGTCGACCGAGTTCAGCACCTTGTTGGCGGCTTCTGCCGTCTTGGTGGCGATGTAGGTCAGCCGGCTGCGGGCGTCGGGCAGGCCGTCTGTGGCGGTTTGCAGCTTGGGCATCACGCCCAGTTGCTGCATGGTGTCGTGCAGCACGCGGGTGATGTTGCCGAGTTGCTGAAACACTTCCGGCGAGACCATCAAGGGCTCGACGGGTGCCACGGCGGTCAGATCTTCCATTTTCATGGCTGGGTCCCTGTTGTTTGGGGTGATCGCATCAGGCCGTGGCGGCCAGCTTCTGCATGATCTTCTGGACTTTTTCTTCCAGCGTTGCCTTGGTGAAAGGCTTGACGATGTAGCCGGCGGCGCCGCTTTGGGCGGCCAGCACGATGTCTTCCTTGCGCGCTTCGGCGGTCACCATCAGCACCGGCAGGTGCTTCAGGGTGTCGTCGGCCTTGATGGCCTTCAACAGGTCGAAGCCGTTCATGTTGGGCATGTTGATGTCGCTGACGACGAAGTCGAACTTCGCGCCTTTCAGGATGTTCAACGCGACTTGGCCGTCTTCGGCCTCCTCGACGTTGTTGCAGCCCATTTCCTTCAACAGGCCGCGCACGATGCGCCGCATGGTGGAGAAATCGTCAACAACAAGGAATTTCAGGTCGGTGGGGTTGCTCATGTCGGGTTCCTCTCGGCGGTCTTGAGAGCGTTATCGGCGGGGGGTGGGCACACTTGAGTTCAATGTGAAGGCTTTTCTTCGGCCGCCTCCGGCGCCGTGGCCGGCGCGGCTTCCGGCAGAGGCTCCGGCGCGGTCTTGAACACACGGTCTTCGGCTTCCCGGTTCATCACGATGATCGAGATGCGTCGGTTGCTCGGGTCAGTGGGGTCCTGCCGGTTGAAGGGCTGGCTGAAGGCCAGGCCCTGCACCCGCAGCACGCGGTTTTCGGCCAGGCCGCCGGCCATCAGCTCCCGTCTCGAAGCGTTCGCCCGGTCGGCCGAGAGCTCCCAGTTGCTGTAGCCGCGTTCCCCGCCGGGGAAGGGGGTGGCATCGGTGTGGCCTTCCACGGTCAGCAGGTTGGGCACGTCGCTCAAGACCTCGCCGATCGCGCGCAGGAGTTCTCGCATGTAGGGTTTGACGATGGCGCTGCCGGAGTCGAACATCGGCCGGTTCTGGTCGTCGACGATCTGGATGCGCAGCCCGTCGCGTGTCATGTCCAGCCGGATCTGCGAGGACAGGGCCTTGAGCTTCTCGCTGGCGCCCATGCGCTGCTCGATGTTGGCCTTCAGTTCCTGCAGCCGCCCGGCCTCGGCGCGCAGCTGCTCGGCTTTCAGCGCCTGCAGGTTGAAGGTGCGCTTGCCGGCTTCGATGTCGCCGCGCTTGACCTGGCCGCCGCTGCGGGTGAGGTCCTCGCCGCCGCCCTTGATGACGGACGACGCATCGCCGGCACCGGAGCCACCGCCCATCGCCACCTTCAGCGGCGACTGGAAGAAGTCCTGCAGGCCTTTCTTGTCGCCCTCGGTCGTGGAGCCCAGCAGCCACATCAGCAGGAAGAAGGCCATCATCGCCGTCACGAAGTCGGCGTAGGCAATCTTCCAGGCGCCGCCATGGGCGCCATGGCCGCCCTTCTTGACGCGCTTGATGATGATGGGCTGGAGCTTTTTCGCATCACCCGCCATGGCTCAGGTCTCCGTTGGTGAAGAGTTGGCTGCCGCCGGGCCGCCCCAAGGCAGCCGCTCCCCCTCGGGGGGGCGACGCTGTACTCAGCGTCTTGGGGGCTGTCATTTCTTCTTGACGTGGCTTTCGAGCTCGCCGAAGGTCGGGCGCTCGGTGGAGTACAGGACCTTGCGGCCGAATTCGATGGCGACCTGCGGTGCGTAGCCCTGCATCGAGGCCAGCAGCGTGGTCTTGATGCATTGCAGTTCCTTGCCGTCTTCGTCGATCTTCTGTTCCAGCAGGCCCGCCAGCGGTTCGGCAAAGCCGTAGGCCAGCAAGATGCCCAGGAAGGTACCGACCAGCGCCGAGCCGATCATGCCGCCCAGCACCGCGGGCGGCTGGCCCACCGAGCCCATGGTGTTCACGACACCCAGCACCGCAGCCACGATGCCGAAGGCGGGCAGCGCGCCGGCCAGCCGGGCGATGGCCGCCGAAGCGCCGTGCGCCTCGTGGTGGTGGGTTTCGAGTTCGGTGTCCATCAGCGACTCGATCTCGTGGGCATTCAGGTTGCCCGAGACCATCATGCGCAGGTAGTCGGTGATGAATTCGGTCACGTGGTGGTCATGGCCCACCACCGGGAATTTCTGGAACAGCGGCGAGTTGTGCGGATCTTCCACATCCTTCTCGATCGACATCAGGCCTTCCTTGCGGGCCTTCTGCAGGATCTCGAACAGCAGCGCCAGCAGCTCCATCGCGCGGGCCTTGGAGTACTTCGAGCCCTTGAAGCAGGCACCCAGCCCCTTCATCGTGGCCTTCAGCACTTTGGGCTGGTTGTTGGCCACCATGGCGCCAATCGCGCCACCAAAGATGGTCAGCATTTCAAAGGGCAGGGCGTGCAGGATCACCCCGATGTTGCCCCCGTGCGCGATGTACACGCCGAAGATGCAACCGATGGCGAGCAGCCAACCGACGATGACGAACATGGTGTGGAGTTCCGAATCTCGTGGAGTCGCCAGGAGTGCGACCCTTGGCGAACATATCGGCGCTGAGCATCGCCGGCTTGAGACTTGCGGAAAGGCGGAAAAGCAGCCCAAAGCCACGGCGACAGGCAGCGAAGTCGCCTCCCCAAAGAAAAATGGCGGGCTCCGCCAGGGAGTCCGCCAGGAAAGCACAGGGGAGTGCTAGGAGGAGACAAGCATGAAACGCTGCAGCGGGGTCCTGCGGGAAGCAGGCACTGCGTAAGGGGTTCTTCGGCAGCGGCGGCGTGAACTTGAGCCGGGCTCGGGTTGATGCCAGGGAAATTGCTGCCGGGTCGGGAATTCGGTGGGGGTCAGGGTGGCGGTGGCGTCAGTGGGCTTCGGCCGACGAATCGATCACCTTGCCGTTGCTGAGCACCAGGTCCGCTTCGTCTGCTGCGGCGGCCGCTGCGGCAAGGGCGCTGGCTTCCTGCTGGCTTTGCTGCACGCGCTCGGCCGCGCTGGGCAGCTGCAGGGCGCCTGCCTGGCGGCCCTTGCCGGCGCGGGCCGGCGGGTTGCACAGGCCGCAGATGAAGTGGCGGGCGATCTCGTGCGGGTGGGTCACGTAATGGCCGCCGCAGCCGGTGCACTTGGTCATGGTCAGCATGCCGTTGTCGACGAACTTGACCAGGCGCCAGGCGCGGGTGACGGAGAGCATGGGCTCCAGGCCTTGCGAAGCGGTCTGCTCCAGGTAGAGCTGGTAGGCCTTGATGACGGTGTCGATCTCTTCGAGTTCCGAGGTCTTGTTCAGGTACTCGTGGATGTTCAGGAACAGGCTGGCGTGGATGTTGGGCTGCCAGGTCATGAACCAGTCGGTGGAGAAGGGCAACTGGCCCTTGGACGGGCTCTTGCCAGAGACTTCCTTGTACAGGCGCAGCAGGCGCTCGTAGGACAGGTCGGTTTCAGATTCCAGCACCTGCAGGCGGGCGCCCAGGTTGATCAGGATGACGGCACGTTCGATCTGCCGTGCTTCTGTCAGGATGCTTTTGCTGCGGGCCATGGTCTTCTCTCCGTCCTGTTGATTTGATCTGTATCGGTGTCAAGGCTGTCCGGCAACCCGCCGGACCAGGGACATCAGGTCAGGCCGCCTCTTGATGGCGGCCGGCCATCAGGATCGAGGCATGCAGGCGAGACACGCTGTCGTTCGAGGCCGACTTGCCGTGGCTGGTCAGCAGGCCCCAGACCAGGTCGTCGTCCATGCGGAAGCGGCACAGCAGCGTGTTGCCGGTGGCGATCTTCATCATCTGCGCCGGGGTCAGCGCGCTGATCAGGTTGGCGGTCTCTTCCGAAACACCCAGGCGGAACAGGGCTTGTTCGCGGTCTGAGCGGATCAGGCTCTGGGCCAGCATCAGGTAAGACAGGTTGGCTTCGCGGATCTCGGCGAGGATTTGGTTGGTGTCCATGTGTCTGCTCCTAAGAGTGGCTGGCGGCTTGCCGGGTGAAGATCAAGATGCGATGGAGTGAACTGTAGGGATGGATACAAAGCAGAAACATCGGGGTACTTCCGCGGCTTGAGTCCCCGTTTTCACTATCCGCGTGTCAGGCAAATTCCTACACGCTGGCGGCAGGGTCTCCTGCAAAGCGCCCAAAACCCGCCCTCTCCGGGCAAACCGCGGGCCACTTGTGCAGCCGCGAGATGCCCCGAAAAGCGCTCTCACATCGGCGCTTTGCCGGCTCAAGTGCGCTCCTAGACTGGCTTCACGCCTCGCGGCCCGCCCGCATGGCGCCACATGCCAGCCAGAGACAACCCAGGAGCGCCTCCGTGAAACCCTATCTGATCCTCTACCGCGCGGGTCCCGGCTCCCTGCATCCGCACACCATCGAACGCCTGGAGCAGCAGAACTTCGACTATGCGCTGTCCTGGTTCGGCGATGAACACCCCCAGGCGCCCGGTGCGGTCTTTGTCCACATGCAAAAAGGCCCGAAGTACCCCGGCCTGGAACGCACGCTGGCGGCCAACTGGGAACTCATTTCGAAGTACCGCTACGTCTGGATGCCGGACGACGACCTGCTTTGCGTGCCCGAGCAGGTTTCGCGCATGTTCACCACCTGCGACGAACTGCAGCTCGAACTGGCCCAGCCCGCGCTGACGCCGGACTCCTACTTCGTGCACCCCATCACGCTGCAGCACGCCGAATTCCAGCTGCGCTTTACCAACTTCGTCGAGATCATGGCGCCGGTGCTGTCCATCGACATGCTGGCGCGGGTATTTCCCACGCTGGCCGGCAACATCAGCGGCTACGGGCTGGACAGCGTCTGGCCGCGCATGAGCAAGCTCGGCCGCGTGGCCATCCTGGACGACGTGCCGGTCAAGCACACCCGGCCGCTGGGCGGGCCGAACTACAAGTTCAACCAGCAGGCCGGCCTGACCGCGCTGCAGGAAGACTGGATCACCTGCGCCAGCCATTTCATCGACGCCAACGGCGACTTCCAGATCAACTACGGCGGCCTGCTGCAGAACGGCGACGCCATCGCCATCGGCGAGTCCGAGGAAGAGATGGAGCTGATGCTGCAGGCGCTGCTGTCGTCCTGCAGCCAGGTGCCGGTGACGGCGCTGCAGGTCACGCGCTACCTCGGCCAGCATTACCAGTATTGGGGCGGCGGCCAGCAGAACCGGCTGCGCTACCCGCGCTCGCTGATCAGCTCGCTGCTGGAACGCGCCGTCAAGCCCACCGGCATGCGTTTCAAGAAGCCGGCCGCCAAGCAGGCTGCGACAGCGCCGGTCGCCCCGCCAGCGCCGACACCCGCGCCCATCCACACGGTCGCCTCGCCGATGCAGTCCTTCGGCCTGCACGCCCGCTGAAACCCTCACTGCTCACGCGCATGCACTACACCACCATCGCCTGCCTGGACGACCTCAGCCGCGACGCCTTCTGGCCGGCCAAGGAGTTCATGTACGACCTGATCCGCGTGCCCGTTTTCCATGCCACCGGCATGGACCTGGGCAAGTCGCCGCGCCGCGGCCAGCGCCACAACCTGAAGCCCGGCTTCGACACCGCGCACTTCCTGCGCCTGTGCGGCGCCGGCACCGGTGCGCACGACTGGGCCGCGCTGTACCTGGGCATCTCGGCCCCTGCGGCCGACTACCTGAACGCGCACGTGCCCGAAGGCGCGTTGATCGTCGGCTACGAAATGCCGGCCTGGCTGCGCCAGGCGCTGGACCAGGGCGGCCACGCCTGGCTGGACATGCGGCTGTCGCCGCTGCGCTTTGCCAGCGACCTTTACATGGCCCTGGGCACCAACCGGCCGGACCTGTATGCCCGCCTGCTGCCGCACGCCCAGCGCATGGACGAGGTCTTCTCCGAAGCCTCGCTGATGGCAGCACAGGTTCGCTACCGCCAGCGCTACGACGAATCCGCTGGCCCGTATGACGGCGCCTGGATCTACATCGGCCAGACCGAGGCCGACGCTTCGCTGATCAACCCGCAGGGCCGCTTCGCCCGCGTGGCCGACCATGCCACCACGCTGCGCCAACTGGCCGGCAACGAGCGCCTGGTCTACAAGCCGCACCCGCTGGCCCACGGTTTTGCCGTGGCCGAGCACCAGCAGCTCGAACGCATCCTCGGCCGCGCTGTGCCGCGTTGCGAGGCCGAGACCTACGAGCTGATGGCCGGCGAGCGCCCGGTGCGTTTCGTGGGCCTGTCTTCCGGCGTGCTGCAGGAAGCGCAGTGGTTCGGCAAGGAAGCCGTTTCGCTGATGGCGCCGATCTGCCAGCCGGCCTTCCAGCCCGAGCACGGCCCCGAGGCCTACCTGCAGATAGCCTCTCACGATTTCCTCAGCGAGCCCATGTGGGCCGCCGCACTGAACCCCGATGCACCGCGGGCGCAACCGCTGCGCCACCCACCGCGGCCCAACCACCTGCGCGAGCTGCACAACACATGGTGGGGTTATGCCAGCCACAGCGCGCGCCACAGCGACTTCTACCGCCAGGTCTTCGCCTTGCACGGCAGCCGCCGCGACGACGGCGCCAGCAGCGACACGATGCGCCAGGCCCTGACCCAGGCGCACCACCAGATCGACACCCTGCGCCAGGAAGTGGACGGCCTGAAGGATGCGCTGCGCGTGGTCATGCGCCAGACCGCAGCCCGCGCAGGCCGTCTCGAGCGCCCCAAGCACCCCGAACGCCCCGCCGGGCTGCGTGTCAATGGCTGAGCTTTCCCCCCGCGCCGCCAACGACCCCCGCGCCGACGAACGCCTGCCCGGCTTCGAGGTGCTGGGCCTGAAGCGCCCGCAGTTCGCCGACCTGGCGCTGTGGACGCTGCTGAGCGACTACGACTTCGACAGCGTGCTGGACGTGGGCGGCGGTGCCGGCGAGCACAGCGAGGTCTTCCTGGCCTTTGGCAAGCAGGTCACCACGGTGGACTACGGCAAATCGGTCTACTTCGAGCGCCGCAGCCCGCAACTGCAGTGCGTGATCGGTGACTTCAACACGCTGGAACTGCCCGAGCGCTACGACTGTGTCTGGTGCAGCCACGTGCTGGAACACCAGCTCGACGCCCAGCGCTTCCTTGGCCGGCTGCACGGCGCGCTGCGCGAAGGCGGCGTGCTGGCGCTGAGCGTGCCGCCGATGAAACACCAGATCGTGGGCGGTCACGTCAGCCTGTGGAACGCCGGCCTGCTGCTGTACCGCCTGGTGCTGGCCGGCTTCGACTGCCGCCAGGCCCGCGTGCGCCAGTACGGCTACAACATCTCGGTGCTGCTCGAAAAGCGCAGCATCGAAGTGCCCGAACTCGCCTTCGACTGCGGCGACATCCGCCGCCTCAAGGCCTTCCTGCCGGCCAACCTGCCGTTCGCCAGCAACGACCTGGACGACCCGTTCGACGGGAACCTGCAGCGGCTGAACTGGTGAAGGCAGGGGCAGCGTGCAGCGTGTTCAGCGGAATACGCTGACCGCTTCGACCAGCCGGGTGGCCTGCTGGCGCAGGCTTTCCGAGGCGGCGGTGCTTTGCTCCACCAGTGCCGCGTTCTGCTGGGTGATCTCGTCCAGGTGGCCCACTGCCTGACCCACCTGACCGATGCCGGTGGTCTGCTCGTGGGTGGCGGAGCCGATCTCGGCGATCAGGTCCGAGACGCGCTGAACCTGTTTCACGATGTCTTCCATGGTGCGACCGGCGTCGTCCACCAGCTTGGCGCCCGATTCGACCTTTTCCACGCTGCTGCCGATCAAGGACTTGATCTCGCGGGCGGCGTCCGCGCTGCGCTGGGCCAGGCTTCGCACCTCGCCGGCCACAACGGCAAAGCCGCGGCCTTGTTCGCCCGCGCGGGCGGCTTCCACGGCGGCGTTCAGTGCCAGGATGTTGGTCTGGAAGGCAATGCCATCGATCACGCCGATGATGTCGGCAATCTTCTTGGAGCTTTGCGTGATGTCGTGCATGGTGTTCACCACCTGCGACACCGCCTTGCCGCCGCGCGTGGCGGCTTCGCAAGCCGATCCAGACAACTGGTTGGCCGTGGTCGCGGTTTCGGCGCTGTTGCGCACCGTGGTGGTCATCTGCGTCATCGAAGAGGCCGTCTGCTGCACGCTGGAAGCCGCCTGCTCGGTGCGCACGCTGAGATCCTGGTTGCCCTGCGCGATCTCATGGATCGCGGTCTGCAGATTGAGCACCTGCTCGCTGACGTCATCAATCAGCCAGCGGAACATCAGGCCCAGCTGGCTGACGGTGCGCAAGGTCATGCCGATCTCGTCGACCCGGTCCATGTGCACCGACTTCTGGCTCTCGCCGCTGGCCACGCGCAGCGCCTGCGCGCGCAGTTGTTCCAGCGGCTTGGCGATCTGGGCTTCCAGCCACAGGCAGGCAAGCAGTGTCAGCGCCGCATTGGCGCCGGCAAACTCTGCCAGCGCCACGCCGCTCACATCCAGCAGCGCTGCAGCAGCGGTCAGGGTGGGGGCCAGCATCATCAACGGCAAGCGAATCCGCCAGCGAACCGACAGGGTCTTGAACATGGACCGCCATGCGGCCAGGCCTGAGCGGACCACCAGCCCCTTGTGGAAGCGCCGGCTGCCGGCCTTGCCCTCGCGGACCTCACGGTAAAACTGCTCAGCCCCTGCGATTTCCTCACGCGAGGCCTTGGTGCGCACCGACATGAAGCCTGCGACCTTGCCATCGCGCATCACCGGGGTGGCATTTGCGCGCACCCAGTAGTGGTCGCCGTTCTTGCGCCGGTTCTTGACCAGGGCTGTCCAGGGCTCACCGCCCTTGAGCGTGGCCCACATGTCGGCGAAGGCTTCGGCCGGCATGTCGGGGTGGCGCACGAGGTTGTGGGGCTTGCCCATCACCTCTTCGCGTGTGAACCCGCTGACCTCCACGAACGCCGCATTGGCATAGGTGATGTGGCTCTGCGTGTCCGTGGTGGACATCAGGGTCGCGTTGTCAGGGAATTCGTATTCCCGTTGGGTGATGGGTTGGTTGTCGCGCAATTGGATGCCTCGAATGGTTCTGGTTGTGCCGCGGCCAGCGGGCTGACGTGTCCTTCGACGAATGAGTGGAGACACATGAGCGCGGTTTCGGGCCAAGCGTGATTTCGTCCCGGCCAAGAGGGACCGTGTTCAGACACAGCGCCGCCTACCCTGCCATTTGCCGGCAACGGCCCGAACGCTCCGTTCGACGGCAGCCTGCAGCGACTGAACGGGTGAAGCTGTGTTGGTGAGGCCTTGGCCGGCACCTCGCCGGCCGGTGGTCTGACAGACAGGCAGCTGGGCGCTGGAAAAAAATTCGCCAGCACTTCCAGGCAGGCCAGATGAAGCTCGTACAGCGTCTTTTCAGCATTGTTCATGGCCTGATGGCCGCATTCTTCGCTTTTGCCGCGCTCATGCTGATGGTCATAGCCGCCCGCATGGGCTGGCAGGCCTTCATGGGCGGACTCGATGGCACTGCCGCGCAGGCCATCATCGAGGCCGTCGGCCTGCTGGCCGCGGCGGTGGTGGCGCTGCAGATCGCCGAGACCATTGCCGAGGAAGAGGTGATCCGCGACGCGGACATCAGCGCACCGACGCGCGTGCGGCGTTATCTTTCGCGTTTCTTCGTGGTGGTCGTGGTCGCGCTGGGCATCGAAGGCCTGGTGGCGAGTTTCAAAGCCATCCATGAAGACCTGGCGCTGCTGCCGCACGCGGCGGCGCTCATCGTCTCGGTTGGCGTCTTGCTGGCTGCCTGGGGCGTGTTCATCCGCTTCAACCGGTCGGCCGAAGAGCTGGAACCGGAGGCGATGGCCGCTGCCAAGGAAGAAGACCACAAGGTCGAGTAGCACGCCGCTCAGGCTGCTTGTGCCGCAGCCTCGTACAGGCCGATGTAGCGCTGCAGGCCCAGTTGCCGCACCAGTGCGTCGAACGGGGCAGTCGGCAGGCCAGGATACGGTTGCCAGTCGGAACCGGGCCGGATCGGCGAGCCCAGGTCCATGCCGCCGTGGCCGGCCTCGCCCCTGGCATAGAACTGGTGGGCGCGCAGCAGGTCGTCGTGCGGGGTCAAACCCAGGCCCTGACAGGCGCTGCGCAGCGTCGGCAAGGTCTGGTTGACAAGGTCTTCGTAGTGCAGCAGCGGCCGGCCGCTGGCCTTCAGCTGCTGGGCGCGCATGGCATAGAACAGCAGGAACTGCTCAAGTGGGTCGCTCATCGCGGCGAGCTGGCGCGAGAGCACCGGGTCCATCGCGTCGCACCAGGCGAGCAGCCGCGGCAGGCGCAATGTGCGCCAGTTGCGCAGGTGCTGCTGGTCGTTCGCATGCTTGCCGGCGTCGTAGGTCCACAGGGACACGAACATCGCGTACGGGTTGCGCACCAGGCTCACGCCGCGCCAGGCATGGCGTGGATGGAAGACGCCTTGCTTGAGCAGCAGGTGGGTGGCGCTGGCTTTCAGCGCCGGGCCGAGAAGGCGCTCGACCTCCACGCGCGGCACGCGGTTGGCCGGCCAGATGCGCAGCAGCTTGAACAGTGCGGTTTCGGCCGCGGTGTTGCCCACGCGCAGGTCGTGCACCACCTGCACTTGCGGGTGGACCGAGAAGGTGCGCAGGAACAGGGTTTCGCCGGACCGGGCCATCGAGCCCAGTTGCACCACGCGCAGGTCGTTGGCTGGCATGCGGGTTCGCCTCGGCTCAGCGGCGGGTGCCGGCCAGCGTGTGCATGAGTGGGTGCAGGGCTGGCGAGAAGTGGGTCTGGGCGCCGAGGCTGGCGTTCACGCTGGCGGCAAAGGCCGGGCCGGGCATCGGCTGGACGGCGGCCGGGGCCGGATCGGCCATGGCCGGTGCGGGCAGCGCGGGCACGTCGATTGGCGCGTCGGTCAGCCACTGGGCCATTCGGGTACCCCATTGGTGGCGGGCCAGCAGTTCGCTGTTCGGCCGGGCGGGTGGCGGCAGGCTGTCCAGCCAGCCGGCGGCGGCCACGCTTTCTGCGATGGCCGGGCGGTTGGCGTCGTAGCAGAGCACCTGTTCGGCCGGCAGCGCGGCTTCGGCCAGCGCGCTGTTGTCGTTGGTGATGATGCGGCAGCCCATCGCGGTGGTGGTGTAGACCCGGTCGTGCAGGCCGTGCTGCCAGTTCGGGTCGAAGTTCACCAGGCCGAGGTAGTGCGGCACCAGCTTGGCAATGTCGCCATGGCGGATCTGGCCGACGTGACGGAAGCCGGGCACCTCGCCCAGCAGCTGGTCCCAGCCGCTGCCGAAGAAGTCCACCTGCAGGCCGGTCATGCTGCGCACTGCGGCCAGGCGGCGCTCGCGCTTGAACCAGGAGTCCACCGCGATCGTCGCGGCCAGCTGCTCGTTGCCGGTCATCACCTCGGCCGGCGTCCAGCCCAGGCTGGCGGCCAGCGTGCGGGCGGGCATCGGGTGCGCATCTGGTGCGTTCAGCGCATCGGCGGTTTGCTGCAGGCGGCGGCTGTCCACCCGGCGGCCGAGCAGTCGCTGCAGCAAGGCGGGCAGGGTTTCGCCGGCCGGTGCGTTGCCGAGCTCGCCGCCAATCGTGCCGACCACGCAGAAGCGGCCTTGCGGCTCGGCCGGCGTGGCGTCTGCAGTGCCGGGCAGGGCCAGCTGCGGGAAGGCGGCAAACGGCAGGTAGCGCCAGGCCACCGGCAGCGTGCCGCCCAGCCAGTCGCGGTAGCCGGCTTCGGGCGAGATCAGCGAGAGGCGGGGCTGGCTGGCGGCGTCGGCCAGGAATTCCTTCATCACCGGCACGCGGGCCAGGTCGTAGAGCAGCGCGTCCAGCAGGTAGACCGAGACGGGCGAGCGGCCGAAGTGTTCCCACAGCGGGCGGCCGTCGATCTCTGTGGCCAGCGGCATCGGGCCCAGCGACAGCACACCCAGCATCTGCTGCGGCGGCACGGCGGCCAGCGCCTGCGCGTCGCCCGGCAGCGTGAAGACACGTGCGTTCAGGCCCTGGCAGACCAGTCCGGCCGCCATGCGCTCGGCCACGCTGGTCACGGCATTGTTCGGGTGTTCGAAGGCCAGCACGGCCATCACTTCTGCATGGGGCTGCATCACAGCACCTCCTCGGTCGGAATCGGGTGGGCGGCAGCTTCGGTGAACACCCAGCTGTCATCGGCAATGCCGCCGAAATCGGCCTGCATCGCGCGGGCCACGGTGCGCTCGCGCGGCGTGGTGGCGATCTTGCGCAGCGTCATCTTCATGAACGCCGCCTGTTCCTTGTTGCAAGGCTTGGTCTGCATGTCCAGCCACTGCGACTGGGCGACCTCGAAGCGGTGCTCGAACCAGCCCAGGTACCAGAACCAGTCGGTGTAGTAGAGCCAGGAGTTCTCGTTCAATGCGCGCAGGTGCGTGGGGTCCTGCCAGGCGGTGAGCGCCTTTTCGTAAGGCACCTCGATCTGGAATTCGCCGCCTTCCTTGAGCAGCGTCAGCGCGTTGCCCATCAGCATCGGCAGGTCGGGCACATGCTCCAGCACGTTGTTGGCGTAGAGCAGGTCCAGGCTGTCGGGGGCCAGCAGGATCTCGGTGCCGCGCTCGCCTTGCAGCGTCAGCGGGAAGCTCTGCGCCTGGCCCAGGTCCAGCACCAGGTCGGGCTGGGCGCGGGCCAGGATGTCGATGTTCAGCCAGCCGGGCTTGTAGTCCTTGCCCGAGCCGAGGTTCACGCGCGTGGGCTTCCATGGTTCGGCCGCGCGGGTCTTGCCCCAGGCCTGGAAGAAGCCGGCGGCAAAGGCCAGCAGGTCGGCATAGGCGTCGATGGTGTCGTGGCGCGCGAAGGCGGCCAGCCTGGCTTCAGCCTGCGCGAAGAAGACGGGCCTGGCGAACTGGTGCTGGAAGAAGTTTTCGAGTTCGCCCTCACGCAGCCAGAAGACCGACTCGTCGAAGGCGGCACTCGGCCGGGTCTGCGGGCCGCGTTCGGAGATGACGGGCGTGCCCAGCGACATCGCATGGAAGGCACGCGCCTGCTCGAAGCGGCTGCTTTCGTAGAAATGGCAGTTCAGCACCGCCTTGGCCTGGCGCACGAAATGGTCGCGCTCGGGGCCGTACAGCGGGTGGTCGAAGTTGGCGACGTTCCAGCCGCAGGCTTCCACCCGCTGGATGAAGGCCTGGCGGCGCGGGTTCATGCTGCCGAAGAACAGCAGGTCGATGGGGCGCTCTTGCAGCGGCAGTGCGGTGCCGTCGGCCAGGTAGGGCGCGTGGCCGAAGGGCACGATGGGCACGTCCTGCGGCTCGCTGCAGTAGCTGGCGACGTTGGCGGCGTCGTAGTCCACCACCGCGGCGCCGCGCAAGAGATTCAGGTAATCGTTGCTGACGCGTGCGCCACCGTCACCCAGCTGTTCCAGGTTGACGAACACGCAGGCGTGGCGGCGCTGCCAGTCGGCGGGAAAGCCCAGGTGGGCGCCGAAGACCAGGTTCACCGCGTCCTCGCGCAACCGGTTCTTGGCAATCGTCACCTCCGCGCCCATGCGCGTGAACTGGTGGCGGAAATAGCGCGCCTGGTCCAGGAAGCCCAGCGAATGGACATAGCCGGCCGGCTGGATGATGGCCAGGTGTACGGGGGGCAGTTGCATACGCAGGGTTCCTCGGCCGCCGGCGGCAACTGCCAGCGCTGAGGCGATGGTGCCTGCGCTCGCCGTGAACTAAAGCGCGATGAGACGGGCCAAGCGGCGCCTTATCGTCTTCAGGCTGCGGCGAGTGCCGTGGGCGACAAGCCTGCCTGCTGGCGGTCGAACATGCGCTGCAGCAGGGCTTCGTAGTCGCGGGCGTAGCGGTCGGTGTCGAACAGCGGCAGGGCCAGGCGATGTTCGTCCAGCTGGGCTTTCAGGCCTTGCAGCACCTGCGGCTCGTTGGCCAGCGCGGCGGCCAGGCCCACGTAGTCGGCCTCGCTGGCGCAGGCCAGGTCGGGCAGGCCGCAGGCGTGCACCAGGCTGGCGGCCACGCGCGAGGCGTAGGTCGGGCCCGGCACCGTCAGCACCGGCACGCCGGCCCACAAGGCCTCGCTGGCGGTGGTGTGGGCGTTGCAGGGCCAGGTGTCGAGGAACAGGTCGGCCTGGCGCAAGCGGGCAATGTGTTCGCCCAGGTGCAGCTTGGGCGCCCAGAAGATGCGGCCGGCCGGCACGCCGCGGGCTTCCAGCTCGCGCTGCAGGTTGGCCTGGCCGTGCGGGTTCCAGGCCAGCATCCACAGCACCGCCCGGGGGGCCTGCGCGAGGATCGCGGCCCACAGGTCCAGCATGTGCGGCGACATTTTGTAGACCTGGTTGAAGCAGCACAGCACGACCGCGTCTTCCGGCAGGCCCAGGCTGGCGCGGCTGGGGGCTGGCGGCAGCGGGCGCTGGCGGTCGTTGGGCTGGTAGCTGTTGGGCAGCTGGGCGATGTGTTCGCTGTAGTTCGCGGCGTGCGAGAGCGGCGTCACCACCGGGTCGCCAATCATGTAGTCGATGTAGTCGGCGCCGGTCGTGGCCGGGTAGCCGAGGTAGGCCACCTGCACCGGCGCCGGCCGCTGGGCCAGCAGCTCGAAGCGGCTGCCGCGGGTGTGGCCCTTGAGGTCGACGGCAATGTCGATCGCGTCGTCGCGCATGCGCTGCGCGATGGCCGTGTGGGTCAGGTGCGTCACGTCCACGAAATGCTCGCAGGCCGCGCGCACCCGGCGCATCACGGCGCTGCCATCGTTGATGCTGTGCGAGTAGAGCGTGACTTCGAAGCGGCTGCTGTCGCGGCGCTCCAGCAGCTCGGCCATCAGCACCGAGGTGGCATGCTGGTGGAAGTCGGAAGACAGGTAGCCGACGCGGATGCGCCCGGGCCGACGCGGGCCGACCGGTGCGGGCAGTGGCTTGAGCTCGCGCGACAAGCCCTTGGCGCGGATCTCGCCAATGCGGCGTTGCTGGGCCGGCGTGGCGTCCACCGCCAGCAGTGCAAACGGCGAGAGCAGCTGGCCGGTCTTGGCGTCGGCCTGGTCAATCGCCTGCAGCAGCTCGGCGGTGTCCTGGTCGACCAGGCGCCAGTCGCAGGTCTGCCGGCCTTCGTGCACCAGCAGTGACAGGGCGAGCGCGCGGGTGCTGTCGCTGTCCAGCGAGACGGCGGTGCGGAAGCATTCGGCGGCCTCGCGTGTCAGGCCCAGGTCCTTGAAGCACAGGCCCAGGCGGTAGTGGGTCAGCGCATCGTCGATCTTCAGCGCCAGGGCCTGGAAAAACGCGCTGACGGCGTCCTGCAGCCGCTGGCTCTGGAACAGCGCATTGCCCTGGGCCTGGTACCACTCGAAGTCGCGCGCGGCCTGGGCCGGGTAGGCATCGAACACCTGCGCGGCTTCGGCAAAGCGGTGCTGGCGCACCAGGCACTCGGCGAGCAGGCGGCAGGCCAGCGGGTCCTCGGGCATCAGCGCCTGCGCCTGGCGGCTGGCGTCGATGGCAGCGTCCAGCGCTCCGCCGGCCAGTTGCGCGCGGGCCAGGTTCAGCCACATCAGCCGGTCAGAGGGCGCAAGACGCGCGCCGTGGCCGAACTCGGCGATGGCGCGGTCCCAGGCGCGGTTTTTCAAGGCTTGCAGCCCCGCTTGCCAATGGCGTTCGAGGGCATTGGGGAGGGCGGTGGCATGGCGGCTCATCCTTGCCACTGTGGCAGCGCTGGCGCGGCGGCAGGCGCGGATAAGCAGGCCCGCAGCCGGCCAGTTCCCTGCTATTCGACCCGCAGCCGGTCCAGCGCCGGGTCGGACGGCGGGTAGCGCAGCTTGAGCCGCTGCAACTGGTCCTTCAGCACCGTGGCAATCATCAGGTTGCGGTGGGTCTTGGAGTCTGCCGGCACGATGGTCCACGGTGCCCAGGGGGTCGCGGTGGCGGCAATGGCCCGCTGGTAGGCCTGCTGGTAGGCGTCCCACTGCTTGCGCACGGTGAGGTCGTCGGACTGGAATTTCCAGCGCTTGGTCGGGTCGTCCAGCCGGTCCTGCAGGCGCTGGCGCTGCTCCTTGTTGGAGATGTGCAGCATGAACTTGACGATCACGGTGCCGGTTTCGCTCAGCAGGCGCTCGAAGTCGTTGATCTGGGCGTAGCGCTGCGAGGTCTGCTTGAGGCTCAGCTGGCCATTGACGACCGGCACCAGCACGTCTTCATAGTGGCTGCGGTTGAAGACGGTGATCTCGCCGGCTGCGGGCAACTGCTGGTGGATGCGCCAGAGGAAGTCATGCGCGCGCTCCGGTTCGGTCGGCGCCTTCCAGCCCACGGTGCGCACGCCCAGCGGGCTCATGCGGCCGAACACGCCGCGCAGCGTGCCGTCCTTGCCGCTGGTGTCCAGTCCTTGCAGCACGACCAGCAGCTTGAAGCGGCGGTCGGCGAAGAAGAGGTTCTGCAGGGTGTCGAGCTCCAGCGCCAGCGCGTCGACCGCGGCCTTGTCATCGGCCTTGTCGCCGCCGGAGAAGGGCTTGGCGGCGGTGTCGATGGCCGCAAGCTTGAATTCGCGGTTGGGCTTGGCGAACTGGTGGTTGGCCAGCAGCTGTTTCAGGGGGGTTTGGCGGGCAGGCATGCCGCCATGATGACAGGCGGAAGCTGGTCGACCCCGGCTTCAGCCTGCGTCAGCCAGGGCGCGGCAGGAGGCGGCTTCGGCCGGGCGGTCCATCAAGTCGTACAGCAGTGCCAGGTTGTTGGCCGCCAGCACGCTGCCGCGGCCGGCCACCGCGCCTTCCAGCTCCGGCCGCTCGCCCAGGTGCAGGCAGCGCTGCCAGGCCTGTTCGATGATCGGCAGCAGGTGTTCGGCGCGGTGGGGTTCGTCGGCGGCCCAGTCCAGCAGCAGGTCGCCCAAGGCAAAGAAGAAGTCGGGTGATTCGGCCCAGGCCACCAGCGCTTCCTCGGCCCATTGCAAGGCCTGGGCGTGGCGGCCACAGCGCTTCCAGGCGTGCAGGCGGCGGATCACCAGGTCGTGCAGCCAGGCCGGACGGCCGCGGCCGGCGCTGAGGGTCAGTGCCTCGGCGCGGTCGAAGGCGGCCACGGCGTCTGCGTAACGCTCGTACACGTCGTGGTCCTTGCCCAGCTGGTACCAGAGGTAGGCATCGGCTGGCTGTTCGCGCAAATCTGCCAGCAGCAGCCTGGCATTGCGGCCGGCCTTGGCGGCCAGTGCGGCCGGCGCGTAGCCGCTGTGACCCACGGCCACCGGCAGGCGCTGCACATCCAGTTGGTGCTGCGGCTGTTCATGGACCCGGCCGGCGTAGCGCACATGGCCTGGCAGCACGCGGCTGAGCCAACTGGGCGCGGTGCTGGCCTGCGGGCCTTCGCCCTGGCGACTGTCCACCCGCACGGCGCCAACAAAAGTGGGTGCAAACTCACGCAGAGAAGCAAGCGCAGGGCCGCCCTCGGCAATCCATTCGTCGGCGTCCAGCACCAGGTGCCAGTCCGCGCCGGCGAGGGCGAGCGCGGCATTGCGCGCCGCGGCAAAGTCATGGGTCCACTGGAAATGGGCCACGCGCGCGCCTGCGGCGCGTGCGAGGGCCACGGTGTTGTCGGTGGAGCCGGTGTCCAGCACCAGCGCTTCGTCCACCCAGGGCAGGGCACTGGCCAGCGCCCTGCCGAGCTGCTGCGACTCGTTGCGCACGATCATCACCAGCGCCACCCGGAAGCGCTGGGCGCCGGGCGGTGGGTCTTGCGGGCGGGGAGGCGGGGGCTTGGCCGTCATTTTGGAAACTTTAGGACTGCAGGGTGTCTTCAATCGGTCGATAAGCAGGGTGGGCGGCGGCCATTTGGTCGGCAAGACGACCGGCTGCCACCCAGGCCGCAAAGCGCGTCCGGTTGATCGAAGGAAAAGCGGGAAAAAAAACCCTCAAGTCCGGCGATCAAGGTTCCGAAATCCAGGGTACGGCCCCAACAAACTGAAGCGGGGGCGCAACCCCAGGGCCATTCCGGTCCTTGTTATCAAGCCCCGTGCAGGAGTTATCCCAATGTCTTCCACCATCAACACCAACGTTGCTTCGCTGAACGCACAGCGCAACCTGTCGGCCTCGCAATCGTCGTTGTCCACTTCGATGCAACGCCTGTCTTCCGGCTTGCGCATCAATTCAGCCAAGGACGACGCTGCCGGCCTGTCGATCGCCGAACGCATGAATGCGCAGGTCAGGGGCATGAACGTGGCCATCCGCAATGCCAACGACGGCATCTCGATGGCGCAGACCGCTGAAGGCGCGCTGGCCAAGGTGGGCGACTCGCTGCAGCGCATGCGTGAACTGGCGGTCCAGGCCCGCAACTCGACCAACACCAGCTCCGACAAGGACTCGCTGAACAAGGAGTTTGGCCAGCTGCAGAGCGAAATCAACCGCGTGATGGGCGGCACCAGCTTCAACGGCAAGCACATGCTGGGCGCCGATGCGACCGCCATGACCTTCCAGATCGGTGCCAACACCACCAACGACGACGTGATCAATGTCAGCACCACCAACATGGTGACCAACAGCGACATGCAGGCGGTGACCGGCTCCTCGGCGAGCATCGACGCCTCGGCCACCTCGGGCGCCATCGCCTCGGTGATCGACGACATCGACACCGCCCTGGACACGGTCAACAACCAGCGCGCGACCTTCGGTGCGACGCAAAGCCGCTTCGACGCCGTGATCTCCCAGCTGCAGCAGGGCGTGGAGGCGCAGAGCGCCGCCCGCGGCCGCATCATGGACGCCGACTTCGCGACCGAAACCGCCAACATGAGCCGCGCCCAGATCCTGCAGCAGGCAGGCACTGCGATGGTCGCCCAGGCGAACCAGCTGCCCCAGCAAGTGCTGTCGCTGCTTCGATGACGCCAAGGCGGCCCAGCAAGGGTCGCAGGTTGAACCGGTTCTTTCCGAACCGGCCTGAGCCCACTGAATTCCCGAACCGGCGTTGCCAGGACGCTGCTTCGGGGTGCAGGCGCAGATAGTCCTAAAGGTTCCAAAAGTCGCATCCGATATCCCACTCACAGGACGCAAACAACGGTGTCCTGTAGGTCCGGTGAGATGGCCAAGGGTCAGGCAAATGAGTAGTTGCCCGACCGGAGGAGCACCCGGCGCTTAGGCGAAAGACGAACCGCCGGTGCTTTAACCGGAAGACTTTTGGAACCCATTCTGGAGTAACTATCATGGCTCAAACCATCAATACCAACGTTGCCTCGCTGAACGCTCAACGCAACCTGGCTTCTTCGCAATCGTCGCTGTCCACCTCGATGCAGCGCCTGTCTTCGGGCATGCGCATCAACTCGGCCAAGGACGACGCCGCTGGCCTGTCGATCGCCGAACGGATGAATTCGCAGGTTCGCGGCATGAACGTCGCGATCCGCAATGCCAACGACGGCATTTCGCTGGCGCAGACCGCTGAAGGTGCACTGGCCAAGGTGGGCGACTCGCTGCAACGCATGCGTGAACTGGCAGTGCAGGCACGCAACGCCACCAACACCAGCTCCGACAAGGATTCGCTGAACAAGGAATTCGGCCAGCTGCAGGAAGAAATCACCCGTGTGATGGGGGGTACCTCCTTCAACGGCAAGCACATGCTGGGCGCCGATGCGACCGCCATGACCTTCCAGATCGGCGCGAACACCAGCGCGGACGACACCATCACCGTGAACACCACCAACATGGTGACGAACACGGACATGATCGCTGTCACCGGCTCGTCGGCTGCCATCGATGCAAGCGCCACCTCGGGTGCCCTGGCGACGGTGATCGACAACATCGACACCGCCATCAACACGGTGAACGACCAGCGCGCCACCTTCGGTGCCACGCAAAGCCGCTTCGACGCGGTGATCGCCAACCTGCAGCAAGGCGTGGAATCGCAAAGCGCAGCCCGCGGCCGCATCATGGACGCTGACTTCGCGACGGAAACCGCGAACATGAGCCGCGCCCAGATCCTGCAGCAGGCCGGCACCGCGATGGTCGCCCAGGCCAACCAGCTGCCGCAGCAGGTCCTGCGTCTGCTGCAGTAAACAAAGGGCTGAGGAAGCCGGCGACACGGGGGCGACCCCGGCCTCGCTGGCCTCCTTCTGAACATTGGCTCCCCATCCGCACCCGGCTTTTGGCCGGGTTCGGCATCCCGGCGAAAGCCAGGATGGAAGAAGACCCGATTCGGCTTGCATTTCGCGGCTTTGCAGATCGGGCACTGCTTTGAGAATCACACCTAACGCATCGCCCTTGCTCGGGCGGCGTGGTCCGGAAGCACTGACGAGTCCGGTGCCGTGTCAATCCGACGCGGCGCTTTTCGACGGTGATCGAGTGCCGGGCTGTAGGGCCCGCGGCGGTTTCAAACCCGCAGCGGTTCATGCAAGCCGGCACGTTCGCCGGGTGTGGTTGATTCTTGAGGAGTGCTCACATGCCGCAGACCATTAACACGAACATCGCTTCGCTCAACGCGCAGCGAAACCTGAACATGTCGCAGTCGTCGTTGCAGACGTCGATGCAGCGACTGTCGTCCGGCATGCGTGTCAATTCCGCCAAGGATGACGCTGCAGGCCTGGCGATTGCAGAACGCATGAACTCGCAGGTGCGCGGCATGAACGTTGCGATCCGCAACGCGAATGACGGCATCTCGCTCTCGCAGACCGCGGAAGGCGCTTTGTCCAAGGTGGGCGACGCGTTGCAGCGCATGCGGGAACTGGCTGTCCAGGCACGAAACTCGACGAACTCGAGTTCCGACAAGGATTCGCTGAACAAGGAATTCACCCAGCTGCAGTCGGAAATCAACCGCGTGCTGGGTGGCACGACCTTCAACGGCAAGCACATCCTGGGCGCCGATGCGACGACGCTGACCTTCCAGATCGGCGCCAACACGACGACCGACGACGTGATCGACGTGGCGACGACCAACATGGCGACGTCCAGCGACATCACCACGGTCACCTCGACCAGCGCGGTGATCGATGCTGCGGCGACGTCAGGCGCGATTGCCGATGTGATCAACAACATCGACGCGGCCATCGACACGGTCAACAACACCCGTGCGACCTTCGGTGCGACCCAGAGCCGCTTCGACGCGATCATCTCCAACCTGCAGCAATCGGTCGAGAACCAGGCCGCCGCGCGCAGCCGGATCATGGACGCCGACTACGCGCAGGAAACCGCCAACATGAGCCGCGCGCAGATCCTGCAGCAGGCCGGCACGGCGATGGTGGCCCAGGCCAACCAGCTGCCGCAGTCGGTGCTGAAGCTGCTGGGCTGATCTCCGGCCGGGGGCCGCGCAAACGCGGCGCGACGCCGGCTTTCTTTCCGGTGCGCAGCCCCTCAAGTTCGTGGTGCTCGCGCCGACATTGTTGTCACAGAACCGGTGATTCCTCGCCGGACAGAAGGACGGGCCGACCATGACCAGCAGCACTCTTTCCTCGATGGGCGTTGGCTCCGGGCTGGACGTCACTTCCATCATCAAGTCGCTGATGGCGGTCGAGCACAGGCCGGTTGACCTGCTGGCCACCGAGCAGACGACGCTCAGCACCACGCTGTCCTCGATGGGCAAGATGCAGAGCTATGCCTCGACCATGGGCGACAAGGCCCAGGCGCTGGCCGACCTCAGCCTGTGGTCGAAGAAGAGTTTCACTTCCAGCGACAGCACGGCCGTTGCCGGCTCGGCCGAAGATGGCACAGCCGCTGGCAGCTATTCCGTCTCCGTGCAGGCCCTGGCCTCGTCCCAGACGCTCACCTCGGGCGCGTTTTCGTCTTCCAGCGCAACGCTGAGCGAAGGCACGTTGACGATCGAACTGGGCACCTGGGGCAGCGGCAGTCCTGCGAGTGGCTTCACTGCCAAGGATGGCAGCAGCGCGCTGAACATCACCATCGGCCCGGACGACACCAGCCTGACGTCCGTTCGGGACAAGATCAACGCGGCGGGTGCCGGCGTCACGGCCAGCATCGTCACTGACGCCAACGGCTCGCGCCTGTCGCTGCGCTCCACTGCCACCGGCGCCGAGAACGGCTTCCGCATCACGGCAAGCGAAACCAGTGACGATGGCGATGCCGGCACCGGTCTGTCGGCACTGGCTTATGACGCCACCGCTTCCAGCAACACGATGACGCGCAACCTGGCGGCCGGCAATGCCAAAGCCACGGTCAACGGCATCCAGGTCGAGTCCAGCACCAACACCTTCAGCACCGTGGCCGAAGGCGTGACCTTCACCGTGGGCAAAGTGACGGGTGACGCGACCACCGAGATCACCATCACCGACAACACCGACGCGGTGACCACCGGCATCAAGGATTTCGTCAAGGCCTTCAATGACTTGGCCAGCTACATCAAGGACCAGACCAAGTACGACGAAACGGCCAAGAAGGGCGCGCCGCTGCAGGGTGACCGCACCGCCATCGGCTTCCAGTGGCAGATGCGCGGCATCATCAACGACGGCACCAAGGCCTCGTCTTCGCTGTCGCACCTGTCCGACATCGGCATCTCCATGGCCGCGGACGGCACCCTGAAGCTGGACAGCGCGAAGCTTGAAACTGCGATGAAGAATCCGGCCGAGGTGCGCAAGGCGCTGGCCACCGACGGCGCCGATGCCGATAGCTCCGGCTTCATGGATCGCTTCCGCGACCTTGCCGACGCCGCCACCGCTTCGGACGGCAGCCTGCAGACCCGGCAGGATGCGCTGAACGCCGCGATCAAACGCAACCAGTCGCAGCAGGACTCGATGGAGGCCCGTTTGGTCGGCGTCCAGGCCCGCTACGAGGCCCAGTACCAGGCGCTGGACACGCAGATGGCGTCGCTCAACGCCTTGTCGTCCTATGTCACCCAGCAGATGGCGGCCTTGTCGTCGTCGTCCTGAGCGCCGGAAAGATAGGTACTTTCCCTAGATTCATGTCATCGAAGGCGCCTGCGGGCGCCTTTTTTCATGGGCTTTCCAGGGCCGTTCCACAGAGGGAAAAGCCCCTGGATCTGTCTTGAAACTGTCCGGAAACCCGGGGTGATACGGGAGATCGGTCCGCCTCAAGTGCCCGCACGGGGCACCGATAAACAACACAAGCGGAACAACAAACGGACTTCACAAAATGTTCACCCCCAGCTTCTCCTACGCGCTCGGCCAAGCCGGTGCCATGGCCCACGCCTACCGCCGCGTGAGTGTCGAGACCAGCATCGTCGATGCTTCGCCGCACAAACTGGTGGAGATGTTGTTCGACGGCTTCATGGAATCCGTCAGCCAGGCCCGCGGCTACATGCGCTCTGGCGAGATCGAGTCCAAGGGCAAGGCCATCAGCCGTGCCGCCCGCATCGTCGAAGAAGGGCTGAAGGCCGGCCTAAACCTGAAGGATGGCGGCCGCCTGGCGCTGGACCTGCAGTCGCTCTACGCCTACCTGACCATGCGCCTGACGCTGGCCAACATCCGCAACGACGAAAAGATCCTCGATGAGTGCGCCTCGCTCGTCGATCCCCTGCGCCAAGCCTGGAAGGCCATTGGCCCTCAGGTCCACCAAGGCCTGAACTGAGCCGTGCGTTTTGACACGCCGAGACCCGACACGACATGCCGGAACACTGAAATGAGCACCAACTTGCTGAACTTTTACGAGGCGATCGAACGCGCCAGCGCCGACATGGTCGAAGCCGCCCGCGTTGGCAACTGGGATGAAGTCGTCAAGCTCGAAGGCGCTTGCGCCGTCCTGATTGCCCAGTTGAAGAACGCTGCCCACTCCGAATCGCTGCAGGCCGAGGAAAGCAAGGTCAAGTCGCGCATCATGCAGCGCATCTTGCTGAACGATGCCGAGATCCGCCATCTGGCCGAGCCCTGGCTGGACGACCTCGACCAGATGATGACCGGCCGCAGCAAGACGCTGCACTGAGCGGCTGTCCTCAGCCCCACGCGCTCATCGCCTCCGGACTGGATTCACCGATGTTTTCCGACACCCGCCCGGCCCCGATCAACCCGCATGCGGGTTCATCGATGCAGGAGTTCCGCATTGACGAGCCGCACGAGATCCGCGCACTGCTCAAGGCGCTGATGGACCGCAGCGTGGTGATCAACCTCAGCGGGTCCGACGGCACGGCCTACCAGACCACGCTGTGGAGCATCGACGCGACGCAGGGCAAGCTGGCCTTCAGCGTGGACCTGATGTCGCCCGCCGCGCAGCGCCTGGTCGAGGCCGAAGAGGCCTCGGCCGTCGGCTATCTGGACCAGATCAAGCTGCAGTTCGACGTGACCGACCGGTTGCTGGTGCATGGCAAGAACGCCTGCGTGCTGCAGACCAGCATGCCGCGCGAACTCTTCCGCTTCCAGCGCCGCTCAGCCTACCGCGTGCGCACGCTGGAACGCACCTCGCCGACGGCGAGCTTTCGCCACCCGCAGATCCCCGACATGCGGCTCGAGCTGCGTGTGCTGGACGTCAGTGCTGGCGGTTGCGCGCTGTTCCTGCCGGAAAACGTGCCCCCGGTCGAGCCTGGCGTGGTCATCCACGGCACCCGGCTCTCGCTGGACGGCGACACCGAATTCCAGACCAGCCTGATGGTCCACCACGTCACCTCCATCCAGCCGCAAGCCAAGGGCGTGCGCCTGGGCTGCGAACTGACCCGGCTGGACGCCAACGCGACCCGCGCGCTTCAGCGGTATATCGACAACACCCAGAAGCGCCGACGCATGCTGTCGCTGGACTGAGGCCCTTCGGCCCGGCCTCAGCACCAGTCGCGCAGCGACGCCACCACGCGCCCGAGCACCGTCACGGCGGGCGTGGCCTCCAGGTCCAGGTCGAAGGCGGGATACGCCGGGTTGGCGCTGCTCACCCGGATCAAGCCGTCCGGCAGCCGCTGGCACAACCTCACCAGCGTTTCCGGGCCTTGCACCAGCGCGTACATGAAGCCGCTGCGCGGCACGGTGTCCTTCAGATGGATCACCACCAGGTCGCCGCTTCGCAGGGCCGGCTCCATGGCATTGCCATCCACCCTGACCACGCAAAGGGCCTCCGGCTTCAGCTCCCGTGCCGCCAGCCAGTCCTCTGGCAGCCGCAGCGCATGGCCTGGCCCGTAGCGGGCCGTCGGCTCGTTCACGCCATCCACCCTGTGCCAGCCGATGGCCGGGGCTTGGTCCGCGCGCTGCATCGGCGATTCACCCGTCAACAGCCAGACGGGATTGATGCCATACGCCGCGTGCAGCCCGGCCAGGAACTCGGCGCTGGGCAGGCGCCTGCCTGAGAGATATGCCCGCACCGTGCTGAACGGAACACCGGCCCGGCTGGCGAACCGCGCCTGATCCACGCCCGCCTCGGCCATCGCCGAGCGCAGCCGCGCCGTGACCGCAGCGACGTCAAGTGCCGGCGCCTGACGGGAAGACGCGGCATCCGCGCTGGGCACGAAAGACTTGGAAGGCATGAGGGGTGGCGGAATTGATAGCGATTCGCTACGAATTCTCCCCCAGTTCACCCCTGTGCCCGGGTGAGCTTCGCCGTGACGAACCTGTGCCCTTGCGCTTTTCATCCCCATGCCAGAGGACAGGATGCTCTTGTGGATGTCCTTTATGGAGCTTTATCATTGATCCAAAACGAGCATCAAACTCAGGGGAATTGATCAATGAGGTCTCGAAAAGAGCAATGTCCTCCGCTTCTGACGCCGGAAGAGGTCAAGACCCGGTTGAAGCAGGAGGGCATGACACTGAAGCAGTGGGCAGAACTCAACGACTTTCGCTATCAGGCCGTGAGCCAGGTGCTCCGTGGCGTGAACCGTGCCACTTTCGGAGATGGCCATCGCATTGCCAAGGCGCTGGGGCTCAAATGACCGCGGCGCCCACCCCCTGGACCGCCGGCGACATGCGGCCCCGCCGGCTGTACCTGTCCATCTGCCATGCCTATGAGCGCCTGGGCCCTCATGCCCGCAGCGCGCTGCGCCAGGCTGTGGGCCCGGAAAGCTCGCTGCCGAATGTGATGGCGGCCGCCCAGCTCATCGTGGGCACCACCGATGCCGATGACCTCGCGCTGGTCGTGGCGCGGCTCATCAGCATGAGCAACGAAAACGCCGCCAGCGTGGGCCTGCATTGGCCACAGCCGTCCGGCGGTCCGGAAGACCCGTGATGAAAACTGCTTCGTCAAATGCCTCACCAGATACCCCATTTTGGGGATGGGCGACCCACCCCTTCCTCACCTAATCTCCAACGCGCAAAAAACACGGAGGGTGGAATGTCCAGAAAGATCAAATGCCTGATGGCATTGGCAGGCGCATTGCTGCTGCACGGGGTGCATGCGGATGAGTATGACGAAGAATACAAACGCGTTGGTTCGGCCAGAACCATCACGGCGTATGGCTCAGACCTGTTTGGTGACAAGGTTAACATCTACAACGGCAGCCTGGAGTTTGTTCAGCAGGACGTTTCATTGCCTGGAAACAGCGCGCTACCTGTAGCTGCAGGGCGGCGGCGGACGCTCGGTGAGCGCCTGGGGACTGCCGCCGATAATCCCACTGGCGCATTCTATGATTGGCAGTTGGAGATTCCGCATGTTCACGGGACATTTGCCGCTCACAATGGAGGGTGGGTAACGCCTGCAGAGCCGGGTGCGCCTGATGGAACCAATCAACGTTGCACTAAATTTGGTGCCCCGCACGCAGGTTCTGATAATAGCGGAGATTATTCAGCAGAGAGCACGTCATTCTGGCACGGTACTTTTTTCTATCTTCCAGGAAAGGGTGATCAGGAAATTGTCAAGCGTTCCGCTGTCAATTCTTCGGCTCCCGGAGGAAATGCCGGCGCCTATCCCCTCGTTACGCATGATGGATATCAGGTTGGCTGTATTACACTTGCGCAGGGGGAAGGGTTTTTGGTGGTTGCGCCGGACGGTACAAAGTATCGGTTTGACCGCATGCAAAAATGGTATGCGGGTCCGTACGCCATCACGCCTGGCGACCCTTCATTTGCGGCGCGTCAACGCAAGAATGCCACCCCCACGGGTGCCAACTCGCCATCGGTGGTGTTGGCGGAATACTGGATGGTTCCAAGCGTGGTCACGGATCGTTTTGGCAACACGGTAACGTACAACTGGGATCCGGCCGATACAAGAAAGTTATTGTCCATCGTGTCAAGTGATGGTCGGCATCTCGATTTTAGTTATTCAAATTCGCTCGCCGTTAGCCAAGTCACAGATGGCGCTCGCACATGGAAGTATGGGTATGTCAATGGACGTTTGACATCCGTCACGCTGCCTGATAATTCAGCTTGGGCGCTTGATTTTGCCGGAAACTTGCAAGGCGTTTCATATGTTGGCACTCCCAACTGTGAGTCCGTCGTTGCGCCCTCTGGTGGCGGTACCGTGACCATGACCCATCCATCGGGCGCAGTTGGCAAGTTCCAAATCGCAGCTGCTCAGCATGGTCGTTCTCATGTTCCGAAGATCTGCCTATCCCGAGGCGGCTCTCCAACAGCGACTTATGCGGTATATCCGCGCATCTTTGCCAACCTTGCGCTGAAGGCCAAAACCCTATCCGGGCCAGGTCTGCCCAGCATGACTTGGACGCACAGCTATCCGACAGCGGTTGGTACTTGGTCAGACTGCACCACAGGCTGTGGTGACACCAAAGTTGTCACGGTCACCGACAGCGAAGGCAAGGTGGTCAAACACACCTTCGGTACCGTCTGGATGGCCAATGACGGGCAGTTGCAGAAGGTGGAAGAGGGCAATGCCAATGGCACGCTCCGCACGACGGTTTATACCTACGCGGCATCGGCCGATGGCGGTGGCCAGCCATTTCCTTCTCTTGTGGGCAGCAGCGACGCAGAAGGCGATCATTTCAGTACGGAACAACTCACCCCCCAACGCTCAAAAACCATCACCCAGCAAGGCGCCACCTTCCAGTGGTACGCCAACAGCTTCGACAGCTTTGCGCGCCCGGCAAGCGTGACCAAGGCGAGCAGCCTGAATACCGCTTACACACGCACTGAGTTGCTGAGCTACACCGACATTCTCGACAAATGGGTGATCGGATTGCCCAACCGTGTCAAGGAGGCTGCTTCGGGCGTCGCCTTCGTGGGTTATGACTACGACACGCTGGGCCGGCTGACCAGCGACTATAAATTTGGCTCCTTCCAGCACATTCGCACCTACAACACCGACGGCACGCTGGCCACCATCACCGATGGTGCGGGCGATCCGCACAAGATAGCCCTGAGCAGCTGGAAGCGCGGCATTCCGCAGACCATTGCTTACCCCACCGGCCACACCAAAACCGCCGTCGTCAACGACTACGGCCGCATCACTTCGCTGACAGACGAGGCGGGCGCCACCACCGGCTATGCCTATGACGCGCTGGGCCGGCTCAAGACCATCACCTACCCGACTGGCGATGCCGTGGCCTACAACGCCACCGATGTCACCTTCGCGCCCATCACGGGTGCCCCGCCCTACGGCTTGGCCGCAGGAACCTGGAAGCAAACGCTGACGACGGGCAACCTGCTCGAAGAAAACTACTTCGACGCGCTGTGGCGCCCGGTGATCTCCCACCGCAAGGACACCGGCACCGGCAAGGAACGCTT
>NZ_JBYTAI010000012.1:0-199735 GCF_058788035.1 Ideonella sp. FW305-24 | reverse complement strand
CTGCAGTGGCACGCTGAGCGAGTGGATCTCAACCTATCCGGGTTGACGACTTACACCACTCCGCGGGACATCACCCGGCGTTTGAATGCGCCGTCTTCTCATCCACCTCAGGAACTGCGCATGACCATCGAAACCAAACACGGTGCATTTGGCAGCGATGCCGCCAACTTCATCCGAATGTTGCCGGCCCAGCCCGCGCAACCCCAAAAGGGGGAGCTAGCGGTACTGGCTCTCGCGATGGAATCCAGTCCGGACGGGCTAAGCCCAGGCCCTGACGCCGAAGAAAACATGTTCGTGCCTGCCGGATACACCTATTTCGGCCAGTTTATCGACCACGATTTGACGCTCGACACCACGTCCACGTTCGATGGTGTGAACGCTCCCACCAACCAGCGCACACCTCGCCTAGATCTCGACTGTGTCTATGGCCGCGGTCCCATCGACGATCCCGAAATGTATGAAGTCGACGGCGCCACGCTCAAGCTGGGTCAGCCCATCGACCCAGCGCACGCGCGCCTGGACCTGCTGCGTGACGCCACCGGCCGCGCCGTGATTGGCGACCCGCGCAATGACGAAAACTCCATCGTCAGCCAGATTCAGGTGCGTATTTCAGCGATCGTGGACGCCCATTTCAGGCTGATCGTGGACGGCAAAACGGTGTTGCCGTGGGCAGCGCCGGAGAGGCGCGCAGGAACTGGTTTGACTGTAGCTGAATCGTCCACGATCAGCCTGAATTGGCCGGCCGTGGTGCCGGTGTCGGGGTTGGTTTTGAGCCCGACTTGATCTCAAGAATTCAGGCCCCTGCCAGGCCGCCGGAGGCCCCTCCCTCGGCCGTGTCGCGCATGGACTTCGTGGCCTTGAGCTCGATCTTGTGGCTGGCGTGCACGACCCGGTCGAGGATCGCGTCCGCCAGCGTCGGGTCGTTGAGGTAGGTGTGCCAGGCCTTCACCGGCAACTGGCTGGTGATCAGCGTGGCGCGCGTGCCGATGCGGTCGTCCAGCAACTCCAGCAGGTCGTTGCGCTCGGGTGCGCCCATGGGCGCGATGGCGAAGTCGTCGATCACCAGCAGGTCGAGCCGGGCCAGCTGCGCCAGGCGCCGGGCAAAGCTGCCGTCCCCGTGCGCAACCTGCAACTCGTCGAACAGCCGCGCCGCGCGCACGTAGAGCACCGAGAAGCCGCTTCGCGCGGCCTGGTGCGCCAGCGCGCAGGCCAGCCAGGTCTTGCCGCTGCCGGTGGCGCCTGTGATCAGCAAATTGCGCGCGTGGCGCAACCAGTCGCCGGTGGCCAGCGCCGTGATCAGGCTGCGGTCCAGCCCACGGCTGGCGCGCCAGTTGATGTCCTCGACGCAGGCCGTGCTCACCTTGAGCTTGGCGGCCTTGAGCAGCCGGGCCACGCGCCGGTCGTCGCGCCAGGCGATCTCGCGCTGCACCAGCAGCGTGAGCCGATCGTCGAAGGGCAGTTCGGCCGCGGCGGTGCTGCTGGCCTGGTCTTCCAGGGCATGCACCATGCCGTCCAGGCGCAGCGCGCGCAGTTGGCCCAGGGTGGGTTCGCTCAGCATGGGGGTCGTTCTTTCTTGGTGAGGGTGGTTGGGGGGCAGTGATGAGTGGTCAGTGGTAGTAGTCCGGCCCGCGCACGTTCTCGTGCGCCACGACCGGGTTGTCCGCGGTGCCCAGCGGCTTGGGGCTACTGTCCAGGCCGCATTGCAGGATGCTGGTCACGCTGCGCAGGTTGGGCGCGCGGATCGCCATGGCCCGGGTGCAGGCGGCCTCCAGCCGCGGCGCGCTGTACTTGCGCGCCAGTGCCAGGAGGCCCAGGCAGGCGCGGTAGCCCTGCTCGGGGTGCGGGCGGTGGGTCATCTGCCAGCTCACCACCGCGGCCGTGCTCACGCCGATGCGCTCGCCCCAGGCGATGAGCTTGGCCGGCGTCCATTCAAGATGGGCGCGGTGCGAGGCTGGCATGTGGTCGGGCGTGGTGGTGAAGCCACCGCGTACGGCGCTCAGCGCATGGCTGGCCACGCGCTGGTTGGCCGCGAAGCACTCCAGCAGCGCGCCGGTGACGCGCACGTCGAGCTTGGCCCCCACCAGCCGGTGCGGCACGCTGTAGCAGTGGCCGTCGAACTCGACGTGGTAGTCGATGTTCACCTTGGCAGTCTTCCAGCGGCTGATGGCAAAGCGGGTTGCCGGCAGCGGCCGCAGCACCGGCGCGTCCAGTTGCTCGAAGGCGCTGCGCCGGCAGCCGGGCAGCTTCTTGAAGGGCCGCTGGTTCAGGTCGGTCAGCAGCAGGCGAATGGCCTGGTTGAGCTCGCCCAGGCTGAAGAAGCGCCGGTTGCGCAGCCGCGCCAGGATCCAGCGCTGCACCAGCAGCACGGCGGCCTCCACCTTGGGCTTGTCACGCGGGTGGGCCGGCCGTGCCGGCAGCACGGCGCAGCCGTAGTGCTGGGCGAATTCCTCGTAGGCGCGACCGGGTTCGGGGTCGTAGCGGCCAGGCGTCTTGATCAGCGCGCGGGCCTGGTCGGGCACGATGAGCTTGGGCGCGCCGCCCATGAACTCCAGCGCCTGCACCTGCGCGCCGATCCAGTCCTCGGTGGTCTGGCGCGGCGTGGCACAGGCAAAGGTGTAGTTCGACGCCCCGAGCACGGCCACGAAGATCTGCGCCCGCCTGATCTCGCCAGTGCTGGCATCGACCACGGGCACGGTGTCGCCGGCGTAGTCGACGAACAGCTTCTCACCGGCGACGTGCACCTGGCGCATCGAGCGCGCTTGAGCCTTGGCGAACTCGCGGTACTTGATGCAGAAGCTTGTGTACTTGTAGGCCAACGGGTTCGCACTGGCGTACTCCTCCCACAGCAGCATCAGCGTGACGCCGGGGCGCTTGAGCTCCTGGTGGACGGCGCCGAAGTCGGGCGCCAACTGATGGCTGGATCTGGCCAGCGGCGGCCGGTACAGCCGGGCCTCCAGCTCCTCGTCGGTGAGCTCGTCGGCGATGGCGCAGTCCACGCCGGCCACCCTGGCCAGAAGCACGTACTTGCCGACCACGCTCTTGGAGATCTTGAGGGCGCGGCCAACTTCGTTGTAGCTCAGGCCGGCCTGCAGGTGCAGGCGCAATGCCTCTCGGATACGGCGCATGGTGACTCTGTTCGTTGGCATCGGCTCGGACCGCAAAAAGCGGCCAGCCTATGCCGGTCAGAAGATCACCTGCGTACCACCCCAATCGTCCACGATCAGACTGAAACGCCGTCCACCATCACGCTGAAATCCCGTCCACCATCAGGCTGAAACGGCGTCCACGATGGGCTGAAATACGCATCAGGCATCGATGAACCGCTTCCACAACAAGATGGTTCTTCAGCAGAAGGCGGCGGGCTTAGCGGGCGCCGCGCTGTTCAACGCCGCGCGCGACCGCGTTCGCTGGACCTACCAGCGTGTGGTCATCGAGGACTACCTGGCGCGCATCGTGCGCAGCGATGTGATTGCAGCCTTCGAAGCCGACCGCCAGCCAGACCTGCGCGGACGGTCGACCAATGCGGCGGCATTCCCGCTGTACCAACCCGAAAACCGGGCGGCCCTGCCCATCGAATTCTCCGGTGCCGCCTACCGTTTCGGCCACTCGATGGTGCGCAACGGCTACTTCTTGCGCGACGGTCAGTCGTTCCCGATCTTCGATGGCAAGATGGACGAAACCAGTCTGATCGGCTTCCAGCCACTCATCGCAGAGCATCTGATCACCGACTGGTCGCGCTTCTACCCGGACTCAGCGAATGAGTCGACCCTCAAGGGTAACACCTTCATTCCGGCGCCTGGGACAGCTGCAGGTGACAACGGGGTCAACAGCAGTCCTGCGGATGCGCCCGGCACACCCCGCTTGCAGTTTGCCTACCGAATCGATCCCTCGATCGTGAATCCTCTCGCTGCATTACCGGTAGCGGTGGCTGACGACCCGCCACCGTCGCTGATCGTTCGCAACCTGTGGCGTGGCAGAGTGTTCCAGCTGCCTACTGGTCAAGATTTTGAGGCAGCACTCCAGCACGCCGGCAAGATCACTGCGCCGCTGGATCCCAAATACTTGGTGGTGCGAGAAGAGCTGAAACAGCGCAGTGCCGCGGACGAGAAGCAGTACCGCTTCGTCCCACTGAGCGATGAGCTTGCGGTCGCAACACCGTTGTGGTTTTACATCCTTGCCGAAGCGCAGCAGGCCATGGTGGATGTGTTTGGCTCGCGCGTGTTCACCGAATCCGACATGAAGCAGCGCGCCACCGCTACCGGCGCGCAACTCGGCGCTGTCGGTGGCCGAATTCTGCTGGAGGTCTTTCATGGCCTCCTTGACTCCGACCCGGACTCGTACCGCAATCATGCGGCGGCGGTGGCCTGGGAACCTGATCTGGCACGGCTGCGTGTCTGGGACATCGTGACGGCCTGAGCGGCTTACGCCACCGCTTCGCATTTCGGGAGCGTTCGCCGAGGCTGAGTCAGCGGACACGGGCAGGTTGCTGCTGTCTGCCGCATGTGTCATGCACCATGTCGCATGGGCTGCAGGAGCGCGAAGCCGTCTTGCTTTGATGTACAAAGGAACGTGGGAAATGGCCGACTAAAATATGCCGCACTATCGATGGTCATGCCTTGCCTGTGGTGAGGCGAACGCTGCTGACGTTGAGGCATGTCCGGTATGCGCCTGTCCGGCGAACGCCATCGTGAGAGATATCGCGTCGTGCCGCGTTCAATACCTTGGGCGAGGCGGCGTTCTCAAAGGCGATGCCAGGCTGGGTCTTCAGCCCGAAGTTGCGGCGTTTGATGTTCTTTGTCGCCCAGTCTTGTTCGCGCTGCTGGGATGGTGGCCACGTGGTCGAACTGGACGTGGAGACCGCGGTTGATGTGCTTGACCGCGTTGCCGTGTCCCGCCGATGCGGCGGTGCTGCACGGTTGCGGCTGGCTGCGCAGTGATGCGCCGGCTCGGCAATCCCTCTTCTCTTTTCCTTCTTTGTGTCCCCCGGCCAAGGCCGGGCCGCGCTCTTGTGCTGCGCATCGAGCCACCTTTGGCGTCTCGCCCCTTCGGCTTCCATCGCTGACACCTCCGGCCCGGCGCTTCACGCGCCCGGCCTGCGCGCTGGCGCTTGCCAGGGTTCTGCGCAGGTAGCGGCCCCGCGCTGCCATCTTTCCTGAGTTCATCACCTTGCCCGCGACCGTGGCCGACGCCTGCCGGCCAGTCAAGGCGCACCGGCCGTGTCCTCGCCTGCGGCTGTGGGCCGCCCCACCCCGGTGCTTGTTTCCTTGACAGGCCGCCCGCCGCCGTCCCGGTGTTTCGCGGGCGATGAACTCAGGAAAGACGGCGACGATAGGGCGGGCCTCCCGCTTTGCGCCGAACCCGAAAGGCCAACCAAGGCCGGGCTCTGAATCTTGGAATCCGGTCAACCTTTCAAGTACCTGAATTCCTGAGTGGCATCTCCCAAAACGATTGGTTCATTCATTCACTTTGAGGAGTTTTCATCATGCAACTCGCATCCCGTTTCGCTTCCCGTTCCCCCGTCCTGCGCAGCAACACCGCGCTTTCCGATGACCAAATCCGCGAGGTGGCCCCGTCCATCTTTGCCGCGGAAAAGCACGAAAGCCGGTCGGAGCGCTACGCCTATATCCCGACCGGCGCCGTGCTGGCCGAACTGCGCAAGGAAGGGTTTCAGCCCTTCATGGTCTGCCAAACCCGCGTGCGCGATGAAGGCAAGCGCGAGCACACCAAGCACATGGTTCGTCTGCGCCACGCCAACCAGATCAACGGCGCCGAAGCCAATGAAATCATTCTGCTGAACTCGCACGACGGCACGAGCAGCTATCAGATGCTCGCCGGCATGTTCCGGTTCGTCTGCAAAAACGGCCTGGTGTGTGGCGACGTGGTGGCCGATATGCGCGTACCGCACAAGGGCGACGTTGCCGCCCAGGTCATCGAAGGTGCCTATGAGGTGCTGGACGGCTTCGACCTGGTACGCGAGCGTCGCGACACCATGCAGGCCCTGACCCTCGCCCCGCGCGAGGCCGAGCTCTTCGCAGAAGCGGCGCTGAGCTTGAAGTACGACACGGCCGAGGGCAGTGCGCCCATTCGTCCCGCACAGCTGCTGCAGCCGCGTCGGCACGAAGACGCCCGGCCCGATCTCTGGACCACCTTCAACCGCGTGCAAGAGAACCTGGTGCAGGGCGGTCTGCGCGGGCGCAACGCGACGGGCCGCCGCCAACAGACCCGGCCCGTCCAGGGCATTGATCAGAACGTCAAGATCAATCGCGCGCTGTGGATGCTGGCCGAAGGCATGCGCCAGCTCAAGGCCTGAACCCCTGGCGGGGCGCGAGCCCCGCCTCTTCTTCTTCTTCTTCTTGTCTTCTCCCATCGCTAGGAGTTGTCACCATGAACACCGCGACCATCACCGAAGCCCGCGCCCTCGCCGCCGCCGCACTGGAAGCCGCCGACCCCACCAAAAACCTGATCCTGGTTCCCTTGTCGCGGCTGGTGCTGCGCCCCAAGGGCCGCAACCTGCGCAAGGCCCCGCGCCTTTCGATTCCCCAGCTTGCCACCAGCATCCACCGCGTTGGCCTTCTGCAAAACCTCGTCGTCATCACCGCCGCCGATGGCGTGCATTACGAGGTGGCCGCCGGCGGGCGCCGCCTGACGGCCCTCAAGCTCTTGTCTCAAACCCGCCGCCTGCCGAAGGATTGGGAGGTACCGTGCCTGCTGGTGGCCGATGGCACCGCACGCACCGCCAGCCTCAGCGAGAACCTGCAGCGCGAACCCATGCACCCGGCCGACCAGTTCGAGGCCTTCGCCGCGCTGGTGGCCGAGGGCCGCAGCATTGAAGACATCGCCGCCGATTTCAGCGTCTCGCCGCTGGTGGTGCAGCGCCGGCTGAGGCTGGCCAATGTCTCGCCGCGCCTACTGGCCGATTACCGCGCCGACGCCGTGTGCCTCGATCAGTTGATGGCCCTTGCCATCACCGACGACCACGCAGCGCAGGAAGCTGCCTTCTACGAGGCGCCGGCCTGGCAGCGCGGCCCCGCTGCGCTGCGCGAGCGCCTGACGGCGCGCGACATGGATGCAAACCGGCACCCACTGGCGCGGTTCGTCGGACTGGATGCCTACGAACATGCCGGCGGCGGTATCCGCCGTGACCTGTTCGCAGAAGACGGCCCGGGCCTCTACCTGACGGACTCGGCATTGCTCGACCGGCTGGCGCAGGAAAAGCTGGCCGGCATCGCCGCCGAGATCCGCCGCGAGGGCTGGGCCTGGGTGGATGCCAGCATCACCGCCACCCAGGCCGATTTGCAGGGCTTCCAGCGCGCCCCGCAGACCCGCCGCGAGCCCAAAGCGCGCGAAGCCCGCCGCATCGCGCGACTGCACACTCAAATCCGCTCCGTGGCCGACGCCATGGAGCGGGCACTCCGTGCGGAGGACGACGCCAGGGCGGATGCCATGCGCGAAGCCGGCGAACGCTTGCGCGCGCAGCTGCAGGCGGCGGAAGACGCCTTGCAAGACTACAGCCCGGCCGTGAAGGACGTGGCAGGCGCAGTCGTCACCGTGGGCCGCACCGGCGAGCCCATCATTCATCGCGGGCTGATGCGCGACGCCGAAGCCAAAGCATGGCGCACGCTGGAACGCCTGCGCCAGGGCTTTGCGGGCACGCCCAGCGCGAACGATGAGGCAGCAGAAGACACGACAAAAGTCTCGGCCCTGTCTGATCGGCTGGTCCAGCGGCTGAGCGCCCACCGCACCGCCGCGCTGCAAGTCGAACTTGCCCGGCGTCCGCAGGTCGCCCTGGCCGCGCTGGTGCATGGCATGGTGCGGACTTTCCGGCCGGAAAGTCTCGACGGGCCCGGCCTGCCGCTCGGCGTGCGGCTGACCATGCAGGACCGGCTGGCAGGCCTGGCCCCGGACTATGCGGAATCGCCGGCTGCCCAGGCGCTGCGGGAGCAGCAGAAAGCCGCCTTTGAGGCCTTGCCGCAGGACAGCGCGGGGCTGTTCGCTGCACTGCTGGCAAAGCCGCAAGATGAAATGGTGCGACTGCTGGCCGTTTGCGTGGCCGCGACGGTGGACGTAGTCACGCCCCGCGCGACGCAAGAACAGCCGGGCCACCAACTGGCCCAGGCCGTGGGGCTCGACATGGCCGCTTGGTGGAAGCCTACGGCCGAGGGGTATTTCAAGCACATGCCGAGGGCCGCCATCCTCGACGCCGTGGGCGCATTCGCGCCGGAGCATGTTGCCCGGCTGGCGAAGTTCAAGAAAGACGAGATCGCCGGGGAGGCTGAGCGGTTGGCCGAGGGGGCCGGCTGGATGCCGTCGATGTTCCAGGCCGAGATGTCGGAAGGGATGGCACGCCTGAATGCGTGATGCTTCGGCGCGGCCGGTGAGCCGCTTCAAGGTTCCTGTGACCAGCCGCCCGTCCCTGACGGGCGGTTTTCGTTTGGCCGATGCGCCCCCTTCGCCCGCGCCCCCCACCCAGCGCATCCCAAGCGAAGAATAGTCTAGGATACGCAGCTTAGCTTCTACTGTCAGGCGCTATTTCTTTCCTAAATCCGCAAGTAGTGCTTGAGCAATAGGATCTTTGTATTCTGCGCCGAGAGAGCATTGGTGTAGATATTCCAACTCCCGGCGAGTCATAGTAATTGACTCGATTTTTCGCCTATCGCGGTTCACGCTGAATTTAATGGCAAGCTCACCTAGCTTAATCGTGAAGGCGCCGCCGGACATCGCTGCTCCAACCCAGCACAAACCACCTTCTTGGTAGCCCAATACAAGGGTTCCTGAAAACAGCGCGGCGAGCGCAATCAGGGGGAGGCTTGCAATCCTAGATCTTTCCTCCCGAATGCGCGTCGCCAAGCTAAGTACTTGCTTGGCTTCAGAATTAGTAAGCATAGTCGATACGCCGCGTTAAGCTACGAGCTTCACAAATGTGCCTCCAAGATATATAGGCGTGTCCGGCAGACCAAAGGAAATAGAGAGACACAATGAATAGTGTAATTTCTTTTGAATACCAGAATGCATCAAGCATTTGCCTTGACCACGGCGTAAGTATGAGGCCGATTGCTAGCTGTTGATTAACTATTTCGGCTAAGCACAAGACAAGGAATGCCGCGAAGCCATTGACCAGCGCTCGGATTAAGTTGGCTCGGGCTAGTTCGTATGCTTCTGCAAGTACGAAACTGATATCTTCTTCATGCAAGTCCAATTGCTGCCTCCCTGGTCCTGAAAAGATCATGCTGCGACTCACTTTGGCACGCGGGAGAAGCAGCCCCATGAGGTGCATTCTCAGCCTGCCGTCGGCCTTTGCCAAGAGCTATGCCGCGAGTGTCAAGTTCGCATAGTCCCACGATGTGGACCGACGAGGCCGTGCCTACGACATCGTGGCCGCGTTCGCTTCACAAGCTATACAACATCCAGGCAGCCGCGTATCATTAAACGGGATGATGAATTGGCTGATTGTGCGAAGCGTGACTGGCCCTTCGAGCCTTCTTCGCCCATCCTAGTGGCGGTCCGCACGCTTGGCGTTTTGAGCTGCAAATTTGTGTGCAGTAGCGTCGCCGGTATTTCGATGTGGCCACAGAAGACGCGAGCGCAGGGGGCGCGATCATTAACAAGTGGCCAGCACACCACTATCACCTAGGAGCGTCGCTTTCAAGGGCTACGCTGATGCGATGGAAGATGTTGAGACAAGACAAGAGCCCAATCAAAAGTACCGCGAAAATAGAGCGCTACGGCTGTGGAGTTTGTTGCGTTCCGAGGTTACGGCTGCTACCAAATCCGGATTGAACGGAAAGGGCGCGATCCAGGAACATTTATTTCTCTCCTCCGGTAAGCCGAAGAGAGAGTATCGGCTCTCCATTGTCACGGTAGAAAATGGATGGAATTCACGATTACCTTTGGCGGTATTTGATCGGTCTTCACGCCCTTGGCAAAATGTTTGCCGCCCGGTGAGTCTGAAATGGTTGGTGGATGAAGAGTATATTTTTGTCGCCCACGGCCAAGATATCAACGACGATTTTCTCGCGCAAAATCAGGCGAGGCTGTATATTTGCCACGACCAAAATCTGGATTGCGAGGTGCTGCTGATCGACTTTCCTTTGGCGCACTTCGCTAAATTGTACAAGCAATGGGGGCATGTGCAAACCAAGCGGGCGCGAAGCGAATTTATCATGGCTTGGCATACAGCACCGGCGAAAGCCCGGCCCGGAACTCGCAAGCTTCCCGCGAATCTACCACTTAAGTCTCCCCCTCCTCCGGCCGATAACGGAGCATCTTTGCCGCCCTCTTCATCGCCACCGGCGCCAATATCGCCACCGCCAACCGACAGGTAGTGGTCATGATTTGGAATGCTTCACCTCCCGTAAGGACACTAGCATGACGCAAGAATATGATTTTCTTCAAGATGCAGAGCAGCGAGAGGATGAGTGGCGCGATATTTTGGTCGAAATATATACAAATCGCATATATCAGCAGGTGCGCCGGTCTATCCTTGAGTGGCGGGAGAGTGTGGTAAAGGTCATCTCTCTGGTTCTCGCGTCAAGCGCCTTTATTACTCTCAAGACCAATGCTGCACAAATATTGTGCGAAAAAATCTCGACAGCTGGTGCTGTGGCGGTTCCCGCTAATGGAGGCATGTCACTACATGAAATATTTTTTTCAATATTCATGCTGGGAATTGTTGCTATAAACTCCTGCTCATTGGTTTTCCAGTGGAGTGCAAAAGCTCGGGATGCGTCTATGAGATTCGACGCTTGGGGGAAAATGGAAGAAGAAATCAATCGCGTTGGGCTTGCCGATTTCCAGATGAAAGAATATAAAGAATGGAAGGGAAGAATGTCCGCAATTACTTCGGGCGAGCCTATTCCTAATATGAAAATCATTGCGTGGGCGGAGCGGCGTGCACGCCATATGCTCCAACATGGCACTTCCGGAACTGAGCCATTGCGCGGTGATGAGTTGGAAAAGAAATGGCCAATTTTTGTGACGCTCAATTAATTGTCACAAATAATTCACATTTTATCGTTTTATATATGATATTGCTCTTCTCAGAAAGGAGAGCAATCATGTCAACTTTACCAACCCCACTCGAAGAAGCGGCGTCTTCTGTTGCTCGTACGAAGGAAAATCTAGAACAAACCGGGGATAGGAATGCTCGGATAGCAGCCGGTTACGAAAAATGTATTGCTGAAGTTCAGCGTCTAAAGACCCGGCTTGACGAAGTCGTCAAGAGCAATCCAGAAAGCTTCGAATCATTATTCGATGTTCGTTTGATCCGCAATTCCGCCGGTAATGTGGGTCGCAACGAAAATAATCAGATTACTGGATATTATCGCGAGTTGTGGGGATTATCCTATGGCCTTACAGCCGATGGCGATCTACAAAATCTAAGAGATACCGTGGTACGTGACAAAAAGAATATTTGCATAGATGCCCGTGAGCGCAGCAGGTAAATAGCGCTACCTTCCAGGCGTTCAGTCGTGCCAATGTACGGCGCTTGCCCATCATCGTGCCGCCTTACGGGGCAGCCTGCCTGGGTGTGATGCTATGGAGCGCGCCTGGCCGCATTTCTCGCCGGGCGCTGCGGGGCATCGCGACGCTGATGATCCTCTCGGTTGCCAGCACGCCCTGGGCGGCCAGAGCGCAGGGGGACATGCAGGACCACGGGTACAGCGAGGAGGCCTATCACCAGCTCCAGGCCTCGCAGCTGGTGCGCTCGCTCGCCGTTACAGCCGCCGCGCTGTGGGCGCTAATCGAAGGGTGGCGCCAACCGAAACGGGTCGCTTCCGGCCGCAAAGACGGAACGTAATGGATGCTGCCAGCAGACAAAGGGAGTCGGCAACGTCAATCGGCGCCCACCTGATAGTCGGCTTCATGCGTCCCCCTCCGCCGCATAAAGCGCGCGCACTGTAGCTAGCGGCAGGCATAAAGTCATTGGCTGGAGGGGCGACGGCAGGAAGCCACGGGAAAGGTAGAAGCGCTTGGCGTTTTCCGACAAGGCGTGCACCAGCAGGGCTGCGATGCCTGCGTGCTCAGCCGCATGCAGAGTCCGGGTGATGGCGTCCCGCAAGAGCGCGGTGCCGATGCCTTTTTGCTGATGCGCCTGATGGATTGCTAGGCGCCCAAGCACCATCACCGGCAGAGGGTTCGGCCGATTGCGTTGCAACGGCTTCGGCGCTTCTTCGCGACCGATGGCGCCCGCTGCGAGGCAGTAATAGCCAACCACGCTGTCACCCTCCGTGACCACGAAGGTGCGAGACGCGTCATTGAGCTGGTTCGCACGGGCGCGGCGGATGAGCCATTCGTCCAGGCTCGCCTCGCCGCTGATGAACGCGTCGAGCTGGTGGTGATCGGAAAGCGGTGCTGGCGCCGACAGCATCAGCGCTGGCCCCAGGGGGCCGGCGCGTTCATGGTGCGGCGAAGGCGGTCGGACGGCGCTGGCGGCGCATCGAGCAATGCCTGCATGGCCGCAAAGCGCTGCGAATCAACCGCGAAGTAGGTCTGATCCAGCAGCACTTCCTCGGCCTGTTTGCAGGCCGCTTCCAGCATGAAGTCCGAACGGCTGCGTCCCAGGCGTTCGGCGGCCTGGTCGATCAAGTCACGCTGCCGCGCTTTTGCACGGATGCTGATCGTTACTGCCGATGTTGCCGTTGCCATGGCGTCCTCCTGTGGCTGCGTTTGTCCTACAGTCACACTACGCGGATGTATATCACTTGTCAATACAAGCCTATCTTACCGCTTGCTGGGGAAGTGATGAGCCGCGTTGTCCAGCGATGCAATTGAGGCGGCGATGTCGGTACTACTGAGGCAGTGCGCTGGCGAGCAGCGCGATGCCGATTGCGTGGCTGTGGGGGGTCGGTCGTGCGCCGTCGGATGTGGTCCATGCCCTCGGTCTGGTCGGCGGCCTTACCCCGTCGAGGCGGTTTGTCCTGCTCCGGCCCGCTCCATTCGCTGCGCTCCCGTGTAGGGGACAAGCCGCCGGTTCGGCGGGGTGGAGTGGCGCCGTCCTTCGGGACATCAACCACAAACCAAGGAGACGACCATGAAAACCACTTCCAACCAACGCAGCAGCAAATCGCAATTGCCGGCCTATTTCGCCTACCAGGTGATTGAGCCGACCGCCGAGGGCAAATCCGCCCGCTGGAATCGCCTCGGTGCCTTCTTCCCGCATCAGGACGGCCAAGGTGGCACCCTCGTGTTGGACACGCTGCCGATTCACTTCGATGGCCGCGTCGTCCTGCGCGCGCCCGCAGAAGCTGAAGACGCGGAATAGCAAGCGAAAAGGCCAGCGGGTGACCGCTGGCCTTTTCGTTTGGATGCGCCGATTCCAAGTGCCCCGGCATGCCGGTGGCCGGCGAGTTATAAGCCCTTGAATATCTGTCGCTCAGCCCACTCTGCACCGGCCCGGGACACCATTTCATCCCAAGTCGCAAACTTTGACTCAATGGCCACAAAGGCATCCAGCTTTTCGCGAGGAATTGCCTTGAAATCTTCGGCTGATTCGAACGTGAAATTTCCAACGGCGAAAAATCGGTCTAAATCGGCAAAACGAGTGCTTTTTGCAAGAAACGCGGGCGTCAAAAGATCGATCATCGAAACCGACTGTTTGCCGTCGAGTTTCTCGGCATTCTGTGCCAGCTTACGCATATCGTTGGCGAGATCGCCCATGCTGATTTTTGGCATTTCTGCTCCTGTTGACCGAACTGGGGAGTTGTAAATGTGGATGAGGCGCCTTGCAAGGTGTCAATAGCGGACTGCGCTCGGAACCTCGCTATCAAACGCCTTGGCGCCGTCCGGAGCGCGGGCGGCATCTAGTGCAGCCAAGTCGGCGGCCGTGAAGTCGTCGAGGCTCATGGCTGTTTGATCGCGCCGTTTCAGCCGGTGGTACTCCGCCGCGGAGATGAGCACTGTCCATTCAAGCCCGCGCCGGGTGACCATGATCGCCCGAGTCTTCGCCAAGCCGTGGTACCTGGCAATGTTCCGTCGAAATTCGGACAAATTGACTCTCAGCATTTCTGTGCGGCGCCTCTGCATTCAGCCAGATTCTACGAATGGTGTGCATCTTTCAAGTCCAATTTTCTCGGCCAGGTGGTGTACGGGAAATGGGCATCCTCTCTTTTGAGGATGTGACCCGGCCGAACCGTTCTGACCGGGTGCTTCGGACCGCTTTTCGTGGTTCTTCGCGCAAATCTCGGACTTAACGACTTGTTAACCACCACCGTGGTAGGTTGGGCAGAACGCATCAAGTGGGGAGGGCAGCCATCGCGGACCAGCGCACAGAGAACGCTCAGCAGGCAAAGCCTGCTGAGCCGGAGGGTACCCTCCGCGCCGAATTGCAGGACCAGCTCGGCACCGCATCCGACGCGCTGGCCGCCCAGCTGGCGGAGTTGCGCTCCCTTGCCGCAGACAGCGCAAGCGCGTCTGCCATTGCCGGGTGCGCGGCTCAGCTTGCCTCGCTGAACGCGCTGCAGCGCAGCGTGTCCGTTGCGACCGGGGGCAACTTGGCGGCACTCCGCGCCGATATCGGTGCCGCCGTGGCCGCTGCATCAGCTGTCCAACAACAGGCCCGTGCAACCGTCGATGCGGGCACCGCCGCTGCGAGCCCCCTCGCCGTCACCGGCGCCGCGATCCGCCACGAGGTCACATCCCTGGCGGACGATCTGTTCAATCGCCGAATCTTCGATGCATACCTGACCTTCACCCCTCCCGAGGAAGAGACGGCCTATCGCGAACGCGAGGCCGAGCGCCAGCGCTACATCGCGCGGCAGCTCGCCAAAGGCACACCGGAAGGCGAGCTCAATGCAGCCGGCGCGACCGCCGGCCAAATGCTCGATGCAAACGCGCATGGCGCGGGCGAAAGCCCCGAATTCCTGCCGCGCTGGAACCGGTTGGTGGACACGATCCACAAGCATCGCGAAGCGATGCAGCAGGCCGGCCAATCCACCGCAGAATACGACCGCGAGATCGCCGCCAGTACCCGGCGCTTCCTCAAGTCCAAGGGGCTGACGGATTCAGAGATCGAGGCGCGCCTCAGCGGGTCGGCGGATCCGCTCGAAGCGGTGAAGCCATACCTCAAAACAGAGCAGGATGCTCGGGCGTTGGATCGCAATCTCACGCATCCCGCACTGGAAAAACCCGACGCCACCATGAACGTCGTTGCAGCGTCCCCGGCGGAATCGACGATGACCCAACCTGCAGCGGTGCCGGGGTTGGACGATGTAATGGCCAAGCTTCGTGCTTCAGGCGTGGCGTCAGCGGCTCATGAACCCGAGGGGCAAGTTGATCATGGCTTGACCGCTCAAGAGCGCTCGACGCCAACCAAATCAGGCTCGGCACTGGGCTAGCGTCTACCAGAGCCGGTGTTCAGGCTCGGTGAAGCATCCTTACCGGAGCCTGTCCTTGAGCCGGGTCATCAAATCCATGCGCTCATGCAGGATGGCGAGCAGGAGTGCGGGCTCGCCCGGGCGCGGCATGCAGAAGATGTAGTGCTTGCCAGTAGCGGCCATGCGCAATCCTGGAATCAAGGCGCTCATGTCCTTGTAGACACCACAGCCAGTAGCTACCGCCTCGGCAGCTTTTTCAAGCTCGGCAATGTAGATGCGGCACTGTGCCTCGCCCCACTCGGCAACGGTGTAGCGCGTGATTTCTTGAAGGTCCGCGGCCGCGCCTCTGCTGACGACATACGACCGAGTCACACAGAACCGCCGGCCTTCATGGCCTCCTCAGCGATGGCGGTGAGCGTGGTTGACAGCACTTCTCCCTTGGCGCTGGCGGCCAGGCGTTGTTCGAGCAGCCCCTTCAATTCGGCCATGGCGCGCTCTTCGTCGGATGCCGGAAAGAGGCGCTCAATCGCGTATTCGCGAATGGACTTGCCCTGCAACGCAGCCAAGGCCTTGATGCTTTGGTGCTGCTGCTCGGTGATGTCAATGGTCAGTCGGCTCATGGCGCGCATCTCCTATGCTTCAACCCACATTATCGTAAATGTGGGTTTGTGGGAAGCGCAAACTGCTGCCCGCCCGCCAAGGTGGCACTAGCGGGTGCCCGGCAGGAGAGCCACCACCAACGTGCCGTCCGCCGCGCGTAGGCCGTAGATGTAGCCGGTGGAGTAACACAGCCCGAGGTCCCGCTCCTGCTGTGCCAGGCAGCGTTCGGCAATAGGCTTCAATGTGGCGATGGAGGGGGCGCCCGCCGGCACGGCCGCACGTGCCTGATAGGCGACCGTGAAGCCGGCGTCCAGCACCCAGGCCGACGTCAGCATGGCCGCCTTCCCATTGCCGATGGCAACGCGATCGGCGCTGCCTTTGAGTGCGGCGGCGGCGATTGCTCCCGGAAGCTGCTCGTACCCGGTGCTGCTCCCGGTGAGCTTGTTCAGCAGCGCCTGATACGGCTGCAGCAGCGTCCCGTCCCGCCCCATGCGCAGCGCGACCAGGGCACACAGGTCGGACGCATCGGGTGGCGATCGCCACCCTTCGGTGCGCAGGTCTCGAACCGAAGTTGGCATCGAACCCGCAGCGCAAGTGCCACGCTCGCGCGCCAAAAGACTGGGGCTTAGGTCCGACAACACCTGCTGCAGCACCGCTTGGCGGTCCTCCTGGATTTCGGCAGCATTCGGGGCGGCCGTGGCCCCTGTGGCGGCCACGCCACAGGCGACACCCGCCAGCACTAAGCCAAGGCTCCTTACCGACCGGCGCGCTGCCCTCCCAAAAATGCCCGATTGAGCCTGTTTTTGCCCGCGATCCGCCATGCTCTCTCCACCTGGAACAACCCGTGGAGATCATGGGAGCCTGCAACAAAATCATCAATTTTGTTGCAGGCCCGGGCAAACCTGGCTAATTCCCTTACGAACACGCATCGAATTGGCGAAGCAGACGGTAAGGCGCGGGCGTCTCACCCCCTAGAAAACAGGGTGCAACCCTCTTGATGATTTTGTTGCACGAAGAGGAAACATGAATCGCGAGCGTTTTGATTCCTGGCAGGTTTACAGTTCTGCGGGTCATAGAAAGTATATAAACAGAACCGAGCGGGATGCCTTCTTAAAGGCGGCCTCCCATTTGGAAGAAAATGAAAGCGCATTGTGTGAAGTTGTGGTTCATACAGGCTGTCGTATATCGGAGGCATTAAGTCTTCGAAGATATCATCTCGATACCGAATTAAATCGGCTCGTCATACCTACCTTAAAGCGGCGCAGGATTGTTCTCCGCCAAGTTCCAATTCCGACTGATCTAATATCGAAACTATATAGGCTTCCTGTGGACGAACAAGGTCGGTTCTGGACGATCCATCGCGCAACAGCTTGGCGGATGATTAAACGGATCATGGACGCCGCAGAAGTGCAGGGCCCCATGGCAACGTGCAAGGGTTTGCGCCATGGCTTTGGTATGCAAGCGGCTATGTCTGGTATCCCTATCAATCTAATACAGCGTTGGCTGGGGCACGCTTCCCCAGCCACCACGGCAATTTACCTCGATGCCGCAGTACCAGAAGAGCGTGAATTTGCTCAACGCATGTGGGGTTCCAAGCTGTCAACAGATGCTAGTTAAGACCAACTGCCTTAGTCGGCAAGACTGGCATCTCGCCCCTTCGATGGAATAGTCGAAACTTGATAGAGGCACTAGATGCCGCAAGCCGACATCGCGGAAAGTATGGCTATTTCAATGGTGTATAGAACTAAAACCACTTTCGCCAAGAGTGTTGACAGCTGTTGCACCTATAAGCTTTTGAAAGGGTGCCCTTTGCCGCAAAGCCGGCCGCGGTCGTTCCGAATTTCAGCAGGGCTTCATGGGGATTTTTGGGCTTTAGCAGATGCCACGAAGCCCAAAAACTTGCTCGATCCGTATCGGTGGCCTCATGCCATTTAAGCTGTCTAGTTGAGGATGACTTACATTTCGGGCAGTCCACAAAATACTCCTTAATCAAATGTCATAAAAACTTAACACAAAAGCCAACTGGGATATGGCAATTTGGACTAATGGCAAACGTGTTTCTAGAATCAGATGCAATGAAGTCCGCAGTTATTGAATGCTGCTTCGTGGCTGCAATCGTGTTTTTGCCATTTGCACTAATTCGAAGCCATCAAATATCAGGAAATCCGTCGGCCGGAAGATTCTCCGGAAAAATAACCCAATCAAAAACAAGCAATTCCATCTAGTTTAATACATTGTTGAAGGAGAGTTAGGTTGATAAATTCAAATAAGACAAGCGCCGGCGATTTGGAGTTGAGCGCCGAGCAAATTAGATGCTTCGATGTGGCGCAAAAGCTAATGCAAGAATTCACCAAGAAATACAACGTCATCGTGATGCCTGTCAATATGGCAACCACGCAAACGGTGACTGGGCTAATCGCAAATATCGGGCATACTCGCTACGAAGAATGTATTAAGGCTGGCCGTCAGTAGGCTCCTTGATAGTGTATTTTGCATTTCGGTAAGGGTCGTATGTTGCCCAAGGTGAAACTTGGTTTGGCTGTTCGTCGCGACGCTTGATAAAGGCCGAAAGCCGACCATCAATCAATCCGGAAGAAATACCCAAAAAGTACATCGAGAAAACGATTAGATTTACTCCATAAAACACATTGAGTACTGCCGGCACCATTGCTCCTGGGGTACTTGTTACGTCGGAAAGAATTCGCCACGCACCCACGAACTCTTGAGGACTTTGAGGGATCTGCAATAGCTCTTCCTTGCTGGAAAGGTGCAAGTTGTTGATGAAAAGGCATGAGGCTACGTAGCACACAATAATTATGAAAAAATATTGAACCGTCATTAATTGAAAATACGCTCTGGTGAGGCGGTTCAGATCTTCGTTGTTGAACTCTCTGCCAAAATCTATCTTTAGGTATTTTGACACCCTCGGAAGTTCTTCGAAAACATCTGGAATTTCCATTAGATGTACCTGTGTCATAATTCGCAAGGTCGCTATTATGGTGGCGGTTAGGCCGCCCCATAGGAAATCGGCCCGTTGCAATAGTTCTGGCCACCAAATCTTCGCAAGCACAATTGGCAGAAGGGCACCAGAGCATCCAATTAGAATTGCGATAAATGCAAATAAGAAGTGAAGACCAATCAAGCGGCCGGCAATATATATCCACATAGCGAGAGGGTGCATGCGCCTCTCGCCTGGTTTTGGCATAGGCTGCCAGAAAAACTGTGGTATTGCACCAATCACGAGCGCTTGCCTAATGGTGGTCATGAATACTAGGTAGGATCCGAGTCCGATGGCAATAGGAGATGCAATATCTAAGGTGCGAGATAGCACAAATCTAACCGTTTCCATTATGCATACCTGTTTCTCTGCTTGGTAGATCCGAGTGGGTCCCCGAAGCAACCTACATCATGAAAGAAGTGGCCACCTAAAAAGCTTCGTCTGCCCTCAATATTGATGACGTTTGAGCTGCAAACGTCATCAATATTGAGGCGATAAAGTGAATGCTTCGCTGCAGGGCCGTGTATCGAGAGCGGGAATAGACACATTGGGTGCGGCCAATCCGTTCATGAGAGGATGACAAGCGTCGGGGCGGCTGATAGCGTGCAAGCGGCTTCCGTCCTGCATCCTTGCTGGGCGGGCACGTAAGGGCTGTTGGCGTCGTGAAGTGGCTTTGAATCTGGGGAGTATCTGACATTTTCTTGGATTTCAGTAATCTTTAGTTTGCCGCGTCTGCTTTACAGGCACCTAATTCTGCAAAAGGACATATCATGGCAACAGAAGTAGGCCTTTGGGCTGCCTTTGATAATAACGATCACCGAAACTCCGTAGCAAATGCCATTGGGGAAAGGGCCTTCCGGGAGGCAGTGGCGCTTGCCGCACTTTCCTTCGTTAAAATGCGATTGAAGGCGCATTTACCTGTTGGCTACCACGCAGATATCGACAGAGAGTGGATGCGCAGTACGAGTCCTGCGCATCCACTTCATGGCGTAAAAACACAGGTACATGATGCCTTGGCTGATCTGGCGCAATCCATTGATAATCACCACGGAAAGCCTGTTCAAACAAGACTGTCATTCGTTGCAGGAACTGTTCTTGCCAAAGCGGACATAATTGCTAGGCGAGCGGCCGAGTCTATTCAGAGGCCGCGACGCTGAATGAATTGTGGGGTGGCAATTGCTTGGCGTTCGCAGATCAATTGCTCTTTAAATTTTTCACCATCGATTACTTTTGGCTTATAAACTGCGCCTCGGCCGATAACTGAGGCTGTTCCCGCGATTACGGCTCCTACAATGATGCTACCTGCGGTGACTGCAGCGGCGATTTTTCGGCCTGGCGCAGTGTCGGCGTAAGGGAGTAGATATATGCCCGGTATTAAACCAGCAGCTGCCCCTACGCCTATCGCCGTGAGGTGATTGAGCTGATGGTCGGGCTGCGTGAGTGGCGTTTCTGCGTGGGACATGAATTCAGCATGGCTATTTGTGAATTAAATTGCCATATATATTTTGTGAAGATTTTGTGACGATTCCGTATTGGGCGTTCACTGAGAGTCAGCCGATGTTGGGAGAATGGGTTCAGGCACCCAGCTTTTGGCCTGTATTTCGACGCGCGTAATCTTTCGTACGAGCGCTGAGGAACTGGGCTCCATCCAAATCCTCTTGGAATATTCTTGGATGGCGAGCACCAGTCCACTTTGCAAGAGTCTAGGCAGTTGTTCAAGTTGATTTCCTTCAATCACGTAGTGCCGCGTTCCGAAATCGAGCGATACCATGGTGTCGCCGATATAGTCGACTGACGTCAACTGCGGATAGCTCATCATTTGTCCCACCAGCAGCCCTGTTTTGGGTTCGTAACGTCTGAAGTCGATGAAGAGCGCCGGCCGGCCCGCTCCGCGCTGCGCAATCCAAGGGCGATATTGCAGCGGGTCCGGCCCGTCCGCAAATTCGAACTCTGGCTCGGCAGTCGGGCGTGCATTGCCGTGCATGGGGGACGTGGGTTGGCGGTTGAGCAAATCTTTCCATTCGCTCATGGCTACCGCTCCTGTCCGTGGGAGTGGTCGTTGTCGGGTGCCTTTGGCGCAGCCGGCGCAAGGCGCTCGAGCTGCCGTTCGAACCAGCCGAAAAACCGCCCCACCGTCTGCGCCCGCTGTGCCGGCGTGGTGGTTGGCTCGATATCCATGCGCAGAAACGCCGTGCGCGTTGATTGCTCCACCTCACGGTAGTGTTTCGCCACCAAGAACTGTCCAAACCGTTCCTTCATGCTGCCGTACAGGTCGTGCATGTACCAGGCCAGGCGCAATGCCGGCTCCGGCAGCCGGGATAGGCCGCGCTCCAGCAAGCTGCGCCGGTCGATGCGCTCCTCGCTACCGGCGCGCTCCAGCGCCCGATTGGCGACGTTCTCCCAGTCCTCCCGGCACTGGTCGAAATAGTCCGGGCTGTTCCAGCTATCGAGGTTGCTGACCACCATGACGGGTTTCCCGTCCGGGTGCTTCGCACCGCTTGGGTCCTCGATCCACTCATGGCGGGACTTGCGCCCAAAACCAGTGCTGTCCAGCGGGCGCATGGTCAGCAGCACATGGGCATGCGGCTGCTCCAGTCCGTCGGAGGCAATCTTGTTGTGCCACGCCACATCCGCCACCATACCTTTGCCAACAAAGGAACGCGTCACGTATTCGCGGACGGTGGCGATGCGCTCAGTCGGCGCCAGCTCCCGCGGGATCATGATTCGCAGTTCCCGTGCCAACTGCGAGTCTTTTCGCTTCTCGGTGGCTTCCACCACATTCCACAGCCGCTCACGGCCGACTTGCTGGCACCAGCCAGGCGCGTCGGCCGGCAACAAGATCTCGCAATGCTCGACCCCACTGCGACGACGGTAGTCGTGAACCACGCCCGTGCGCTCGTCTTTCAGCCGCTCGCCCGCGCGATAAGCAGCCGCTGCCACCACCGAGCGTCCCGTACTGCGCTTGATGATCTGCATTGACCAACTGAACAGCGCCATGTAATCGCTTCCCCAGGCCAACACCGCCGCCCGCCCTCAAAGTGTTTATCCAGGCCCAGGGGGAGGGAAATGTGCACTTATACGTTGCTGCGCAACGTGCACCCTCCCGGAGGGCCCTACTAAACCAGAAATAGCAAATATTGATTAACAAATCCTTAATATCCGGGCGGTCGTCGGGTTGTCCAGTGGATCAAGACCAGCGCCTAGCGCCGGTCTTGAGGATCGCCGCCCCGTGGTGCCGGCGATCGCGTTAACAGCCGCGCGCAATGGGGTGGAAGTTGACGGTATGCAACTTCCAGTGGAGGTATGTCCATCAATGGATGGACGATGCTGATCGTGACAATGGCATCCTTGGATTGCACTGGCGTCGCCCTTTTCTTGCGCTTCACCAGCACGTAAATCCCCAGGCAGATAAAGCCGCCTACCGTGTAGATCAGCGTGCCTCGTATCAGCGGGTCATTTGCCTTGCTGAGGCCGTAGAGCAGCATCAGCGCGAAGAACACCATGGCAAAGCCGCGCGCAGCGTTTCTTCCTGCCGCGGATGGCGGGCCTTGTTCCCCGCCCATGCTGTCCCATTCCAGTTTCCAGCGGCGATAGGTGCGCAGACGCTCATTGGCCTTGATGGCGGCGCTCATCAATACCAATGCGATGAGGGTCGCCCCGCCGGCCATTTGACCTTCGAGCCAGCCATAACCAGTCGCGAGGCCGAGCAGCACCAATCCCGGCATCACCACCCAATTGCCGAGCGCATAGGTGAGCAAGGGAGGGCGGTTCATTGCTGGAAGTGGGTCAGCATGGCATTGCCGCCGGATGCGCCGAAGGCCCGCCCCGCCTGGTACCAGACCGCGGAAACCCGGTTGCCGTTGGCCGGCCCGCCGGTTTTGAGCATGCTGCCGAAGCGACCGGGTTCGACCATATAGTCCATTTGCTCCGCGTACCCGTGGGTCTCGCCGTGGTTCACCCCGCCTTGGCGACTCTCACCCCAGTTCTCGCCACCGCCTGCGGAACTCCCCGAACTGACGCTGCGGGTTTCGCCGCCCGGGCCGATGCTCTTCGAGCTGCCGGAATTGAAACCCCAATTCGTGCTGGATCCCTGGTTCAGGCCCCTCGAACGATTGGTGCCGACGCTTTCGTTGTACGAAGCCCGGTTGTGCAAGATCCGGCCCAGTGTCTTCGCCGCCCACTCGTTGGTTTCCGGGCAGGCATTGCTGTGAAATACCTTGGTTGCGAAGTTGCCAAGCAGGTGATGCACGCGGTGCTGCACGTTGTCGCCACCGATGCGTGCGTAATAGGTAGGCAGCGACTGCGAAAGAAACACCGTGCATGCCCGGGATCCCCGGCACGTCGCCTGAAACTCCGCATCGTACGAATTGATGAAGTATTGGGCTTCATCGGCCCAAAGGAACACCGGGCGGAGCCGTTGCTCTTGCGCCAGGCCGTTCCTGGCCAATACGGCACGCTGCCAGAGATACTTGAACACCTGCTGCGCGATGATGCCGTCCTCATTCAAGGTGAGCGCGGGCATGTTGAGCAGGATGATGGCACCATGAAAGCACAATTCCGGCACGATGGTGGTGCCTGCGCAAAAGGCCTGCTTCAGCCAACCGTGGTTAAAACGGTCGAGGGTCGTCGTCAGCGAAATGGTGATGTTGCCGCGCGTTTTGGGATCCAGGCTGGCGATTTCGTCGCGCCAGTAATAGAAGGCCTGTGCGCCCGTGGCATCGTCAAGGCTGCTTCGTGCGGCATTGAAGCACTGGAACATGAAGGAGCGGTCGTGCCATTTGGGGTCGCGCATTTCGTCGGGCGTCTGAGGCGCGCTGCGCACAAAGCGGATGATGTCGGGGATGGTCACGGTGCCGGTCGCGGCGTGAAGCACGGGAATCGTATGCCGCAACATCTGGCGCGTGGTGTCTTCCCAGAATGATTCGCCGCCGCGACCAGAGGAGGGCGTTGCACTGCGCGCGGCTTCCAATACGCGCATCAGGCATTCAACAACACTGTTGAGACCCCCCGTCCCTTGCCGCACCAATTCGTAATGCAGGAAATTGAACTGGTGCCGCTGTGGGGAGAACTCGATGAGCGAGCCGGTGCGGCCATGCGCGCGCAGGTATTGATACCAAAGGTCGGCCTCCTCGGGCTTGGCGCACAGGATCAAGCCGCCCATCCCCGCCCGCAAATACGCTCCCGCCAGCGCTTGGCCCGATCCGCTGGTTTTGCCGCTGCCGATGCTGCCCAGCACGGACACGCCCTGGCATGCGTCCCGCAACGTGAAGATATCCTCACGGGACAAACGCAGTAGCTCCGTGTCCAGGTCGAGGGCTCGTTGCGGCATCGGCATTCCTTGTCGCCGTCAGGGCGGCGAGAGGCAAGTATCCAAACAACGCTGACGACTTTCACCATCCCATTTGAGGATGCTTTTTGTTACATGATCGTTGAGTATGCAGGTTCGTCGCTGAGGCTCCGTGCCGTGATGCCGCCGGCTGGGGGCGTGTCTGCCACTTGCAGGAAATCGGCTGGGCGGCCCGCGCGTCCTCGTATCGAATGCTGCTGCCTGCCACAGGAGGAGGAAACCAGATGGGAATCGCCAATTGGTTTGTTGACGGCTTCGGTGCTGCGGTTACCGACATCCGGCAGAAGCTGGTGGAGGAAGGGTGGTTTGGCCGCGCGGTAACACCGCCCGCTGTTCCCGAGGAGGAGCCGACGCTTGACCAGGCCTTGGGCTGGGCCGCGACGCCTCCGGAGCAGCCCTCCAAACCTGATGATCGCGCGCACGGCATGGAGATCGAGCGATGAGCCACGGTCATCACCCGCCAGCCCAAGCCGTGATGGCGGCGCTCTCCCTCGCCGCGCAGCTGGCTGGACACCGTCAATCCGCGCATCACGCGCAGGCCATAGAAGCCATGCGGCATGGGGCATTGGCCCACATGGTCGACGTGCTGGTAGCCGGCCGCGTCGACACCGTGCAGCGCGGCTTTCATGAGGTGCTGCAGCTCTATGCCGAGCAGGCCCGGCACTTCATGGCGCAGCAAAAGGAATACAGCGACAAAGAGCTGGACAGCTCGGATCCCCTTCGCCGCATCGAGCTTCGCTCCCGCATTCACAAGATTGATGCGGAGTTGGCCAACCTGCGGGCCGACGCCAAATTGATGTTCGACCGCATGAGTGAGGTCGTGCTTGCGCTTGGCGGTGCCCCCGGCATGCTCGCAGGCGATGGAATGCAACCCTTGATGTTGGAGGTGGTTTGATGAGCCCCGAAAACAAAGCTCGCTATCGACGGCTACGCAATGGCGGAGGCTTCCTGCTGGGTTGCGCATGGATCGTCTACTGGTACACGCGTCTGGAGAACCAGCAGGCGGCAGAGTTCGCTGCGCTGAGCGGATGCGACGCGTTGAGTGGCCTCAAATGGGCGACCTGCAGTGCCTCCAACGGCGCAGAGCGCGGTGCCATTTCGTTTGCCTTCGGCGTGAAAACCATGCTGGCCGTTGCAACGGCGCCGTTCGCATTCCTGGTCAGTCACTACCTTGCCCGAAGCTATGTCGAAGGCGAGGAGAGCGCCTCCGTGGCAAGCGATGTCGAAGCAGCGCGTGAGGCACGGCAGCAAGCGGAAACGTCGCAGCGGGAGCGGATGGCGGCATCTGAGGCCGCCGCTCAGTCGGTGAAGGACACCTCCAACCGTGCTGAGTTCATTCAAAAGCTGGGCGCCGTCAGCGACCTGCTGGCGCTGTTGACGCACGAGGCAGACAAAGAGCGGATCCTGCTGATCCAGCAAAGCATCAACAAAGAGCTCCGGGAACTGATCGCGAAATATCCTCTGCCTGCGCTTGAGGGGATGGTGCGCAGGGATGAGGCCATCACGCTCACGTTGAAAAACATGCTTTCTCAACTGAGCCGTGCGTCGATGCACGCTGATGCTGCAATCGTGTTGGAGACGGCGCTGCGGCGTACTGCCGCCGCGTGAGCAGGATCTTGTTCGCGTGAGAACTTGGGCCGACTGATTGCTGCACGCGCCCTACGTCCTCGTGCAGGTCAGCACTTCCTAACCCGCCTGCTCGACTGTGTCAGTACCTCCGCCTGCGAAAGACGATGACGGGGCTCCGTGATGTGGGCCAACATAAAGTCTCACGCGCCTTCGGTGCTGCGCGCTGGTGCTTGCCTCCAGGGGATCGGCGCATGGCCCATCCCCGCCGCGGTGCCCTTGGCTCCCCTACAAAAGAGCCAAACCGGCGACGCCGGATCGGCTCTGCGGCCGCATTGCCTCGATTCACAAGTATGGGCGTTACGCAGTAGCGGTTCGCAAAGCATAGCGGTTTGCGGAGCCTAGCGGCCCATCGATTCGCAAGTTCGCGCGCTGAGAGGCTCATGCTATGAGCCTTTGAGGCTGGACACTCTAGGGCGTATTTTTGGTGAGTAGCAAATATGCTCGAATATTTCATTGCCGAGGGAGACCGCCCGCATGTCCTTGGCAACTGGCAATGCTGCAACCACGCGAACGGCAGGACGGCATCGCGCGGCGAGCCAAGCCGCACAACAAATACAAGGCTGAACCAGTGCAACCGGATCATCAACAAGACCGAACACGGGTTGGACACGTCTTCGCGCTTAGCACAGCCAGGCGGCAAATGCGTGCGAGCAATGGTCCTAGCACGCAACGCGTGCTCACCATCACGTCGCAATACGCGTCTTACATGGGGCCCAGTCTGTTGAGGCCGGCCAAGAGCAGTGGTGAGCCCAAATTGGCGGCGTGAGCAGCAATAGACATGTCGCCCTGCCTCAGCCCAAATAAGAGATAACCGCCAGCGCCAGCAAATATACGCTTATCAGTGATTGAAAGCCAGCGAGAGATCGGGCCCAGCCGCGAGCCTCGAATGAATAATTGTCCTGCTGTAGTCTCGCTATCCATTCACCAATGTTGAAGTCTTTCCATCCAATCCGGAAGGCCGACCTCAAGCTGAAAAGTAGGGCAATCTTTGCAGGGGTGGAGTTTTTGGATGTCAGTCGAATGGACCGGATTTTCCGGCTCACAGGTATGTTAACTGGCTCTCGCTTAATCCAAATGCCAGTATCACCATGATTTGAAATCGCCCTAAAATAGACGATTGCAAATGCGGGCACCAATAGAACTCCGATTATCAACAAACGCTCTGCGCGCTCTCCATAAGCATACGGAGTCTCCAGAAAAATAAACTCCAGCCATTTCTGTAATGGATATCTCTTAATGTTTTCAGAATGAGCTAGCGACATGCGAACTTGCGCCGACTCTATACGCATCCCGTTATCACTTAACGAACGCTGAAGCTCTCTCAAGCCCGCGCCAGACTCATTCACTGTTTGCAGGCTGGATAGGCCGGAAACATCCTTGAATGTAGCGGTTCTTGGCAAGGCCCCTAAGCGCGGCTCGTAGATTGCGTGATCCAAATGGGCCTTTGTGAAGTCGGCATTTTTCAAAACGCTGTCTGTGAGTCTGGATTTCACCAAAATAGAATCTTGAAACGAAGCTTCTTCGAAATTGGAACTATTTGTGTCAGCGAACGACAGGTCTGCGTGACGGAAGTTCGTGGACTTGAAGTTGCTTTCATAGAGAAGTGCGTTTTTCATCTTAGCAAAGGCGAATTGTGCGCCGACACCCAATACATCTTGCATACCTGCCCAGGTCCAGTACGAGCCGTTCAGCTTCGTGTTAGATAAATCCACACCTTCAAGGCGGGCGCCCATAAATCTGGCATAGCGTAAATCGCGATCCGCCATATTAATATTCTTTATTCTTGCACCACAAAGATCCGCCCTGCCTGAATCCTTGACCAATATCGGGTCGCCCTTTATTGAGGGCGGCAGGGGATCGGCATAACCCTTGGCGGGGTCGTACGGATCCAGCTCGTGGGTTGTAAGTTCGGCATAAGGGTCGTCACCCATCTTCATAGGAGGGGAAACAATAGTTGCAAGATAGCGGAGGTGCTCCTTATACACTGTCTCAAATTCTGATTCCGTGATCACGACCCCATTGTACTTTCCGCGACACGGGGTAGGAAACTCAGGAGCATCCGGCGCTGCAGGGGTGGCGCTACTTGGGACAAGGACTGTGCTGATAGCAATCACCGCGGTAGATAGTACCAATGCCGCGCACCGATAAGCAAGTTCATGAGATCGTTGACGAAACGTTTTCATGTCTATTCCCAAAATAGATCGAATCTAAGCCGGGCCGCACATTTCATTTGCAATGAGTGAGAGAAAATAAGGATGACAGATGCAGACCGAACAATGAGAGCACGCGTTTGAATCCTGCGACGCTAAGCCGCTTTCTGGTCCCAAAACGCGGTCAACTCCTGCTCCGATCCGTTGAATTTATCTCTGTCGCAACGGCCCACCCCCGGCACGTCGTGTGGCAGATCTCCGAACGCACCATCCGTATATTGCCAAAGAGCCCACTGATTCCACACTTTTGGAATTAGAGGTTCGGCGCCGTAGCGGGCGTACCACAGCCAACATTTGGATAGTTCTGTCTGTTCCGGGGAGGCAATGCCGGCGGCGGCAAGCGCCTCTTTGATTGTGTGTCCTGAATATAGTCCAGGATAGCGACCTGTGACGGTATAGATATGGTGAACGAAGTGCTCTGCCTCCAACAATGACATGTCGTGGCCTTGAGGGTTGGATTCAAAATCCAACACCATGAGCGTTTTGCCGGCATTGCTGCCTACCGTCTTGAGAAAGAACTCGGCCTGTACCACTGGATCGCCAGACGTTCCAAAATGATACGCTCCAAATCGTAATCCTGCCTCTCGGATCTTTCTGCTATTTAGTTCCAAGGTTGGATCTTTGAACGTGAATCCCTGTGTTGCCTTCTGAAATATGCCTAGGATGCCAGCTTGGGCGACCTTGGTAAAGCTACTGACTTTGTTATGGTGTGAAAGATCGATGACGGCGTTGATCATTTGATTGTCCAAAAAAAGTGTTGAGTTCGGTGGCCCGCGCCGCGTGCACCTGTGTGCTGGGTGTTAGTTGGATATTTTTTTCTAGATTGAGTTCTGCGGTGGCGTTGGACATTGCTCGGCTTTTATGGAGCCCGCTCCCATGTATCCTTTTGCCCCAAGAACCGGAAGACGTAAGGCCATCCAAATATTTCTGCCTTACCGTTCACCAACTCAATATCACAATGGGCGACAAACCCCTGTGTTCCAAACTGACCAGGTTCCTCGGGTCGTATATCTACAACGGTTCCTTGCACCCACTTTGATCCTTGGCGTTTCAGGTTGGTTATAAAAGTTGCTCCCACAATATGAACATTCTTCATTTGGCCGTCACATTTGGCACATATGGGATCAATGGGTAAGCCCGCCCGCGTAATTGATACGACTTTCCCTTCCATCTTCTCGTTGCGGACTTGAAGCTCGATGATTACTTGAACTTTGGTCTTGCTGTCGGTTGCGATCCAACGGCCTGTCAATCCGTCATCAGCGTATGCGGGAAATGTGGCAGAACTTATGAGAAGCAGCAGGCCTGCGCTAGCAAACTTGCCGGGCTCACACGTATCACTGAGCTTGGTGATGTATTTGTGATGCAGCACCGTTGCGATGCCCAGCAGTAGGGTGAACTGCCCAAAGAGCCCGATCCAGTACATCGGCCGTGAGACTCGATATCCATCGGGCAAATGGCGGGTGATGCCCAATTGAAGCACTTCTTGGCGCGCCCTATCTGCGCGCCGATATATGCTGTTAAACAAGTATGCAAGAGCGAAGAGGCCAAACGTGGTCGCCCCAATGCCAAAATATGCTAGCCACTGGAATTCGCATATCATCGTCAGGGGGTTTTTCTGTGAGACAAACCACCCTACTACGATTAGCAGTATGCCCATGATCTTCTGATTCGAGTCGATCAATTCTTTGTAAGCGTCTTTGAGTGAGTCGAAGGATGCCCTGAATTCCCAGGTGGGTTCGTCCCTCTTTTGATCAGGATTGGTCATCACGTGCTCCTTGGTGGCCGTCAATCATTGCCTTAAAACTTTTTTGCGCAGACGCCGTGCCCCGCGCTCGGTTCGGCGCGACCAAATTGAGGCGCGCCAGCCCGCGAGTAGAAGTACTAAGCATACGAGCAGCGCCATCTGATAAACAGGCTCGTCTATCGCCTTGTCTATGCTCGGCAGCGAGCTTGCATGTGGATGGGTGGACCACAGCGCCGCTATTGCAATCGCCGCTGCGCCCAACATCCATTGAAGAACTGCCAACACGCGGAAGCGGACGCTGAGCCAAACTATCACCCAGGTACCCAGTCCAACGAGAAGCGGCCAAAAGTCGAAATAACGTGCCAGTGCCAGTGCCACAACGGCCATCAGAGGTCCAACGATGCGTGGCGAACTGGCAATTGAGAACAACAGACCGTAGGCAAGCATGGCCCAGCCGAAGGCTGTCACGCCATCTGGGAGTGACGCGGGGGTTTTTTCACCACGCAGGATCAATTGCGCGCACACGATGACCAGACCGACGGCCAAGATGCCGGCGTGGAGTGCTGCGCTGGTGCGAGATTGTCGGGTAAGGCCGCGGGCAACAAAGTAGAAGCCCAACACCGGCAGTTTCAGCGCGGCAAAGAACACGCTGACGGGCCCTAGCTTTGCGGCTTTGCTGGCCAATACGCCCTGCAGTGTGGCGCACGTGTGAGCCAAGGTACGGGTGAACAAGTCAGAGCCAGCCTGGTCCAACAACGTTTCGCCTGCGATTAGCCCTGCGCCTAACGCATGCGCTGCTTGCTCCGGCGAGAAAGGCAGGGTGCGCCGGCCGGCATCGTCTGTAGTGCTGGAAAAGCGTTGTATGAAGGCTTCGCTTGCTCCCAGTGCATCTGCACCGTCTGCTTGATCCATTGCGATGGCTGAGAGCAGCGGATCAATCTCTTCCCGCAAGATGCCGAAGTGCAGCCGAAGGGTGATGACTTCTGTGGCGATGGGCAGCGCATCTGGTACGGCAGCCAAGCGATCGTCTAAGAAGGCGAGTTCACTGAGCAGCTTTTGCTCATATTCGCGTTCGGTCCAGATATTCTGGACCTCACTGCGAAGCATTTGAGAGACGATGTCATCGCAGGCAATTGCCTTGATGCGTTGCAGGGCTGAGGCGCTGTCCGGGAAGAATCGCTGCAGGCGATCCGGGTTTAGCAGGATTTTGACCATCCGTTCGCTGCCGTCCAGCCGACCATAGGTCCAATCGTTCGCACGCCAGGATTGCTTGTAGAACGCGCCGAAATGCGCCAGCTGAAGACCAAGAAGCTTGGCTTTGGCCTGACTTGGTCCACCCAAGGGGCTCTTGGCATTCCCGCTGATCTGGGCAAGCTCAATCAAGCAATCCTCGGCAAGCTCATCGCGGTCTCCTTGGGCGTGCTCGATGACTTCCAGTTGCATCAATCTACGCATAATGGTGCACGCCGAAACCTCACCATCCTGCGGCGCGAGCCATTTGAGGAAGCTCTGCAACTCTCGCGCTGCAGTCCGGTCACGCTCCCGCAAGTCAGACCTTTCCTGTACGCGAAGCGCGAGCGCTGAGGCAGGTGCCGATAGGCTCAGAAATACAGCGCCGATGCGGCGCGCAAGCGCGCCGCAGGTTGCCCGCCTCCCGGGTACGGAAAGAAAGGCAAAGAGTTCCTCGAATTGCCTCTCGGTGATTCGGCCCACATTCGGCACATCTTGAGCACCTCTTGCCAAGTCGCGCAAGAGAGTCTCGGCGTTCGTCTCCCAAATCTGCTGCTCGTTCCGTCGGAGGCGTTCAACCCGGGCTACGCAGCTGTAGGCGTCGCGCCAAGCCTGTCGAAGCCATGGTCGCGCCTCGTCGGTCGGCGGGGATGCCCGGCCGCGCAGCGCCTCCCGGTCCCAGGTAGCGATTTGCGGCCTGCCGAAGCCCATGCGGCGTTTCAGGCGGTCCCAGCCAGACCGAATCCGCCCTCCAGGATCTCGATGTTTATGATCGTTGTCGCCATCGAGTTCCGCTGCGCGGTCTGCCGGGTCAGCCCAATCTGGCGCCGTTGTGGTGATCGGTGCCGGGTTAGAAGACGTTGCTGCTGCTGATGTGCTCGTTCTCGACTCCGGATCAAAGTCGCAAAGTTGCTGTGTTCGGCGCAAGAGGTCGAGCGTCACCTTGACAGCGAACTCCACAGGGTAGAGGCCCCATTCCCATTCGTCGTCTTGGCACGAGACCTCTGATGCGTTTTGTTGCCTATCCGTTGGCCATTCAGTCGGGATCCACCCCTGCCAGTGGACACGCAGGAAGGTGTCTAGAAGGTGCACTCGGCCGCGGCGGCCAACCATTGCACCGGAAGGATCCAAGTTCAGGCGGCGCGCTGCGGCCGGCAGTTCGTCGTACACAAATGCATCAAAGGTCGCCACAAGGCGGCGCCGACGATAAATGGTGAATAGTTCTCCAGGCAGCCTGTCGAGAACTTCGGGCGACAAGGCAAGCGTGGTGTCGATGACGCTATTGCGTCGCGAGCGCACGCGATCGTTGTGCGCCTGAATCTCAGCCAACTGATCGGCAATGGACTGCGACTGCGGAATACCGAATAGGCTCGCGCCGAGCACGTTTGACAGCGGCGGAGCGTGCTCGGCAGGCTGACCAGGTGGACCGTCGCCGGGGTCAGGGTTGATGTAGGCCAATACGCGTCGCACGCCTCGCTCGGCTGGCATAGCGAAGATGCTCCGTAACGCGCCGCGAAACGGCTTGTTGTTCAGCACACCGCCGTCGACCACGTAGCGTGGCACCTCTTCCCCGCTTTCGAGTTTGGAAGGCGCAATTGGCCGGTCCTGCGAATCAAACAGATCGCTGCACGCGCCCTTGACAGGTGAAGGCTCGAAGGCGAAAGGGAACGACGCCGTTGAGCGAGCGGCTCGCGCCAGGCTGGCAATCAATGGTTGGCGCCTGTCGAAATCGCTGTGATCACTAGCATGTCGGAAGCGGAATTGGCCACGGTAGTCCACGTCGTGGACCGCCGTACCAAGGTCATCCACCGAATGGCCTTGCTCGCCGCGCAACAACGTCGTGGTGAGGCGCAGATCGATTGGCATCTCTGCCGGCGTAAAGATCGGTTGTGGCTCCTGCGCAAGGGCGGCAAAGGCCTCCTGAATCTGTGGCAAGAAGAAGTCATCGCCCATCAGCAGCGAGCCCGGGTTGTCGCCCAGCGGCGGCCTCAGCAGCGAAGCGAACGCACCGGTCTTCAACCAAACGTCTCGTAGCTTGCCAAAATCACCGCCGTACAGCAGAGCCAAGCTCAGTGCCCCGCCGTTGATGCCGCCCGCGCTGGTACCGCTGATGACGTCCACCCGGGCCGTCGTGTGGGTCATGTCCAGGAGCGCCGTGTAGACAGGGTGTTGCCGCGTGACGATGCGGAAAATTTCGTTGGTGACTCCACCCATCCACACCGCCAAGCTCACCCCACCATTCATCACCAGGGCAAGTCGCAGTTCCTCAGATTGCTCAGACATCAGGCGTGTCTCCCTCGACGGCCGTTGACCGTTCAATAGGACAGGTAGCTTCAGTGGTCGGCTGCACTTTGTAGTGCTACCTTTCTGCACGCGGCTGCGTGCTCGCGTCTACCTACGTCAACCCCGCAACTTCGAGGAGGCGCCACATGCTGACCTCAAGCCGGCCGTTGTCTGTGAAGGACGTGAACCAATCGTCGCGCAGCTGTCTGTCAGCTGCGGCGCCGATGTTCATAAAAGACTCGCCGTCCGCCATGAGCAGGCCAAAAAAAGTCTCCAGCAGAATCATTCCGCCGACTGGTCCGAGTTGGGCGATGGGTGCGCGCGATTGACTTCGGTCCCCTTGTTGATCGGGGAGCCCGAGCAGCAAGTCTTCGTCTTCGAGCTTCTGATCTCCCGGCTCGCCCTCATTTTTTGCCAGCCACAGGTCAACCAGCTCTCGTTGGGCTTCAGCAAGGATGTAATACCAGAGGGGGGTCTCTTTAAAGAGCCTATCGGGGATAGGTTGATAGCCATAAGGTCCACTCGCACTGTCGCGTATCACCAAATACTTATCTTCCAGTCGGGGCTGTCCCAGGTGATCGGCGACTGTCTGCCCGCTGACGAGACGGAAGATGTTGCCGCGGCGTAGGTTGAGGTCAGCGAGCGAATCGCCTTTGCTGATGGCGTCTGGCAGCAACTTGAGTGGGTCGACCAAAGCGGCGTCGATGCGATATGCCCACTGCAGCCGGTCATCAGCTGCGTTTGTGTTCTGAGATGGTCGGGTGCCGCCCGCCTTGAACGTGTTCCCGGCCGGGAAAAAGCGTTTCCATTCAATCCAGTGATTTGTGGCCAACTTGCCAAAGCCCATGAGGCTGTTCAGGCCGGCGCCAGGCGTGAAGATCAGCTGAGGAGCGTGCTTCTCGTTGAGCTTGTAGCCGGTGCGAACCATTGAATGCCCGAAACGATAGGCTGCACCGGCGAATTCGATGGGCATGCCACCGCGCAGCGCCGGCTTGTACATCTGGAAAGCGCCCTCCCCACGATTGGTCAGTCGCGTGCGGAACATGGCGTACGTGGCTGGCTCAATGATGCGAGGCAGGAAGTCGTCGACGACGATGCGCTGATAAGTCCACCGCACAAGCTTGCGCGCAGCCACAAAGAGTTGCTTCCCGCGCAACGTTCCGGGCTGCGAGGCCAGCCGCGCGACCACTGTGTTGTGAAATTGGATCATCGCGGCCTGTATGTTGCAGACGATGGAGTTTTCGTCGTTGCGCGGATCCCCAATGACGGCGCGCGCGCCATCGCCGCTACCTACGCGGAGCAGATCGTGTCTTCCCGGTGATCCAGGTAAGGCGACGCCGAGAAGCAAGCTGGCACCCGCGAAAAGACCGCCGGAGTCGCCGGTTGCATAGAGGTATGGCTGGTCGTCCGGCCCGGACCCGTAAACGCAATCCAGATCCAGGCGGGGTGTGCGGAGGTTCGTGGGACCGTCGTTGGCATCCGTCAGGGATGACGTCGTGTCGAAGGTCAGATCGTGATCGATGAACTGGCCGAAATACGTGTACCCCGCGGGTACGGCGAGATTCTCTTCGCCGTCCGGATCGTTGCTGGCCTTATCGCCCGCATTGCCGATCATTTGGGTGGCGAGTGTCTTCAATGCGATGGCGTCAAACTCAGCCAGGCGCATGTCAAACAACCGGGTAAAGGCGCCCTCGCGACGGCCGACGGAGCCGTGGGTGCCGGGGGTGTCGATCATGGAGAAACCTCTCGATATGGCTGGCTTTCTAGGAACTAGAGAGTTGCATGCGTAGCCACGGCGCGCATCCGCTGCCTTGGTGAGAGGCGATGCCACCGCGACAGCAGCTTGAGGACGCCATTGCTCGCGCATCGCACCTTTTCGTGGATTCACGGACCAGGGCTTCGTTGAGCGAGTCGACGGCCGCGTCGTTCCGACCAAGAAGTTTTTCGCGTGCCCGCTGCTTGGCTCGGTGCGCGCGGGCGTGCCTCAGCCAGCAGACCAATCCGAGGCCGACGTTCTGACACTGGACGACTACCTCATCGACGAGCCCAATCGCACTTCGCTTTTGAAGGTTCGCGGAGACAGCATGAAGGGCGCTGGCATCTTGGACGGCGACCTGGTCGCAGTCGAACACAACGCATCCGCGGCGCCTGGCAACGTCGTAGTCGCGGGGGGCGACAACGAGATGACTGTCAAGACGCTGCGCCGAGACCCTAGCGGGAAGTTTTTCATCGAGGCGGCCAACCCGGCGTACGCTGACATCCACCCTGCATCGAGCTTGGAGATTCTGTGAGTCGTCGTTAGCGTCGCCCGCCGCGTGCGAAGGTAGCGCCAGCGTCCAAGCATGGGTTTTCAAGGCCGCAGCCGCGGCTTGATGCATGGACAATCTCGTCATTGGCCGCGCTCGCGGGCGTGGCGTGCAACAGAAAGCTCTCTTTCGCATGGCGAAAAAATACCAGTGGACGAACCGGTCTGTGCTTGGGTTCTCGGATGGAGAAGACCCCGTAGCGACGATGGAGGGGCGAGCCCGAGAAGTGGCGCTTGAGGCCATGGATGGAGGTTGGGGAGGCCCGCCCTTTGACCCGTTGATGCTGGCTCAGCGCCTGGGGATGACGCTCGAGGCTCGCGGAGACATCGCGGATGCGCGTCTTGTCCACAGAGACGGCAAAAACGTCCTTGAGTACAACCCGACGCGTCCGAGAGGGCGCTTGAGGTTCTCCATCGCCCACGAGATTGCGCACAGCTTGTTTCCGGACTGGTCAGACCGGGTTCGCCATCGCGGTGGCGACGCGACCGCGGCAACCGACGACTGGCAACTCGAAGTGCTGTGCAACATAGGCGCTGCGGAACTCCTGATGCCCTCGGGCAGCTTCACGCAGCTAGCGGGTCAGCAGCTGACCATCGAGAAAGTGATGGAGGCCCGCAAGACTTATGACGTTTCGGTGGAGGCGTGCTTGATTCGCCTTATCAAGCTGGCTCGAACTCCTTGTGCCGCTTTCTGTGCGTCCGCGCACCCGGACGGCAAGTACCGGGTCGACTACGTCATTCCCGCTCTTGGCTGGAACTGCCCGGTGAGCGTCGGCCAGGTTGTTCCCGACGAAAGCGTGGTCGCGGAAGCCAACGCCATCGGCTTTACCGCTGTCGGCCACGAGGAATGGACCTCCGGCAAAGAGATGCGAGTTGAATGCGTAGGCTTGGCCCCCTACCCGGGTGGCCTCCTTCCGCGCGTCGTCGGCATCCTCATTGCGGCTGACGGTACCAAGTACCGCGCTCCGGAAATCACCGAGCTTGTTGGCGATGTGATGGACCCTCGAGGTTCGGGGCCGCGCTTGGTCGCTCATGTGGTGCCGGACACCACTTCTGTTTGGGGCGGCGGCGGCTTCGCTTCGTGTCTCCGTCGGAAGTTCCCTGCTGTGTGGGTCGACTATCGAAGCGAGACGGAGGCGAAAGGTCGCCATCCAACTCTCGGTGACGTTTTTGTCGGACCCCTAATCGGCAACATCAGCGTCGCGCACATGGTTGCGCAACGTGGCATCGGTACCTCCAGCACTCAGCGTTTGCGCTATGCAGCGCTCGCGCAGTGCCTGACCAAAGTGCGTGAAACTGCGCAGCAACTTGGCGCCTCGGTGCACATGCCGCGCGTAGGCACTGGCTATGGTGGTGCCAGCTGGGATATCGTTCGAGAGCTGATAGCTGAGGAACTCGTAGACAAGGGCGTCGCCACGACGGTCTATCGCCTACCGAGCTGAGGAAGAAGACAAAAAAACGTCTCCGGGAGACTAATGCCAAGGTTCATCGTCCTGTCTGGGAAAGTGTGCGCCGGAAAGTCGACGCTTTCCCGCAACCTTGAGACCATCGCCGGAGCGACTCTCATTAAATCTAAGGAGCTCATTTACGAGCTCTTGCCGAACACGGCGAAAGCGCGCAAGCCCGCACAACTCGCAGGCCAGCGCCTCGACCGCGAGGACGGCGGACGTTGGCTGGCCCAGGCGCTGATTCAGCGCCCGATGAACGATCCGAGCATCGAGCTCTACGTCGTCGACTCGGTACGAACTGCCGATCAGGTCAAGTACCTGCGCCAAAGCGGCATGTCTGTCATCCATGTGCATCTGGCCGCCAGCGAGGCAACGCTAATCAAGCGGTATGCCGGTCGTCCAAGCGCCGGCGAACTCGGAACTTACGCCGACCTCGACAAGAACTGGACGGAGCGACACGTCAACTCTTTGGCGGACTCGGCTGACGTCGTTATCGACACAGACAGGTGTAACGCCAACGATGTCTTCGCTCGCGTGTTTGCCCGACTGGAGGTGCGGCCGGTCATCGCTGCGGCGAATGTGGATGTCCTGGTCGGAGGGCAATACGGCAGCGAGGGCAAGGGAAACGTCGCCCACTACTTGGCTCCCGAGTACGACGTGCTGGTTCGAGTTGGTGGCCCGAACGCGGGACACAAGGTGTTCCGTCCTGGCGAGGAGCCCTTCACGTTTCGGCAACTGCCGTCCGGCGCGCTGGGAAACCGAGATGCGACGCTCGTCATCGGCGCCGGCGCGGTCATCGGGCTAAACACGCTGCTCAAGGAAATTGGGCAGCTTTCCATCACGTACAAGAAGCTCTTCATCGACCATCGCGCGATGATTATCGAGGACTTGGACGTCGACTGGGAGGTGAAGTATCTCAAGGGCGCCATCGGCTCCACCGCTCAAGGCATCGGCTCCGCCACGGCCAGGAAGATTCTGTACCGACGGCCCGATACCAACGTGCGCCTGGCACAGGACATCCCCGCGCTGAAGCACTACATCTGCGACACGGTGGAGTTCTTCGCGAGCTGCTTGTCCAAGGGGCACAAGGTAATGCTCGAGGGAACGCAAGGAACCTCCTTGAGCCTTCACCACGGCCACTACCCGCACGTCACCTCACGTGCGACGACTGCCGCAGCCTGCCTCTCTGAAGCTGGCCTTGCTTCGCGGCACGTCCGCCGGGTCATGATGGTCTGCCGCACCTACCCCATCCGGGTGGGTGACTCCATCGAAGGCAAGACATCTGGCTTCATGAGCCAGGAACTCGAGTTCAAGGACATCGCTGACCGTTCGGGGATACCGATTGAGGACCTGGTCTCCACCGAAATCGGTTCAGTCTCCGGCCGCAAGCGACGTGTCGCCGAGTTCGACTGGGCGCAGTTCCGGCGTTCGATGCTCCTCAATGGCCCAACCGATGTCGCGCTGACATTTGCAGATTACTTTGGCGTTGCGAACCGGAAAGCCTATCGCTACGAGCAGCTCACAGCAGAGACGCTGCGGTTCATCGAAGAGATGGAGAAGGTCAGTGGCGTGCCGGTTTCCATGATTTCAACGGCGTTCGACGAGCGCAACATCATCGACAGGCGCATGTGGTGAAGCGTCAAGAACAAGAAACCAAACAATGAACGTTGAGACCCTCGTCGCGTGCTATCCGCAGCTATATCACATGGCTGAGCGGGATAGCTGGCCGTCCATCAAGGCTCATGGTCTGCTCAGTACTCGAGCCATTCTCGACAGAGCAGGGGTGACGGGCGCTGAGCGCCGCGTACTCGAGTTTGAGCATCGGCCAAATAAGGTAACCGTCGGTCAGCCCGGCGCTCAGATTGTCTTGCGCGACCAGAAGCCGATGTTCCCTGACCGGCTGCTCGATGCGCTCGTCGACGGAACAACGCCTAGCCAGTGGTACGAATTTCTCAACGCGCGCATTTTCATGTGGGCGGAGGAGGAACGACTGTTCGGCCTTCTCAACGCGCGTGAATATCGCGGGCTCGAGCATGACGTCCTGACCATCGACACCGCGCGCTTGATGGCTCGTTACGCTGATCGAACGATGCTGTGCCGCATGAACTCGGGCAACACGTTCCCAATGCCGCACAAGCGCGGCATGGAGGCGTTCAAACGCATCCCCGACTACCCAGTCAAGCCGCGGGCCGGGACGCCCAAACCGGCAGTGGTTGAAGTGGTCGTCGACTACAGCATCCCGGACATCGCGGACTACGTCGTCGCCGTCAGAAGAATACAAGGGAGAACGGTGATTGGGCCGCTCCCCCTTTGAATCGACGTCTGCGCGTGCGAGCTGACGTTGCACGCAAGTGGTTCACCTCATCTTGAAGGCGACGATGGTCTTCTGCGAGAATGAGAATTTTCTCAGTCGAAGTGACTCAATACAGCTCAACGCATTGGATGGCTCGACTGCGTTGCTGCGCTGGCGGCGGCGGTCAAAAAGGTCTCTGGTCGACATGACGTCTGTCGGGAATGCGCTGGGTGTCATTGCTGCTCGCCTCCTGAAGGCGGTTGGTTCCAGCGCGGTATAGCAACCGTCCTTTGCAAGCCTGTTGGGGGGACTTTCGATGGCTTCTGAGAACGGAATCGTCCTCCTGAGTGGCCCGGTCGCGGTTGGCAAGACGACACTACGACAGGAACTGTTGTCCTCACACGGCTTCGACTACGTGCGTTCCAGCGGCTATCTCATGCAGCTTGCCAAGGAGAAGCGGCTGGCGGCAAGCAGGACGGCGCTTCAGAACCTGGGCGATGAGCTGGACGCGGTCACGGACTACAGGTGGGTCGTCGACGAGGTTGCACGTCCAGCCATCGAAGCGTCTCCTAACCAGCGGCTTTGGCTTGTGGACGCAGTGCGCAAAGAGCGCCAGGTCGCGCACTTTCGCAACGCCTTCGGAGGGCGCGTGTTGCATGTGCATTTGCGCGCCGATGAAGAGGTGATTCGCGCGCGCTACGAAGCTCGCCAAGCGGCTGCCGGCGAGCAGGCTGACCCCACTCCGTACGACGTCGCGGTGCAGCACGAAAATGAGATTCTCTCGAGGGCGCAAATCTCCCGCGCCGACCTCGTCATCGACACGAATGTCGCCTCGCCGGCTGAGTCGGCGGAGCTAATCCTAGCCGCGTTATTCCAGTTGCGGCCCTAGGCGAAACGACCTAACGGAACGCGCTGCAGTTTCGCCAGGCTGTCACCTATAGCTTCAACCTGCACGCAGGCATCGACTATTCGGTGGAGATAGCAGGAGTTGAATCTCTCACCAAGCGAATTGCACCGCTTTGTGAGTTGTCCCAATAGCCAGACGAGCCGGTCGTAGCTTGCACATACCAATAGGCGCCGGTGCCAAAAGGTGTAGACGTTGCAAAGACCACGTGTGGTGTATTCGGGAATATTGTCGGATCCATCGCTGGATTCACTGTCGAATATGAAATGAGGCTAATGAGTTCTTTCACATTTGGCATTCGCCACGCAACGCCTGTTGCAGCAGCCTGCTGCTTTGCATATTCGATAGCAAGTTGAAAGCTCCCACTTACGGGGGTTAGACCCGCGCAGGTGGTGCCGTCCCAGGTATAGCCTTCTGCACATCTACGCCACACTAATCCAGTTTGGCGATCCATGACCTCGGCGCCATTAATTTCGAAGCGCGGCTCCACTGGTCCAGCACCGGCACTGTTTCTAACGACGCGAACGGGCAGCGAGACTGGACCATTGCCTTCGTTTGCAACGCCAATGACGCCGGTGGTGAAGTCTACCGTCCAATGCCATCGTTCCGGAATATTCAAAGTGGAGGTCCAGTAAACACCTGGATTTTCATTAGTGCGAAGGAACCACAATGAATCTATTGCCAATGGCGTGCTGGAGTCCTCATGGGGGCGATAGAGCAAAATCGATTGAAGCTCAGCTACATTGGGAATGCGCCAGTCTTTCGCGCCGCATAGACCTTGCTCATTCACCTGGCCCTCATAGCCGGAGGCGCCATATTGATAGAACGCATCCTTGTCCCTGAATCCACCATCATTGGTCTTAACTTCCCAGATCAATCCGGTCACGGTATCCTCGACGCAGCTCCACAGCAATGCATTTGATGGTAGCCGGGCACCCGTCGCAGAAATCTTTATAAACCCAAAACCTGCGGAACCATCGCTGTAATCGCGAGCCGTGACGTCTCGTCCGTATTCGCCGTCTTGACCGGTGCCTTTGCAGCGCGGTGTGAATTCTGTAGCGTTGACGCATTGCGTCATTCCAGTGTCATTTAGCTTTCCAGTGGGACCTGCCGCGGCGCAGCCAGCCGACAGCAGTCCGGCAAGCCCAATAGCAAGTTTCCACCGCTTATCAGAAAGAAGTGTCCGGATAGCCATTTGATCCTCCATTTGCATTGTTGACGCGATGGCTGGTCCCAGGCGACCTCGTTCGACACATAGGCGCACGGTGAGCCGGCTAGACGCTCACAAGGGTGTGAGCGTGGCTATTCCATCTTTCATCGGGTTAGGTGGCCTGTCAACAAAGGCGAACGCGTCATGCGCGTCGGGATCCGTCATTTTGATGAGGTTGCGGCTGCTATGCAGTCAGTGCTCTGCAGCGATCGCGCCTAAATCTGCGCCGAAATGGTGCGCACTCACCGCGAATCGGGATGTTTGGGCCTTATAGCGAATCGGGCCAATGGGTCATCTATTTTGTGTACAAACCGTCCTAACGCTACATAGTTAGGTGTCATCGGTGTCCTGGGCAACCTGCCGCAGCAGTCGCTGGCAGACCTCTATCCGTTTCTGCCCACATCCGCCAGATCACCCTGCGTGCAGCCAAGTTCGGACTGTCTGTCGTCCCCATCGCTCAACCGGCTTGAAATACCCCTTGCAGATTAATTGTTTGGTTGGAATTTCTTGGGCGTCGGCACGCGTTCACTTCTGTACATACTGATCGGGAATCTGTTCCCAAACATTGCATTTTCGATAAACCGCTCGCTTGAATGATCGGAATAGTGCATGGGAGTCAAAACTCGCATCTGGAATCACTTCTCGAACAGTACCTCAAGGGCGCGGCGCATTTCGGAACTCAAGTGATCGACCACTTCCTCAATTTTCACCGAAGCCATTTTATTCTTTCTGAAAATAGACTTAGCCGAATTGGTGCCATCAATAGCGATTGGCTAGACTCGCGGATTCCTCATGCTTGCTTGCGACTACCGGGTACGTCGGCAGCGCTTTCTCTGCGAGAAAAGTTATTTCCCAAGCAGCTTCTTCAGAAATCCCTGTGATGGGGTTTTTCCATCTTGCGGGTTTGCATAGTAGTGAGCTCGCAACGACGCATCTCGGGCGCCGTTGTCTTCTATTTCCTCATCTGTCATTCTACCGGCCTGAACGACATTACTCTCCCGAATCCAGTAGTGCGATTTGCAGGGTAGAGCCCAATTGCCAACGGATGGCCAGAGAGAGACGGACTTTCCATGGAAAAGCAAAGTCCACTTAGCCGGGGAAATAGGCGTGACTACTTGGCTTCCGCAGCCGCAGCAGCACAGATGTATCGCCGTCTTGAACCGGATCGAGACGTAAATTACGCCAAACTCTAGTGGCGAAGGGACGCTCTCAACAAACTCATGTCTCAGCGACTTTAGCTTGAGTGGAGTTGATGAGCTTGTTGGTCGTGATGGCGTAGTGGGCATTCCACTCTCCCTTCATGTCGGCATAAATCCCATTAAACTTCTTCCAGCGGATCACTGCAAGTGCCGCGTTCAGGCAATTCATGTCGACTATTTGAATGTTTTTGGCGTAGGCATCAGCTTCGTTGCCTTCGCCGGTAGGCAAACGGGAAAGAGCTTGACTGTCTCCATTCACGACCAGCGTCGTCCGTACCAAGCCGCCTAGTTGCTCGCCCTGTACAATGTCGATGCCCATGCCGACATCAATGAATGGTTTGTTGGCCCCGTGTAAGGCGCGCGCTATCAGTTCTCGAGCAGATCCGCTGTCAACGGAAATGAAGATAAAATCTAGCGCAAGTAGCTCCGCAACGTTCTCGTCCGTAACGTGATAGGCGTGCGGGATGATGCCCCGGCGAAGCGCGGCATAGGCTGTCGAGAAATACTCAACCTTTGGTGACCTTGTGTCTACCGCCGAGCGTGGAGTTGCTCCAGCAAAACGCCAGATATTCTTTTGCTCGACCACATCACCATCGTAAAGATGAATTTCCAGTACCGGCGTCTTCGCGACGAGGTCGAGGATGTGGGAGCCAGTGCCGCCAAGGCCCACTATGCCAACTCGTTGCCCCTTAAGGCGATTCACGATGGAAGAGATCTGCGCTGACGAGGACCATGTCTCCTGCAATACGAAGACGGAATCATCTTCATCGGCTTCGATTGCCTGCCGAGTCGCTGCAGTGACATTATATTTTAATCGCGCGGGCCCAGAGATGCAGGCAATGTACTTTTTGAATTTCTGGTAGTAGTCGGTGTAGCTACTGCCGTTGGTAAATTTCACCGAAAACCTGAAATTCCAACGCAATCCCGCCGCTGTGCCGCCAGCGGTGTCTGCAACGATATCGAGAGGCGTGCCATTCGACGCGCATGGCATCTCACCGCAGAAATATACGGTGTGATCGGTGACGGGATTGCTCGTGAAATCGCCTTGCAGTTCGGCGGTCGAGATAAACATCCCGGTACAGAGCTCGCCTTGCGCATTGAGGTAGGGGATATCCCAAACGATGAGATGACTATCTTTGTAGAGGAGGTTATATCCCTCACCCCTGAACTTCTGCAGATCGGGGCTACGATCGATAAGTTGTTGAGACATCGAATATCATTCCGTTTTGGATTTTCACAGATTCACCAAGGGTCATTTCTCCCTCGATATTCTGTGCGGGACCGTCGCTGTATGTGACGGAATATTGCTGTCCTTCTGCTGCCTTCACCCCAGAAAGATCTACGACACGTGCAAAGTGGATCTCGTGGAGATGATGGATATGGGGAGCGGTGTTGATGAAGATTTCAACTCGCGGCAGAAGCTCCTGGTCTTGTAACTGGTCCATTTCGTTTCCTTTTTCGTTGAGATTTGTTTGTTAACTAACTCGTGCTTTACTTGTAGTTGTTCCAACTTCTTTGTTGAGGTCGTCTGACCGTTCATCGTAGGCGCAAAGGCCGGCCTCTTTTTTTTGAGAGTCCCTCATATTGAGGATAATTTTTTGCGGCGGAGCCTCGTTTGCTCTGCTGTATTTACATGTCAGGGAGCGATAGGAGGTTGTCCGTCTTGCGCCCGTCTGCCACGGTCTGGACGTATTTGATGCGCCCGTTGCTGTGAACGTGCACCCAGGCGCCTTTGAGCTGCGGATTGCGGTCCGGGCACCAAACGGATTCGTTCCCGTTGGCTTCGATGTACGCGACCATTTGCTCGCGCGTGCTGTAGCCCTTCTCGCTGGTGTCTCTGCCGTTTTCGAACTTCACCCACCACAGATGGCTGATGTGTTCGTGCCCGCTGCCGCCGCTCATGCGCTTGCCGGTGCATTTGATGGTCGTCGTCTTGGTGATCGTGGTCATGCTGGGTTCCCAAAAGGTTTGAGGACGCGCCAACCATCGTGTTCGGTGTAGGCGCATTTGTAGTCTGCTCAGTCAGAACCCTCTTGTCAAGCAGAAAAAATGCGTCTACTCTGAACTTGTGGCGACCAAGGGGGTCGCTGTCGCTGCTTGCTTGGATGTCTTGGTCCAAGCCGGGCACCTGCCACCTACCAAGCGCATGGAGCCAAGGCCTTGATGTCTAAGGCCTGGCTTCAGCAATCAGGAGAGAGCCGTTGACCACCCCACTAGGACAGAAGATCCGCACTGAAAGAAAGCGGCTGAAGCTCACATTGGACGAGCTTGCCCAGAAGACGGAGTCCAGCAAGAGCTACATCTGGGAGCTTGAAAACCGACCGGTCGTCAGGCCGTCGGCAGAAAAGATCAGCAAGATTGCGGAGGTCTTTGGCGTCACCGTCGAATTTCTGCTCGACGACGAGAAGCAGACCCCGACAGAATCCGATGCTGACAAAGCCTTCTTTCGCCGTATCGGACAGCTTGATCCTGCGAAGCGGGCTCAGCTAGAAAAATTTCTGAAGGCGATAGACGATGACTGAACCAACGACACCCGCAGGGTGGGGCATTCAGATGTCCAGACTCTGGATGGCGTCGGGCCAGTCATTTCCCGTGGACGTAAAGCTACTTGCCCTTGAGGTAACGCCTCAGCGCTTTTCTGATCCGGTCGGCTTGATCAAGCCGCACGGCGTGCCAGGGATCGATGGCATGCTTTCTCGGCGTAGGAGAGGAGACTGGTGCATCTCATACGATGAAGGTGTCACAGTCCCGGGTCGGATCAACTTCACCTTGGCTCACGAACTGGGCCATTATTTTTGCCATCGCGCGCTGCACGAGCAGTTCAGCTGCGCTCAGGGAGCGATGCTCGATTACCAGGGGGATGTCTCGCGACGCATGGAGCGCGAAGCAAATGTCTTCGCGTCCTTTCTACTCATGCCGGCGAACGATTTCCGGCAGCAGATTGAAGGGCAGGCAATCACGCTGGAGCTTCTTGGTGAGGTCGCGAATCGCTACGGCACCTCTTTCACCGCGACTGCTCTCAGGTGGTTGGAGATCACCCATGAGGCTGCAATACTTGTGGTGACCCGGGACGAGTTTGTGTGCTGGTCTTATCCCAGCAAATCGGCGTCAAATCGGTCCGCCTATCTACCGCCAGGCACGCCGGTCCCTCAATCAGCCATCGCGCGCTCAATGGCTGCCGAGGGGCAAACCAAGAACAGTCGGTGCAGCGTTTCTGCTGGCATTTGGCATTCCTCGCTAGAGGCTGAAGAGTCTGTGATCGTATCCGATCAGTTCGAATTGACCATTTTCCTCGTGCGTTATCCCGAAGCAAGTCTTGTCTTGCATGAAGAGGAGCCGACAGTTGACGCTTTTGATCAAGTGTTGGAGGGGACTATCGGTTTCGGCCGGTCTGCGTAAAGGCCTGAATTTCGTGGGCAGGCGCTGGGCAACTGATGCTCACGCCAGGCGCCGCCCGTTCGGTCGATTAAGTTGGAGTGCTGCGTTACTATGGCGACACTTTTACTCTCCATGCTTGCTGTATGACCTCAATTCAAGAACTGATCGCTCAGCGGGACGCACTGGCTCGCCAAATCGAACAGGCGCAGCGTGGTGCTCGAGCGGACGCAATCAGCAAGGTGAAATCGCTCATGTCCGAATATGGGCTGACGGTGGATGACCTTGCGACGCGTGCGCCCTCAGGCAAGCCCGCTAAAGAGTCCAAGTCCAAGGTCGCGGCCAAATATCGGAATAGCGCGACTGGCGAAACCTGGTCCGGCAGAGGCTTGAAGCCGCGCTGGCTCAGCAGCGCGCTTGCCGCGGGGAAGACCTTGGAGGATTTCGCGGTTTAAGCGCTGGGTGCGGCGCCGTATGTCTTCGGTACAAGCCGCGCATCGCGGCCCGCGTTCACATTGACCAGGTCGGCAGAGTGGCTCTTTGGCAACACTAAAAACTTGCACAAATCCTTGCACACTCTTTCTGACTTGGAAAATTTCACTATATAAATCAACAAGTTACATCAGACTCGGGTGACTTAAAATCCGCCGCCGTAAAAGGCGTACGGGTTCAAGTCCCGTTCCGGGTACCACGCAGGCGGCTGGCTTTCCGGCATGCTCAGAGCGTGATGTTCTCGACTGGCTCGAAGAGCCCGAGTTGCTCTCGTGCGAGGCGAGCCAGCACCGTGGTGTCGCCGGTCGATTGAAGCCGCACCTGGCCCTTGTTCCCGCTGTCGGCTGCCCGTTCCGGATGGCGCGCCACCCAGAGGTTCAAGGCCTGCCGAGCAACGGCGTCTGCCGTGTCCAGCAACTGCACTTCGGGGCCCAGCCGCTGTGCGATGCGCTCGGCGACGAACGGATAGTGCGTGCAGCCTAGCACTGCGGTGTCGACCTCGGCCTGGCGCAGTTCTGCGCAGTAGAGGTCCAGCAACTGGTCGACCTGTTCGCAGCCGATTTCGCCTTGCTCGATGGCGGCTGCCAGCCCGCGGCAAGCGACCCCGAGGATCTTGCAGTCATTCGCGTAGCGGGCCAGCAGGCTGGCAAAACGTTCGCTGGCCAGTGTTGACGGCGTGGCCATCACGCCCACCCTGCGGTTGCGGCTCAGCGCGACGGCAGGCTTCACGCCGGGTTCCACGCCCACCAGGTCCAGCGTGGGGTGCCGCTGGCGCAAGGTGTCAATGGCCCAGGCCGTTGCAGTGTTGCAAGCAATGACGATCAGGCCTGCACCCTGATCAATCAGGTGCTGGGTGACTTTCAGTGAGCGTTCGACGACGTGCGCCGGATTGCGGTCACCGTAGGGCGCATGGCCTGAATCGGCGGTGTAAAGCAGCGGCAGCGCGGGCTGGCGTTGGCGCAGTGCGCGCAACACCGAAAGGCCGCCCACGCCGGAGTCGAAAACGCCGATCAGTCGGCTGTTCGGAGCAGGATGGTTCATGGAGGTCGCAAGTCTAGCGGGGAGGGGCAGGCCTTGTTCCGGCCTGACAGGCTGCTTGCAATCTGTTCACGGCAGGGCTTTGGATTTTGCTGCCCTTGTGTCTAAAATAGCACGATCGTTCGTTTTATCCGGCGAGCGTTTCAGATCGCCTCGCTGTAGCTGTTCCCGATGGCGTGCCACCTGCGCCGCCATAGAATTCCCCGTTTACGTAAACGTCAATCAAACCGACAGATCCGACAGGAGCAACGCGATATGAAGGTACTCGTCCCCGTGAAACGGGTGGTGGACTACAACGTCAAGGTCCGCGTGAAGAGCGACGGCACAGGCGTGGACATAGCCAACGTCAAGATGAGCATGAACCCGTTCGACGAGATTGCCGTCGAAGAGGCTGTGCGCCTGAAGGAGAAGGGCCTGGTGACCGAGGTCATCGCCGTGTCCTGTGGCGTCACCCAGTGCCAGGAAACCCTGCGTACCGCGATGGCCATCGGTGCCGACCGGGCCATCCTGGTCGAAACCAGCGAGGAACTGCAGCCGCTGGCGGTGGCCAAGCTGCTCAAGGCCCTGGTCGACAAGGAACAGCCCAGCTTGGTGATCCTGGGCAAGCAGGCCATCGATGACGACTGCAACCAGACCGGCCAGATGCTGGCGGCGCTGGCCGACCTGCCGCAGGCCACCTTCGCCTCCAAGGTCGAGCTGAGCGCAGACTCGGTGTCCGTCACCCGCGAGGTGGACGGTGGCGGAGAGACGCTGAAGCTCTCGCTGCCCGCGGTCATCACCACTGACCTGCGCCTGAACGAGCCGCGCTACGTCACGCTGCCCAACATCATGAAGGCCAAGAAGAAGCAGCTCGACGTGCTCAAGCCGGCTGACCTGGGCGTGGACGTGACGCCGCGCATCAAGACCCTGAAGGTCTCCGAGCCGCCCAAGCGCGGCGCGGGCGTGAAGGTGCCGGACGTTGCGGCGCTGGTGAACAAGCTGAAGAACGAAGCGAAGGTGATCTGACCATGACGACGCTTGTCATTGCCGAACACGACCACGGCAGCCTCAAGGGTGCCACCCTGAACACCGTCACCGCCGCCGTGCAGATCGGTGGCGACGTGCACGTGCTGATCGCCGGCAGCAATGCCGGTGGCGCCGCAGCGGCCGCAGCGCAGATCGCCGGTGTGGCCAAGGTCCTGCAGGCCGACGCGCCGCACCTGGGCGAACAGCTGGGCGAAGACATTGCAGCCCAGGTGCTCGCCATCGCCAGCAGCTACAGCCACATCTTCTTCCCCGCCACCGCGCACGGCAAGAACGTCGCCCCGCGCGTGGCCGCCAAGCTGGACGTGGGCCAGCTCAGCGACATCACCAAGGTGATCAGCGCCGACACCTTCGAGCGCCCGATCTACGCCGGCAACGCGATTGCCACCGTGCAGACCGCCGACGCGACCAAGGTCGCCACCGTGCGCAGCACCGGCTTTGACGCTGCGGCGACCGGCGGCTCGGCAGCGGTGGAGGCCATCACCGCAGTCGCGCCGAACGGCAAGTCCAGCTTCGTCGGCCGCGAGGTCACCAAGAGCGACCGGCCCGAACTCACCGCCGCGAAGATCATCGTCTCCGGCGGCCGGGCGATGGGCAGCAGCGACAAGTTCAACGAGGTGCTGACGCCGCTGGCCGACAAGCTGGGCGCAGCCCTGGGCGCCAGCCGCGCCGCGGTGGACGCCGGCTACGCGCCCAACGACTGGCAAGTCGGCCAGACCGGCAAGATCGTGGCACCCAGCCTGTACATCGCCTGCGGCATCTCCGGCGCGATCCAGCACCTGGCCGGCATGAAGGACTCCAAGGTGATCGTGGCGATCAACAAGGACCCGGAGGCGCCGATCTTCAGCGTGGCGGACTATGGGCTGGAAGCCGATCTGTTTGTTGCGGTGCCTGAGTTGATCAAGGCCCTTTGACCCATGGCTTGCCGGTGCGGCACGCACTGGCGGCTTTGCCCAGAGGCGCCCTTGATGGCGCCTTTTTTCCGACCGGAGACAAGCCCAATGACCTATCGCGCTCCCGTGAAGGACATGTTGTTCGCGATGAAGGAACTCGCGAACATCGAGGCCGTGGCGCAACTGCCCGGCTTCGAGGACGCTGGTTTCGACACCGCGCAGGCGGTGCTCGAAGAATGCGCCAAGCTCAACGAAGATGTGATCGCCCCCCTGAACTGGGAAGGCGATCTGCACCCTTCGTGGTTCGAGGGCGGTGAGGTGCGCGCCACCAAAGGCTTCAAGCAAGCCTTCCAGCAGTTTGCGCAAGGGGGCTGGCAGGGCTTGCATCACCCGGCGGACTTTGGCGGTCAGGGCCTGCCCAAGCTGATCCACGCGGCCTGCATCGAGATGACCAATGCGGCCAACACCAGCTTCGCACTGTGCCCGCTGCTGACCGATGGCGCGATCGAAGCACTGCTGACGGCGGGCACCGAAGAACAGCGCAGCACCTACATCCCCAAGCTGATCGACGGCAGCTGGACGGGCACGATGAACCTGACCGAGCCGCAGGCCGGGTCGGACCTGGCGGCGGTGCGCAGCCGCGCCGAGCCGCAGGCGGACGGCAGCTACAAGGTCTTTGGCACCAAGATCTTCATCACCTGGGGTGAGCATGACATGGCCGAGAACATCGTCCATCTGGTGCTAGCCCGTGTCACCGGCGCACCCGAAGGCGTGAAGGGCATCTCGCTGTTCATCGTGCCCAAGTTCATGGTGAATGCGGACGGTTCGTTGGGCGCTCGCAATGACGTGCACTGCGTCAGCATCGAACACAAGCTGGGCATCAAGGCCAGCCCGACCGCCGTGCTGCAGTACGGCGACAACGGTGGCGCCATCGGCTACCTTGTGGGCCAGGAAAACCGTGGCCTGGAGTACATGTTCATCATGATGAACGCGGCCCGCTTCGGCGTGGGCATGCAGGGCATCGGCGTGGCAGACCGTGCCTACCAGCGCGCGGTGGCCTATGCGCGCGACCGCGTGCAGTCGCGCCCGGTCGACGGTTCGCTGCCTGGCGCCGCGCCCATCATCCATCACCCTGACGTGCGCCGCATGCTGATGACGATGCGCGCCTACACAGAGGGCTGCAGGGCGATGGCGCTGGTCGCGGCTGCAGCCTCGGACGCTGCGCACGCGCACCCTGACGCGGAAGTCCGCAAGCAGAACGCCGCCTTCTATGAATTCATGGTGCCGCTGATCAAGGGCTATTCCACCGAGATGAGCATCGACGTGGCCAGCCTGGGCGTGCAGGTGCACGGCGGCATGGGCTTCATCGAAGAGACCGGTGCGGCCCAGCACTACCGCGATGCCAAGATCCTGACCATCTACGAAGGCACGACGGCGATCCAGGCCAACGATCTGGTTGGCCGCAAGACCTCGCGCGACGGCGGCGCCACCGCGCGAGCTGTCGCCGCGCAGGTCGCTGTCACCGAGCAGCAACTGGCACAGCAAGACAGCGCCGCAGCGCGGTCCTTCGCCAAGCGACTGGGTGCGGCGCGCGAGGCATTCCTGCAGGTGGTGGACTTTGTCGTGGCCCACACGCGCAGCAACCCGAACGCGGTGTTCGCCGGCAGCGTCAACTACCTGATGCTGGCGGGCAACCTGGTGGCAGGCTGGCAGATGGGCCGCGCGCTGCTGGCTGCCGAAGCAGGCCTGGCGGCAGGCACTGACTCCGACTTCATGGCGGCCAAGATCGCCACCGCGCGCTTCTACGCCGACCACATCCTGACCCAGGTGCCCGGCCTGCGCGACCGCATCGTCGATGGCGCAGACGCCGTCACCGCCCTTGCCCTGGAGGCTTTCTGATGGCTTTGCCTGCTGTTTTCGCGAACCTGTCGCTGCCGGTCATCGGCTCGCCGCTGTTCATCATCTCCAACCCCAAGCTGGTCATCGAGCAGTGCAAGGTCGGTGTCGTCGGCTCGATGCCGGCGCTCAACGCCCGCCCTGCCGAGCAACTGGAGGACTGGCTGGCCGAGATCACCGAGACCCTGGCCGCCTACGACCGCGCCAACCCGGACAAGCCCGCCGCGCCGTTCGCGATCAACCAGATCGTGCACAAGAGCAATGACCGGCTGGACCATGACATGGCGATGTGCGCCAAGTTCAAGGTGCCCCTGGTCATTACCTCGCTGGGCGCGCGCACCGATGTGAATGACGCGGTGCACAGCTGGGGTGGCGTGGTGATGCACGACATCATCAACAACGCCTTTGCGCACAAGGCCATCGAGAAAGGCGCGGACGGCCTGGTGGCGGTGGCCGCTGGTGCTGGCGGCCATGCCGGCGTGAAGAGCCCGTTTGCGCTGATCCAGGAAATCCGCCAGTGGTTCGACGGCCCGCTGGCCCTTTCCGGCGCCATTGCGTCGGGTGGTGCCATCCTCGCGGCGCAAGCCATGGGGGCCGACTTTGCCTACATCGGTTCGGCCTTCATCGCCACCGATGAAGCGCGCGCGGCCGATGCCTACAAGCAGGCCATCGTCGACGGCAGCAGCGATGACATCGTCTACAGCAACCTGTTCACCGGCGTGCACGGCAACTATCTGGCGCCTTCCATCGTCGCGGCTGGCCTGGACCCGGCGAACCTGCCGGAAAGCGACCCGTCCAAGATGAACTTCGGCGGCGATGCGAAGAAGGCCTGGAAGGACATCTGGGGCTGCGGCCAGGGCATTGGGGCGATCGACAAGGTGCAGCCGACCGCCGAGCTGGTGGCCCGCTTCAAGCGCGAGTACGACACGGCGCGTGCGCGCCTGCAGCTCTCGGCACGGTGACGGGCATCGCCTCAGCGCGCCAGGTCAGTCTCAGGTGGCGCTGACCGCCAGGTCTGCATCGCAGCCGCTGGCCGCCGAAATCCATCGCCGTGCCAGCCGGCTCAGCAGCTTTGCGGCCGGTTCGGGCAGCCAGTGCAGCACCTGGCGCGGTGCGGCGACCATGCCGCAGCGGTAGAGCCCGGCATCGGCCTGCCACTGCAAGGCCAGGCAAGCGCCTTGGCGTTTGCCGCTCACCAGCATGCCAAGCGGGCAGGGTGCCCAGGCGCAACAAACGCCGCAGCCATTGCAGGCCTGGCCAACGGCCGGTTTGGGCGGTGCTTCCAGTTGCAGGCGGATCACGCGCTGGACAAACGGCGCGGCGGGTGGCGGGTGAACCATGCCGCCAGTTTCTGCCGGCGCCGCACTGGCCAAAATGCCGAACACCCCCTTTTTGCCAGTGCTGTTATCCCCCGATGGAGGCTGTGACTTCCGCGGCGCAGCAGTAAGCTTCGTATTGCAAGCGGCGCACAGATACCTCCTTGCCACGTAGTTTTGCTTAGCCTAGGTCAAAGCAAGGGTGTTAGAGTGCCGCCTCTTATCCGATCCTTCTGTGTCCCCTTGCTGGTCGCTTCCACGGCAGCAAGGCGGATCGCAATCCGCCAAACGGTCTAGCCGGGCCGCGGAAGGTTGATCAACCCATCGGAGCTCTGGAAACCGGAGCGAAAGGTGAGCGAAACATGATGCAGCAATACGGGGCGAACTCGTACCTGTTTGGAGGCAATGCGCCGTACGTCGAAGAGATGTACGAGGCCTACCTCGACAACCCGGGCTCCGTGCCCGACAACTGGCGCCAGTACTTCGACGCGTTGCAAAACGTGCCGGCAGCCGATGGCTCCGACAGCCGCGACGTGCCCCACGCGCCGGTGATCGAATCCTTTGCGCAGCGCGCCAAGTCGAACGCTTTCGCCGTCAAGGCCAGCTCGACCGACCTGGCCGTCGCCCGCAAGCAGGTGCACGTCCAGTCGCTCATCTCGGCTTACCGCTTCCTCGGCTCCCGCTGGGCCGACCTGGATCCGCTCAAGCGCACCGAGCGGCCCAAGATTCCCGAACTGGAACCGGCGTTCTATGACCTGAGCGAGTCCGACATGGACATCACGTTCAGCGCCACGAACACCTATTTCAGCAAGGCTGAACACATGACTCTGCGCGAGATCATGCAAGCCTTGCGCGAGACTTATTGCGGCTCGGTGGGTGCGGAAATCATGCACTGCACCGACCCGACCGAAAAGCGTTGGTGGCATGAGCGCCTGGAAACGGCGCGCAGCAAGCCCAGTTTCAGCCCCGAGAAGCGCACCCACATCCTCGATCGCCTGACCGCGGCCGAAGGCCTGGAACGCTACCTGCACACCAAGTACGTCGGCCAGAAGCGCTTCTCGCTGGAAGGCGGCGAAAGCTTCATCGCCTCGATGGACGAACTGGTGCAGCGCGCCGGTGAAAAAGGCGTGCAGGAAATCGTCATCGGCATGGCCCACCGTGGCCGCCTGAACGTGCTGGTCAACACCCTGGGCAAGGCGCCCAAGGACCTGTTCTCCGAGTTCGACCACACGGCGCCGGAAGATCTGCCTTCCGGCGACGTGAAGTACCACCAGGGTTTCTCCAGCGACGTTTCGACGCCTGGTGGCCCGGTCCACCTGAGCCTGTCGTTCAACCCGTCTCACCTGGAAATCGTCAACCCGGTGGTCGAGGGCTCGGTCAAGGCCCGCATGGACCGCCGCGGCGACAAGGTCGGCAGCCAAGTGCTGCCGGTGCTGGTGCACGGCGACGCGGCCTTTGCCGGCCAGGGCGTGGTGATGGAAACGCTGGCGCTGGCGCAAACCCGCGGTTACTACACCGGCGGCACGCTGCACATCGTCATCAACAACCAGATCGGCTTCACGACCAGCGACCCGCGCGACACTCGCTCGACGCTGTACTGCTCCGACGTGGTCAAGATGATCGAGGCGCCGGTGCTGCACGTGAACGGCGACGATCCTGACGCCGTCGTCTGGTGCACGCAGCTGGCGATGGACTACCGCCAGCAGTTCAAGAAGGACGTGGTCGTCGACATCATCTGCTTCCGCAAGCTGGGCCACAACGAGCAGGACACGCCTGCCCTGACCCAGCCGCTGATGTACAAGACCATTGCCAAGCACCCGGGCACGCGCAAGCTGTTCGGTGACAAGCTGGTGGCGCAGGGCGTGCTGCCGCCCGAAGGCCCGGACGACATGGTCAAGGCCTTCCGTGCCGCGATGGATGCCGGCAAGCACACGGTGGATCCGGTGCTGACCGACTTCAAGAGCAAGTACGCGGTCGACTGGTCGCCCTTCCTCGGCAAGAAGTGGACCGACGCAGCCGACACCGCGCTGCCGCTGGCCGAGATCAAGCGCCTGGCTGAGCGTGTCACCACCATCCCTTCCAACTTCAAGCTGCACCCGCTGGTGGAGAAGGTGATTGCCGACCGCGCTGCCATGGGCCGTGGCGACGTGAACATCGACTGGGGCATGGGCGAACACCTGGCCTATGCGTCGCTGGTCGCGTCGGGCTACCCGATCCGCCTGTCGGGCGAAGACAGCGGCCGCGGCACCTTCGTGCACCGCCATGCCGTGCTGCACGACCAGAACCGCGAGCGCTTCGACGAAGGCATCTACATCCCGCTGCAGAACGTGGCCGAGAACCAGGCCCCGTTTGTCGTCATCGACTCCATCCTGTCTGAAGAGGCAGTGCTTGGCTTCGAATACGGCTACGCCGCTGCCGAACCGAACACGCTGACCATCTGGGAAGGCCAGTTCGGCGACTTCGTCAACGGCGCGCAGGTCGTGATCGACCAGTTCATCGCCTCTGGCGAAGTGAAGTGGGGCCGGGCCAATGGCCTGGTGCTGATGCTGCCGCACGGCTATGAAGGCCAGGGCCCGGAGCACAGCTCGGCGCGCCTGGAGCGCTTCATGCAGCTCTCGGCCGACAACAACATGCAGGTGGTGCAGCCGACGACGGCCAGCCAGATCTTCCACCTGCTGCGCAGGCAGATGGTGCGGCAGTTCCGCAAGCCGCTGATCATCATGACGCCGAAGTCGCTGCTGCGGAACAAGGAAGCGACCTCGCCGCTGTCCGAGTTCACCAAGGGCGAATTCCGCACCGTGATCCCGGACGCCGCGGCCGACATCGACAACGCCAAGGTCAAGCGCGTGATCGCCTGCTCGGGCAAGGTCTATTACGACCTGGTCAAGAAGCGCGAAGAGAAGAGGGCCACCGACGTGGTGATCCTGCGCGTCGAGCAGCTCTATCCGTTCCCGCACAAGGCCTTCGCGACCGAGATCAAGAAGTACCCGAACGCGACGGAAATCGTGTGGTGCCAGGACGAGCCGCAAAACCAGGGCGCCTGGTTCTTCGTGCAGCACTACATCCACGAGAACATGCTCGACGGCCAGAAGCTGGGTTACGCCGGCCGCCCGGCCTCGGCATCGCCGGCTGTCGGCTACGCCCACCTGCACCAGGAGCAGCTCAAGGCGCTGTTGGACCAGGCCTTCGGCAAGCTCAAGGGCTTTGTGCTCTCGAAATAAGCCTGTCGTCCACAGACCTCATCCAGCCGTTCAGGCTCAACGTCCTCAGACACAGTCCAGGCCAACGCGCGCAGGTGCCGCCCTCCGGGGCACCTGCTGCGCCAGCCTCACAGCGGTGCTGGCGAAGGTCGCATCCGGTGACCAACCCCATCCCCGCACCCAACGAACAACATCATGGCAATCGTAGAAGTCAAGGTTCCGCAGCTGTCCGAGTCAGTGGCCGAGGCCACCCTGCTGCAATGGAAGAAGAAGCCCGGCGATGCCGTGGCGATCGATGAAATCCTGATCGAGATCGAGACCGACAAGGTCGTGCTCGAAGTGCCGGCGCCTTCCGCCGGCGTGCTGAAGACACTGGTGGTGGCCGATGGCGGCACCGTGGTGGCCGACCAGGTCATCGCCCAGATCGACACCGAAGGCCAGGCCAGTGCCGCGGCACCGGCGCCCGCCGCCGCTGCAGTTCCTGCGCCGGCCGCTGCATCCGCACCGGCACCCGCTGCTGGCGGTTCCAAGTCCGACGTGGCGATGCCTGCTGCCGCCAAGCTGATGGCCGACAACAACTTGGCCACCGGCTCGGTGCCGGGCACGGGCAAGGATGGCCGCATCACCAAGGGCGACGTGCTCGGCGCTGTGGCCGGCGGCGCTGCCAAGCCGGTGGCTGCACCGGTTGCCGTGCCCGCTTCGGCAGCCGTGGCCAAGCCGCTGCCCGCAGTGGCCGCACCGGTCCAGCAGAACCTGGGCGAGCGTGCCGAGCAGCGCGTGCCGATGTCGCGCCTGCGTGCCCGCATTGCCGAGCGCCTGCTGCAGTCGCAAGCCACCAACGCCATCCTGACCACGTTCAACGAAGTGAACATGGCCCCGGTGATGGACATGCGCAAGAAGTTCCAGGACAAGTTCGAGAAGGAACACGGCGTCAAGCTGGGCTTCATGAGCTTCTTCGTCAAGGCGGCGGTGCATGCGCTCAAGAAGTACCCGGTCATCAACGCCTCGGTCGACGGCAATGACATCGTCTACCACGGCTACTTCGACATCGGCATCGCCGTCGGTTCGCCGCGCGGTTTGGTCGTGCCCGTGATCCGCAACGCGGACCAGCTGACCTTCGCCGAGATCGAGAAGACCATCGCGCAGTTCGGCCAGAAGGCCAAGGACGGCAAGCTGGGCCTGGAAGAACTGACCGGCGGCACCTTCTCCATCTCCAATGGCGGCACCTTCGGCTCCATGCTGTCGACGCCCATCATCAACCCGCCGCAGTCGGCCATCCTGGGCGTGCATGCGACCAAGGACCGCGCGGTGGTGGAGAACGGCCAGATCGTGATCCGCCCGATGAACTACCTGGCGATGTCTTACGACCACCGCATCATCGACGGCCGCGAAGCCGTGCTGGGCCTGGTTGCGATGAAGGAAGCGCTGGAAGATCCCGCGCGTCTTTTGTTCGACATCTGATCGCCTTCCTCCGGAACGATCCAACGCCCCCAGGCTCGCGCCGGGGGCGTTTTGCCAAGACCTGACAGGAACCTCATTCAATGTCCAAGCAATTTGACGTCGTCGTGATCGGCGGCGGCCCTGGCGGCTACATCGCGGCGATCCGCGCAGCGCAGCTGGGTTTCAACACCGCCTGCATCGACGAGTGGAAAAACGACAAGGGCGGCCCTGCGCCCGGCGGCACCTGCACCAACGTCGGCTGCATCCCGTCCAAGGCGCTGCTGCAGTCCAGCGAGCATTTCGACCATGCCGGCCACGCCTTTGCAGATCACGGCATCTCGGTCAGCGACCTGAAGATCGACATCGCCAAGATGATCGGTCGCAAGGACGCGGTCGTGAAGCAGAACAACGACGGCATCCTGTACCTGTTCAAGAAGAACAAGGTCAGCTTCTTCCACGGCCGCGGCTCGTTCGTCGCAGCCAAGGACGGTGGCTACGAGATCAAGGTCGCTGGCGCTGCTGAAGAGACGCTGCAGGCCAAGCAGGTGATCGTCGCCACTGGCTCGAACCCGCGCCAGCTGCCCGGCGCCGAGTTCGATGAATCGCTGATCCTGTCCAACGACGGCGCGCTGCGCATTCCCGCGGTGCCGAAGAAGCTGGGCGTGATCGGCTCCGGTGTCATCGGCCTGGAAATGGGCTCGGTCTGGCGCCGGCTGGGTGCCGAGGTCACCATCCTCGAAGCGTTGCCGGCCTTCCTGGGCGCAGCCGACGAAAGCGTGGCCAAGGAAGCGGCCAAGGTCTTCAAGAAGCAGAACCTGAACATTGAACTGGGCGTGAAGATCAGCTCGGTGACCAAGGCCGCTGACAGCGTGACCGTGGCCTACACCGATGCCAAGGGTGCCGAGCAGTCGTTGGTGGTGGACAAGCTGATCGTCTCGATCGGCCGCGTCGCCAACACCATCGGCCTGAATCCGGAAGCCGTGGGCCTGAAGCTGGACGAACGCGGCATGGTGGTGGTCGACGGCGACTGCAAGACGAACCTGCCGGGCGTCTGGGCCATTGGCGACGTGGTGCGCGGCCCCATGCTGGCCCACAAGGCCGAGGAAGAAGGCGTGGCAGTGGCCGAACGCATTGCCGGCCAGCATGGCCACGTCAACTTCAACACCGTGCCGTGGGTGATCTACACCAGCCCGGAAATTGCCTGGGTCGGCAAGACTGAGCAGCAGCTGAAGGCGGACGGTGTGGCCTACAAGGCCGGCCAGTTCCCGTTCCTGGCCAACGGCCGGGCGCGTGCACTGGGCGACACAACCGGTTTCGTCAAGTTCCTGGCGGACGCCAAGACCGACGAGATCCTGGGCGTGCACATCATCGGCCCGATGGCCTCGGAGCTGATCTCCGAAGCCGTGGTGGCGATGGAGTTCAAGGCCTCGGCCGAAGACATCGCGCGCATCTGCCATGCCCACCCGTCGCTCAGCGAGGCGACCAAGGAAGCCGCGCTGGCGGTGGACAAGCGCACGTTGAACTTCTGACCGGGCAGCGCTGACTGCGCAAGCCCCCGGCCCGCCCGCCTGCCAAGGCCGGCGGGCCTTTTCAATCCTCATCTCCTCTCCGGTTGTCCTCGCCATGACTGTTCGCCAGCTGTATGCGCAATTGCTCGAAGAGCGCGGCTTCCGCGCCGATGAGGCCCAGCTGCGCGCGATCGACGCGCTGGAGCGTTGCGAGAACGAATGGGCCGACTACAAGGGCCGGCGCAGCAATGCGCTGACCAAGATGCTGGTGCGCCCGCCGATCCCGCGCGGCGTCTACATGTACGGCGGCGTGGGCCGCGGCAAGAGCTTCCTGATGGACTGCTTCTTCCAGTCCGTGCCGCTGACCCGCAAGACGCGCCTGCACTTCCATGAGTTCATGCGCGAGGTGCACCGTGAGCTGCAGGATCTCAAGGGCCTGCAGAACCCGCTGCAGGAGCTGGGCCGGCGCATTGCCCGACGCTACCGGCTGATCTGCTTCGATGAATTCCACGTGGCAGACGTGACCGACGCGATGATCCTGCACCGGTTGCTGGAATCGCTGTTCGAGAACCGGGTCTCCATCGTCACGACCTCGAACTTCAAGCCCGACGAGCTGTACCCCAACGGGCTGCACCGTGATCGCATCCTGCCGGCCATCGAATTGCTGAAGGACAAGCTGGAGGTCATCAACGTCGACGCCGGAACCGACTATCGGCAGCGCACGCTGGAGCATCTGGCGCTGTACCACACGCCGCTGGACGCGTCGGCAGAAGCCGCGATGAAGCAGACCTTCGACGAACTGGCCGAGGCCAAGGACGAGTCGCCGCTGCTGCACATCGAGCACCGCGAATTGAAGGCCAAGCGCCGCGCCGGTGGCGTGGTCTGGTTCGATTTCCAGGCCCTGTGCGGCGGCCCGCGTTCGCAGAACGACTACCTGGAACTGGCCACCCAGTTCCACACCTTGCTGCTCTCGGGGGTGCCGAAGATGCCGCCCCGGCTGGCCTCGGAAGCGCGCCGCTTCACCTGGTTGGTCGATGTGCTGTACGACCGCCGCGTCAAGCTCATCATCTCGGCCGAAGTGCCCGCCGAAGACCTCTACAACGAAGGCCCGCTGGCCCACGAATTCCCCCGCACCGTCTCCCGCCTGCACGAGATGCGCTCGCAGGAATACCTGTCCCTCGAGCGCCGGAACGTCGATACATCATTGACTTGAGCCAGATTGACTTGGTCGAGCTTGATAGGAGTCGCAGCAGCAACGCAGATCGGAGCGAAGCGCAGCCGGCGCCGGGCCGCCCCAAGGCGGCTGCGCCAACCCGCTCGGCGGGTGGCTTCGCGTACCCGCGAAGCCGGGTGCCCCATCAAGTCAACGGGTCGAAGCGGACCATGGCCAGGGAGAGGTTGTCGCCCATGCCGCGGGCGCGCTGGCGCGCCTTGCTGACCAGCATCTCGCTGGCGTCGCGCGGGTGCAGTGCGGTGACGATGGCGCCCAGCTCTTTCGGGCTGAGGTAGTGCCACAGGCCATCGCTGCAGGCCAGCAGCGTGTCGCCCAGTTCCAGCTTGTCCAGTTGTGTGAGAGTGATCGGCGGGTCTTGTTGCGTGCCCAGGCAGCCAGTCAGCAGGTTGGACTGTGGATGGGTGTTGGCCTGGGCTTCGGTGATCTTGCCTTCGTCGATCAGCCGCTGCACGTACGAGTGGTCGATCGTGCGGCGCACCAGCTCGCCTCCGCGGAAATGGTAGACCCGTGAATCGCCGGCGTGCACCGTCCAGGCGCTGCGGTCGGGCAGGAACAGGAAGGCGGCAATCGTGCTGTGCGGCTCTTCGTCGGCCGTGATGGCCGTCAGCTTGATCATCAGGTGCGACTCGATGACCAGTTGGCGCAGCATCTCGCCGGGGTCCATGCTGGCGGGTGTGAAGCGGTCGAACACCTGCTTGGCGGTCATGATGACCTGATCGGCCGCCGTACGACCGCCGCTCTTGCCGCCCATGCCGTCGGCCACCAGGCCGAGCGCGCAGCCTTGCACGCGAGGGTGGGGCAGCACCAGGACCTGGTCCTGCTGATAGGCTCGGTCGCCTTTGTGCAGCCCGGTGGCTGCGGCGATGCGGTATCCCTGGGGTGTCGAACTCATGGGCCGCAATATAAACTCTCAGTTCTGTGGACGCCGACCTTCCCATGCCCGATAGCCTGCATTCGCCACAAAGGCGGCTGATCGAGTTGCGCATGGAACACGCCGATCTCGACAGCCTGATCGACCAGGCCAGCGAAACCCCGCAGCGCGACGACTTGGCGCTGCGCCGCCTGAAAAAGCGCCGGCTGCTGCTGCGCGACCAGATTTCCCGGCTGGCAGCATCGCTGGAGCCGAAAGAGCCCGCCTGAACCCACCCATGAATGTTGAAACCGACGAGCCCATGCTGGCCGATCTGGCCGAGCTGGGCGAGGCGGTTCGCGAAGCGCTGTCCGGCACCGGCGCGCTCGCCCAGGCGGACGGCAACTTCATGCCACGCGAGCAACAAACCGCGCTGGCCAGCGCCGTGGCCGACGCGATTGCCGGGCGCAGTGCGCTGGTCGCCGAAGCCGGCACCGGCGTCGGCAAGACCTTTGCCTACCTGCTGCCGGTGCTGTTGTCGGGCCGGCGCACCTTGGTCAGCACGGCCACCAAGAACCTGCAGGATCAGTTGTTCTTCCGCGACCTGCCGCGCCTGAGGGAGGTGCTCAAGCTGCCGACCACGGTGGCGCTGCTGAAGGGCCGGGCCAGCTACTTGTGCAAGCACCGTCTGGTGCAGGCGCGCGAGGGCGCGCAGCTGCCGGACCGCATGGCCATTCGCGCTTTGGCCCGCATCGAAACCTGGGCGCAGGCGACGCAGAGCGGCGACATCAGCGAACTGGAGGGGCTTGACGAGCGCTCCGAGATCATCCCGCTGGTCACGTCCACGCGCGACAACTGCCTGGGCAGCGAATGCGGCGAATACCACGCCTGCCACGTCATGAAGGCCAGGCGCGAGGCCATGGCGGCCGATGTGGTGGTCGTCAACCATCACCTGTTCTTTGCCGACCTGTCGCTGCGCGACACCGGCGTGGCCGAGCTGCTGCCGACGGTGGACGTGGCGGTGTTCGACGAGGCGCACCAGATGGTCGAGGCTGGCGTGCAGTTCCTCGGCAAGACCCTGGGCACCGGCCAGGTGCTGGACTTTGGCCAGGACATGCTGGCGGCCGGCCTGCAGCAGGCCCGTGGCCTGGCACCCTGGCAGGACCTGGTGGCGGCCTGCGAACACGCGGCGCGTGAGCTGCGCCTGGCAGCGGCCGGGCCGCAGCTGGAAGTGCGCGCGGCCTTGCGGCTGAGCTGGGAAGAGGTGACGCGCCGGGGCGCTGCGTTGCAGGAGCGCCTGAGCGGCCTGGCCGAGGCATTGAAGTCGGCAGCGGCTGCCCTGGACGCCAACACCGGCGCCTCGCCCGACTTCGGCCGCCTGCAAGCGCGCGCGCAGGAACTCGCCGCGCAGGCCGCGCGCTTCCAGGGGCCCACGCCAGCGGACAGGGTGCGCTGGGTCGACCTGACGCCGCACCAGGCACGCTTCGTCGAATCGCCGCTGGACATTCGCAGCATGATGGGCGAGCAGCGTGCTGCTGGCAGCCGGGCCTGGGTCTTCACCTCGGCCACGCTGGGCGACGATGAGAACCTGAGCTGGTTCACCGAAGCTGCCGGTCTGGAGGATGCTCGCAAGCTGCGCCTGGGCAGTCCGTTTGACTACCCGGCTCATGCGCGCGTCTATGTGCCGCCGCGTTTCCCGGCGCCCAGCGAGAGCAATCATCCCGTGATGGTCGGCCGCGCGTCGGCACATTGCGCCGTGGCACTCGGTGGCCGCACCTTCGTGCTGACGACCACGCTGCGCGCGATGCGCACGATTGCCGAGGCATTGCAGGGGGAACTGAAGACGCTGGGCAGCCCGCTGGAGGTGCTGGTGCAGGGCACGGCCGCCAAGCGCGCGCTGCTGTCGCGTTTCCAGGCCGGCAACAGCGTGCTGGTCGGTTCGCACAGTTTCTGGGAAGGCATTGACGTGCCGGGCGACGCACTGCAATGCGTGATCATCGACAAGCTGCCGTTTCCGCCGCCGAATGACCCCTTGGTCGAGGCCCGGGTCAAGCAGTTGAAGAGCCAGGGACGTGATGCCTTCAACGACTATTTCGTCGCCGAAGCGGCAATCGCGCTGAAGCAGGGTGCGGGCCGGCTGATTCGCACCGAGACCGACAAGGGTTTGCTGGTGGTGTGCGATGTGCGGTTGCTGCAGGCCCGCTACGGCGCGCGCTTGCTGCGGGCCTTGCCGCCAATGGCCGAGCTCACCAGCGGTGAGCAGGCGCTGGGCTGGCTGCGCGAGCTGGCCAGCGAGCGAGCGCAGGCATGAAAAAGGCGACCCTCGGGTCGCCGTGTTCTGCTGGCGCAGCGGCGCTCACCAGAGTTGCCACCAGGCCTTTTCACGTTCCTTGAAGCCTTCCTGGGGCAGGCGGCTGTTCGGGAAGTTCAGGGCCAGCACGCGGTTGGCGTCGTCGCGCAGCTTGTCCAGGCCGAGCCGGTCGTAGGCCTGGCCGAGGATGTACAGCGCTTCTTCGGTTGCAGGCGTCTGCGGGTAGACGGTGATCGCCTGCTGAGCCCGGTTGGCCGCGGCCACCAGCGCGCCCCGGCGCAGGTAGTAGCGGGCCACGTGCACTTCGTAGTCCGCCAGCGCATTGACGATGTAGTCCATGCGGGCCCGGGCATCGGGCGCGTACTTGGAGTCCGGGAACTGGTCGACGAGTTGCTTGAACGACTGGTAGGACTCGCGCGAGGCCTGCTGGTCGCGTTCGGACTGCTGCTGTTGCGAGACGGCGGCGAGGATGCCGAAGTCTTCGTTGAAGTTCACCAGGCCGCGCAGGTACAGCGCATAGTCCAGGCCGGGGCTGGACGGGTTCAGCTTGATGAAGCGGTCCAGCGTGGTGATGGCCTGGGCCTTCTCGCCGGACTTCCAGTAGGAGTAGGCCAGGTCGAGTTGAGACTGCTGGCCCAGTAGGCCGCCGCCAGCCCGGCCCTCGACGCGCTCCAGCCCCTTGATGGCAGCGGTCCAGTTGGCGGACGCCATTTCTTCCTTGGCATCTGCATACAATTTCTCTGCCGTGCCCTTCATCTCCTCATCTTTGAGTGAGCCACAGGCAGCGGTGACCGCCAGCAGGGCCACCAGGGCCATTCGGGACGCGACGCGGAATGCGGGAAATTGGGTCATGGATCCGGCGGGCGCCGGGGCACCCGCAACACGGTTGAGCGTGAATACACAAGAAAGAAAGCCAAACGATTATATGAGTGCCCAGAGCCCGAAAATGGCCCCCGTGCTGCTGCCGGCTGCGTCGATGGACGTGTCCGCCGACGCCGTGCTGGAATTGGACGATGTGGCGCTGGACGCCAGCGCCATGCCTGGCGAGGAATTCGAGGTCCGCACCCATGCGCTGGGTGCCCAGGCCCATGGCCAACGGCTGGACAAGGTGCTGGCGACGCTGGTTCCCGAGTTCTCGCGCAACCACCTGCAAGGCCTGATCGAGCAGGGGGAGGTGATGCTGGACGGCGTGGCCAGCCAGAGCGTGTCGCGCAAGGCGCGCGCCGGGCAGGTGCTGGTCGTGCGGCTGGTGCCGCCGGCCGAAAGCCTGGCCTTCCGGCCCGAGCCGATTGAACTCGACATCGTTTACCAGGATACCCATGTGCTGGTGGTCAACAAGCCGGCCGGCATGGTGGTGCATCCGGCAGCGGGCAACTGGTCTGGCACCTTGCTCAATGGCCTACTGGCGTTGGACGGCCGCGCGGCGCATCTGCCGCGCGCCGGCATCGTGCACCGCTTGGACAAGGACACCTCGGGCTTGATGGTGGTGGGCCGCAGCCTGGAGGCGGTGACGGCGCTGGTGCGCGACATGGCGCAGCGCGACGTGCGGCGACGCTACGTTGCGCTGGTGCATGGCGACGTGGGCAGCAGTCCGTTCGTGATCGACGCCCCCATTGGCCGCGACCCCAGCACCCGCGTGCGCATGGCGGTGCAGGCGGGCGGCAAGCCCGCACGCACCGATGTCTACCCGGTCGCCTTCGCGGGTGGCGTCAGCGCGGTGCGCTGCAAGCTGCACACCGGCCGCACGCATCAGATCCGGGTGCACCTGAGCCAGCGCGGGCACCCGCTGCTGGCCGACGCGGTGTATGGCGGTGTGCCGGGGCTCGGCCTACTGCGGCAGGCCTTGCACGCGGTGGAACTGGGGTTCGAGCATCCGATCACCCGCGAGCCGCTGCTGTTTCGCGTGCCACCACCGGCTGATCTGGCCCAGGCCTGGGCGCAGATTGCGCCTGACCATGCGCCGGAGCAGACTTCAGTTTCGGGCTGAAGCTCTTTTATTGCCGCCGGCCAGCGGGCAGGCTGTACAATTCGCAACTGAACCGAGTTGGTGAATCAAGTTTGTACTGCGCGCCTTGGGTGAGCAGATGCATCCAGCAGCCCTCGGTGTATGGTGCGAAGCGCTCTGAGAAGCTTTGCGAACGTGGCAGGCATTGGGCCCTTGATTGTTCACAATCCGGTCCGCGGCGCCCTGAAGATCAGGGCCCAAGACGTTGCCTCGTTGCCACCGTCTGTGTGCAGAAAAGCCGCAACACAGCCCGTCGCACCACTCGCCCGAATTCGGCAACCCTGAAAAATGCCCGCCGCAGGTTTTTGCTGTGCCGGTGATTGAGTCGGCATGCCGGCCGCTGTTGTTCGCTTCATCCGTTTGCCAGGATGGGGCTGGCCACTGGTATTTGCCTGTCTGCCCATGCGGCCTTTGATGCCGAAACAGTCCGCCCATTGTGGCGACAAAACCGCCTGTCCTCAGGCCTGGTCCATCGACGTGTGTCCATGAATACAGAGAACGCCAAGCGCGTTTTGGAAACAGCACTGGTGTGCGCGGCGCAGCCTTTGCCGCTGCGCGAGCTGCGGGTGTTGTTCGATGACCAGGTCGGTGCTGACACGCTGCGCTACCTGCTCGACGAACTGGGGCGGGACTGGCAGGGGCGGGGCGTGGAGTTGGTCTGCCTGGCCTCAGGCTGGCGTTTCCAGAGCCGGCCGGAAATGCGCGAATACCTGGACCGGCTGAATCCGGAAAAGCCGCCGCGCTACTCGCGCGCTGTGCTCGAAACTCTGGCCATCATTGCCTACCGGCAGCCGGTCACACGCGGCGACATCGAGGACATTCGCGGTGTCGTGGTGTCCAGCCAGATCATGAAGCAGTTGGAAGACCGCAACTGGATCGAAGCCATCGGCCACCGGGACGCCCCGGGCCGGCCTGCGCTGTATGCCACCACTCGGCAGTTCCTGGACGACCTGGGGCTGGAAAGCCTGGATCGTTTGCCCTTGCTGGAATCGGCTGGCGGTGGCCACGCCGCGCTGGCCAGCCTCGCGGCTGCGCAGCCCGAGCTGCTGGTCGAGCAGGGCGCGCTGGCACTGGACGAGCCGCTGCCCACGCCCGCTGAAACCGCAAGCCCCGATCCCATCCTGCAGGCCGAACTGACGGTCCCCACATCCGAAGACGGCGAATCCCTTCCGCCTTCTTCTGCACCCTCCCTCGACGCGCCGGCACCTGCCGCCGCCTCGGAACTTCCTCCCGAACCCGACGCGACCGCCGCGCCGCCCAAGCCCTAGCACTCCCAGCATGAACTCCGACGCACCTGACGCCCCCGACGATTTGCCCGCCAACCCGGCACCCGAAACCACCGAAGCGCCGAAGAAGCGCACCCGCACCCGCAAGCCTGCGGCGGCGGTTGAAGCTGCGGAGCCTGCACCCGAGGTGACGGCTGCGCCTGAGGTGGCTGAACCCGTGGTTGCCGAAGAGGCGGCTGCGCCGGCGCGCGCACCGCGCAAGCCTCGGGCACCGCGCAAGACCGCGGCTGCCGTGGCTGACGAAGCGGTGGCGCAGGTTCCGGTGGCCGAGGCGGCGACTGTGGCCGAGGCGGCGCCAGTTGCTGCGCCGGCCGGGGTCGAAGCATCCTCACCCGTGGTGGCTGCGGTGGGGGGCGATGTGGCTGCCAGCGCGCCGTCTGGCGAAGAATCCGTGGCAAGCGAAGGCGAGGCTTCGGCCGAGGCTGAATCGGGTGCCGAGCGCGGGCGCAATCGTCGGCGCGGGCGCCGGGGTGCCGGTCGGGCCGAAGCGGGGGCGGATCAGGCGCAGGCTGCGCCGGGCGAGGTGCAGGCGGTGGAGTCGGACAGCGAAGGCGAGGCGGCGGGCGCCGGGTTGCCGGTTGCTGCCCCCAGCGCGGTCGATGCCGGCGAGGTGTTTGCCAGCCTGCTGTCGGGCGAGTTCGATGCAGAGCCGGAAGCTGAGGCGCCGTTCGAGGGCGAGGCGCTGGCCGAGAAGCGGGTGCTGCTGCCGGATGCAGACGCACCCAAGCTGCACAAGGTGCTGGCGCAATCCGGCATTGGCTCGCGCCGCGACATGGAGCAGATGATCCAGGAAGGTCGGGTCGAGGTGAATGGCGAGGTGGCGCACACAGGCATGCGCATCTCGTTTGGCGACCGCATCTCGATCGAAGGCAAGCCGGTGCGTGTGCGCATCGCGCCGCCGCCGCCGCGCGTGATCGCGTATCACAAGCCGGTTGGCGAGGTCGTCACGCATGACGACCCGCAACAGCGGCCCACCGTGTTCCGCAAGCTGCCGCGCCTGCAGCAAGGCAAGTGGCAGTCGGTGGGTCGGCTGGACATCAACACCGAAGGCCTGCTGCTGTTCACCAACTCCGGTGACCTGGCCAACAAGCTGATGCATCCGCGCTTCGGCGTGGAGCGCGAGTACGCGGTGCGCGTGCTGGGCACGCTGGAAAAGCCGGCCAAGGACCGCTTGCTGGCGGGCGTGGAAATCGAGGGCCAGACGGCCGCGTTCAAGTCCATCGAGGAGGGTGGCGGCGAAGGCGTGAACCGCTGGTATCGCGTGGTGATCTCCGAAGGCCGCAACCGCGAAGTGCGCAAGCTGTTTGATGCCGTCGGGCTGGCGGTGAGCCGGTTGATCCGCGTGCGCTACGGCTGCGTGGTGCTGCCGCGCGGCTTGAAGCGCGGCGCCTGCGTGGACCTGGGCGAGATGGACGTGAAGGCGCTGCGCCAGCTGACCGGTGGCCCGCAAGGCCAGTCGCAAGGCGCGCCGCGCGGCGATGCAGGTCGGCCTGAAAAGCGAGAGGGTCGCCGGGATGGTCCGCAAGACGGGCGCCGTGGCGAGCCGCGCCAGGGGGCGCGCGGCGAGGGTCGCCAGGAACCGCGTGGTGAGCCGCGCCAGGAGCCACGCGGCGACAACCGTGGCCAGCAGGACCGCCGTGACGGTCGGCCGGCCCGTGGCGGCCCCGGCCAGCAGCAAGGCGGCCGGCGCGACGAGGCCCGGGCGGATGGCCCGCGTGGCCGCAACAACAACCCTGGTCCCAACGCCAGCCGGCGCGACCAGGGTGAACCGATGCTGCCGCGCGATGACAGGGAGCCGGGCGATCCCAGCCGCATTCCGAACCCGCTGCAGCAGACCTACGACAAGCGTGCCATCCAGCGCGAGCGTGCCGGTTCGCGCGAACATGATTTCGAGAACGGCCCGATTCCGAATCCGCTGCAACAGACCTACGACAAGCGTTTCGTCCAGAACACCGGACGTGGCCCCGGCCCGGGTCGCAACGGCAAGGGTGGCAAGGGCGGCGGCGGTGGCGGCCAGGGCCAGCCGGATCCGATGCAGACCTCGGTCGGCTACATCGGTGCCGATGCCTTCACCCGCAAGATGCAGGGTCGGGGCAATGGCGGCGGCGGCGGTGGTCGCCGAGGCGGCCGCTGAAGCCCGGTGAGTGTCGCGGGTCCCTTTTGAGGGCAGCCGGCGTCGCTCAGGCAAGCCAGGATTGACCCCGCGGCTGCTTCGTCTTATTCCAGTTTCACAGGGCAAGGCTAAAATTATGAGCTTTGTCCTTTCGCTCGCCGAAAACTACTCCTGAAGGAAAAATCAAATGGCCATCGAACGCACCCTCTCGATCATCAAGCCCGACGCCGTCGCCAAGAACGTCATCGGCCAGATCTACGCCCGTTTTGAAGGCGCTGGCCTGAAGGTCATCGCTGCGCGCATGATGCAGCTGTCGCGCACCGATGCCGAAGCGTTCTACGCCGTGCATGCCGCCCGTCCCTTCTTCAAGGACCTGGTCGACTTCATGATCTCCGGCCCGGTGATGGTCACCGCCCTCGAAGGCGAAGGCGCAATCCTGAAGAACCGCGACTTGATGGGCGCCACCGATCCGAAGAAGGCCGAGAAGGGCACGATCCGCGCCGATTTCGCCGACAGCATCGACGCCAACGCGGTGCACGGTTCTGACGCCGCCGAAACGGCTGCCGTCGAAATCGCGTTTTTCTTCCCTGGCATGAACATCCACTCGCGCTGATCGCGGGCTGGATTCTTCTGCGAACTCAAGCGGCCACATCGTCATGACCGGCGTCGTCAATCTTCTCGACTTCGATCTCGATGGCATGGCCGCGTTTTGCGAAGGTCTGGGTGAAAAGCGCTTCCGCGCCACCCAGCTTTTCCGCTGGATTCATCAAAGAGGCGCGCAAGACTTTGCCGCCATGAGCGACCTGGCCAAATCGCTGCGCGAGAAGCTCGCCGGCAAGGCCGAGATTCGCCCGCTGCCCGTCGTCACCGAGCAGGTTTCGACCGACGGCACCGTCAAATGGTTGTTTGACGTCGGCGCCGGCAATGCGGTCGAAACCGTGTTCATCCCGGAAGACGACCGCGGCACCTTGTGCGTGTCGTCGCAAGCCGGCTGTGCGGTGGGCTGCCGTTTCTGCTCCACCGGCCATCAGGGCTTCAGCCGCAACCTGACGACCGGCGAGATCCTGGCGCAGCTCTGGATGGCCGAACACAAGCTGCGCGAGCGGCTGGGCCTGAAGCCCGGCGAGCGTGCCATCACGAATGTCGTGATGATGGGCATGGGCGAGCCGCTGCAGAACTACAACGCACTGGTGCCTGCGCTGCGCGTGATGCTGGACGACCATGCCTATGGCCTGTCGCGCCGTCGTGTCACGGTCTCCACCTCCGGCGTGGTGCCGATGATGGACCGCCTGCGCGAAGACTGCCCGGTGGCGCTGGCGGTGTCGCTGCATGCGCCCATCGACGCATTGCGCGACGACCTGGTGCCGCTGAACCGCAAGTACCCGATTGCCGAGTTGATGCAGGCCTGCCTGCGGTACCTGGAAGCCGCGCCGCGCGACTTCATCACCTTCGAATACTGCATGCTTGACGGTGTCAACGACACTGAAGACCACGCCCGCGCGCTGCTGGCGCTGGTCAATGGCCGCGGCCCGAACCGCGTGCCCTGCAAGCTGAACCTGATCCCGTTCAACCCGTTCCCGGCATCCGGCCTGCTGCGCTCGCCGCGCGAGCAGGTGATGCGCTTTGCCAAAATCCTGCAAGACGGTGGCCTGGTGACCACCGTGCGCAAGACGCGCGGCGACGACATTGACGCGGCCTGTGGCCAGCTTGCTGGCGAAGTGCAGGACCGCACCCGAGCGAGCGAGCGCATGAAGCGCCTGCCCGTGCCCATTGTTCCCCTGGGGTCTCCGCTACGATGATGTTTGCTCCTGGCGCCGCACAGGGCCGTTCGCAAGACGGTGTACTCCATGGCCGTGCTGCTTGGCGCGCCGCGCTGGGCCGGGGGCTGCTGATGTGGGGATTGGCGTCGGGGCTCGTCTGGGGTCTGTCCGCCTGCGTGGCTGACAAGCCCAGGGACAGCAAGGACCTAGTCACCGCTTCGGACCAGACCGATGCCGACCGCCGTGCCAAGGTGCGCATGGAGCTCGCCGAGGCCTATTTCGGCCGCGGCATGAACACCACCGCGCTGGACGAGGTCAAGCAGGCCATCGTTGCCAAGCCGACCTCGGTCGAGGCCTACAACCTGCGCGGGCTGATCTACGCCAGCCTGAACCAGCCGCAACTGGCTGAAGAGAGCTTCAGGCATGCGCTGAGGCTCGCGCCCAGCGACCTCAGCACCATGCACAACTACGGCTGGTTCCTGTGCCAGCAGCGCCGCTTCAGCGAGGCTGACGCGCAGTACAACACCCTGGTCGCTCAACCCGAGCTGCGCGACGCTTCGCGGGCCCTGTTGGCCCAGGGTGTCTGCCAGGCCCGTGACTTCCGCCTGGCCGACGCCGAGAAGACGCTGTCGCGCGCCTACGAGATCGACCCAGCCAATCCGGCCACGGCCGTGAACCTGTCCGAGGTGCTGTACAAGGAAGGCGAGTTCGAGCGCGCGCGCTTCTACATCCGGCGCGTGAATTCCCAGGACAACCTGGTCACTGCCCAGTCGCTGTGGCTGGCCTTGCGCGTCGAGAATCGCTTGCGCCAGGACAGTCAGGTGCGCGTGTTGGGCAACCAGTTGCGCGGTCGCTTCCCCGAAGCCCCCGAAACCCTGCTGTTCGAAAAGGGTCGATTCGATGAGTGAGCCAGACGAGGCGGACAGCCTCCCCGTCGCCGCTGACGTGCACGCCATGCCAGGTGCGATGTTGCGCCAGGCCCGCGAGGCCCAGGGCCTGCACCTGGGCGCGCTGGCCACACAGCTGAAGGTGGCGCCACGCAAGCTGGAGGCGCTGGAGGCCGACCGCTACGATGAACTGCAAGGGGCGACCTTTGTGCGCGCGCTGGCCCAGGCCGCCTGCCGCGCCCTGAAGATCGACCCGGCACCGGTGCTGGCGCGGCTGCCGCGGGCCGAGGCGCACAAGCTGGAGCATGTGAGCAACGGCTTGAATGCGCCTTTCCGCGAGCGCGGCGGCAAGCGCGAGCCGGCCGAGCAACTGCTGGCCAGCCGCGCTTTCCTGGGCCTGATCGCACTGCTGGTGATTGCCGCGCTGGCGCTCTGGTTGTTGCCACGCGATGGCGCCGGCTGGCGCTGGCTGACCCAGGCGGCACCGGAAAGCGTGGCCGCAGCATCGGCCGTGGGCGACAGCGGTGCCGCCAGCGCGGCGAATGGTGCTGAGGCCACAGGCACCCATGACGCCGGAACTCCGGTGATGGCCGACGCGCCGCTGGCGAATGTGCCGCAGGCCAATCTGCCGCTCGCCGGTGATGCTGGCAGCCCGGCGCCTGTGGTGTCGCAGCCCGCGCCGGTGGCTCAGGCCCCGGCCAGCGCCGCGTTGCCTGCCGTCAAACCCGCTGCGAGCAGCGTGGCTGCACTGGCCGCCGTCGAGGCTGCAAGTAAACCGCAATCGGCCGCGTCGGCTGGCCTGGACCCGGCTGGCCCGCTGCAACTGCATGCGCGCCAGGATTCCTGGATCGAGGTCATCGACGGCAGCGGCAAGACGCTGTTGGCGCGCACCGTGGCCGCCGGCGATACCGTGGGGCTGAGCGGGGCTTTCCCGATGCGTGTGAAGATTGGCAATGCCGTGGGCACCGACTTGACGCTGCGCGGCAAGCCGATCGAGTTGCAATCGCTGACGCGGGACAACGTGGTCCGCCTCGAGCTGAAATAGGTTGATGAAGATGACTGAGCAAGCCGCGCGTGACCAGGTCGAGGTGCCCGACGACAGAGCCCCCATCCCCGTGCTGAGCCCGCTGGCGCGCCGCAGCCGCCAAGCTCGCGTGGCCTGGGGATCGCACGTGGTGACGGTGGGCGGCGATGCGCCTGTGCGCGTGCAGTCCATGACCAACACCGACACGGTGGACGTCATCGGCACCGCCATCCAGGTCAAGGAGCTGGCGATTGCCGGCTCGGAGATGGTGCGCATCACGGTCAACACGCCCGAGGCCGCTGCCGCAGTGCCGCACATCCGCGAGCAGCTGGACCGCATGGGCATTGACGTGCCGCTGGTGGGCGACTTCCATTACAACGGCCACCGCCTGCTGACCGAGCATCCGGCCTGCGCCGAGACGCTGTCGAAGTACCGCATCAACCCCGGCAACGTGGGCAAGGGCGAGAAGGGCGACAAGCAGTTCGCGCAGATGATCGAGGCCGCCTGCCGCTACGACAAGGTGGTGCGCATCGGCGTCAACTGGGGCAGCCTGGACCAGGAGGTGATGGCCGCGCTGATGGACACCAACAGCCGCCGCGCCAAGCCCTGGGACGTCAAGCAGGTGATGTACGAGGCGCTGATCCAGTCGGCGCTGGATTCCGCCCGCGACGCGCAGTCCATCGGCCTGTCGGCCAACCAGATCATCATCAGTTGCAAGGTCAGTGGCGTGCAGGACCTGATCTCGGTCTACACCGCGCTGGCGCAGCGTTGCGACTACGCGCTGCATCTGGGCCTGACCGAAGCCGGCATGGGCACCAAGGGCACGGTGGCCTCGGCCACGGCACTGTCGGTGCTGCTGCAGCAAGGCATTGGCGACACCATCCGTGTCTCGCTGACGCCGCAGCCCGGCGAGGCGCGCACGCAAGAGGTCGTGGTCGCGCTGGAAATCCTGCAGTCGCTGGGCCTGCGCAGCTTCAACCCCAGCGTCACCGCCTGCCCCGGCTGTGGCCGCACCACCAGCACCACCTTCCAGGAACTGGCCAAGCAGATCGACGACTACCTGCGTGCGCAGATGCCGGTCTGGAAGTCGCGCTATCCGGGCGTCGAGAGCATGAAGGTCGCCGTGATGGGCTGCATCGTCAACGGCCCCGGAGAGAGCAAGCATGCCGACATCGGCATCAGCCTGCCAGGTACCGGCGAAGCGCCGGCCGCGCCTGTCTTCATCGACGGTGAAAAGGCCATGACGCTGCGCGGCGAGGGCATTGCCACCGAGTTCCAGACGGTGGTCGAGCAGTACATCGAGCGTCGCTACGGCAGCGTGACAGCCGAGCATTGACGCCGCCACGCGCCTTCGCTTGCTGACCCTGCGCGGCCTGGCCGCGCAAGTTTTACATGACTTTGCCGAGCCCGCTTTCGGGGCTCAGGCTGCCATTTCTGTTGCAAACCACCATGAGCAAGACCCTACAGGCCATCAAGGGGATGAACGACATCCTGCCGGGCAGCGTGACCCGCAAGGACAAGCTGCCGGATTCGGCGCTGTGGCACTGGTTCGAGTCCACCGTACGCTCGGTGCTGGCGCGTTATGGCTACCAGTACGTCCTGACGCCCATCGTCGAGCCGACCGCGCTGTTTGTGCGCGGGCTTGGCGAGGTGACCGACATCGTCGAGAAGGAGATGTACTCCTTCACCGACGCGATGAACGGTGACCAGTTGACGCTGCGCCCCGAGGCGACCGCCGGCATCGTGCGTGCAATGGTCGAGCACAACGCGCTCTACAACGGCCCGCTGCGGCTGTGGACCCTGGGCGCGATGTTCCGCCACGAGCGGCCGCAAAAAGGCCGCTATCGCCAGTTCCACCAGCTGGACGTGGAGGCGCTGGGCTTTGCCGGTCCTGACGTGGACGCCGAGCTGATCCTGCTGGTGCGCCGGCTGTGGAAGGAGCTGGGCCTGGTCGAGGGTGAGCACGTGCGCCTGGAGCTGAACAGCCTGGGCCAGCCGGCCGAGCGGGCGGCGCACCGCGCTGCCCTGATCGCCCACTTCGAAGCCCACGCCGAGCTGCTGGACGAAGAAGCGAAGCGCCGCTTGCACAGCAATCCGCTGCGCATCCTGGACACCAAGAATCCGGCAATGCAGGCGATGGTGGAAGCCGCGCCCAAGCTGATGGATTTCCTCGGTGAAGAGACGCTGGCGCACTTCAATGCGGTGCGCGCGATCCTTGACGCCGCCGGCCTCGAATACCGCGTCAACACCCGGCTGGTGCGCGGCATGGACTACTACAACCTGACCGTCTTCGAGTGGGTCACCGACCACCTGGGCTCGCAGGGCACGGTGTGCGGCGGTGGCCGCTACGACGGGCTGATCGAGCAACTCGGCGGCAAGAGCGCGCCGGCGGTGGGCTTTGGCCTGGGCATCGAGCGGCTGCTGCTGCTGATCCAGGAACTGGGACTGCCGGTGCCGAGTGGCGCTGCGGACGCCTATGCGGTGATCCCCGATGCCACGGCGCTGCCGCAGGTGCTGCCGGTGCTCGAAGGCCTGCGCGCCGAAGGCGTGGCGGTGCAGATGCATGCCGGCGGCGGCAGCATGAAGGCGCAGTTCAAGAAGGCCGATGCCAGCGGTGCCCGCTACGCGCTGGTGTTCGGTGCCGACGAGTTGAGCCAGGGCCAGGTCACGCTGAAGCCGCTGCGCGAGGCGGGGGAACAAAGCCTGCAGCCGCTGGCCGATGTGAAGCACTGGGCCGGGCTGCTGCGCGGGCCTGCGGGCAACGCATAATCCGCAGTTGGCGCCTGAAGCTTCGAGCGCCAACTGCATCCCAAAACGCCCTGGCCCTGCCGGGTTCCGATTTCTATGCCCGCCTCGCGTGGGCCGTGTTCATGGCAAGCAATCTCGACCTTCAGGAACAAGAACAACTCGACGAGCTCAAGGCGTTCTGGAAGCAGTATGGCAACCTGATCACCTGGACGCTGACGCTGGTGCTGGCCGGCTTCGCCGGCTGGAACGGCTGGAATTACTACCAGCGTGACCAGGCCGCCAAGGCCGGCACCATGTTCGACGAACTTGATCATGCCGTGCAGGCTGGTGACGCCGCCAAGGCCGCACTGGTCTTCAATGACCTGAAGCAGCGCTTCCCGCGCACCACCTTCGCCCAGCAAGGCGGCCTGCTGGCGGCGCACGTGCAGGCCGACAAGGGCCAGGCCGATGCCGCGCAGGCCACGCTCGAGTGGGTGGCCACGCAGGCCAGCGACGACGACTACCAGGCGCTGGCACACCTGCGCCTGGCCGCGCTGCTGATCGACAAGAAGGCCTATGACGAAGCGCTGAAGCAGGTCGATGCCGTGAAGTCGCCCGAATTCGCCGCGCTGGCCGACGACAGGCGTGGCGACGTGCTGATGGCCCAGGGCAAGACGGCCGAGGCCGTGGCCGCCTGGCAGAAGGCCTGGAAGGCGATGGATGAGAAGCAGGACTACCGTCGCGTGATCGACGCCAAGCTGACCGCCCAGGCCGCCGCACCTGCGCCGGCCGCTTCCGGGGCCGCCAAATGAACGGCGCGCTGAACCGCTGGCTGTCCGGTGGCTTGCTGGGCGTGCTGGCCGCCGCCTCGCTCGGCCTGGCCGGTTGTTCCAGCGACAAGGCGCCGCCCGCGCCGCTGCAGCCGGTCCAGCCGCAAATCGCCGGCCGCCAGGTCTGGCGCCTGCCACTGGGCAGCGATGTCAGCTTCCCAATGGCCACCGTCGTGCGCGACGGCAAGGTCTTCGCCGCCTCCGACAATGGCAGCGTGGTGGCGGTGGAGGCCGCGACCGGCCGCGAAATCTGGCGCACCCGGGTGGACGGCAAGCTCAGCGCCGGTGTTGGCAGCGACGGGCGTTTTGCCGCGGTGGTCACGCAGGACAACGAACTCGTCGTGCTGGACGCTGGCAAGGACAAGTGGAAGGCCCGGCTGGACGCCCGCGTGGTGACCGCGCCGCTGGTGGCGGGCGAGCGCGTGTTCGTGATGAGTGTGGACCGCGCCGTCTCGGCCTACGACGTGCTGGACGGCCACAAGCTGTGGACGCTGCGCCGCCCCGGCGACGCGCTGACGCTGGCCCAGTCCTCGGTGCTGGCCGCCTACAAGGACACGCTGCTGGCCGCCCAGGGCTCGCGTCTGCTGGGCCTGGACCCGACCCAGGGCAATGTGCGCTGGGAGGCCACCGTGGCCACGCCGCGCGGCACCAACGAGGTCGAGCGCCTGTCCGACCTGGTCGGCCCGCCGGCCCGCAATGGCAATGTGCTGTGCATGCGTGCGTTCCAGACCGGCGTCGGCTGCGTCGATGCGGACCGTGGCGCAGTGCTGTGGACCATGCCCGGCGGCGGCGTGCAGAGCGTGGCGGCCGATGCTGACTACGTGTTCAGCGCAGACGCTTCGGACCGCATCAGCGCCCGCCGCCGTCGCGACGGCAGCACTGTCTGGACCAACGAACGCTTCCTGAACCGCAGCCTGAGCGCGCCGATCTCGGTCGGCAAGACGGTGGTGTTCGGCGATTTCGAAGGCCAGGTGCACTTCCTGTCGCGTGACGCCGGCACGCCGCTGCTGCGTCTGCCGACCGACGGCTCGGCGGTGATCGGCGTGCCGGTGCTGTCCGACACCACGATGGTCGTGACGACCCGCAATGGCGGCTTGTTCGGCTTCCGTCCTGAATGACTGATTTGACCCGAGGCCTGGCTTGAAACCCGTGATTGCCCTTGTCGGCCGGCCCAATGTTGGCAAGTCGACCCTGTTCAACCGGATGACCAAGAGCCGCGACGCGATCGTGGCCGATTTCTCCGGGCTGACACGCGACCGCCACTATGGCGACGGCCGTCTCGGCAACCGTGAATTCATCGTCGTCGACACCGGCGGCTTCGAGCCCGACAGCACGACCGGCATCGTCAAGGAAATGGCGCGCCAGACGCGCCAGGCCGTGGCCGAGGCCGACGTGGTGGTGTTTGTCGTCGACGTGCGCAACGGCTTGTCCGGGCAGGACCACGACATTGCCCGCTTCCTGCGCCAGGCCAACAAGCGCGTGCTGCTGACGGTCAACAAGGCCGAAGGCATGCAGGAATCGCCACTGCTGGCCGAGTTCTACGAACTGGGCATGGGCGAGCCGCACCCCATCTCGGCGGCGCATGGGCAGGGCATTCGCAGCCTGCTGGAAGCTGCGCTTGAAGACTTTCCCGAGGACGAGGATGAGCCCGAAGACGAGGCCGACGGTCCGATCCGCCTGGCGGTGGCCGGCCGGCCGAATGTCGGCAAGTCCACGCTGATCAACACCTGGCTGGGTGAGGAGCGCCTGATCGCCTTCGACATGCCCGGCACCACGCGCGACGCCATCAAGGTGCCGCTGGAGCGTGACGGCCAGCGCTTCGAGCTGATCGACACCGCGGGCCTGCGGCGCAAGGGCAAGGTCTTCGAGGCGATCGAGAAGTTCTCGGTCGTCAAGACGCTGCAGGCGATTGCCGACGCCAACGTGGTCGTGCTGATGATCGACGCGACGCAGGGTGTCAGCGAGCAGGATGCGCACATCGCCGGCTACATCCTCGATTCCGGACGGGCGGTGGTGATTGCCATCAACAAGTGGGATGCCATCGACAGCTACCAGCGCCAGACGCTGGAGCGCTCGATCGAGTCCCGTCTGGCCTTCCTGAAGTTCGCGCCGCTGCTGAACATCTCGGCGCTGCGGCGCCAGGGCCTAGGCCCGCTGTGGAAGGCGATTGCCGACGCGCATGCGTCCGCCACCTGCAAGATGCCTACGCCCGTGCTGACGCGCCTTTTGCATGAGGCGGTGGAGCACCAGAATCCCAAGCGCGTGGGGGCCTACCGGCCGAAGATGCGTTATGCGCACCAGGGGGGCATGAATCCTCCCATCATCGTGATCCACGGCAATTCGCTGGAGCACGTCACCGAAGTCTACAAACGCTATCTCGAAGGGCGTTTCCGGGAACATTTCAAGCTGGTGGGCACGCCACTGCGCATTCAGATGAAACTTTCAGGGAACCCATTTGCTGAAAACGAACACTGACTCTTGGTGCCGCGCAATGTGGCGCCGGGCGGCCTGTGTTAACGTGCAAGCCGTCTTCATCTTTCCAACACGGAGCATATCGTGAGCAACAAAGGGCAACTCCTGCAAGACCCCTTCCTGAACCTCCTGCGCAAGGAGCATGTGCCGGTGTCCATTTATTTGGTCAACGGTATCAAGCTGCAAGGGCACATCGAGTCGTTCGACCAATATGTCGTGCTGCTGCGTAATACCGTGACCCAAATGGTTTACAAGCACGCCATTTCCACCGTCGTGCCGGGCCGCGCGGTCAACTTCCACGCCGCTGACGCGGGCGAAACCAACTGAAGCCCTTTCCCCGTTTCCTCATTGCCGACCGGCGCCACCGGATGATGCCGTGAGCGCCCCCGCGTCCGCCCCGGACCAGGTCAATGCCAACCAGCCCCGCGCGGTGCTGGTGGGCGTGGACCTGGGTCCGGGTTCTTCTTTTGAGGCCACGCTGGATGAGCTGGCGTTGCTGGCCGAATCGGCTGGCGACCTGGCTGTCGCGCGCGTGGTCGCCAGGCGCAAGTCGCCGGACCCGGCGCTGTTTGTCGGTTCAGGCAAGGCTGATGAGATCAAGCTGCTGGTGCAGGCCCATGGCGCCCACGGCGTGATCTTCGACCAGGCCCTGTCGCCTGCGCAGCAACGCAACCTGGAGCGCCACCTCGGCGTGCCGGTGTCCGACCGCACTGCGCTGATCCTCGAGATCTTCGCGGCCCGCGCGCAGAGCCACGAAGGCAAGCTGCAGGTCGAACTGGCTCGGCTGCAATACCTGTCGACCCGCCTGGTGCGGCGCTGGAGCCACCTGGAGCGCCAGCAAGGCGGGACCGGTGTGCGCGGTGGCCCTGGCGAAGCCCAGATCGAGCTGGACCGCCGCATGATCGGCGACCGCATCAAGGCGATCAAGGAGCGGCTGGTCAAGGTCAAGCGGCAGCGCAGCACCCAGCGGCGCGCGCGCGAGCGCAGCGGCACCTACAGCGTCTCGCTGGTCGGCTACACCAATGCCGGCAAGTCCACGCTGTTCAATGCGCTGACCAAGGCCCGCACCTACGCTGCCGACCAGCTGTTCGCGACCCTCGACACGACGACACGTTCGCTGTACCTCGGCGAAGCCGGGCGTTCGGTCTCGCTGTCCGACACCGTCGGCTTCATCCGCGACCTGCCGCACAAGCTGGTCGAGGCTTTCCGCGCCACGCTGCAGGAGGCGGCGGATGCCGATGTGCTGCTGCATGTGATCGACGCCGCTGGCCCGCATCTGCAGGACCAGCAGGCCGAGGTCGAACGGGTGCTGGAAGAAATCGGTGCCGACGGCTTGCCGCAGGTCCTGGTCTACAACAAGCTGGACATGATCGAGTCCAGCCAGCGGCCGCGCCAGCTTCGCGATGAACTGACGCGTGCCAACGGCCAACGTGTGCCACGGGTGTTTGTCAGCGCCAGGACCGGCGAGGGCCTGGACCTGCTGCGCCAGCTGATTGCCGAGTACGCCGCACCTGCACCCGACTTGAATCCGCGTGGCGTCGTCACCACCTTGCCTGATGGGCGGGCGGTGGCGGCGGTGCGCGGCGAAGGTGAATCCGACGACGCCTGGCCGGTAGACTGACCGGCCACGACGGCGCTTGAGCTCCTCCTGACGTTTTCCGACCTTTCTCCGAATGGCATGACCATGCGTGAACTTCCCCAACGGGCCGGATTCTTCGGCCGACTGTCAGCCCTGGCAAGTGCCAGCCAGGCCTTGTTGCTCGGCTCGTTGCAGCGCAAGCGGCCCAGCCCGGCCGGCGCGACCGTGGTGCTGAGCAATGGCCGCAACGACGGCCCGCCTGACCTGGACGAGCTCTGGCGCGACTTCAATCGCAAGTGGTCCAACTTGTTTGGCGGCAAGTCCACGCCACCGGGCGGCAGCGGGCCGGACGGCTTCCAGCCGGACATGAAAAGTGCCGGCATCGGCGTCGGCCTGATCGCCGCGGTGGTGGTGCTGATCTGGGCCGGCAGCGGCGTGTTCATCGTGCAGGAAGGCCACCAGGCCGTGGTGACCACTTTTGGCCGTTACAGCAGCACGCTGGAAGCGGGTCTGCGTTGGCGCATGCCGTATCCCGTCCAGGCGCACGAGATCGTGCCGACCACGCAGCTGCGTTCGGTCGAGGTCGGGGGTCAATCGGTGGCGCAGGCGACCGGTTTGCGTGACTCCTCGATGCTCACGCAGGACGAGAACATCGTCGACATCCGCTTCACCGTGCAGTTCACGCTGAAGGATGCGCGCCAATACCTGTTCCAGAACAAGAACACCGACGAAGCGGTGCGCCAGGCGGCTGAATCTGCGGTGCGCGAGATCGTCGGCCGCAGCCGGGTCGACCAAGTGCTTTACGAGCGCCGTGACGCGATCGCCGCCGAGCTGGTCAAGTCCGTCCAGGCCCAGCTCGACAAGCTGGAGGCCGGCGTGCTGATCAAGAACGTGAACCTGCAGAACGTGCAGGTGCCCGAGCAAGTGCAGGCTTCGTTCGACGACGCCTTCAAGGCCGGTGCCGACCGCGACCGTTTCAAGAATGAAGGCCAGGCCTACGCCAGCGACGTGATCCCGAAGGCGCAGGGCACGGCCGCGCGGCTGCACGAGGAGGCGGAGGGCTACAAGGCCAGCGTGATCGCGACCGCCGAAGGCGATTCGCAGCGCTTCAATTCCGTCTATGCCGAATACCAGAAGGCACCCGCCGTCACCCGCGACCGGCTCTACATCGACACCATGCGCGAGGTCTACAGCAACGTCAGCAAGGTCATGGTGGACAGCCGCAACGGTTCCAACCTGCTGTATCTGCCGCTGGACAAGCTGATGCAGCAAGCAGGTGGTGGCGCGGTCGGCTCGGCTTCGGGGGCGACCTCCGCGCCGGCCACGGCAGTCCAGTCCGACGTACCGGCCGCCAGCGACAACCGCGTCCGCGACAGCGCCCGTTCGCGCGACCGCGAGTCGCGCTGAGTCACGGCCTGCCTAGAAAAACGAGAACCTGAACATGAACCGTTTAGCACTGATTGCAGGTGGCGTGCTGGTCGCGCTGATGCTGGCTTCGTCCATGCTCTTCGTGGTGGACCAGCGGCAGATCGCCGTGGTGTATTCGCTCGGCGAGATCAAGGAAGTCATCGTCGAGCCCGGGCTGAAGTTCAAGCTGCCGCCGCCGTTCCAGAACCTGGTGATGCTGGACCGCCGCATCCAGACCCTGGACAGCCCGGAAACCCGGCCCATCTTCACGGCCGAGAAGAAGAGCCTGGTGATCGACTGGCTGATCAAGTGGCGCATCACCGAGCCGCGGCAGTTCATTCGCAACAACGGCGTGGACATGCGCAGCCTGGAAAACCGCTTGAGCCCGGTCGTGCAGGCGGCCTTCAATGAAGAGGTGACCAAGCGCACCGTTGGCGGCGTGCTGGCCACCGAGCGTGAGAAGGTGATGAGCGACGTCAAGGCCCGCCTGGCCGACGAAGCCAAGTCCTTCGGCATCGAGATCCAGGACGTGCGCATCAAGCGCGTTGACTTCGTCGCCAGCATCACCGACTCGGTCTACCGCCGCATGCAGTCCGAGCGGCAGCAGGTGGCTAACGAGCTGCGCTCGCAAGGCCAGGCCGAAGGCGAAAAGATCCGCGCCGATGCCGATCGCCAACGTCAGGTGATCATGGCCGAGGCCTACCGTGACGCGCAGAAGATCAAGGGCGAGGGCGATGCCGAGGCGTCCAGCCTGTATGCCGCCTCGTTCAGCCGCGATCCACAGTTCGCGCAGTTCTACCGCAGCCTGGAGGCTTACCGCTCCAGCTTCCGCAGTCGCAATGACGTGATGGTGGTGGACCCGAGCTCTGACTTCTTCAAGGCCATGCGCGGTGCCGGCGCGGCTCCGGCGGCGTCACCGGCGCGCAAGTGAAGCCTGCGCCTGGGCCGGCTGGGTCTCTGGCGATGCGGGGCGATGGAGGCGGGTGAGGGCGCATGAGTGACGTGATGTGGACCGCGCTGGCCCTGATGCTGGTGATGGAGGGCTTGCTGCCCTTCCTCAATCCAGGCATCTGGCGGGAGCTGTTCCTGCGGGCCACGCAGCTGGGCGACAAGCAGATCCGATTCCTGGGCCTGAGCAGCATGGTGCTGGGCCTCGTGCTGTTGCTGCTGTTCCGAAGCTGACCAGCATCGGCGCGACCGGCTTCGTTTGTAGGGGGTGACCTGTACAATGCCGGTTTTAACCCCCGGTGCATTTTCATGTCCTCTGCTTGGCTGTTGCCAGAGCACATTGCTGACGTCTTGCCCGCAGAGGCCAGGCGCATCGAGGAATTGCGCCGCCAGTGGCTGGATCTGGCGCGCGCATATGGGTTCGAGATGGTCATGCCGCCCTTGCTCGAACACCTGGAGTCCCTGCTTTCCGGTACCGGCCGCGAGCTGGACTTGCGGACCTTCAAACTGGTGGACCAGCTCAGCGGCCGCACCCTCGGACTGCGGGCCGACACCACGCCCCAGGTTGCGCGCATTGACGCCCACCTGCTGAACCGCGAAGGCGTGACCCGTCTTTGCTATTGCGGCCCCGTGCTGCACACCCGCCCGGCCGGCCTGCACGCCACGCGCGAGCCGCTGCAACTGGGTGTCGAGCTGTTTGGCCACGCAGGCCTGGAAGCCGACCTCGAAATCATCGAACTTGCACTGGACGGGCTGCAGGCTGCCAAGCTGTCGGGCCTGATGCTGGACCTGGGCGACGCCCGCGTGGTGCGTTCGGTGCTGGCCGGCGTGACCCTGGACACCATGGCGCTGACCGAACTGGTCGCCGCGCTGACTGCCAAGGATGGCAGCACCGTGCGCCAGATCGCCCGCGACTGCCCGGCGGCCACGCGCGATGGCCTGGCTGCCTTGCTGGACCTCTACGGCGGCGACGAAGTGCTGGCCGAGGCCCGCAAACGCCTGCCGGCGCGCGCGCCCATCAATGCGGCGCTGGATGATCTGGCCTGGCTGTCGGGCCACATCCGCCAGGCCTATCCGGACGTCCGGGTCGGCTTCGACCTCTCCGACATGAGCGGCTACGCGTACTACAGCGGCACCCGCTTTGCGGTGTATGGCCATGGGTCACCCAATGTGCTGGTGCGTGGCGGGCGCTACGACGAGGTGGGTGCGGTCTTCGGCCGCAACCGACCGGCGGTCGGCTGCAGCCTGGACCTGAAGAACCTCGCCAGCGTGGCAGGCAGCGTGCCGCCGCACGCTGCCGTGCGTGCGCCCTGGGGTGAAGATCCGGGCCTGCGAGCGGCGGTGCGTGCCTTGCGCACCCAGGGCGAAACAGTGGTCTGCATGCTGCCGGGCCACGCCGACCAGACCGAAGAATTCAACTGCGACCGTGCGCTGTGCGAGGTCGACGGACAGTGGGTGTTGCGCGCGCTTTGAGCCTTTGGCGAAACCGCCGCTGCACCGAGATGAACAACTTTTGAGAACTCGCTAGAACGCCATGCAACAAGGCAATTCTTCAGCCGCGACCATCTTGCGCGGCCGCAACGTCGTTGTCGTCGGTACCCAATGGGGCGACGAAGGCAAGGGCAAGGTCGTCGACTGGCTGACCGACCACGCCCAGGGCGTGGCCCGCTTCCAGGGCGGCCACAACGCGGGCCATACGCTGGTGATCCGTGGCGTCAAGACGGCGCTGCAGCTGATCCCTTCGGGCATCATGCGCGACGGCGTGGCCTGCTACATCGGCAACGGCGTGGTGGTCGACCCGACGCATTTGCTCAGCGAGATCGAGCGCCTGGAAAAGGCGGGTCTGGACGTGCGTTCGCGGCTGTTCATCAGCGAGTCCTGCCCGCTGATCCTGCCGTTCCACGTCGAGGTCGACAAGGCGCGTGAATCGATGCGCGAAACCAGTGGCGCCGGCAAGATTGGCACCACCGGCAAGGGCATCGGCCCGGCCTACGAAGACAAGGTCGCCCGCCGCGCATTGCGCGTGCAGGACCTGAAACATCCGGAACGGTTCGCGAAGAAGCTGAAGGAGTTGCTGGAACTGCACAACTTCGCGCTCACTGGTTACCTGAAGGGCAGCGCGCTGGAATTCCAGCCCATCTTCGACCAGGCGATGAAGATGGCCGAGGTGTTGAAGCCCATGATGGCCGACGTGGGCTACCTGATCCACAAGGCCCACCAGACTGGCGCCAACATCCTGTTCGAGGGCGCGCAAGGCACGCTGCTGGACATCGACCACGGCACCTACCCGTACGTGACCTCCAGCAACTGTGTGGCCGGCAATGCCGCTGCGGGCTCGGGCGTTGGCCCGCAGATGCTGCACTACATCCTGGGCATCACCAAGGCCTACACCACGCGTGTGGGCTCCGGTCCGTTCCCGACCGAGCTGCCGATGGACGAGCCGGGCACCGTTGGCCATCACCTGTCGACCGTGGGCCAGGAGCGTGGCACCGTGACCGGCCGCCCGCGCCGCTGCGGCTGGCTGGACGCGGCAGCGCTGAAGCGCTCCATCATCATCAACGGTGTGTCCGGCCTGTGCATCACCAAGCTGGATGTGCTGGACGGCCTGAGCGAGATCAAGGTCTGCGTCGGTTACCGGTTGGACGGTCAGGCCATCGACATCCTGCCGCTGGACGCGGACGACATTGCCGCCTGCGAGCCGGTGTACGAGACCTTCCCGGGCTGGGAAGGCAGCACCTTCGGCATCACCGAATGGGACAAGCTGCCGGAAAACGCGCGCCGCTACCTGGAGCGCGTGCAGGCCCACATCGGCGCGCCGATCGACATGGTGTCCACCGGCCCGGACCGCGACCACACCATCCTGCTGCGCCATCCGTACCAGGCCTGATGTGATCCTGATCGCCTTTTCATTGCCCACCGCCAACCCGCCGGAGACCGCATGCTGACTGACGATGGCAAACACCTGTACGTGTCCTGGGACGACTACCACCTGCTGATCGAACGCCTGGCGATCCAGGTGCATGAGTCGGGCTGGCAGTTCGACCAGATCCTTTGCCTGGCGCGTGGCGGCATGCGCCCGGGCGACGTGTTGTCGCGTGTTTTCGACAAGCCGCTGGCCATCATGTCGACCAGTTCCTACCGGGCCGAAGCCGGCACCATCCAGGGCCGGCTGGACATGGCCAAGTACATCACCATGCCCAAGGGTGAGCTGGCGGGCAGGGTGCTGCTGGTGGACGACCTGTCCGACTCCGGCGAGACCTTGAAGGCCGTGGTGGACAGGCTGCGTGGCCTGCCGCAGATCCAGGAGCTGCGCTCCGCGGTCATCTGGACCAAGGCCGTGTCCAGCTACATGCCGGACTACTACGTCGAAATGCTGGCAACCAGCCCCTGGATTCACCAGCCGTTCGAAGAGTACGACAGCCTGAGGCCCGAAGGGCTGGCGAAGAAGTTTGCAGTCTGACTCGCATTTGCGGTCTGAGCTGGACCTGGACTCGCACTCGGCGGCGTGCGATGCACGCCGCCCTGAAGATGAAAGCACAAGGCACGAAGGCGCAAAGCAAAAAGGCCAGCACTTTCGTGCCGGCCTTTTTTGTTCTTCTTCGTTCTTGTTATGCTTGGTGCCCAGGAGAGGACTCGAACCTCCACGGAGTTACCCGCTAGTACCTGAAACTAGTGCGTCTACCAATTCCGCCACCTGGGCATGCGCAGTACGTTTTGGAAGGCCGTTTGAAACAGCATATTCAAGAACGTTTCACTGCACAGATCTCGGCTGCGCATTTGCGTCCAGCCGAAAGATAGGACTATACCATTAAAGCCAAAAACAATACAAGCGCCGCCGCGACGGCAGGCGCCATGCTGAACGACATCGAGGGCATCGTCCTCGGCCACCGCGACGGACACGGCTTCGTGCAGCGTGGCAACGGAGAGCCCGACATCTATCTTCCGCCGCAGGAAATGCGGGCCGTGCTGCACCGTGACCGCGTGCTCGTGCGCGTGGCAAGGCTGGACCGCAAGGGCAGGCCCGAAGGGCGGGTCGTTGACATCCTGGAGCGCCGCAAGACGCCCATCATCGGCCGCCTGCTGCAGGAAAACGGCATCTGGCTGGTGGCGCCGGAAGACCGGCGCTACGGCCAGGACATCCTGGTCCCGAAAAACGGGATTGCGAATGCGGTGGCCGGGCAGGTCGTGGCGGTGGAACTGACCGAGCCGGCCTCGATGTATTCGCAGCCGGTAGGCCGCGTGACCGAGGTGCTGGGCCAGATCGACGACCCGGGCATGGAGATCGAGATAGCCGTGCGCAAGTACGAGGTGCCGCACCGCTTCTCGGCCGAAACGCTGGCCCAGGCGGCAGGACTGCCGGACAAGCTGCGCGCGGTCGACCTGAAGCAGCGCATCGATTTGCGCGACGTGCCGATGGTCACCATCGACGGCGAAGACGCTCGCGACTTTGACGACGCGGTCTACTGCGAGCCTTACCAGAGTGGCCGTGGTCGCACAGCGGTGAGCGGCTGGCGCCTGATCGTCGCCATTGCCGATGTGTCGCACTACGTGAAGCCGGGCGAGCCGCTGGACGTGGACGCCTACGAGCGCGCGACCTCGGTTTATTTCCCACGCCGGGTGATCCCGATGCTGCCGGAGAAGCTGTCCAACGGGTTGTGTTCGCTGAATCCGGAAGTCGACCGCCTGACGATGGCCTGCGACATGCTGGTCGACGAGCATGGCGACGTCACGGCCTACCAGTTCTACCCGGCGGTGATCTGCTCGCAGGCGCGGCTGACCTACACCGAGGTTGCCGCGGCGCTGGGCAACACCCGTGGCCCGGAGGCTGCGAAGCGTGCCGCGGTGCTGCCGCACCTGCTGCACCTGCACGAGGTCTATCGCGCACTGCTGAAATCGCGTCAGCGGCGCGGTGCGGTGGACTTCGAAACCACCGAAACGCAAATCGTCTGCGACGAAAACGGTCGCATCGAGAAGATCGTGCCGCGGGTGCGCACCGAGGCGCACCGGCTGATTGAAGAAGCCATGCTGGCGGCCAACGTCTGCGCGGCGGACTTCATTGCCCAAGCCCAGCATCCGAGCCTGTTCCGTGTTCACGATGGCCCCACGCCCGAGAAGCGCCTGACGCTGCAAAACTACCTCAAAAGCGTCGGCGTGGGCATGACGATCAGCGAGGATCCGGCGCCGGCCGAATACCAGGCCATCGCCACGGCGACCAAGGACCGCATTGACGCGGCGCAGATCCACGCGATGCTGCTGCGCTCGATGCAGCAGGCGCTGTACACGCCCGACAACGGCGGCCACTTCGGCCTGGCGTATGAGGCATACACCCATTTCACCAGCCCGATCCGCCGTTACCCCGACCTGCTGGTGCACCGGGTCATCAAGGCCATCCTGCAGGGCAAGCGCTTTCAGCTGAGCAGCGGCTCGCTGGTCGCGGGCGCCAAGCCCGGCACGCCACCGACCAAGCCGCCCAGGGTGTCTGCCGCCGAGCAGGCGGCATGGGACGGTGCGGGCGCGCATTGCAGTGCCAATGAACGCCGGGCGGACGAAGCCTCGCGCGACGTCGAAGCCTGGCTGAAGTGCCGCTACATGCGCGAGCGCCTGGGCGAGGAATTCTCTGGCACCGTCAGCGCAGTGACGACCTTCGGCGTGTTCGTTACGCTGGACGCGCTGTACGTCGACGGCCTGGTGCACATCACCGAGCTGGGTGGCGAGTACTTCCGCTTCGACGAGGCGCGCCAGGAGTTGCGTGGTGAACGCACGGGCGTGCGTTACGCCATCGGTGCACGGGTGCGCATCCAGGTCAGCCGCGTGGACCTGGACGGTCGCCGCATCGACTTCCGCATGATCCGCGAAAACGAAGCTGATCGACCGCCGGTCAAGGGGCGCACTCCGGCGCGGGGTGAAACGAAGGCGGTTGACGAACTGGCCGAGGTCCAGGCGGCCGACCGCGCGCAGCGCCGCGTGACCAGCGCGGCCAAGTCGGCCAGGGCTTCCAAGGGTTCGGCGCGCGGCACGGCAGGCAAGGGCGCCGCCCGCAAGGCTGCGGCTACCGGCAAGCCTGCGAAAGGCGGCAAACCCGCCAAGTCCCGCACCAGCGGCGCTTGAAGGCCGGCGGTCCGTGGCAGCGCCTCAGGGTGCGGGCTGCAGGAGCTGTGTCATGGCCGCCACCAGCTGACTGGCACGCAGCGGCAGCCGCAGATCGCCTGGGGCGATTTCCGCTGCCGCACCATGGACCCAGGCTGCCGCGCCGGCGGCCTGCATGGCCAGTAGCGTGGCGGCTTGCCAGCGTTGGTCAGTGTCGGCCGCATTCGCGTTTGGCGTCGGCATGGCGGACCAGGCTGCGCCCAGCCAGCCTGCCAACACGTCACCGCTGCCCGGCGTGGCCAGCCTGGCGTTGCCGCTGGCGTTGACGCAGGTCATGGCTGCCGGCCCGGCGATCACCGTGCCGGCGCCCTTGAGCAGCACCACGCTGCCACAGCGCAGTGCGAGTGCTTGAGCGGCCTGCAGCCGATGCTGCTGGATCTCTGCTGTTTGGACACCTGCCAGCCGCGCGGCTTCGAGCGGGTGCGGCGTCAACACGCTGGCGAGTCCGGCGGAGCGGCGCTGCTGCAGTGCGCGCAGCAAGGCGTCGCTCGCCGCGATGGCGTTCAGGGCGTCCGCGTCCAGCACCAGCCTGCCGGCGCGTGCCAGCACTTCGGGCAACAGCGCGGCGATTGTTCCTCCGCCGCCGCAACCGCAGACCACGGTGGCCGCCTCCAGCACGCCCGGCTTCTGCCAGTCGGCGGTGGTTCTCTGCATCAGCTCGGGCCACAGCGGATCGACCTCGGTCGCGCCTGACAGTGCTGCCAGGTAGACGCGGCCGGCGCCGCCCGCCAGCGCCGCGCGAGCGGCCAGCCAGGCGGCGCCGGTCATGCCCTGCGCTCCGGCGATGACCCAAAGGTCGCCAAAGCTGCCCTTGTGCTGTGCATGGTGGCGCGCAGGCCATGCGGCTTGCGCCGCTTCGCTGCGCAGCAGCCGTGCGCTGGCGCCTGCGGCCAACGCCGCGTCGGTCTGGCCCAGGGTGTCCAGCCAGATGCGGCCGGCCAGGTCGCGGCCGTGATGGGTGAACAAGCCGGGCTTGAGTGTCAGCAGCGACAGCGTGTGCTGCGCCTGCACGGCCAGCTCGCCGCTCGGGTCCAGCACACGGCCTGTGTCAGCGCACAAGCCGGTCGGCAGGTCCACGGCCAGGGTCAGCGTGCCGGCTTGCTGGCGTTGCCACGCGACCAGCGTGGCGATCGGACCGTCGGGCGGTCGGCTTTGGCCCAGGCCCAGCAGCGCGTCCACGATCAGGTCTTCGCGGGAGGCGCCGGATGCTGGCGGCGCGTCGGAGAAGGGCACGCCGGCATCGCGTGCGGCCTCGAAGGCCTGGTGCGCATCTGCCGGCAGCCGGCCTGTATCACCGACCTGCACCACCCGCACCCGCCGTCCGGCCTGGTGCAGTTGCCGCGCGGCCACCAGGCCATCACCGCCATTGTTGCCAGGGCCGGCCAGCACCCAGACGCAACCCTGGTCGGCATGCATGCGTGGCGTGATGGCCAGCGCCAGGCGTGCCACTGAAAGCCCGGCAAGTGCCATCAGGTGGCCGGGTGCAGGCTGCTGCGCGAGTGCCTGCGCCTCCAGTGAGCGCGAGGCTGCGCTGTCGTGCAGCCAGGCGGGTCCGCTGGTCAGCGCGTCATGCAGGGCTGCTGTGGGCAATGAAGTTGTAGGCTGGCGCATGGCCAGGCCAGCCTACCACCGTGCCGGCTCAACGCCAGCGCTGTGGACTGAGGGCGCTGCAGTCGATCAGCTGGGTGCCGCCGGAGATCATGGTGGTGAGCGCGCTGGCGGCGCCCAGGGCCAAGGCGGTGCCGTGGTCCGGGTGGCCCAGGTTCAGCCACAGGCCGGGCAGGCCACTGGCGCCAAGTACAGGCGCACCGTCGGCGGGTGCCACGCGGCTGGCTTGCCAGACCGGGTGGTGGCCGTGCTTGGCGGCGCCAGGGAACCAGAGGTCCAGCGCGGCATACAGCCGCTCGACCGTCTCCGTCTCTGCTTGCTGCCTGGCGTCTGGCTCTGACCACATGGCGGTGGCCCGCACCCTGTCCCCGAGGCGGGTCAGTGTGATCTGCTGCTGGGCATCGGTCAGTGCGCTGCGGGGGCCGGGGTCGGGCATGGCCTCGGGCAGGCTCATGGGTGCCGTCAGCGAGCAGCCGCCAGCCGCGCGCAGCGGCAGCTTGAGGCCCAGCTCACGCAGCAGGCCGGTGCTGCCCAGGCCGCCGCACAGCAGCACCGCGTCGAAGCGTCCGCTGCCGCTGGGGGTGCCGATCTCGGGCGGCGGTTCAGGCCGGGTGTCGCCGTCGCTTGCGGCGGCGCGGGGCGGCGGGTTGCTGCGCTGCCAGTGCAACTGGACCGGCTGGCCGGGCGTGATGCGCTGCACGCTGCTGTCCAGGTGAAAGCGGGCGCCCGCCCGCTGGGCGGCCATGCGCAGCTGCTGGCTCAGCTGGCGGGTGTTGACCACCGGTGCGCCTGGCAGGTGCAGCGCGGCATGCAGTGGAGCCTCGGGATTCAAGGCGGGTTCGAACTGGCGGATCTGCGAGGCATCGAGCAGCGAATGGGCAATGCCGGCGCTGGCCAGTTGCGACAGGTCTGGTGCCAGCGCCTTCAGTTCCTTCTCGGTGCGCAGCAGCAGGGTCCAGCCCTGGCTGTGCGCGTGGTCCAGGTGCAGCGCAGGCGTCAGCTCCTGCAGCAACGAGGCGCTGGCCAGCGCGAGCAGGCGCTGGGTATCGCGCTGGGCCTGCTGCGATGCGGTGACGGTGGCTTTCGGTCCGCCCAGCCACGCAGTCAGCTTGCGCCAGCCACGGCGCGGCCGGACCAGGGCTTGCAGGGCGATCGGGAGCATCAGGCCTGCGTCGGCAAAGCTGGCGCCCGCAGCGATGCTGCCGTGCTGTTCGAAGACTTCGACCCTGTGGCCTGCCCGCGCGAGCGCCAATGCACTGCTCACGCCACTGATGCCGGCACCGATCACTGCGACATGCATGCGCAGCTCCTGAATGGAAAGGCGGGGCCTGGGGCGTTGGCGAGGCAGGTGATCACAGGGCAGATGGCGCCGGGCGCACGAACAACAAGGAGGGGAGGGCGAGAGGGTGGGAAAATCGGATGAGGCGAGAAGACCGGCGACACCGTCAGCAGCGCGTGACCGCAAGTGCAGCGGGTCGGCGCATGTGGGCGCGACGGGGCTCTGAGCCGAGCGTGGTTTGCGCGCAGGGGGGCAAAAGTGTGCAGCCGTGCCATCGGGTAACCACCTGTCAAGCGGCCGCATTGTGCCTGTGCGCTGCCGCTGCTGCCGGCGACGGGCGCAGCTTGGCGGCGTTCGTGGGGTCCGTGCAACCAGGCCCTGGCACATGGCTTGACATGTGCCGCCCGGATCGGGCTTGCCAGCCTGCTATACTCCTTGGGTTTAGCCGACAGCTGTTTGCCGAATGCCGCCGTTTTGTGCTTTTTGAGCGCGAAGGGCCGGTGCGGAGCAGGTGGTGTTGATTGGCTGAGCCGGCCTTGCGGCTGGCTGGGCAGTGGCGCAGGTGGTGAGCACCCGCGGCGCGGTCTGGCTGGTCAACGTAGCGACTTAGCGACGCAGGGCCGAATTCGCGAACCCGGCCTATCAAGGTGTCGCGTGCTGCCAGTTACCAGGATGATCGAGGGAATGGCAGTGGCGATGGTTGCCGGGATTCAAGACCCAACCTTTGGAGTTTTCCATGTCTGTCTCAATGCGTGAAATGCTGGAAGCCGGTGTCCACTTCGGTCACCAAACCCGCTTCTGGAACCCCAAGATGGCCCCGTACATCTACGGCCATCGCAACAAGATCCACATCATCAACCTGGAAAAGACGCTGCCCAAGTTCGAGGAAGCGTTGAAGTTCATCCGCCAGCTGTCCAGCAAGCGCGGGAGCATCCTGATGGTGGGCACCAAGCGCCAGGCACGCGACGTGGTCGCGATGGAAGCCCAGCGCGCCGGCATGCCTTTTGTCGACCAGCGCTGGCTCGGCGGCATGCTGACCAACTTCAAGACCGTCAAGGGTTCGCTGAAGAAGTTGAAGGACATGCAGTCCGTCAAGGATTCCGGCTCCGAAATGCGGATCAAGAAGGAAGCCCTGCTGTTCGACCGCGAACTGGCCAAGCTGGAAAAGGACATTGGCGGCATCCAGGACATGGGTGCGCTGCCTGACGCGCTGTTCGTGATCGACGTGGGCTTCCACAAGATCGCCGTCGCCGAAGCCATCAAGCTGGGCATTCCGGTGATCGGCATCGTCGACACCAACCACTCGCCCGAAGGCGTGGACTACGTGATCCCTGGCAACGACGACTCGGCCAAGGCCGTGGCGCTGTATGCCAAGGCGGTTGCCGATGCCGTGCTGGAAGGCAAGGCCAACGCCGGCCACGACTTGGTCCAGGCTGTTGCAGCCGATGGTGACGAGTTCGTCGAAGTCAGCGAAGAAGCTTGATCGAGGCGCCTGAGCGCCAATGAGAAAGGGGCTGCTTCAGCCCCTTTTTCACACCCCGATCGAAACCTGATGAAACGCCCGGCAGCCCTGGTGGCTGCCACCGAAACGGAGAGAGAAAAATGGCCATTACCGCAAGCATGGTTGCCGAACTGCGTGGCAAGACCGACGCCCCGATGATGGAGTGCAAGAAGGCACTGACCGAAGCCGATGGCGACATGGTCAAGGCCGAAGAGCTGCTGCGCGTCAAGCTGGGCACCAAGGCCGGCAAGGCCGCTTCGCGCGTGACCGCCGAAGGCGTGGTGTCGAGCTTCATCGAAGGCACGACCGGCGCGTTGCTGGAAGTGAACTGCGAAACTGACTTCGTCACCAAGAACGACAGCTTCCTGGCCCTGACCAAGGCCGCGGCCGAACTGATCGCCAAGCACGGCCCGGCTGACGTGGCCGCGCTGGGCGCACTGCCTTACGAGCAGGACGGCTTTGGCCCGACGCTGGAAGACGTGCGCAAGGGCCTGATTGGCAAGATCGGCGAGAACATGTCTTTCCGCCGCTTCCAGCGCTGGTCGAACGGCGGCGCACTGGCCGGCTACCTGCACGGCACCCGCATCGGTGTCGTGGTGGAGTTTGACGGCGATGCCGTCGCCGCCAAGGACGTGGCCATGCACGTGGCCGCCATGAAGCCGGTGGCATTGACCTCAGGTGACGTGCCAGCTGAGCTGATCGCCCGTGAGCGCTCGGTCGCGACCGCCAAGGCTGCCGAGGATGCCGCCAAGGCGACTGCCGAAGGCAAGCCGGTGCAGTCCGACGAAATCGTTGCCAAGCGCATCGAAGGCGGCGTGCAGAAGTACCTGAAGGAAGTCTCGCTGTTCAACCAGGTCTTCGTGAAGGCCGCGGATGGCAAGCAGACCGTCGAGCAGATGCTGAAGGCTGCCGGCACCACGGTGAAGGGCTTCACGCTCTACGTGGTCGGCGAAGGCATCGAGAAGAAGGTCGACGACTTCGCAGCCGAAGTGGCCGCGCAAGTCGCGGCCGCCAAGGGCGGCTGAGTCAGCCGCTCTGTACGTGGCAGCAACTCTGATCGAGAGGCTGCCGCGTACACTTTCAGCCGATTCACAAGATCCACGCTCCACAGGGAAGAAAACAATGCCAGCCTACAAGCGCATCCTGCTCAAACTGTCCGGCGAAGCCCTGATGGGCGACGACTCGTACGGCATCAACCGCGCGACCATCGTGCGCATGGTGCAGGAAGTGCAGGAGGTCACCGAACTGGGCTGTGAAGTCGCGGTGGTGATCGGCGGCGGCAACATCTTCCGTGGCGTGGCTGGCGGCTCGGTCGGCATGGACCGCGCGACGGCCGACTACATGGGCATGCTGGCCACGGTGATGAACGCCCTGGCCTTGGCCGACACGATGCGCCAGGAAGGCATGACGGCCCGTGTGATGTCGGCCATCGCGATCGACCAGGTGGTCGAGCCCTATGTGCGCCCGAAGGCGCTGCAGTATCTCGAAGAAGGCAAGGTGGTGGTGTTCGCTGCCGGCACCGGTAATCCCTTCTTCACGACCGACACGGCTGCAGCGCTGCGCGGCGCCGAGATCGGCGCGCAGATCGTGCTGAAGGCCACCAAGGTGGACGGCGTGTACACCGCGGATCCCAAGAAGGACCCGACGGCCACGCGCTACACCAACATCAGCTTCGACGAAGCCATTTCCAAGAATTTGCAGGTGCTGGACGCGACCGCCTTTGCGCTGTGCCGCGACCAGAAACTGCCCATCAAGGTGTTTTCCATCTTCAAGCCCGGCGCGCTCAAGCGTGTGGTCATGGGCGAGGACGAGGGCACCCTGGTGCACGTCTGACCTCTCGACAGGAGTGCCAACATCATGACGATTGCCGACATCAAGAAGACCGCCGAGACGAAGATGGCCAAGTCCATCGAATCGTTCAAGGGCGAGTTGCAGAAGATCCGCACTGGCCGGGCCCATCCGGGCATCCTGGACCAGGTCAGCGTGGACTATTACGGCTCGATGGTGCCCATCAGCCAGGTGGCCAATGTGAGCCTGCTGGACGCACGCACGATCAGCGTGCAGCCCTGGGAAAAAGGCATGGGCGCGAAGATCGAGAAGGCCATCCGCGAGTCGGACCTGGGCTTGAACCCGGCCTCGCAGGGCGACCTGATCCGCGTGCCGATGCCGGCGCTGACCGAGGAGCGCCGCCGCGACCTGACCAAGGTCGTGCGCAACACGGGCGAGGACGCGAAGGTGGCCGTGCGCAACCTGCGCCGCGATGCCAACGAGCAGCTGAAGAAGCTGCTGAAGGACAAGCTGGCGACCGAGGACGAGGAGCGTCGCTCGCAGGACGAAGTGCAGAAGCTGACCGATCGCACCATTGGCGAGATCGACAAGCTGGTGCAGGGCAAGGAAGCCGACATCCTGGCGGTCTGAGGTCGACAAAGGTACATGGTCGACCTGTCCAATTTCCTCCGCGGCGGCGCTGCGGCCAAGCCTGACTCCGCGCTGCCGCGCCACGTTGCGATCGTGATGGATGGCAACGGGCGCTGGGCCAAGAAGCGCTTCATGCCGCGCATCTTCGGCCACAAGTTCGGCATGGAAGCGCTGGTGCGCGTCATTGACGACTGCCACCGCCGCGGCATCCAATACCTGACGGTCTACGCCTTTTCTTCCGAGAACTGGAAGCGGCCAGACGAGGAAGTGTCCGGCCTGATGAACCTGGTGCTGGTGGGTGTTTCGAAGTACCTGGCCAGGCTGGCCGACAAGGGTGTTCGCATCCATGTGGCCGGTGACCGCAGCAAGGTCTCCGAGCGGGTCTGCCAGGCGTGGCATCACGCCGAGACCACGACCGCGGGCAACACCGGGCTGGAGCTGACCGTGGCCTTCAACTACGGTGGCCGCTGGGACATCGTGCAGGCCTGCAAGCGGGCCATCGCCGATGGCCTGGCGCCCGAGGCGCTCAGCGAAGAAGCCCTGAGCAAGTACATGGCGCTGGGCTATGCGCCGGATCCGGACCTGTTCATCCGCACCGGCGGTGAGGTGCGCATCAGCAATTTCCTGTTGTGGCAGCTGGCCTATGCCGAGCTGCATTTCACCGATTGCCTGTGGCCGGATTTCGACGAGGCCGAACTCGACAAGGCGATTGCCGTCTTCGCTTCGCGCGACCGTCGCTTCGGTGGCGTCAAGCCGTCACCTTCCACTCAAGAGGCTTCGGCCTGAGACCCAGATGCTGCTTCAGCGTGTGATCACCGCACTGGTGCTGCTCGCACTGCTGCTGCCAGCCTTGCTGGTCGCCAACCCCCTGCCGTTCGCGTTGCTCAGTTTGGTGCTGATCGGCCTGGGGGGCTGGGAGTGGGGGCGGTTGAATGGGCTGAAGGGCGTGTCGCCGGTGGCACTTGGCCTGTTGGTGCTGCTGCTGTGCGGCCTGGCCTGGTGGGCGGGCTGGGTGGCGCGCATGCCAGCGGCCGGTTGGTGGCTGGCCACGGCCTGCTGGGTGCTGGGTGGCGCCGCGGCGCTGCGGGCTGGCCCGAGCGCGTGGCCGCAGCGGGCCCAGGGCCTGCGCCTGCTGATTGGCGTGCTGGTGCTTTGCGCCGCCTGGCTGGCGCTGACTGCTGCGCGGGCCCGCGGCTTGAATTTCATCCTGTCCTGCTTCTGCGTGGTCTGGATGGCCGACATTGCGGCCTACTTCGGTGGGCGTGCCTTCGGCCGCCACAAGCTGGCGCCGGCCATCAGTCCCGGCAAAAGCTGGGAAGGTGTCTGGTCCGGCATGCTGGGCGTGCTGGTGCTGGGCGTGTTGTGGATGCAACTGGAGCCCGTCTGGTTCGGCAGTGCCAGCAGCGTCTTTGCCCAGCTCTGGGCGCGCCTGGGTTGGCTGGGCTGGCCGGTGGCGCTGGTGTTCCTGTCCGCGCTCAGCGTGATGGGTGACCTGGTGGAGTCGATGGCCAAGCGGGCCGTGGGCGCCAAGGATTCCAGCGCCTTACTGCCTGGGCATGGGGGCATCCTGGATCGTGTGGATGCCTTGCTGCCGGTGTTGCCGGCCATCATGGCCTTGACCAGCTTTTGAGCAGTCCTTTCACGCCGCGCCGCGCCGTCCCGCGATGGCGCAGACTGTCATGTCGGCCTCTTACGTTTTGACGGACTTGTCCATGACCACTCGCCAGCGTCTTTGCATTCTGGGCGCCACCGGTTCGATCGGGACCAGCACCCTGGACGTGGTGGCGCGCCACCCCGATCGTTTCGAGGTTGTCGCCCTGACCGGCCATGCGCGGGTGCCTGAGTTGCTTGCGCAGCTGCGCCAATGGCAACCACGCTTCGCGGCGATGAGCGACCCGGCTGCTGCGGCCGAATTGCGCCGGCAGGTGCGGGAAGCCGGTTTGCCAACCGAGGTGCTGGAAGGCCCGCAGGCGCTGGTCGAGCTGGCCGCGCACGAAGACGTGGACAGCGTGATGGCGGCCATCGTCGGCGCTGCAGGTTTGCCGGCCTGCATGGCCGCTGCACTGGCCGGCAAGCGCCTGCTGCTGGCCAACAAGGAAGCGCTGGTGGTGGGCGGTGCGCAGTTCATGGCCGCCGTGCGGCAGGGCGGTGCGCAATTGCTGCCGATCGACAGTGAACACTCGGCCATCTTCCAGTGCCTGCCGGAAGACCGCGGCACCTGGGCCCAGCGCATTGATCACATCGTGTTGACGGCATCCGGCGGGCCTTTCCGCCAGCGCGACCCGGCCAGCCTGGCCGACGTGACGCCGGACCAGGCCTGCGCGCACCCGAACTGGGTCATGGGCCGCAAGATTTCGGTCGACTCGGCGACGATGATGAACAAGGCGCTCGAAGTGATCGAGGCGCGCTGGCTGTTCGACCTGCAGCCCGAGCAGGTGCAGGTGGTGATCCATCCGCAGAGCATCGTGCACTCGATGGTGGTCTGCCGCGACCAGTCGGTGCTGGCGCAAATGGGCACGCCCGACATGCGCGTGCCCATTGCCTACGGGCTTTCCTTCCCCGCGCGCATCGCCTCCGGCGCCCAAGCCTTGAACTTCCTGAGCCTGCCGCCCTTGACCTTCGAGGCGCCGGAGCGCAGCCGCTTTCCCGGCCTGTTCCAGGCCTGGGACGCGCTGCGGGGGCCGCACGGCAGCACGGCCGTGCTGAACGCGGCCAATGAGGAGGCGGTGGCGGCCTTCCTGGACGGCCGGCTCGGCTTCAACGCCATCCACCAGGCCAATGCGGCAACGCTCGAAGCCTTGCCACCCAAGCTGGACCTTCAGGCGCCTGTCGAAGCCCTGCTGGCGCTGGACCAGGAAGCGCGCGCTGTGGCCCGGGCTGTCATTGCCAGGTTGCGGCGCTGAGCCCGGGGAGCTTTGATGAACACCGTATTCGCCTTCATCCTGACGCTGGGCATTCTGATCATCGTCCACGAGTACGGCCACTACCGCGTGGCGCGCTGGTGCGGCGTGCGAGTGCTGCGTTTTTCCATTGGCTTCGGGCCGGTGCTGCTGCGCCGTCAGGCGCGTCCTGGCGACACCGAGTTCACGCTCTCGGCCTTGCCACTGGGTGGCTACGTCAAGATGCTCGACACGCGCGAAGGCGCGGTGGCACCTGATCAACTGCATCAGGCCTTCGACCGTCAGTCCTTGCGCGCTCGTGCCAGCATCGTGTTGGCCGGACCGCTGGCCAATCTGGCACTGGCCATTCTTCTTTACGCAGCTGCAGGCTGGTGGGGGGCGAATGAGCCGCGGGCCATTCTGGCCTCGCCTCCTGCCAGCAGCCTGGCTGCAAAGATCGGCTTGCAGGCCGGCGACCAGGTGCAGGCAGTGGCCCGTGAGTACGGGGACTGGCAGGACGTGAGCGCCATGAGCGAACTCGGCCGTGAAATCAGCCTGGCGTTGTTGGATGGTGAGTCGCTCAGGTTGCAGGTGGCCGACTCGGAAGGCGATCACCGCCGTGTCCTGACGCTGCCGTTGGCACAGCTGGCGGGCGAAGAGCCGGGTGTCGAAACCTTTCGGCGCATTGGCGTTGGCGAGCCTTTTCGCGAGCCGGTGATAGGGCGTGTGATGCCTGGTGGCGCTGCGGCACAGGCAGGCTTGATGGAAGGTGACCGCGTGCTGAGCATCGACGGTGAAACCGTCGAAGACGCGCAGAAGCTGTTCCAGCGCATCCGGGCTGCCGGTGACCTTCCGATACCAGCCATGCAGTGGCAGATCGAACGTGCGCAGCAGCGGCATTTGCTCGTCGTGGAGCCACGCAAGGAAAAAGACGCCGACGGTCGCACGGTGGGCCGCATCGAGGCCTACATCGGGCAGGCGCCAGCGATGACCTGGGTGCAACTCGGGGTTCTGGAGGGCCTGCAGACCGGCTACCAGCGCACCGTCGAGACCTCGTGGACCACCTTGCGGATGATGGGCCGCATGCTGATCGGCCAAGCTTCTTTACGCAACCTCAGCGGTCCGTTGACGATTGCCGACTATGCGGGTCAATCGGTCCAGCAGGGTGTGGCGGTTTTCCTCGGTTTCCTGGCGATGGTCAGCGTCAGCCTGGGTGTGCTCAACCTGCTGCCGCTGCCGATGCTCGACGGGGGGCACCTGATATATTATCTTTTTGAGGCGGTGACCGGCAGGCCGGTGTCCGACCAGTGGCTCACGTGGCTGCAACGTGGCGGTGCGCTGGTGCTGCTGTTGATGATGTCCATCGCCCTATCCAACGACGTGGCCCGCTTCCTGGGCCTGCAGTGACACTCCTCCCGATGCGATTTTCCCCTCTAGCAAGTTTCTTGCGGCCGGTGCCGGCCTGCGTGGCTCTGATGGCCGCGGGCTTTGCGCAAGTCAGCCTGGCTGTCGAACCTTTCGACATTCGCGACATCCGCGTCGAAGGCTTGCAGCGCAGCGACCCGGGCAGCGTGTTCGCTGCCTTGCCTTTCCGCGTTGGCGACGCCTACAACGATGACAAGGGCGCTGCGGCACTGCGAGCCTTGTTTGCCACCGGCCTGTTCAAGGACGTGCGCATCGAGCTTGATGGCAAGGTCGTGGTGATCATCGTCGATGAGCGTTCGTTCATCGCATCGGTCAACTTCAGCGGCCTGAAGGAGTTCGACAAGGACACCCTCGCCAAGGCGCTGAAGGACAACGGCATTGCAGAAGGCCAGCCGTACGACAAGGCGGTGATCGATCGCGCCGAGCAGGAAATCAAGCGGCAGTACCTCTCGCGCAGCCTGTACGGTGCCGAAGTCGTGACCACCGCGACGCCGGTGGGCGGCAACCGCGTGGACATCACCTTCAACGTGACCGAAGGCAGCGTCGCGAAGATCGGCGACATCCGCATCCTCGGCACGCGCGCCTTCTCCGAGTCCACGCTGCTGGGCCTGATGGACCTGACCACTGGCGGCTGGCTGACCTGGTACACCAAGTCCGACCGCTATGCCCGCACCAAGCTCAATGCTGACCTGGAAAAGATCCGCTCGTACTACCTGAACCGCGGCTACCTGGAGTTCGACATCACTTCGTCCCAGGTGACGATCTCGCCGGACAAGCAGAACATCGACATCTCGGTCACGGTCTCCGAAGGCCAGCCCTATGTGGTGGCAGGTGTGCGGCTGGAAGGCGAGTTCCTGGGCCGCGAAGCCGACTTCCGCAACCGTGTCGTGGTTCGGCCCGGCGAGGCCTATCGCGGGGACGATGTGACCGCCACGACCCGGCTGTTCACCGATCTTTACGCCAGCTACGGCTACGCTTTCGCCAAGGTCGAATCGCGGCCGGAGATTGATCGCAAGACCGGCCAGGTCGTGCTGGTGCTGCAAGGTGCGCCAGGCCAGCGCGTCAATGTGCGTCGCGTCAACATTGCCGGCAACTCCATCACCCGCGACGAAGTCATTCGCCGCGAGTTCCGGCAGTTCGAAGGTGCCTGGTACGACGGCAACAAGATCAAGCTCTCGCGCGACCGTGTCGAGCGACTGGGCTTCTTCAATGAGGTGACGGTCGAGACCAACGAGGTGCCAGGTTCGCCCGACCAGGTCGACTTGGTGATCACCGTGACCGAAAAGCCGACCGGCAGCCTGCAGTTGTCTGCCGGCTTCTCCAGTGCTGATCGGCTCTCGCTGAGTGCGTCGATCCGCAAGGAAAACGTCTTCGGCAGCGGCAACTACCTCGGTTTCGACATCAACACCAGCAGGTCCAGCCGCAGCCTGTCGGTCAGCACCGTAGACCCGTACTTCACCGATGATGGCGTGTCGCGTGCCATCGAGGTGTACTACCGAACCTCCAAGCCAATCAACAGCCGGGGCGACAAGTTCGAGCTGGCCACGCCGGGTGCCTCGATCCGGTTTGGTGTGCCGTTCACCGAGTTCGATACCGTGTTCTTTGGCGTCGGCGGTGAAGAGACCGTCATCGGCACCTCAGAGGGCCTGCCGCTGAGCTACACCAAGTACGTCGACACCTTCGGTCGCTACAGCTGGGCCACGCCGCTGACGGTGGGCTGGGCGCGGGAAGAGCGCGACAACCCGGTGTCGCCGACACGGGGTCAATACAAGCGCATCAACCTGGACTTGAGCCTCATCGGCGACGTGCGGTACGCGCGCCTGAACGGCCAGATGCAGCACTTCATGGCCGTGCCGTATTTCCCCAAGCTCACCTTGGGCCTGAACGGTGAAATTGGGTATGGCGCAGGGCTGGGTGGTTTGCCTTATCCCACTTTCAAGAATTTCTACGGTGGCGGCCTCGGTTCAGTCCGTGCCTTCGAGCCGAATTCGCTGGGCGACGTGGACGTCACCGGCGTCTACAACGGCGGCAACAAGCGCCTGAACCTGAATGCGGAAATGTATTTCCCGGTGCCAGGCACCGGAAACGACAAGAGCCTGCGCATCTTCACGTTTGCGGACGCTGGCAATGTGTGGGGCGACCACGCTGGTACCGTGACGCAGCAGGACCGTGATCGTGGCCGCACGGGCAGCCTGACCGACATCCGCGCCTCTGCCGGTTTCGGCCTCAGCTGGATCTCGCCGGTGGGCCCATTGAAGATGAGTTACGGCACGCCTTTGCGTTCTTTCAGCGGGGATAAAATCCAGCGCTTCCAGTTTCAGATCGGAACGGCCTTTTGATGATGACTTCGCTTTTGAAATCCCTGTTGGCCGCCGTGGCCCTGTGCGCTGCGCTGGGTGTGTCCGCGCAGGAGCTGAAGATCGGCTATGTCAATGGCGAGCGGGTGCTGCGCGAAGCCACGCCGGCGAAAGCGGCCCAGGCCAAGCTGGAAGCCGAGTTCAAGAAGCGGGAAACCGAGCTGAACGACGTTGGCACCAAGCTGCGCGCCGCGATGGACAAGCTGGACAAGGACGGACCGACATTGCCCGAGGCTGAGCGCAGCCGCCGCCAGCGTGATCTGTCTGACCAGCAGCGCGACTTCGACCGCAAGCGCCGCGAATTGCTGGAAGACCTGAACCAGCGCAAGAACGAAGAGCTTGCCGCGGTGACCGAGCGCGCGAGCAAGGTCATCAAGCAGATCTTCGAGCAGGAAAAGTACGACCTGATCCTGCAGGAAGTCGTGTTTGCAGGCCCGCGCGTGGACATCACCAAGAAGGTGATCGACGCGTTGAACGCCGGCAAGTGAATTGCGGCGGCACGAACAATGAATCACATGCCGGGTGCGACCGCTCCGGTCCGCCTGGCAGAGATTGTTCAGGCCCTGGGCGGCGAATTGGTGGGCGATGCAGCGCTGGAGATCCGGCGCATCGCCTCATTGGAGGCGGCTGACGCGCACAGCATCAGCTTTCTGGCCCAGGCCCGTTTGCGGGCCTTGCTGGACACGACGCAGGCAGGCTGCCTGATCGTGCGGGCCGACCTGAGCGAGGCGGCTCAGGCCCGCGGTGCGGTGATCGTCACCGCCGATCCCTACCTCTACTATGCCCGGCTGTCACGCTGGTGGGCTGAGCGCCGCCGTGCCGCGGTCAAGACCGGCGTGCACGCCAGCGCCGTGATCGGTGAAGGCGTGCGCCTGCATCCCACGGCGAGCATTGGACCGCAAGCGGTGATCGACGACGGTGCGTTCATTGGCGAAGGCGTGATCATTGGCGCGCACTGCCATGTGGGCGCTGCGGCCGTGATCGGCGCGCACACCCGCCTGGCCGCGCATGTGGTGTTCGCCGAGGCCTGCCGCATCGGCGAGCGAGGCATGCTGCAAAGCGGCGCGGTCATCGGCGGAGACGGTTTCGGCTTCGCGCCGTTCGAAGGGCGCTGGGAAAAGATCGAACAGCTTGGCACGGTGCAGATCGGCGACGACGTTGACATTGGCGCCAACACCTGCGTGGACCGTGGCGCGCTGGACGACACCGTGCTGGCCAATGGCGTGAAGCTGGACAACCTGATCCAGATCGCCCACAACGTGCGCATTGGCGAACACACGGCCATGGCCGCCTGCGTGGGCGTGGCCGGCAGCGCGCGCATTGGCGCCCATTGCCTAATCGGTGGTGCGGCGCTGATCCAGGGCCACATCGAGATCGTCGACCATGTGCAGGTGTCGGCCGGCAGCTTCGTGATGCACTCGCTGCGCCAGCCGGGTCATTACAGCGGCATCTTTCCGATCGATACCAACGCGAACTGGGAAAAGAACGCAGCCACGCTGCGCCAGTTGTATACCCTCAGAAGTCGCGTGCGCGCGCTTGAACAGCAGAACAAGACACCATGACCCCGACGATGGACATCCACGAGATCCTCAAGCGCCTGCCGCACCGTTACCCCATCCTGCTGGTCGACCGCGTGCTGGAGATGGAAAAGCACGTTCGCATCAAGGCACTGAAGAACGTGTCGATCAACGAGCCGGTGTTCCTGGGCCACTTCCCGCACCGCCCGGTGATGCCGGGCGTGTTGATCCTGGAAGCCATGGCCCAGGCCGCTGCGCTGCTGTCCTTCGCGTCCAACGACGTCGATCCGGGCGACGACATGGTGGTGTATTTCGCTGGCATCGACGGCGCGCGGTTCAAGCGGCCGGTCGAGCCGGGCGACCAGTTGATCCTGGAAGCTTCCATCGAACGTGTGAAGGCCAGCATCATCAAGTACAAGGCCCGCGCCACGGTGGACGGCGAGCTCGCCGCCGAGGCCGAGCTGATGTGCACGATGCGCAAGATCTGCTGAGTCAGCCATGACGCAGATCCACGCCACTGCGCTGGTGGACCCGGCGGCCGAGCTGCACGAGTCGGTGCAGGTGGGGGCCTACAGCCTGATCGGCCCGCATGTGCGCATCGGTGCCGGCACGGTGATCGGCCCGCACTGCGTGATTGAAGGTCGCACGACCATTGGCGAGCAGAACCGTTTTTTCCAGTTCAGCTCGATCGGTGCGGTGGCGCAGGACATGAGCTATGCCGGCGAGCCGGCGGCGCTGGAGATCGGCGACCGCAACACGGTGCGCGAGTTTTGTACCCTCAACCTCGGCACGGCCAAGGAAGATGGCATCACCCGCATTGGCTCGGACAACTGGATCATGGCCTATGTGCACGTGGCCCATGATGTGCGCCTGGGCAGCCACAACGTGCTGGCCAACGGCGTCACGCTGGCCGGCCATGTGCATGTGGGTGACTGGGTGACGATCGGTGGCCTCACTGGCGTGCTGCAGTTCGTGCACATCGGCTCGCAGGCGATGGTCGGGTTCCAGGCCCATGTCTCGCAAGATGTGCCGCCCTTCATGACGGTAGACGGCAACCCGCTGGTGGCTCGCGCGGTCAACCTGACCGGCCTGCGTCGCCGTGGCTTCAGCAACGAGCGCACCACAGTGATCCGGCAGCTGCACAAGCTGCTGTACCGCTCGTCGCTGACGCTGGAGCAGGCCGTCGAAGGCATGACGGCGCTGAAAGGTCCGCAGCCCGAGGCTGATGCTGACATCGACACGATGCTGGACTTCCTCGCGGCCGCCAAGCGCGGCATCGTGCGCTGAGCGCCGGCCCGCACCCATGACGAACCCGGCCCCGCGCCTGGCAATGGTGGCCGGCGAAGCTTCTGGCGACCTGCTGGCCAGCCTGCTGCTCAAAGGCCTGCACGCACGCTGGCCAGGCACGCAGGCGACCGGCATTGGCGGGCCGCGCATGATCGCCGAGGGCTTCAGTGCCTGGTGGCCCAGCGCCAAGCTGTCGGTGTTCGGCTACGTGGACGCCTTGATGCACTTGCGCGAGTTGCTGCGCATCCGCAGCCAGTTGCGCGAGCGCCTGCTGGTCGAGCGGCCGGACGTCTTCATCGGTGTCGACGCGCCCGATTTCAACTTCGGCCTGGAGACTGCATTGCGAGCCGGTGGCCTGCGCACGGTGCACTTCGTCTGTCCGTCAATCTGGGCCTGGCGCGGAGAGCGTGTGAAGAAGCTTGCCGCCGCGGCGGACCATGTCCTGTGCCTGTTCCCGTTTGAGCCAGCGCTGCTGGCCGAACACGGCGTGGCCGCGACCTTTGTGGGCCATCCACTGGCCGACCTGATTCCGCTGGCGCCGCCACGCGAAGCCGCGCGGCAGGCGCTGGGCCTCGGCGCCGGGGACACCATCGTCGCGCTGCTGCCCGGCAGCCGCCGCAGCGAGATTCGCCACATCGCGCCCGCACTGCTGCAAGCCGCGGTGCAGATGGCGGCAGTGTGGCCTGTGCAACGGGGGCCGCTGCGCTTTGTCGTCCCGGTTGCACCCGGCTTGCGGCCTCTGCTGCTGCCGCTGCTGGCCCAGCACGCGCCCGGGCTCGCGGTCGACCTGGTGGATGGTCGCTCGCACGAGGTGCTGGCCGCCTGTGACCTGACGCTGCTGGCCAGCGGCACGGCGACGCTGGAGGCGGCGCTTTTCAAGCGGCCGATGGTGATCGTCTACCGCCTGCACTGGCTGAACTACCGCATGATGCGTGGCAAGGCTTATCTGCCCTGGCACGGCCTGCCCAACATCCTGGCGCGTGAATTCCTGGTGCCCGAGCTGATCCAGGACCAGGCGACGCCGCAAGCCATTGCCCGCGAAGCGCTGGCCTGGCTGGACAATCCGGACCGTTGCACCCAACTGGCGCGGCGTTTTGAAACCATGCACCTCACGCTGCGCCAGGACACGGCGCGCAAGGCCAGTGATGCCATCGCGACGCTCCTCCAAGCCTGAGCAGATTCACCTGCACTTCGAAGTGGCCGGCCTGATCGCCGGCGTGGACGAGGCCGGGCGCGGCCCGCTGGCCGGACCGGTGGTGGCCGCGGCCGTCATCCTCGACGAACTGCAGCCCATTGCCGGCCTGAAGGATTCGAAAGTGCTGACGGCGCGCAGGCGCGAGGCGCTGTTCGATGAGATCCGCGCCAAGGCCTTGTGCTGCGCCATCGCCCAGGCGAGTGTCGAAGAGATCGACCAGTTCAACATCCTGCAGGCGACGATGCTGGCGATGCGCCGCGCGGTCGAAGGCCTGCGCCTGCTGCCGGCCAAAGTGCTGGTGGACGGCAACCGGCTGCCGGTGCTGAAGATGCCCGGTGAAGCCATCGTCGACGGTGACGCCAAGGTCCAGTCGATTTCGGCGGCCTCCATCCTGGCCAAGGTGCACCGCGACCGGCTGTGCCTGGACATGCACGCGCAGTGGCCGCACTACGGCTTCGACAGCCACAAGGGCTACCCGACGCCCGAACACCTGGCAGCCTTGCGTGCCCACGGCGCCGCGCCGGTGCACCGCCGCAGCTTTGCGCCGGTGCGTGCCTGCCTGCCTGGCCTCGACGCCTGCTGACCTTCGCCTGCCCATGAACCACGAAGAGGCCGAGCGCCTGAGCGCACGCGACAACCCGCTGTTGCAGCGCATCCGCAAGCTGGGTGCGGAGCCGGCGGCTTATCGCAAGCTCGGCTCGATCTGGCTGGAGGGTGACCACCTGGTCGACGCGGCGCTGCGCCGCGGCTGGGCGCTGGAGGTCCTGGTGATGACCGAATCGGCCTGGCGCGAGCGGGTCGACTGGCGGGTCTGGGCCGACCATGCAGGCCGCTGCGTGCAGTTGCCCGAGGCGCTGTTCCGCAGCCTCAGCACCTTGGAGTCACCGGCGCGCATCGGCGCCTTGGTGGCCTGGCCGGCCAGCCCGGCCTTGCTGTCGGACCAGCCTGGCGTGGTGCTGGATCGCCTGCAGGATGCCGGCAACGTGGGCAGCATCCTGCGCAGCGCGGCGGCCTTTGGTGTCAAGCAGGTGCTGGCGCTGAAGGGCACCGCGGCGCTGTGGTCACCCAAGGTGCTGCGCGCCGGCATGGGCGCACACTTTGCGCTGCAGCTGGTCGAGGGGCTGCTGCCCGAAGACCTGGCGCCGCTGCAATTGCCGCTGCTGGCCACCAGTTCGCATGCCGGCCTGGTGCTGGGCGAAAGCCAGCTACCTCAGCCCTGCAACTGGGTGCTGGGCCATGAAGGGCAGGGCATTGACGCGGCATTGATGGCGCGTTGCTCCCACACCGTGAGCATTCCGCAGCCGGGCGGCGAAGAGTCGCTGAACGTGGCCGCGGCGGCGGCGATCTGCCTTTTTGCGACACGCCATCGCTGAAACCGCTCGCTTGAGCGAAGGGCTTCGGCGGACGGCCTGACGATCAGTAGATCAGCCGGTCTGGCCGGATGTCGCGCAGGATGGTGGTGGCGATTTCCTCGATCGACTTGTGCGTCGAGCTGAGCCACGAAATGCCGCTGCGCTTCATCATGACCTCGGCCTCGTTGACCTCGTAGCGGCAGTTCTCGATGGACGCGTATTTGCTGCCCGGCCGGCGCTCGTTGCGGATGTGCTGCAGGCGGTCCGGGTCAATGGTCAGGCCAAAGCATTTGCGCTTGTGCGGAGAGAGCGAACTGGGCAGGTGGCCGCGCTCGAAGTCTTCGGGGATCAGCGGGTAGTTGGCGGCCTTGATGCCGTGCTGCATCGCCAGGTAGAGCGAGGTCGGCGTCTTGCCGCTGCGACTCACGCCGACCAGGATCACGTCAGCAGATTGCAGGTTGCGCGAGGATTGGCCGTCGTCATGCGCCAACGAGAAGTTGATCGCCTCGATGCGGTCGTTGTACTCCTGGCTCTTGGCGGCATCCGAGAAGCGCCCCACGCGGTGGTTGGACTTCAGGTTGAACTCGATTTCCAGCGGCTCGATGAAGGACTGGAACATGTCCATCACCATGCCTTTGCAGGTTTCGCCGGTCAGGATGGCGCGGATCTCCACGCTGGCCAGCGTCAGGAAGACGATGGGCCGTTTGCCTTCGTGCTCGGCCGTGGTGTTGATCTCGTCCACCACGGCGTTGGCTTTCTCGACGCTGTCGATGAACGGCCTGCGCACATGGCGTGGCTTGGCCGTGAACTGCGCGAGGATGGAATTGCCGAAGGTCTCCGCGGTGATGCCGGTGCCGTCGGAGACGTAGAAAACACTGCGGTTGGGCATGAATGCACGCGAGGGTTTCAGGGATGGTTTGCCGATGATAGGCAATCCGTCCGTAGAATGGCGCGCATCTCGCATCCTTTGGCCGCGATCTGCTCGCGGCAACCCCCGGCGTTCATGAGCCCCTGCAGTCTCGTCATCGAATTTCAGCGCGCTGCAGCGCGGGCTCCGTCATGGGTGGGTTGGACAGCGGCACAGGTTTTTTGTCATCAAGGAGCTTTCCCGTGTCTACAACCAACCTGGCGACCGCCCTGGTCGCGCCGCTTGAAGAACTGAGGATGAACGACGTCGAGGTCGTTGGCGGGAAAAACGCCAGCCTCGGCGAAATGATCAGCCAGCTGGCCGCCTCGGGCGTGCGGGTACCGGGTGGTTTCGCCACCACGGCGCATGCCTTTCGCGAGTTCCTGAAACACGGCGGCCTGACCGAGAGGATCAACGCCCGCCTGTCCAGGCTGGACACGGAAGACGTGCGGGCGCTGGCCGAGGCCGGTGCTGAGATCCGCCAGTGGGTCATCGACGCGCCGTTCCCGCCGGACTTCGAGGCCGCTGTGCGCGCCGAATTCGAGCGTGTGGTGGCCGGCTCGCCGTCGGCCAGCTGGGCCGTGCGCTCGTCGGCCACTGCCGAAGACCTGCCGGACGCTTCTTTCGCTGGTCAGCAAGAGACCTTCCTGAATGTGCATGGCATTGAAGACGTGCTGCACAAGATGAAGGAAGTCTTTGCCTCGCTCTACAACGACCGCGCCATCAGCTACCGCGTGCACAAGGGCTTCGCCCACGCCGACGTGGCGCTGTCTGCCGGCGTGCAGCGCATGGTGCGCTCGGACGTCGGCGCTGCCGGCGTGATGTTCACGATCGACACCGAGTCCGGCTTCAAGGACGTGGTCTTCATCACCTCCAGCTACGGCCTGGGCGAGACCGTGGTGCAGGGCGCCGTGAACCCGGACGAGTTCTACGTGCACAAGCCGGCGCTGGCCGCCGGCAAGTTCGCGGTGATCCGCCGTGGCCTGGGCTCCAAGCTGATCCGCATGGAGTTCGCCAGCGACGATGAGCGCCTGGCCACCGGCAAGCTGGTGAAGACAGTGGACACGCCGCCCGAGCTGCGCAACCGATATTCGCTGAGCGATGCGGACGTGACCGAGCTGGCCAAGTACGCCGTGATCATCGAGAAGCACTACGGTCGCCCGATGGACATCGAGTGGGGCAAGGACGGTGTGGACGGCAAGCTCTACATCCTGCAGGCTCGGCCCGAGACCGTGCGCAGCCAGGCCGAAGGCCAGGTCGAGCTCCGCTACAAGCTCAAGGGCCAGAGCGCGGTGCTGGCCGAGGGCCGCGCGATCGGCCAGAAGATCGGCACCGGTCCGGTTCGCCTGGTCAGCTCGATTGCCGAGATGGACCGCGTGCAGCCCGGCGATGTGCTGGTCACCGACATGACCGATCCGAACTGGGAACCGGTGATGAAACGGGCCTCGGCGATTGTCACCAACCGCGGTGGCCGGACCTGCCATGCGGCCATCATCGCGCGTGAACTGGGCATTCCGGCGGTGGTCGGCTGCGGTGATGCGACCGACACGCTGAGCGACGGCGCGCTGGTCACGGTGGCCTGCTCCGAAGGCGACACCGGCTACGTCTACGACGGCCTGCTGGAAACCGAAGTCACCGAAGTGCTGCGCGGCGAACTGCCGTACTGCCCGGTGAAGATCATGATGAATGTCGGCAACCCGCAGCTGGCTTTCAACTTCGCGCAGCTGCCGAATTCCGGCGTCGGCCTGGCCCGGCTCGAGTTCATCATCAACAACAACATCGGCGTGCACCCGAAGGCCATCCTGGACTATCCGAACGTCGACAAGGACCTGAAGAAGGCGGTCGAGTCGGTGGCCCGTGGCCATGCCTCGCCGCGTGCGTTCTATGTCGACAAGCTGACAGAAGGCATCGCGACGATTGCCGCTGCCTTCTGGCCCAAGTCTGTCATCGTGCGTTTGTCTGACTTCAAGTCCAACGAGTACAAGAAGCTGATCGGCGGTTCGCGCTACGAGCCGGACGAAGAGAACCCGATGCTGGGCTTCCGCGGCGCCTCGCGCTACATCAACAGCGAGTTCGCCGATGCCTTCGGCATGGAATGCGAAGCGCTCAAGCGCGTGCGCAACGACATGGGCTTCACCAACGTCGAGATCATGGTGCCCTTCGTGCGCACGGTGCGCCAGGCCGAGAAGGTCGGTGAGTTGCTGGCGGGCCGCGGCCTGAAGCGCGGCGTCGACGGCCTGCGCCTCATCATGATGTGCGAAGTGCCGAGCAACGCCATCCTGGCTGAGCAGTTCCTGGAGCACTTCGACGGCATGTCCATCGGCTCCAACGACCTGACGCAGCTGACGCTGGGCCTGGACCGCGACTCTGGCCTGGAGCAGCTGGCCGATGACTTCGACGAGCGCGACCCTGCCGTCAAGGCCATGATTTCGCGCGCCATCGCCGCCTGCCGGGCCACCGGCAAGTACGTAGGCATCTGCGGCCAGGGCCCGAGCGACCATCCGGATTTCGCCGACTGGCTGGCAGCCGAAGGCATCGTGTCGATCTCGCTGAACCCGGATTCGGTCATCGAGACCTGGACTCGCCTGGCCGGCACCAAGTAGGCCAGGCGACAGCACCGTGCAGCGTGCCCAGGCGCTGCATGGGCCGCTCGTCACAAGGGGCGCCGGGGAACCTGGCGCCCCTTGTGCTATGATCGAAGGCTTTTCCCCCTTGCCGTACCTGCAGATTGACGCGCGGTGCGGCTTCCTCAATGGAATCCACAAGGAGTTTCGATGCGTCACTATGAAATCGTTCTGCTGATCCATCCGGATCAAAGCGAACAAGTTCCGGCCATGCTGGAGCGCTACAAGAGCCTGATCACCACCAGTGGTGGCAAGGTTCATCGGGTGGAAGACTGGGGCCGCCGTCAGCTGGCTTACATGATCCAGAAGCTGGCCAAGGCGCACTACCTGTGCCTGAACATCGAGTGCACCACCGCGGTGCTGGCTGAGCTCGAAACCGGTTTCCGCTTCAACGACGCCGTGCTGCGTCACCTGACCGTCAAGCTCGAGAAGGCTGAAACAACGCCTTCCGTGATGATGAAGTCGGTCGAGAAGGAAGAAGCCCGCAAGGCTGCCCAGGAAACCACCGCCTGAGCCCAGCAGGGTTCAAGTCGGTTGTGAGTTGCAAGCCTCGATGAACCGATTGGTTCTGGCCGCCCAAGTGGTGGAGCGAGGCAAGATGCGTTACACCCCCGCCGGTCTGCCGGCCCTGGACATGCTGCTCAAGGCAGAGTCCGAGGTCAGCCAGAACGGGCAACCCCGCAAGGTCTCGCTGGAGATCCGCTCGGTGGTCATCGGGGACATCACCCGTCAGGCCGAGCGGCTGGCGCTGGGAGTGCAGGCGATGTTTGCCGGCTTCCTGGCCCCCTCGCGCAATGGCAAGGGTCTGGTGTTTCACATCACGCAACTCGACGTCGACGAGCCCGTTTCTGTATCCGGATAGAAATTCAGAGGTCATTGACATGCCCCCGCCAAAGTCACGTTTTTCCAAGGACCGCCGTCCCAAGCGCAACCAGCAATCGCTGCTGTTCCGCCGCAAGAAGTTCTGCCGCTTCACTGTCACTGGCGTCGAATCGATCGACTACAAGGACGTGGACCTGCTGCGCGACTTCATCGGTGAAAACGGCAAGATCACGCCGGCTCGCCTGACGGGCACGCGCGCGTTCTTCCAGCGTCAGCTGACCACCGCCATCAAGCGCTCGCGCTTCCTGGCGATGCTGCCGTACAGCGACATGCACCGCGTCTAAGGAGTCCACACCATGCAAATCATCCTGCTGGACAAAGTGGCCAACCTCGGCAACCTGGGCGACATCGTCAAGGTCAAGGACGGTTATGCCCGCAACTTCCTGATCCCGACCAAGCGCGCCCGCCGTGCCACGGACGCCGCGATCAAGGAATTCGAAGCCCGCCGCGCGGAACTGGAAAAGGTCGCTGCCGAGAAGCTGTCGACCGCCCAGGCACTGGGCGAGAAGCTGAACGGCGTCACCGTCATCGTCAGCCAGAAGGCTGGCGTTGATGGCCGACTGTTCGGCTCCGTCACCAACGGCGACATCGCCGAAGCCCTGGTCAAGCAAGGCTTCCAGATCGTCAAGGCCCAGGTGCGCATGCCCAACGGCCCGCTGAAGGCGGTTGGCGATTTCTCGGTCAACGTGGCTGCCCACACCGACGTGGTCGTGGAAGTCAACGTCAAGGTCGTCGGCGCCACCGACTGATCCTGGCCCACAGGTCGCAGCTTGGCTGCGACACTGGTGTACGCCCAGAAGGGGCCGGTTTTCGAACCGGCCCTTTTTCTTTTCCGGACGGGCGCTTTCGCAAGGGACGGCCGGTGCTTGTGCACCCGCTTCCCCCAGCTTTTCCACAGGCTTGCGCACACCGTGCCAGGCGCCTGCCTCTTATGATTTGCTGATGTCGACGATCTTCGAAGAACTGGGCGGACGCTCCGCCAAGAGCCGTGACGACGAGGTCGCCAAACTTCGCGTGCCGCCGCACTCCATCGAGGCCGAGCAGTCGGTGCTGGGCGGTCTGCTGCTGGACAACGGTGCCTGGGACCGGGCGGCGGACGTGCTCAGCGAGGGCGATTTCTACCGCTACGAGCACCGCATGATTTTTGGCGCCATCGGCGGCCTGATCAGCACCTCAAAGCCTGCAGACGTCATCACCGTCTTCGAGCGGCTGCAAAACCTCGGCAAGGCCGACGAATGCGGCGGTCTCGGCTACCTGAACGCACTGGCGCAAAGCGTGCCCAGTGCGGCCAACCTGCGGCGCTACGCCGAGATCGTGCGCGAGCGCGCGGTGCTGCGCAAGCTGATCGCCGCCAGCGACGAGATCGCCACCCAGGCCTTCAACCCGCAGGGCAAGCAGGTCTCGCAAATCCTCGACGAGGCCGAAGGCAAGATCTTCAAGATCGGCGAGGAAGGCCAGCGCAGCAAGGGCGGTTTCCAGAGCATGGACCAGCTGGTCATGCAACTGATCGACCGGGTCACCGAGCTCGCTGAAAACGGCGCCGAAGACGTGACCGGCGTGCGCACCGGCTTCTACGACATGGACCGCATGACCGCGGGCCTGCAGGGCGGCGACCTGATCATCCTGGCCGCGCGTCCGTCCATGGGCAAGACCGCATTCGCACTGAACATCGCCGAGTACGTGGCCGTCAGCGAAGGTTTGCCGGTGGTCATCTTCTCGATGGAAATGGGCGCCGCACAGCTGGCCTTGCGTCTGGTCGGTTCGCTGGGCCGCATCGACCAGCAGCACCTGCGCACCGGCGCGTTGAAGGATGACGAGTGGGGCCGGCTCACCGAGGCCGTGGACAAGCTCTCAAAGGCTTCGGTGTTCATCGACGAGACCCCTGCGCTGAACCCGGCCGAACTGCGCGCCCGTGCGAGGCGCCAGGCCCGCCAATGCGGCAAGCTGGGCCTGATCGTCATCGACTACCTGCAGCTGATGAGCGGCAGCGGCAGCGGCAACGGCGAAAACCGCGCCACCGAAATCTCCGAGATCTCGCGCGGCTTGAAGGCGCTGGCCAAGGAGCTGAACTGCCCGGTGATCGCGTTGTCGCAGCTGAACCGCTCGGTCGAAACCCGCACCGACAAGCGGCCGATGATGTCCGATCTGCGCGAATCCGGCGCCATCGAGCAGGACGCGGACGTGATCATGTTCATCTACCGCGACGACTATTACAACAAGGAATCCAAGATTCCTGGCACCGCCGAAATCATCATCGGCAAGCAGCGTAACGGCCCGGTGGGCTCGGTGCACCTCGCCTTCCTGAAGCAATCGACCAAGTTCGACAATCTGGCGCCCGACGCCGCCTACGGCGGCAGCGAATACTGAACCTCCGTGCCACCGGCTGCGCGGTGGATTCAATGGCTGGTGGTGAGGGATGAAATACTGTATAAAAATACAGTATGTCATTCCGTTTTTCACTCCCGCCGGCTGACGAGTCCCTGGACGATGCGGCCTCGCTGACGCGTTCGCCATTGCGGCGTTCCACACCCGCACCCATGGCTGCGCCGGTGCCCACGGCGCCCATCACGCTGCAACCGCGCAAGGGCAGGGGCACGACCTGGGCGATTGCGCACCGCTTCAGCCGCGACGAGCGTGAGCCGGTCGACGACGGCTGGGGTGCGCTGGATCAGGCTGTGCAAGCCGAAGAACTGGCGCCGGGCACGCAAGTCATCTTCGAGCATGTCAAATCCATCCTGACCGGCAACGAGTCGCCAGACATTCCGTTCGACCTGTCGATCAATCCGTACCGGGGCTGCGAGCACGGCTGCATCTACTGTTTTGCGCGGCCCACGCACAGCTATCTCAACCTCTCGCCTGGGCTGGATTTCGAGACGCGCATCATTGCCAAGGTGAACGCTGCCGAGCGCCTGCGGGAAACCTTGAGCCGGCCGGGTTACACGCCAGCGCAGCTGAACATCGGCTCCGCGACCGATGCCTACCAGCCGGTCGAGCGCAAGCTGGGCATCACCCGCGCGATCATCGAGGTGCTCTGCGAAGCTTCGCATCCGTTCTCTGTCATCACCAAGTCAGCAGGCATCGAACGCGACCTGGACCTGATCGCGCCCATGGCCGGTGCAGGCCTGGCGGCGGCCTATGTGTCCCTGACCACGTTGGAGCCGGCACTCGCGCGCATCCTGGAGCCGCGCGCCGCTTCACCGCAGCGGCGCCTGAAAACCATCCAGAGCTTGAGCGAGGCGGGTGTACCGGTGGGGGTCAGCGTATCGCCGGTGATCCCGTTCCTGAATGAACCGGAGCTTGAGCGCATCCTGGAGGCGGCCGCACAGGCCGGTGCCGTCTCGGCTTTCAGCATTCCGCTGCGCTTGCCCTGGGAAGTGAATCCGCTGTTCCAGGACTGGCTGCAGACCCACTTCCCGGACAGGGCCGCGCGGGTCATGGCCAGGGTGCGCGAGATGCGGGGCGGCCGCGACAACGACGCTCGCTTTGGCACCCGGCTTCGCGGCGAAGGCGCCTGGGCGGAACTGCTGCGCCAGCGGTTCACGCTCGCGGTGCGCAAGCTGGGGCTGAACAACACCCGGACAGTGTTGGATTTCGGTCAATTCAGACCGCCTGCCAGAGCTGGCGCACTGCACCAATTGAGCTTGTTTTAACCCCATGTTGCACCGCGCCAGTGCGGGTTGACGTGTGACGTCATGAGAGTTAGGGAGCAAGCGCCAAAAATGCTGGTGTCATGACGCTGCGCTGCGTAGAGTGGTAACCGTACGTCATCGGTGTAGTCGTAGGTGACGGTTAGCAAGCTTCAGATGACAAATGTCACGGTGGCTTGTTTCGGCAACGGTGACCCGCATGCCGCCTGTTTGACCGGCGGCCAGGAGATTCAGATATGAAGAAGCAGGACATTTCGCAAGCAGACGTCATGCCGATCGGCGTGCAACATTGCGCGGCGATTTTGAGCCGTGCCGCGCTTGCCCTTTGTCTGGCTGGCGGCGTGGCCAGTGCTGTCCACGCCGCAGGCACCGCCACGGCAACGCCCGCACCCGAAGTGCAGGTGACCTCTCGCTACATCATCGACTATGAGTTCGATTGGGGTCGCGACGGCACCTACTGCTCGACCTGCAACAGTGGAGCCGGCAATTCACGGTTGGCCTACACAGACCTGACCAACAATCTTTGGGTAGGTCAGGTCGATTTCCAGACGGGCAAGTTCAAGCCGCTGGACGGTCGTGGCCAATTGGTCGACACCCACACTGCCTTGCCGACCGACTTCGGCAATGGCCCGGAATGGATGTTCTCAGCGCTGGGCTCCCAGCTTGTCTACACCAGGTACCAGCCGGACGTGGATCCGCCGACGGCAGACAGCACAGGGTTGGGCATTGCCAGCCAAAACGCCGACGGCACCTGGGCCGCTGGATTCTTGCCAAACGGCATGCAGCGGCAGTCGCCGATTGGCACGCTGGACCTCAGCGACACCCTGCCGCGCATCCAGTACCAGGACTACAACAAGGTCAAGACTTACTGGCGGCAGTCAGCCAGTTCAACAGAGGCCCAGGTGCCGACCAAAGGCTTCAATGGTGGGTCACGCCGTTGGGTTCCCGGCACACACAGCATCATCCTGACGGGCCTGGGTACCCGAAAGACTTCGGGTCAGGGTTACCGGCAGGTCTACTTGTACGACACCGATACCGACACCTTGACCCAGATCACGGACGATGCTTCGAACCAGGTGGGTGCCATGATGTGGCAGGCGCCTGAGTTCAACAACGAGTACGTTTTCTTCACGGTGAAAGACGGCACGCAACTGGTCGTCTATCGCAAGTTGCCGAATGCCGCCGGTGTGGCCGCCTGGACGCCGGTGGCCACCTTGGCTGCACCGTCCAATTCGCCCTACATCTGGTCGCCGGAATATTTTGTGTACAACGGGAAGTCGTACATCTTCTTCCAGATGAACACCACCAGCGACTCCACCAACCTCACCCAACCGAGTACCTTGGGGATGATGGGCATCCTGCCGGGAAATTCGGCATTGACCTTGCTGACGCCCCCGGACGCTCCGGCGCGCGTGCGCATGGACCCGGAGTACTTCATCACCGCCGGGGGGCCGTTCATCTATTACAACCGCTACAAGCTGCAGACCGACACGATGCCATCAGTTCCTGAGGGTGTGTGGCGTGTCGATACCCAGCTGGGTGGCGAATCATCCACCAAATGAGCCAGGTAAATGTTCCTGCATGACTTGCCGATAGTGTCGGCAAATTGACAAAAAAGGCGGCCTGCGGGTCGCTTTTTTAATTTCCGATCCAGCGGTGCATCACCAAGCGAATTGGCGAGACATATTGGCATCTTCCCCAAAGCTGAGGAAGTACCCCACAATGGTGGATTGCCATCAAAAAAAATCCGTGTAAATTCGATATCTGAACGTCGACTCAGCAGTATCGGTGGGCGCCCGCGGTTGTAACTCGATTCGAGGCTGCAACTTCAACTTGTGACATGCGAGCAGTGGCCAAACTGCTCCTGCCAGCGGCATGGCCGCAGAGGTCAACATGATGGCTCAGAACCCCTTATGCATCCCTGTAGAGAGCGTAGTTTGCAACTCTGCGGTTGAGTATTCAAAGCAAACTGTCCGCCATTTGACAAAGCGGGCCAGATGGCGTGTTGCCATGATGTCTGTTTTGTTGTTGGCCGGCCAAGTCGCCTCGGCCAAGAAGGAAGGGCCAGCCCCGGAAGTCCAGGTGACGCCCAACTACATCGTCGACTTCGAATTCGACTGGGGACGAGACGGCGTGGACTGCCCGACCTGCAACCACGGCTCCGGCAATTCGAGACTGGCCTTCACCGATCACAACTATCGGCTGTGGGTGGCGCCCCTGGACATCAAGACCGGCAAGTTTCTGCCGGACAACGGCAAGGGCACGCAGGTCGACAGCCATACTGCTTACGCCACGGACTTCGGCAACGGCCCGGAATGGATGTTTTCCTCGATCGCGGGTTCGCAGCTGGTCTATACGCGCTACCAGCCAGACGTCCCGCAGAGCCCGGATTCGGCCGTGCTTGCCATCGCCACTCAAAACGCTGACGGAACCTGGCTGCCAGCATCGCTGCCGGGCGGAGAGAAGCGCCAATCACCAATTGGCACTCAGGATCTGGACGATTTGGCGCCGCGCATCCACTACCAGGACGTGGCCAAGCGCCGCACCTTTTGGCGCGACTCCGAGGTGTCTACCAATGATGAGACCAAGTTGCCCACCACTGGCTTCAGCGGCGGTTCGCGCCGTTGGGTTCCGGGGACGCACAAGATCATCCTGACCGCCACCGGCCTCGAAGGCACCAAGGGCTACGGCCGGCAGCAGGTCTTCCTGTTCGACACCGATACCGCGGTACTCAAGCAAATCACCGACGAAGATGCAGACCATGCAGGTGCCATGATGTGGCGCGCGCCCGAATACGACAACCAGTATGTATTTTTCAGTGTGCGCAATGGCAAGCAACTGGTGGTGCATCGCAAGTTGAAGGATGAAACCGGAAAGAAGCACTGGACTTCCATCATTCAACTCGATCTGCCGCCTGAAACGCCGCATCTCTGGTCGCCGGAGTATTTCCTCTTCAATGGCAAGTCTTATATTTTTTACCAGATGAACAAGAGTGCCAACGCGTCGGACTTGTCCAAGCCGGGGGTGCTGGCCATGTCGATGATTTTGCCCAAAAAAGCGAAAATCATTCCACTGATTTCACCCGACGCAGAGCCCCGCGTGCGCATGGATCCTGAATACTTCATCACGGCCAAAGGGCCGTATCTGTACTACAACCGCTACAAGCTCCGGACTGATACCGAGGACTCTCAGCCTGAAGGCGTATGGCGTGTGGATACCCGGCTCGGAAAACCCAATCCTGCTTTGCAGGCAGCCAGTCGCCGAGTGATCCCGGAAGCGCCCGGCGAACTTGACTGATCGCGCGTTTGGAATCCACCCCGCAAAAAAGGCGACCCTGGGGTCGCCTTTTCAATTCCGCTGCCACCCGGGGGCAGCTTGCGAGTTACTTGAACAGGTCCTTGACCTTGTCTGTCCAGCTCTTGGCGTTCGGAGAGTGCTTCTCGCCGCCTTTTTTCAGCGACTCCTCCAACTCCTTCAGCAACTTGCGCTGATGCTCGGTGAGCTTGACTGGCGTTTCAACTGTTACGTGGCAATACAGGTCGCCGGGGTAGGCCGAGCGCACGCCCTTGATGCCCTTGCCTCGCAAGCGGAAGGTCTTGCCGTGCTGCGTGCCTTCGGGCAGCTCGATCTCCAGCTTGGCCGTCAGCGTGGGGACCTCGACCGAGCCGCCCAGCGCCGCGGTTGTCATCGAGACGGGCACGGTGCAGTGCAGGTCGTCGCCGTCGCGCTCGAAGATCTCGTGCTGCTTGATGCGAATCTCGATGTAGAGATCACCGGCCGGGCCGCCATTGGTGCCGGGCTCGCCGTTGCCAGCCGAGCGAATGCGCATGCCTTCGTTGATGCCGGCGGGGATCTTCACTTCCAGCGTCTTCTGGCGCTTGATCTTGCCGGCGCCGTTGCAGGTCGTGCAGGGCTCGGGAATGATCTTGCCAGTGCCGTGGCAGTGCGGGCAGGTCTGTTGCACGCTGAAGAAGCCCTGGCGCATGTGCACAGTGCCGCCGCCATTGCAGGTGGTGCAGGTCTTGGCCTTGGTGCCAGGCTTGGCGCCGCTGCCGCCACAGGTGTCGCAGCTGTCCCAGGTGGGAATGCGGATCTGGCTCTCCTTGCCCAGCGCAGCCTCTTCCAGCGTGATCTCCATCGCGTAGCTGAGGTCGTTGCCGCGGTAGACCTGCTGGCCACCGCCGCCGCGGCGCCCGCCCTGTCCCTGGCCGCCGAAGATGTCGCCGAAGATGTCGCCGAAGGCCTCGGCGAAGCCGCCGAAGCCTTCAGGGCCCGCTCCGCCGCCGCCGCGGTTCGGGTCCACGCCGGCGTGTCCGTACTGGTCATAGGCCGCGCGCTTCTGCGCGTCGGAGAGCATCTCGTAGGCTTCCTTGGCCTCCTTGAATTTCTCTTCGGCCGCCTTCGCCCCGTCGCCCTGGTTGCGATCGGGGTGGTGCTTCATGGCCAGCTTGCGGTAGGCCTTTTTGATGTCGTCCTCGGTGGCATCTTTGGCCACGCCAAGGATTTCGTAAAAGTCACGCTTTGCCATGTACTCTTTCTGAACGCTTCAAACAAAGCCGCCGCGTGAGGGCGCAGCTTGCAAGCTGCGCGCCCGACGCGGCGAATCACCGACCCGGGCCCCCATGCGAGGCCCGGCCGGAGATCACTTCTTGACTTCCTTGAACTCGGCGTCCACCACGTTGTCGTCGTCAGCCGGCTTGGCAGCCTGCGGCTGTTCGGCGCCAGCTTGCGCGCCTGCAGCGCCGCCGGCGGCGGCCTGAGCCGCCTGCTGCTCGGCGTAAACCTTCTCGCCCAGCTTCTGGCTGGCGGTCATCAGGGCTTCGCTCTTGGCGTCGATGGTGGCCTTGTCGTCGCTCTTCAGTGCCTCTTCGGCTTCCTTCAGCGCGGTCTCGATTTTTTCCTTCTCACCGGCGTCCAGCTTGTCGCCGTGTTCGGCCAGGCTCTTCTTGACCGAGTGGATCATGCCGTCGGCCTGGTTGCGGGCTTGCACCAGTTCCAGCTTCTTGGCGTCTTCCGCCGCGTTCAGCTCGGCGTCTTTCACCATCTTCTGGATCTCATCTTCCGACAGGCCCGAGTTCGCCTTGATGGTGATCTTGTTTTCCTTGCCGGTCGCCTTGTCCTTCGCGCCGACGTGCAGGATGCCGTTGGCGTCGATGTCGAAGCTCACCTCGATCTGCGGCAGGCCACGCGCGGCCGGGGCAATGCCTTCCAGGTTGAATTCGCCCAGGCTCTTGTTGCCTGCGGCGAGTTCACGCTCGCCTTGGTAGACCTTGATGGTCACGGCCGGCTGGTTGTCGTCCGCCGTCGAGAACACTTGCGCGAACTTGGTCGGGATCGTGGTGTTCTTCTTGATCATCTTGGTCATCACGCCACCCAAGGTCTCGATGCCCAGGCTCAGCGGAGTGACGTCCAGCAGCAGCACGTCCTTGCGGTCGCCGCCCAGCACCTGACCTTGAATCGCGGCACCCACGGCGACGGCTTCGTCAGGGTTCACGTCCTTGCGCGGTTCCTTGCCGAAGAACTCCTTGACCTTGTCCTGCACCTTGGGCATGCGGGTCATGCCGCCGACCAGGATCACGTCATCGATTTCGCTGACCTTGACGCCCGCGTCCTTGATGGCGGTGGCGCAAGGCGCGATGGTGCGTTCGATCAGCTCTTCGACCAGCGCTTCCAGCTTGGCGCGACTGAGCTTGATGTTCAGGTGCTTCGGGCCGGAGGCGTCTGCCGTGATGTAGGGCAGGTTGACGTCGGTCTGCGAAGAGTTCGACAGCTCGATCTTGGCCTTTTCAGCGGCTTCCTTCAGGCGCTGCAGGGCCAGCACATCCTTGGTCAGGTCGACGCCTTGTTCCTTCTTGAACTCGGAGACGATGTAATCAATGATGCGCTGGTCGAAGTCTTCGCCGCCCAGGAAGGTGTCGCCGTTGGTCGACAGCACTTCGAACTGCATCTCGCCGTCCACATCGGCGATCTCGATGATGGACACGTCGAAAGTGCCGCCACCCAGGTCATACACGGCGATCTTGCGGTCGCCCTTGCCGTGCTTGTCCAGGCCGAAAGCCAGGGCAGCCGCAGTCGGCTCGTTGATGATGCGCTTGACGTCCAGGCCGGCAATGCGGCCCGCGTCCTTGGTGGCCTGGCGCTGGGCGTCGTTGAAGTAGGCTGGCACCGTGATCACGGCTTCGGTCACTTCTTCGCCGAGGTAGTCCTCGGCGGTCTTCTTCATCTTGCGAAGCACTTCGGCCGAGACCTGCGGGGGCGCCAGCTTCTTGCCGCGCACTGACACCCAGGCGTCGCCGTTGTCGGCGGCGGCAATCTCGTAGGGCATCAGGTTGATGTCCTTCTGAACTTCCTTCTCGGTGAACTTGCGGCCGATCAGGCGCTTCACTGCGTACAGCGTGTTGCGCGGGTTGGTCACGGCCTGACGCTTGGCCGAGGCACCCACCAGCACTTCGCCATCTTCTTGGTAGGCAATGATGGACGGGGTGGTGCGAGCGCCCTCGGAGTTCTCGATCACCTTGGTCGAGTTGCCTTCCATGACGGCGACGCACGAGTTCGTGGTCCCCAGGTCAATGCCAATGATCTTGCCCATTTTTCTGCTCCTGTGAGGAATGTGTTCCGGTTGTCTCGGAATTGTGGATAACTGTCTTGATTTCAAGGGCGCGGGGCCCTGTGAACAACTGATTCGGCTTACTTCGGCGCGGCCACGGTCACCAGGGCTGGGCGCAGCACGCGCTCGGCGATGGACGCGCCTTTCTGGAGGACGGCCACCACGGTGTTGGCTTCCTGTTCGGCCGGCACCATGCTGATGGCCTGGTGCTGGTGCGGGTCGAAGCGAGTGCCGGCTGGCGGGTTGATCTCCAGCACCTTGTTGCGCTCCAGCGCCGCAGCCAGCTGGCGCAGCGTGGCGTGCACGCCTTCCAGCACCTTTTCGACCGGCGCGTCCGGCATCGCGATCGCGGCTTCCAGGCTGTCCTTCACCGGCAGCAGGCTTTCGGCAAAAGACTCGACGCCGAACTTGCGTGCCTTGCTGATTTCGTCTTCTGCGCGACGGCGGATGTTTTCCATCTCGGCCTTGGCGCGCAGGTAGGCATCGGCCATTTCGGTGTGCTTGGCTTCCAGCTCGGCCAGGCGGGCTTCGGCCGGAGGGTCGCCCGCCACGGCCTGTGCGGCGTCCTGCTGTTCGGCCGATGCGTTTGGATCCAGGGATGAGTCGTTGGTGTTCATCGGAGGCGGGGGCATAGGCCCGTTGGGAGGGCCCGCGGTGGCGCGGGCGAAATTGGTGGTTGTGGCGTGTGATGCCCGACTTGGCGGGTCAACTGAGGGCGGTGTCCGCACTTTCAAGAGGGCCTTGCGCGCTTTCTTGAAGATTTTTTGCGCGGCCGTGGCAAACGCGAGCGCGAGATGGGCGAGCTTTGCCCGGAAAGAGCGGTCGCGGTCAGGATGATGGGTCAGACCTTGCCGCCCTCGGCGTCGTCGATGCTGGCGCTCCAGCGGTTCCAGTCGCTCAACTGGCGCCGGTCGCGCTTGGTGGGGCGGCCATGCGCCAGCGATTGCGCCGGTTCCACGCCCTGGCGGCGCGCCTCGCGGGCTTCGCTGCGAGCCAGCAGGCTGGCCGCGGTTTCCTCGTAGAGCTGCTGTGCGACAGGCGCCGGGCCGCGGATTTCGGTCAGGCCGAGCACCTGCACTTCACGCGCTGGAAGCCCCGGCTCGCGCAGCAGGATGCGGTCTTTCAAGCGCAGGTCGCGTGAGGGTTTGGCCGGCTGGCCGTTCACTTCGACGCGGTTCTTGCCAATGGCCTCCACGGCCAGCGAGCGGGTCTTGAAGAAGCGCGCGGCCCAGAGCCACTTGTCCAGCCGCACCGGGTGGTCACACAGTTTCGGATCGATCACGGCATGCATTGTCCTTCAGCTTCACGCTCGGTTTGTCCGGGGTGGTTGGGCAAGGCGCATGCCGATCCGAGTGCCGCCACTGGGCGCGTCACACAGCCGCCAGCGGTAGCCGCACGATCGCGTCCAGGCCGGTGATGCGGCCGTGTACGTTGCGGCTTTCCAGCGTCACCTGGCCCTGCAGCGAGTGCGCAATCTGGTCGCAGATCGCCAGGCCCAGGCCGCTGCCGTGCTCGGTCGGCGCCTCGTCCGCCCCCAGGCTGCTGGCGCCGGTGGCAAAGGGCTGGAACAGGCGGGCCTGCTGGGCTTCGCCCAGTCCGGGGCCGGTGTCGGCCACGGTCAGCGCAGCGTGCCGGCCGTCGCAGACCAGTTGCACCGTCAGCCGGCCTTGCGGCGGACTGTATTTGATGGCGTTGTGCAGCAGGTTGCGTGTCAGCTCGCGCAGCGCCCAGGCGTGGCTGCGGATGGGCGCGGGCTGGGTGCTGATCTCGAAGTCCAGACCGTGGTCGACAATGAGCGCCGAGAGGTCCAGCGCCACCGCGCGGGTGATCTCGGCCCAGTCTTCCACGGGTGCGGGCTCGCCCTGGCGCATCTGTTCGACCTTGGCCAGCGCTAGCATCTGGTTGGCCAGTTGCGTGGCGCGGGCCACCGTCACTTCGATCTCCTTGAGCGCCAGCTCGGCCGGCACATCGCCGCGGCGGGCCGATTGCACCTGCACGCGCAACACCGCCAGCGGCGTGCGCAACTGGTGCGAGGCGTCTCTCACGAAGCGGCGCTGGTGGTCGAGCAGGTGGCGCAGCCGGCCCATCAAGTGATTGGTGGCATCCACCAGCGGCCGCAACTCCTTTGGCGCGCCGCTGCTGTCCACCGGTGTCAGGTCGCCCTCGGCCCGGGTGTGCAGTGCCTGGCTCAATGCGCGGATGGGCCGCGTGGCCCGCTGCACTGCCACGCCGACCACCGCCGCAATCAGCAGCAGCAGTGCGCCCTGGTGCCACAGCGTGTCGACCAGCAGGCTGCGCGCAAGCGTCTGTCGCAGCTCCAGCGTCTCGGCCACCTGCACCATGGCCATGCCTTGTCCGCCCGGCCAGACGACTGGCTGCAGCAGCACCGCCACGCGCACCGGCGTGCCCTGGTAGCGGTCGTCGTAGAAGTCCACCAGCGCCGCGTAGGGGCCTTTGGCGGGCAACTGGCCGTGCCAAGTGGGCAAGGCTTCGAAGCCGGACACTGTTTCGCCCTGAAAGCCGGTGACCTTGTAGAAGATGCGGCTGCGGTTGTCGGCCTCGAAAGGCTCCAGCGCCGAGTAGAGCAGGGTGGCCTTGAGGTGGGTGCCGGGCTGCTCGCTGTTGACCTCCAGCAGCTCGCCGATGGATTTGGCCGTGGCCAACAGCGTTCGGTCATAGGCAATGTCCGCCGCGCGCAAGGCTTGGCGGTACAGCATCACCGTGTTGACCGCGATGACCAGCAGTGCAGGCAGCAGGATGCCCAGCAGCAAGCGGCTGCGCAGCGACAGCCGCGCCCCGGCCGTGTCCAGCCAGCCGGTCGAGCCCATGTTCACGTGCCCCGGCTCAGCTGTCGGCCTTGAGCAGGTAGCCCAGGCCGCGCAGCGTCACCAGTTGCACCTCGGTGGGCTGCAGGCGCTTGCGCAGCCGGTAAGCCACCACCTCGACTGCCTCGAACTGCACTTCATGCTCACCCGGAAACACGGCCTCGAACAGGCGCTCCTTGGTCACCGCATGACCGGGCCGCTGCAGCAGTGCGCGCAGCAGCGCGGTTTCGCGCGGGGTCAGCTCCAGGGCCTCGTCCCCGTGGTAAATCGCTCCTTCATCGCCCTCCCAGCGCAGGCCGCCAAAGCCGTTGCTGGGCGCGGCAAAGGCAGCAGGCCCGCTGCCGGCGGCGCGGCGGGCCATGGCGCGGATGCGCGCCTCCAACTCGTCCAGATCGAAGGGCTTGGGCAGGTAGTCATCGGCACCGGTGTTCAGGCCGATCACACGGTCGCCGATGGTGCCGCGCGCGGTCAGGATCATCACTGGCGTCGTCAGCCCGGCAGCGCGGGCATGTGCCAGCACCTCCAGCCCGTCCAGGCCCGGCAGGCTGAGGTCCAGCAGCACCACGTCGGGCATGCAGGCCTCCCAGCGTTCCAATGCCCGCTGCCCCTCGCCCCAGCAGACCACCTGCATGCCGCGCCGGTTCAGCGTGCGGGCCAGCGTGGCCTGCATCGTGGCGTCATCTTCGATCAGCAGCACCTTCATGCGGGCCACCATAGCACCGACCGCGGTAGGGCCATGCCGGTGGCCGTACCCGCATTTCCCCTAGGCCGATGGACAGCCATTTGACAGCCTCGCGCGTCACCATCGCCCGATTCGATTCAAAAACTCCCAGGAGACATGCCCATGCGCAGAGACGCTTTCCTCAAGAGCCTGGCCGCGATGGCCGCAGCCGGCGCATTGCCGATGTCGGGCCACGCCGCTGGTGTGGCGCTGAAGATGATGGTGCCGGCCAACCCGGGCGGCGGCTGGGACAGCACCGGCCGAGCGCTGGGCAAGGCGCTGCAGGATGCCGGCGTGGCTTCCTCGGTCAGCTACGACAACAAGGGTGGTGCCGCTGGCGCGCTGGGGCTGGCCCAATTCGTCAATGCCAGCAAGGGCGACCCGCACGCCCTGATGGTGATGGGCGCCGTGATGCTGGGCGGCATCATCACCGGCAAGCCGCCGGTCGACCTCAGCCAGGCCACGCCGATCGCGCGCCTGATCAGCGAATACAACGTCTTCGTGCTACCGGCCAACTCGCCTTTCAAGACCATGAAGGACGTGGTTGACGCGATGAAGAAGGACGTGGGCAGCGTCAAGTGGGGCGGCGGCTCGCGCGGCGCCACCGAGCACATTGCCGCGGCCATGATCGCGCGCGAAGTGGGTGTGGACGCGGCCAAGATCAACTACGTGCCGTTCCGCGGCGGTGGCGAAGCCGTCGCGGCCATCCTGGGTGGCAATGTCAGCGTGGGCGGCAGTGGCTACAGCGAGTTCCAGCCGTACATCGCCAGCGGCAAGATGCTGCCCATCGCCGTCACCTCGCCAGCCCGGCTGCCTGGGCTGAATGCGCCCACGCTGAAGGAGCTGGGCATCAACGTCGAGATCGGCAACTGGCGCGGCGTGTATGGTGCGCCCGGCATCACGCCCGATCAGCGCAAGGCACTGACCTCCATGGTGTTGGCGGCCACCAAGGCCCCGGCCTGGGCCGAGGCGATCCAGAAAAACGGCTGGACCCCGGCGCTGCTCAGCGGCCCGGCCTTCGACGAGTTCGTGGATCGTGAGTTCGCCTCGCTGCGCGCCATCATGGCCAAGAGTGGCATGGTCTGAGCATGGCTGATGAGCAATTGATGTCACCGCCCGCGGTGAACCGGCCGCAGACGCTGGTCGGTGCCGGTGTGATCGTGCTGGGTGGGGTGCTGGCGGTTGGCGCGCTGGCCATTCCGGCCAATGCCGGCTATGCCGGCGTGGGTCCGAACTTCCTGCCCTGGCTGGTGGCCGTGGCGCTGCTGGCCTGCGGCGTGGGGCTGGTCTGGCAAGCCCGGCGGGGCGGCTTTCGTGCGATGGAAACGCCGTCAGGCGCGGCGCACGGTGACTGGCGCTCGATGGCCTGGGTGGCGGCCGGCGTGCTGCTGAACGCCGCAGCCATCACCCGCATTGGCTTTGTCTTTAGCTGCGCGCTCTGCTATGTGCTGGCGGTGCGCGGGCTGCGGCTGTCCGAGGGCAAGCCGGCCGGCAGCGTGCGGACCACGCTGGTTGACGCGGCCGTTGGGCTGGCAATCTCGGCGCCGGTGTTCTGGCTGTTCACGCAATTGCTGGCCATCAACCTGCCGGGCCTGACCGGCACCGGTTGGCTCTGAGCGGAGGGAGACACCATGGACATCTGGCACCAACTGCTGCAAGGCTTCATGACGGCGGGCACGCCGGTGAACCTGTTGTGGGCCTTCGTGGGCTGCGCGCTGGGCACGGCCATCGGCGTGCTGCCTGGCCTGGGCCCGGCGGTGACGGTGGCGATGCTGCTGCCCATCACCTCGCAGGTCGAGCCCACCGCGTCGATGATCTTCTTCGCTGGCATCTACTACGGCGCGATGTATGGCGGCTCCACCACCTCCATCCTGCTGAACACCCCTGGCGAGACGGGCACCATGGTGACCGCGCTCGAGGGCTTCAAGATGGCCAAGAGCGGCCGCGCGGGCGCGGCGCTGGCCACATCCGCCATCGGCTCCTTCGTGGCAGGCACCATCGCCACGGTGCTGGTCACGCTGTTTGCGCCGCTGGTGGCCGATTACGCCGTGCAACTTGGCCCGCCGGAATACTTCTGCCTGATGCTGCTGGCCTTCACCACCGTCAGCTCGGTGCTGGGTGCCAGTGCACTGCGCGGCATGACGGCGCTGTTCATCGGCCTGGCCATCGGCCTGGTCGGGCTGGATCAGATCACCGGCCAGGTGCGCTACACCGGTGGCATTCCGGAGTTCCTCGATGGCATTGAGGTGGTGCTGATCGCAGTGGGCCTGTTTGCGGTGGGTGAGGCGTTTTACAACGCCCTTTACGAGGGCCGCAGCGAAGCCAAGTTGAACAGTACCGGCCGCGTGCACATGAGCAGGCAGGAGTGGCGCCGTTCGTGGCCGGCCTGGCTGCGCGGCACGGCCATCGGCTTTCCGTTCGGCACGCTGCCTGCGGGCGGCTCGGAGATCCCGACCTTCCTCAGCTACGCCACCGAGCGCAAGCTCTCCAAGCATCCGGAAGAGTTCGGCACCGTGGGCGCCATCGAAGGCGTGGCCGGGCCGGAGGCGGCCAACAATGCGGCTGTGACGGCCACGCTGGTGCCGCTGCTGACGCTGGGCATCCCGACCTCGGTGACCGCGGCCATCCTGCTCTCTGCGCTGTCCAACTACGGCATCCAGGCCGGGCCGCAGCTGTTCACCACCTCGGCCACCCTGGTCTGGGCGCTGATCGCTTCGCTCTACATCGGCAACGTGATGCTGCTGGTGCTGAACCTGCCGCTGGTGGGCCTCTGGGTGAAGCTGCTGAAGATCCCGCGGCCGCAGCTCTATGCCGGCATCCTGATCTTCGCCACCGTGGGTGTTTACGGCATGCGCCAGAGCAGCTTCGACCTGTTCCTGATGTTCGGTGTCGGCCTGGCTGGCGTGCTGATGAGGCGCTTCGACTTTCCCACCGCACCGGTCATCGTCGGCATGATCCTGGGGCCACTGGCCGAAGCGCAGATGCGCAACGCACTCTCCATCGGCGAAGGCCGCTGGACGGTCTTCATCGACCGGCCGGTGTCAGTCTTTTTCCTGGCCTGCGTGGTGGCGGTGCTGGTGCTGCCGCGCGTGATGCGCTGGTGGGGCCGCCGGCGCGTCGCCTGAGCGTCCACCGCTTGACGATCAGGCCCTGGCGCCAGCCGCCAGGGCCCGTGCTTTCGTGGCCGCCAATGTGGCCGGCGAGGGCGGGTCGAGTTCCCAGCCGGCCAGATGGCGCCGCGCCAGCGCCGCCAGCGCGGCGACGTGCGCCGGTGAATCGTTCAGGCAGGGGATGTAGTGGAACACCTGGCCGCCTGCGTGCAGGAAGGCCTCCCTGGCTTCCTGGCTGATCTCCTCCAGTGTTTCCAGGCAGTCGGCTGAGAACCCAGGGCAGACCACGTCGACTTGCGCCACACCCTGCTGCGCCAGCGCCACCAGGGTGGGTTCTGTCGCCGGCTCCAGCCACTTCGCCTTGCCAAAGCGGCTCTGGAAGGTGACGCGGTACTGCTCGGTCGACAGGCCCAAGGCCTCGGCCAGCAGCCTGGCGGTCTTGTGGCACTGGCAGTGGTAGGGGTCGCCCAGGTGCAGCGTGCGTTCGGGCATGCCGTGGAAGCTCATCACCAGCACGGGCGCGCGCCCCGCCTGTTGCCAATGCGCGCATACGCTGGCGGCCAGCGCCTGGATGTAGCCTGCGTCGTCGTGGTACTGGGTGACGAAGCGCAGCGCCGGCAGGCGGCGGGTGCGGCGGGTCCATTCGGCGACCTTGTCGATGGTGCTGGCCGTGGTGGCGCCGGAGTATTGCGGATAGGTCGGGAGGACCAGGATGCGGTCCACGCCCTGGTCGTGCAGGGCCTGCAGGGCGGCGGGGATGCCCGGATTGCCGTAGCGCATGGCTGCGACCACGATCACAGGCAGGCCGTCGGCGGCCAGCTCGGCCTGCAGCGCGCGGGCCTGTCGCTGGGTCCAGACCAGCAGCGGCGAGCCTTCGGGCAGCCAGACGCTGGCGTACTTGCTTGCCGACTTGGCCGGACGGGTGCGCAGGATGATCCCGTGCAGGATGGGCCACCAGACCAGCCGCGGGATCTCGACCACCCTGCTGTCGCTGAGGAACTCGGCCAGGTAGCGGCGCAGTGCCGCCGGCGTGGCGGCGTCGGGGGTGCCCAGGTTGGTGAACAGGATGCCGACACGCGGCGCCTGCCCGTGCTGGAAGGACGGGGCGGGAGCGGGTGGTGGCATGCGGTTCAGCGGTGCTGCCAGGGAGCGGCGGCTGGCGGGAAGGGCGGTGGTGGCGGGTCGTTGTGGGCGATCAGCGAGAAGCGCAGCGTGGCGACGCTGGCGTCGTTGGGCGAACCGCCCAGGCCCAGTTCGCCCTGGCCATGCAGCGTGCAGCTGCCGCGGCGCAGGCTCAGCACCTCGTCGTCGCCTGCAAAGCGCACGAAGGTGCCGTTGATGCTCAGGTCGGTCAGCTGCAGCGCGCCGCCCATCAGGTCGATGCGTGCATGGGTACGGGAAACACGGGCGTCCTCCACCTTCATGCCGCAGGCCGCGCCGCGGCCCAGCAACACCGGCATGCGGTCGCGCAGGAAGCGGTGCGGCTGGCCGCGCCAGCTCAGCAGCACGCCCAGCGCGTCATGCGTGGCCGAAGGGCTTTCGAGGTGGGTGACTTCGGTGTCCGGCCCCTTGCTGCGGGCCAACAGGAACACCTCGGCTGGCTCCACGCGGCCGCGCAGGTGCACCTTGTCGAGGTGCCGGAAGCGCGAGCGCACTTCCCAGGGCAATTCGTCGTAGACCTCGCGGCCGATCAGCGATTCGCTGTCGCCGGCATGGTCCAGCAGCCTGGCCGCGACGTTGACGGCGTCGCCGAAGCAGTCGCCGCCGACTTCGACCACTTCGCCGGCGCTGATCGCGATCTGCAGCTGCACGCGTGGTGTGGGCCGGTCGCTCGGCGCGGGTTGGCGCTCCAGGTCGTCCTGCATCTGCACCGCGGCAGTCACTGCGTTGATGGCGCGCGGAAACACGGCCATCAGGCCGTCGCCCAGGGTCTTGACGAGCTGACCGCCGCATTCCGGGACGCGGCGGGCGAGGTTGCGGATCACGTCCGTCACCACTGACGTGGCGTGCGCGTTGCCCAGCGTTTCGTACAACGCGGTGCTGCCTCGCAGGTCAGCAAAAAATACGTATCTGCGCTTGATGGTCGCCATGCCCGATTGAGTTTAGCGCGCAAGCCACAGGCCGGCGCAAGGGGCCAGGAAAACCCGGGCACCAACGAAAAAGCGGGTGACGCATTGCTGCGTTCCCCGCTTTTCATTTTGGGCCTGTCAGGCCCGCGTCAGGCATTGCTGGATCAGATGTTGTCCAGGTAGGTGCGCAGCTTGTCCGAGCGGCTCGGGTGCTTCAGCTTGCGGATCGCCTTGGCTTCGATCTGGCGAATGCGCTCGCGGGTCACGTCGAACTGCTTGCCCACTTCTTCCAGCGTGTGGTCGGTGGACATTTCGATGCCGAAGCGCATGCGCAGCACCTTGGCTTCGCGCGGGGTCAGGCTGTCGAGGATGTCCTTCACCACGTCGCGCAGGCCGGCCTGCATCGCGGCCTCGATGGGCGCGGTGTTGTTGGTGTCCTCGATGAAGTCGCCCAGGTGGCTGTCGTCGTCGTCCCCGATCGGCGTTTCCATGGAGATCGGCTCCTTGGCGATCTTCATGATCTTGCGGATCTTGTCCTCGGGCATTTCCATCTTCTCGGCCAGCGTCGGAGCGTCCGGCTCGAAGCCGAATTCCTGCAAGTGCTGGCGCGACAGACGGTTCATCTTGTTGATCGTCTCGATCATGTGAACCGGGATGCGGATGGTGCGCGCCTGGTCGGCGATCGAGCGGGTGATGGCCTGACGAATCCACCACGTCGCATAGGTCGAGAACTTGTAGCCGCGGCGGTATTCGAACTTGTCCACCGCCTTCATCAGGCCGATGTTGCCTTCCTGGATCAGGTCCAGGAACTGCAGGCCGCGATTGGTGTACTTCTTCGCGATCGAGATCACCAGGCGCAGGTTGGCCTCGATCATTTCCTTCTTCGCATCGCGCGAGGCCTTCTCTCCCTCGTTCATGCGACGGTTGATGTCCTTCAGGTCTTCGACCGGCACGACGGCGCGGGCCTGCAGGTCGATCAGCTTCTGCTGCAGTTCCTGCACGGCCGGCAGGTTGCGGGCGAGGATGGCGCTGAACGGCTTGGCCGCCGCGATTTCCTTCTCGGCCCACTTCAGGTTCAAGGCATTCGGCGGGAAGGTCTTGATGAAGTGTTCCTGCGGCATGCCGCACTTGTCGACCACGATCTTGCGGATCTCGCGTTCGTAGCGGCGCACGTCGTCCACCTGCGAGCGCAGGATGTCGCACAGCTTCTCGATGGTCTTGACCGTGAAGCGGATGGTCATCAGGTTTTCACTGATGGCCAATTGCGCCTTGCTGTACGGCTGCGACTTGTAGCCTTCCTTCTCGAAGGACTTGCGCATCTTGTCGAAGTGAATGCGCAGGTCGGCGAATTTGGTCAGCGCGGCATTCTTCAGCTCTTCGAGCTTCTTGGTCAGGGCCTTGGAGCCGCCATTGCCGTCGTCGTCGTCTTCCTCGTCGAACTCGTCGAAGTCTTCTTCGGCCACGTAGTCGTCGGCCTCGTCCTTGGCGACGAAGCCATCCACCACGTCGGAGATCTGCATGTCACCGGCGGCGATCTTGTCGGCCATCGCCAGGATCTCGGCGATGGTGGTCGGCGAGGCCGAGATGGCCTGCATCATGGCCTGCAGACCACCTTCGATGCGCTTGGCGATTTCGATTTCGCCTTCCCGGGTCAGCAGTTCGACCGAGCCCATTTCGCGCATGTACATGCGCACCGGGTCGGTCGTGCGGCCGAATTCCGAGTCGACCGTGGACAGCGCCGCTTCGGCCGCTTCTTCGGCTTCTTCTTCGGTGGCGGTCGAGGTGGCGCCGCCAGCGATCAGCAGCGTGGCCGCATCGGGCGCCTGCTCGTAGACCGCGATGCCCATGTCATTGAGCATCGAGATGATGGCTTCGAGGATTTCCTCGTTGACCAGCTTCTCGGGCAAGTGGTCGTTGATTTCCTGGTGCGTGAGGTAGCCACGCGTCTTGCCCATCTTGATGAGCGTCTTCAGCTCCTGGCGGCGCTTGGCGACTTCTTCTTCGGTCAGCGCGGTTTCGTCCAGGCCGAATTCACGCATCAGCGCGCGCTCCTTGGCGCGGCTGACCTTCATGCGCAGCGGCTTGGCCTTGGGTTTGTCTTCGGCTTCCTCGACGACTTCGGAGCTTTCGACCACCTCGACTTCGACCTCGCCTTCCAGCTCGGCCTCGATGTCGCTCAGGTCGTCTTCGACTTCCTCGACCGCTTCCTTCTTGGCCGGGGTTTCCGCCTTCGGCTTGCGGCCACGCTTGGCCTTGCCATCTTCCGCCGTGGCCGTGGCGGTCTTGGCTGCCGCTTTGGTCTTGGTCAGCTTGGTGTCTTCCGCATCGGCGGCGGCCTTGACGGTCTTGGTGGCGGCGGTCTTCTTGGCGGTCATGCAGATCCTTGAGGGAACCTTGGGGAAACAGTCGTGAGGGGCAGCGCTTTCAGGCTCCTGATACTGCCTTGCCGACGTGCGGCAGCTGCAGCGCGCAAACGCGCTGCAGCAAAAGCAGGGCATGGAGAACTGAAAACCTGCCGGCCGCCTTGCTCACCATGTGGCGACGGTGTCGCCACATCACAAGCAAAGGCAGCGCAATCAGTGGGCGCAAACCAGTCAGCTCATTCCGGCGGGCAAGTTCGCTTGGACATGACATTTTTGCGTGCAGCACTGGCGGAGGGAGGGGACCGGCCTTGAGAACTTGAAGTGCGTTCTACCCATGGCATGGGCTGTCCATGCGGGTGGTCCATGCCGGCAGTGCTGCTGTCACTCTTGCCGCTGAAAATCGGATTTTACCCAAATGCACTATTTTTGAGCAAGCCAAGGCCTTGAAAAGCGAAGGGACTTCGGTGACTTTTCCGCGTACTGGCACGCCACGCCACGCGCAGGCGTCGCTGCCGGACTAGCTTTCGTCCTTTGGCGCAGCCGCCTGGCGACGCTTCACTTCCCGCCATTGGCGGTCCAGCTCGCGGTATTGCTGCAGCGCGGCCGGGTCAGCGCCGGCCTGGGCCAGCAGCTGCTTCATCTGCTGTGCCAGGTCGCGTTCGAGCAGCACGTCCAGCGCGCGGCGGAAATCGTCCAGCGTGGCGCCCGGGTCGGCGTCGCCGTCCGCCAGCTGGCGGCTGGCTTCGGGCAGTGCTTCGTCAGCGGCCAGGGCTTCGCGCAGCACCGCCCAGGAGCGCGGGCCGTGCTCGGCCAGGTCGCGCTCCAGCCAGGCAATCAGGTCGCCGTGCGGAGCGGGCAGTGCGTGCAGGAAATCGTGTTCGTTGCCGGGCAGGCTGTCCCACCATTGCGGCTGGCCAAACAGCATTTGCAGCACCCGGTCTTCCGGCCGCTTCGGTGCCGGCCTGCGGCCTCGCACCGCTGGCGGGCCTTCCGCATGGCCGGCGCGGTCGCGGTTGAAAGGCCGCTTGCGCCAGGCCGGCTCGCCGCTGCCAAACTTGCCGCGGCTGGCGTAGCGCTCGCCCGGCGGCGTGCCGTCGTCAAAAGGATCGTCTGTCTCTGCCGGCGAGCTGCCGTGGGCCTGGGCATTGCCTGGTCTGCCGCGTGAATTGCCCTGGCCCTGGCCCCACAGGCCAGACAGCTCTTCCGCCGGCAGGCCGCCCTGGCGGGCCAGCTCGCTGAGCAGCTGCAGCTTCAGTGCGCCGTCGGGCAAGGCCTGCCACAGAGGGCGGGCCTGGGCCAGCATGCGCGCCCGGCCCTCGGCCGTGTCCAGCGCGCAGTCGATGGCCGCGTGTTCCAGCAACTGGCGCGACAGTGGCACGGCGTCCCGCACCTGGGCTTCGAAGGCCTGCTGGCCGTGGGCGCGCACATAGCTGTCCGGGTCGTGTTCGGCGGGCAGGAACAGGAAGCGGAAGCTGCGCGTGTCGGTGGCATGTGGCAGTGCTGCTTCCAGCGCCCGGCCGGCGGCGCGGCGGCCGGCGGCGTCGCCGTCGAAGCTGAACACCACCTGTTCGGTGAAGCGCAGCAGTTTCTGCACATGCTCTGCAGTGCAGGCCGTGCCCAGCGTGGCCACCGCGTTGGGAAAACCCAGCTGCGCCAGTGCCACCACGTCCATGTAGCCTTCGGTGACCAGCGCGTAGCCTTTTTCCCGCAGCCCGGTGCGCGACTCGTACAACCCATACAGCTCGCGGCCTTTCACGAAGACCGGCGTCTCGGGCGAGTTCAGGTACTTGGGTTCGCCCTTGTCCAGCACCCGGCCGCCAAAGGCGATGGTTTCCCCCTTGACGTTGCGGATGGGGAACATGATGCGGTCGCGGAAGCGGTCGTAGCGCTTCTGGTCGGCTTCGCTCTTGCCTTCGTCCGCGCCTTGCGCGATGACCATGCCGGATTCGGCCAGCAGCGGATCGTCATAGCGCGCAAACGCACTGGCCAGCGTGCGCCAGCCTTCGGGTGCATAGCCCAGGCCGAAGCGCTGGGCGACCTCGCCGGTCAGGCCTCGGCGTTTCAGGTAGTCGATGGCGCGTGGGCTGGACTTCAGCTGCTGGCGGTAATGCTGCGCTGCCTTGGCCAGCACATCGGTCAGCGTGGTCTGGCGCTGGCGCTGCTCGGCCGCTGCGGCGCGGTCGGCCTCGCTGCGCTCGTCTTCCGGCACCTGCAGGCCAACCTGTTGCGACAGGTCTTGCACGGCTTCCACAAAACTCATGCCGTGGTGCTCAGTCAGGAAGCGAATCGCGTCGCCATGCACGCCGCAGCCGAAGCAGTGATAGGTCTGGCGAGACGGGCTGACGATGAAGCTGGGCGACTTTTCGCCGTGAAAAGGACACAGGCCCTTGTGGTTGATGCCGGCCTTCTTCAGCTCGACATGGCGGCCGACCACCTCGACCACGTCCACGCGCGACAGCAACTCTTGGATAAAACCTGGTGGGATCACAACGGAAGTCTAGGGCATTGCCCTGGGGCAAGGCTCAGCACCACCCAAAAGCTGCGCCAGAAAAAGCAACAGGGCAGCCGAGGCCGCCCTGTGGTGTGGCAAAGCAATATGAAGCGCGCTATTGCCTGAAGAAATGTTCGCCGCATCGGCTGGCCGCCGATTTGCCGATTGATTTCTGCCATGCACCGCCGCTGACGGCGTCCCCCTGAATGCTGGCGAATTTCAACCGGAAGGTCCGGGCGAACCCGCGGTACTCAAACCGCGAAGTCGCAAAGCTTAAACCGAGAAGTCGCCAAGCGACTTGCCGGAAGCCAGCGCAGCCTGCAGCCACTTGGGCTTCAGGCCTCGGCCGGTCCAGCTTTGGCCGGTGGCCGGGTCGCGGTATTTCGCGGCCACTTTCTTGGTGCCTTCGCCCTTGGGGGCGGTGGGCGCCTTGCCAGCCAGATCGGCGGCGGTCAGGCCATATTCGCTCATCAGCGACTTGACCTTGGCAATGGCATCGGACTTGGCGGCGCGCTGCGCTTCAGCAATTTGCTTCTCGAGCGCTGCTTTCTGCGCCAGCAGTTCCTGGATCGTGGTCATTCGGTTATCTCCAATCAATGAACCCGGAGGGCAAGCGAATGATAACCGAGGTCAGCGAAAGGTTCCGCAGGCAAGCCCACAAAACTGTCACAGATTCCCACGACTGCGACAAACCCGATATGCCAATACCAGATGTCAGAAAAAACCCTGGTTAGTGGCTGCGCTCAGGTGCTGGGTGGCACAAAGCCGGCCGGCTGTTCGGCACCGCCGCCGAACAGGAACTGTTCCATCTGCCGCGCAAGGTACTGGCGGGCGCGTGCGTCGGCCAGGTTCAGGCGGTTTTCATTGACCAGCATGGTCTGGTGGCGCTTCCACAGGTCAAACGCTTCCTTGCTGATGTTCTCGTAGATGCGCTTGCCCAGTTCGCCCGGGTAGACGGGGAAGTCCAGCCCTTCGGCTTCTTTCTTCAGGTAGCTGCACTGGATGATGCGTGCCATGGTATTGCTCTCGTATCGGGTTCGGGTTCTCAAAAGGGGCCGGCGGCCCCGGAATGCTGGGCTTCAGCCCAGCTTCTTGATCATCACCTGGGAGCGACGGTCCCAGTTGTATTTGCGCTTGCGGGCCTCGGGCAGCCAATCGGGATCGACCTGCACGAAACCGCGCTTGATGAACCAGTGCATGGTGCGCGTGGTCAGCACGAAGATGGTGTCCATGCCCATCTGCCTCGCGCGCTGCTCCACGCGCTTGAGAATCTTGTCGCCATCGCCCTGGCCTTGCACCTGCGGCGAAACCGTCAGCGCGGCCATTTCTCCGGTGCGCGCTTCGGGGTAGGGATACAGCGCAGCGCAGCCAAAAATCACGCCGTCGTGTTCGATCACCGTGTAGTTGGTAATGTCGCGTTCGATTTCGGTACGGTCGCGTTTGACCAGCGTGCCGTCGCGCTCGAATGGCTCGATCAACTGCAGGATGCCGCCGACGTCGTCGGAGCCCGCTTCGCGCAGGCTTTCGAGTTTTTCATCGACCACCATGGTGCCGATGCCATCGTGGGTGAATACCTCCATCAGCAGTGCGCCATCGGTGGCAAACGGCAGGATGTGAGAACGCTCTACGCCGCCGTGGCAGGCATTCACGCAATGCTTGAGATAAAACGCCGTGTCGGTGGGCTGCATCGGTGCCGGCAAGGCATTCAGCAGGCGCTCGGCTTCGGCCAGCGAGAGCTCGGTGTCAATCGCACTTTCCGGATCGGAAATTTGCTCGCGAATACCGGGTATCTCGGTCATGAAAAGCAGCTTGTCGGCCTGCAGCGCAATCGCGGTTTGGGTGGCCACGTCTTCCATCGAGAGATTGAAGGCTTCACCTGTGGGCGAAAAGCCAAAAGGCGAGAGCAGCACCATCGCGCCAATGTCGATCGCTCGGCGTATCGACGCTGCGTCCACCTTGCGCACCACACCGCTGTGAATGAAATCCACGCCATCGACAATGCCGACCGGCCGTGCCGTCAGGAAATTGCCTGACACCACCCTGACGGTGGAATTTGCCATCGGCGTATTCGGCAAGCCCTGGGAAAACGCCGCTTCGATCTCGAAGCGCAATTGGCCGGCGGCCTCCTGCGCGCAATCCAGCGCCACGCTGTCGGTCACCCGCATGCCATGCGAGAACACCGAGGCATGGCCTTTGGCGGCCAGTTGCTCGTTGACCTGCGGCCGGAAGCCATGCACCAGCACCAGCCGCACGCCCATGGCCTGCAGGATGGCCATGTCCTGCGCAAAAAAATTGAGTTTCCCCGCCGCAATCAGCTCCCCGGTCATGCCGACGACAAAGGTCTTGCCGCGGTAAGCATGGATATGGGGCGCCACCGAGCGAAACCAGGGCACGAAGGTATGGGGAAAGACAAGATCCATCACGGGGCGGATTGTGCCGCAGCTGCCGTCGCCGTCCTTGGAAAGGGCTTGCTCGGTGGCGCGTCGACAAGGACACGACGGGCTCGCAGGACCGGACTTGCCCGGCGCGGGATAATCCGCGCCTCGTGAATCGACAAGCCTCCCCTCCCAATCCCACCGCCGACGCGCCCGCCGCCCCTGCTGCGGACACTGCCGCCACCCCCGCCACCCCCGCCGCCGCGAGGCCGCCGCGTCCGCCCCGCACCGAGCGTGCAGAGCGCAGCGAAGCCCGTGAACCCCGCGAGGCGCGAGCTGTGCGCGAAGCCCGCCCTCCGCGCCCGGCCAATCCGGTGCCGCCCATTCGCTATCCCGAATCGCTGCCGGTCTCCGGCCGGCGCGAGGAGATTGCGCGCGCGCTGCAGCAGCACCAGGTCATCATCGTCTGCGGCGAGACCGGCTCGGGCAAGACCACGCAGTTGCCGAAGATCGCGATGGAACTGGGCCGTGGCCTGGGGGCTGGCGGCAAGGGCCTGATCGGCCACACCCAGCCGCGGCGCATTGCCGCGAGCTCGGTGGCCAAGCGCATTGCCGAGGAGCTGAATTCGCCGCTGGGCGAGGTGGTGGGCTACAAGGTGAGGTTCCAGGATCGATTGCAAGCAGGGGCATCCGTCAAGTTGATGACGGACGGCATCCTGCTGGCCGAGACGCAGACCGACCCACTGCTCAAGGCCTACGACACGCTGATCATCGACGAGGCGCACGAGCGCAGCCTCAACATCGATTTCCTGCTCGGCTACCTGCGCCAGATCCTGCCGCGCCGGCCCGACCTGAAGATCGTCGTGACCTCGGCGACCATCGATGCGGACCGCTTCGCCAGGCACTTCGAATCCATCCACGGCCCGGCGCCGACCATCATGGTCAGCGGACGGACGTTTCCAGTCGAGCAGCGCTGGCGCCCCTTCGAAGAGAAGAAGGATTTCGACCTCAACGACGCGATCGCCGATGCGGTCGACGAGCTCTGGCGCGAGGCCCGTGGCGACATCCTGGTCTTCCTGCCTGGCGAGCGCGAAATCCGCGAAGCGGCGGACCATTTGCGCAAGCACCTGGCGCACCAGCCGCTGCACCGGGATGCCGACATCCTGCCGCTGTTCGCACGCCTCAGTCAGGCCGAGCAGGACCGCGTCTTCGAGGCCGGTAACGGCCATCGCATCGTGCTGGCCACCAACGTGGCCGAGACCTCGCTGACGGTGCCCGGCATTCGCTACGTGATCGACTCCGGCCAGGCGCGCGTGAAGCGCTACAGCTACCGCAACAAAGTCGAGCAGCTGCAGGTCGAGTCCATCAGCCAGGCGGCCGCCAATCAGCGCGCCGGCCGCTGTGGTCGCGTGGCCAACGGCATCTGCGTGCGGCTTTACGACGAGAAGGATTTCAACGAGCGCCCGCGCTTCACCGACCCCGAAATCCTGCGCTCCTCGCTGGCCGGCGTGATCCTGCGCATGAAGGGCCTGCGGCTGGGCGACGTGGAGGAATTCCCTTTCCTCGAAGCGCCGCCGAAGAAGGCGATTGCCGACGGCTACGCGCTGCTTGGTGAACTGGGCGCGGTGGACGATGCCAACGTGCTCACGCGCATTGGCCAGGAGCTCTCGCGCCTGCCGCTGGACCCGCGCGTGGGCCGCATGATCCTGGAAGCCCGCTCGCGCGAAGCACTGAGCGAGGTGCTGATCATTGCGTCCGCGCTCAGCGTGCAGGACGTGCGCGACCGGCCGCTGGAAGCGCAGCAGGCGGCAGACGAAAAGCACAAGAAGTTCGACGATGAGAAGTCGGAATTCATGGGCTACCTGAAGCTGTGGAAGTGGATAGAAGAAGGCCGTGGACAGCACGGCCATGCTGCGCAGGCCGGCCAGCAGATTGACTCGCACAAGCTCAGCAACCGCCAGCAGGAACAGCGCCTGCGCGACAGCTTCGTCAACCCGCGCCGCGTGCGCGAGTGGCGAGACATCCATTCCCAGCTTCACACCGTCGTCGCCGAACAAGGCTGGCGCATCAACGGCAGCCCTGCGACCTACGAGCAGCTGCACCTGGCGATGATGGCCGGCCTCTTGGGCAACATCGGCCTGAAGGCGGACGATGACGAGTTCTACCTTGGCGCCCGCGGCATCAAGTTCTGGCGCCACCCGGGCGCACACCTGAGCAAGAAACCGGGCCGCTGGATCGTTGCGGCCGAGCTGGTCGAGACCACGCGCCTGTTCGGCCGCGGCCTTGCGAACATCGAGCCCCAGTGGATTCCGCAGATCGCCGGGCATTTGCTCAAGGTCCAGCTGCTGGAGCCGCACTGGGAGAAGAAGGCGGCCGAGGTCATTGCGCTGGAGCGCGCCACGCTTTACGGCATCGTCGTCTACAGCAATCGGCGCGTGAACTTCGGCAATGTGGACGCGAAGCTGGCGCGGGAGATCTTCATCCGCGAAGCGCTGGTCAACGGCGAGTGGGACAGCAAGCTGCCCTTCCTCGCGCACAACCGCAAGATGATCGCGCAGGTCGAGGAACTGGAGCACAAGTCGCGCCGGCAGGACGTGCTGGTCGACGACGAATTGATCTACGCCTACTACGACGCGCAGCTGCCGGGCGACATCGTCAGCGGCCACAGCTTCGAGCGCTGGTTTCGCGAGGCCCAGCGCGGGCAGCCCGAGCTGCTGCGCCTCACGCGCGAAGAGCTGATGCGCCACGAGGCGGCCGGCATCACCACGAACGCCTTCCCGAAGACCCTGCGCATGGGCGGTGTGGACTGCGTCGCGACCTACCTGCACCAGCCGCAGGACCCAAAAGACGGTGTGACCGTCAGCGTGCCGATCTACGCGCTGAACCAGGTCAGCGAAGATCGCTGCGAGTGGCTGGTGCCCGGCATGCTGGAAGCCAAGGTGCTGGCGCTGGTGAAGAGCCTGCACCAGCGCCCGCGCTCGCGCCTGGTGCCGCTGCCGGAGTTCGTGGCCGAGTTCTGCGCGAGCGCGCCGTTCGCGCAGGGCAACCTGGTGGACGTGCTGCTGAAGGCCGTGCGTGAGCGCAGCCAGATCGCCGTGCAGCGCAACGACTTCAAACTGGAGCAACTCGCGCCGCACCTGTTCATGAATTTCCGCGTGGTGGACGAACATGGTCGCCAGCTCGGCATGGGCCGCCAGCTCGCCACGTTGAAGGCCGAACTCGGTGGCCAGGCACGCTCCGCGTTCCAGGCCCTGGCCTCGCTGAAGCTGGGCGCCGCCGCGGTGGCAGCACCTCAGCCGCAGACCATTGCAACGCCTTCGGGTGGCAAGGCCGTGGTCGCGGGCATCAAGGCGGCACCACCGCCGCCGGCCGACACGGCTCCCGCCAGACACACCAGCTGGACCTTCGGCGAGCTGCCCGAGCTGATGGAGATCCGCAAGGCCGGCCAGACGCTGATCGGCTTCCCGGCGCTGATCGACAAGAACACGCACGTCGAGATCGAAGTTTTTGACGAACCAGATGTGGCCGCGGCCAAGCATCGCGCCGGCCTGCGTCGCCTGGTGGGGCTGCAGCTCAAGGAGCCACTGAAGTACCTGGAGAAAAACATCCCGGACCTGACGCAGATGGCCGTGGCCTACATGCCGCTGGGCACGGCCGACGAACTGAAAGCGCAGATCATCGATGTGGCGCTGGAGCGGGCCTTCCTGCAGGACCCGCTGCCGCAGAACGCGCAGGCCTTCAACCAGCGCCTGGAAACCGGCCGCACCCGGCTGAACCTGATCGCACAGGAAGTGGCGCGCCTGGCCGGCAGCATCCTTGTCGACTACGCCGCCGCCTTGCGCAAGCTCAAGGACGCCCGCGCGCCCAAGGAGGTGAGCGACGACATCACCGGCCAACTGCAGCGCCTGATGCCCAAGCGCTTCGTGGCTGTCACGCCTTACCCGCAGTTGCAGCATTTCAGCCGCTACCTGAAGGGCATCGTGATGCGGCTGGACAAGCTGCGTGCCGACCCCGCGCGCGACAGCCAGCGCCTGGCCGAACTGCGCCCGCTGGAGCAGCGCTACACGCGCCGCCTGGCCGAACTCAAAGGCCAGGCCGACGCGCGGTTTGACGACTTCCGCTGGCAGCTGGAAGAACTGCGCATCAGCCTGTTTGCACAGGAGCTGCGCACGCCGCAGCCGGTGTCGGCGAAGCGTTTGGAGAAGACCTGGGCCCAGCTGACCAGTTGAGCTTCAGGTCTTAGCCGGCCTCGGTCAACGCGACGGCATCGGCACCGGCGGGCAGGCGCATCGGCGTCGACGGATCGGTCGCCGCGCGCCACACCGCTTCGGCCACGTCCTCAGCGTGCGTGACGGGCGTGGACATGCTGCGCACGCTGGCGAACACCTGCTGCGTGAACTCGGCATAGGCTTCCGACACGCCTTGCATGCGCGACTGGGCGTTTTCGCCAAAGCGCGTGCTGGGTGCGCGGCCCGGCAGCACCAGGCAGGCCCGCACGTTGAACGGCTGCAGCTCCAGCGCCAGGGATTCGGTGAACGCGTTCACAGCCGCCTTGCTCGCGGTGTAGACCGACAGCAGGGGCAGCGATTTCAAGGTCACGCTGGATGTGACGTTGACGATCACACCGGACTTGCGCAGCCGGAACTGCGGCAGGAAGGCCTGGGTCATCGCAATCGTGCCCAGGGTGTTGGTTTCGAAGACCTCGCGGGCGGTGGCCATCGCGGTGGCTTCCAGGGCCGACAGCACGCCGATGCCAGCGTTGTTGACCAGCACGTCGATCGGCCCGGCTGCCGCCACCGCATGGTGGATGCTTGCCGGGTCGGTGACGTCCAGTGCGAGCACGCGCAGCCGCTCGGACGGCGGCAGCACGTCTTCGCGGGGCGTGCGCATCGTGGCAATGACCTGCCAGCCCTGGGCCAGGAAGTGGCGGGCGATTTCAAGGCCGAAACCGGATGAGCAGCCGGTGATCAGGATCGTTTTCATGGGAACTCCTTCGGGACATGAGCGAGGGGTGGACGATGGCGAGATGATGTGTCGCCATCGCCGGACTTGCTACATTCAACAGTCCGCCAATCAATTCCGAGAGTCCTGTTCATGGTCGATCCCCTGTCCGAGGTCGTCGCTTTGCTGCAGCCCGGCACGCCGTTCTCCAAGGTCGTCAGTGGCGCGGGGCCCTGGCGTGTTCGCCGCACGGAGGCCGGCAGGCCGTTCTATTGCGCCGTGCTCGAAGGCGCTTGCCAGCTCTCGGTCCAGGCGCAGGCGGCGATCACCTTGCAGGCCGGTGACTTCGTGCTGATTCCCTCGGCGCACGGCTTCGCCATGTCCAGCATCGAGCCGCCGACCTGGGAGGGAGACGATCCGCCGCCGGTGCAACTGGGCCAGGGCGAGTTCAGGCTGGGCAGGCCAGGCGGCGAGCCCGATGTTCGCCACCTCATCGGCTACTGCAGCTTCGGTTCGCCGGATGCCGCCTTGTTGGTGTCGCTGCTGCCTGAGCTGGTGCATGTGCGCGGCGAGCCCAGGCTGTCCACGCTGGTGCAGCTGGTGGGCGACGAATGCCGTGCGCAGCGGCCCGCGCGCGAGGTGGTGCTGGCGAGGCTGCTGGAAGTGCTGCTGATCGAAGCGCTGAGGTCTTCGGCAGACACTGGTGCGTCGCCCGGCCTGCTGCGCGGCCTGGCCGACTGCCGGCTTGCCTCGGCCATCCGCGGCATGCACGAGCATCCCACTCAGGCCTGGACGGTGGTGCAACTGGCCAAGCTTGCGGCACTGTCGCGCTCGGCGTTCTTCGAGCGCTTCAGCCGCGCGGTGGGCGTGGCGCCCATGGCCTATCTGCTGGCCTGGCGCATGGCGCTTGCCAAAGACCTGCTGCGGCGCAGCGCGGCGGGCGTTGCCGAGGTGGCTCAGCGCGTGGGCTACAGCTCGGCCAGCACGTTCAGCGTGGCCTTCACCCGCCATGTGGGCCTGTCGCCCGCGCGTTATGCCCGCGAGCGGCAGCCCTCGGAAGAAGTGCCGGTTACTTGAGGACGGCCAGCAGGCGGTCCATGCCGCCTTCGGTCAGGCTCAGCACTGCGCGTTCGCGCACCGCGGGCTTGGCATGGAAGGCGACCGACAGGCCCACGGCTTCCATCATCGGCAAGTCGTTGGCGCCGTCGCCCACGGCAATGGCCTGCGATGGCGCGATGCCCATCAGGTCGCACACGTCCAGCACCGTGCGACGCTTCTGCTCGCCGTCGACGATGTCGCCCCAGGGCTGGTCGACCATGCGGCCGGTGAGTTGCTCGCCGTCCATCTCCAGCACGTTGGCCCGCGCGAAGTCCAGCTTCAGCCGGCCGCGCACAACGTTGGAGAAAAAGGTGAAACCGCCGGAAACCAGCAGCGTGCGAAGACCGGCCTTCTGCAGCGCAGCCACGAAGCTCGCCACGCCGGGGTTGAGCTGCAAGCGCTCGTCCAGCACGCGCTGCAGGTCGGCCCGTTTCACGCCCTTCAGCAGTGCCACGCGCTGGCGCAGGCTGGCCTTGTAGTCGGTGATCTCGCCACGCATCGCGGCCTCGGTGATGGCGGCCACCTCGGCCTTGCGGCCGACTGCGGCGGCAATCTCGTCCACGCACTCGATGTTGATCAGCGTGGAGTCCATGTCGAAGGCCGCGAGCCGGTAGTCGGCCAGGGCAAAAGAGGACTGGGCGCCGGCGCGCAGCAACAAACCGGGGGCGACTTCGGTGGCGGTCATGGTTGAATTTGAGGTCTGGTCCGACAACCGGATCGGCCGCGGCCCGGCATTATCCGGCACCGTGTTTGAGGTGAAGCGCGCGCTGGTGCGCCGCAGGAGTGAAGATTTGAAGAATCGATGGCAGGCCCAGGTGGCAGGACGCGGCTGGGCCGGTGTGCTGAGTTTGTTTGTGCTGTGCGGCGCGTTGCTGGCCGCAGGCTGGGTCCATGCCCAGGGGCCGACGCAGAATGCGGACACCTCGCTGGACGCGACACGTCTGGCACTGGACAGGATCTCGCGCCAGCTGGATGCGGACAAGCTCGCTGACGGTGAGCTCACCGGCCTGCGCAAGAACCTGTTGACGCTGCAGCAAGGCGCCCAGCAGATCGCCATCGATCAGGCGCCTGAGCTGGCCAGCGCCCAGGCGCGGCTGGCCGAGCTGGGCCCCGTGCCGGCCGAGGGTGGCGAGGCGCCGGACGTTGCCAAGCAGCGTCGCAGCGTCGAGCAATCGGTGTCGGAGCTGGATGCGCGGGTGAAGCTTGCGCGGCTGCTGGCGGTCGAGAGCGAACAGTTGGCCGACAAGGCCGCCGACCTGGCGCGCACCCGTTTCCAGGCCCATCTCTTCGAGCGCACTGACTCGCTGCTGTCGCAAGGCTATTGGCAGGACCTGGGCACCAGCCTGGCGCGGGACGGCAGCCGGTTGAGCGGCGTGCTCACCCAGGTGGCCGCCGCTGCAGCCGCCACGCCTGGCTGGACGATGCTGGCACTGGTGCTGCTGGTGGCGGGCGCGGTTGTCCTGCGGCTCTGGCTGGTGCGCGTGCTGACACGCTTCGAGGTCGAACATGTGCCGCGCGGGCGCGTGCGGCGCTCGTCGTTCGCGCTGGTGTATGCCTTGCTGGCGATGCTGGTGCCCGGTGTGCTGGCTTTTGCCGTGGCCGTGCTGCTGGACGCCGGGCCCGGTGGCAGCGCCGGTTTGCGCGCCTTCTTCGGCAGCCTCGTCGGCGCCAGTTGTTTCTCCGCCTACATCGCGGGCATCAGCCAGGCGGTGCTGTCGCCCAAGCGTGCCTCCTGGCGCATGCTTCCCGTGCCGGACACCGTCGCCCGCGGGCTGCGCGCCTACCCCTTGATGCTTGGCCTGATCACCTTCTTCGGCTGGTTTGCGCAGCAAGTGGCAGGCCTGGCGCAATCGGACCTGGCCACCGTCGTGGCGATCAACACTGGCTACGCGCTGCTGCTCGGCATGCTGATGGCCAGCGCGTTGCGCCGCGGTGGCCGGCTGCACCGGCTGTCGGGCAACGATCCGGCAGGCGAGCAGGGCGGCAACGCACCGTCCAAGCCGCTGTGGCTGACCTTCTGCGCTGGTGCGCTGTGGCTGTTGCTGGTGCTCAGCCTGGCGGGCATGCTGATGGGCTACATCGCGCTGGGTGCCTTCGTGGTGCGCCAGGTCGCCTGGGTGCTGATCCTCGCGCTCAGCGCCTATGTGCTGACAGCCGTGATCGACGACCTGGCCAACGACTGGCTGGTGCCCGAGGCGGAGAAGCAGCAGGCCGAAGCCGATGACTGCGGCGACCCGGCCGATGCGCGCCTGGCGGCAGCCGGTGGCCGCAGGCTGCAGGTGGCGCTGGTGCTGTCGGCCGCGCTGCGGCTGACCATCGTGCTGGTGGCCCTGGTGCTGGTGCTGGCGCCGTTTGGCGAGGGCCCGCGCGAGCTGTTCCAGCGAAGCAATCAATTGTTGATGGGCATCACCATCGGCGAGCTGCAGGTCAAGCCGACGGCGGTGCTGCAGGCGGTGCTGGTCTTCCTGCTGGCGTCCACCGTGCTGCGTGCACTCAAGCGTTGGACCACCGAGCAGTTCCTGCCGGCCACTTCGCTGGACGCCGGCATGCGCACCTCGGTGACCACGCTGCTGGGCTTCATCGGCACGGTGATCGCCATCGCGCTGTCGCTGTCGGCCGTGGGGCTGGCACTGGAGAAGGTGGCCTGGATCGCCAGCGCGCTGTCGGTGGGCATCGGCTTTGGCCTGCAGGCGGTGGTGTCGAACTTCGTCTCCGGCCTGATCCTGCTGGCCGAGCAGCCGGTGAAGGTGGGCGACTGGGTGGCGCTGGGCGGCGTGGAGGGCGACATCCGGCGCATCAGCGTGCGCGCCACCGAGATCGAGATGGGCGACCGCTCCACTGTCATCGTGCCGAACTCGGAGTTCATCACGAAGGTGGTGCGCAATGTGACGCGCCACAGCCCGCTGGGCCTGGTGCAGATCAAGCTGCCGATGCCGCTGTCCAGCACCGATCCGGACAAGGTCACCGAGCTGTTGCTCGCGGCCTTCGTCGAACACCCCGACGTGCTGGAACAGCCGGAGCCCAGCGTCTTCATCGACGCTGTTGCCGACGGCAGCCTGGTCTTCAATGTGAGCGGCTTCGTGAATTCGCCGCGCAACGCCTACAAGGTGCGCAGTGCGCTGCTCTACGTCGTCCTGCGCCAGCTTCGCGAGGCCGGTCAGCCGATCTGGCGCGCGCCGTCCATGGTGCTGCGAGATGCCCCGCCGCCTGCCGCGCCGGACCCAGGCATCCAGACCAGCGTTCGCGGTACCCCGGACACGCCCGCCTGACCGTTCGGCGCCGCAGCGCGAGTCAGCGCGGCTGTGGCGTCGGCGTGCCCAGCTGGCGCAGCAGTTCGCGCATGTACTGCGCGCGGTCGCGGGCTTCGGTCAGCTCGCGGTCAATGCGCAGCTTGTCATTGCCCACCAGCTTGATGTGCCGGTTCTTCTGCACCAGCTCGATGATCTTCATGCCGTCGATCGGCGGGTTGGGCCGGAAGGTGATGTTCATCAGCTTCGGGCTGGCGTCGATCTTCAGCACGCCGTAAGGCTTGGCCAGCAGCCGCAGCCGGTGCGTGTCGAACAGCGTCTGGCCCTGGGTCGGCAGCTTGCCGAAACGGTCGGTCACCTCTTCGAGCAGGCGGTCCAGCTGGTCGGCCTTCTCGGCGCTGGCCAGGCGCTTGTAGAGGTTCAGCCGGGTGTGCACGTCGCCGCAGTAGGCGTCCGGCAGCAGCGCGGGGCTGTGCAGGTTGATCTCGGTGGTGGCGCCGAACACGGCGCTCTGCGGGCTCAGCAGGTCGGGCACTTCGTTGTTCTTCAGCGCCCGCACGGCTTCGCTCAGCATTTCGTTGTAGAGCTGGAAGCCGACCTCCATCATGTTGCCGCTCTGGTTGTCGCCCAGCACCTCGCCGGCACCGCGGATCTCCAGGTCGTGCATGGCCAGGTAGAAGCCCGAGCCCAGCTCTTCCATTTCCTGGATCGCTTCGAGGCGCTGCGCGGCCTGCTTGGTCAGGCCTTCCACGTCCGGCACCAGCAGGTAGGCGTAGGCCTGGTGGTGGCTGCGGCCCACGCGGCCGCGCAGCTGGTGCAGCTGCGCCAGGCCGAACTTGTCGGCCCGGCTGATGACGATGGTGTTGGCCGAAGGCACGTCGATGCCGGTCTCGATGATGGTCGAGCACAGCAGCACGTTGTGGCGCTGGCTGGTGAACTCGCGCATCACGCGCTCCAGGTCGCGCTCCGGCATCTGGCCGTGCGCCACCGCAATGCGCGCCTCGGGAATCAGCTCTTCCAGCGCCTGGCGCCGGTTCTCGATGGTCTCGACCTCGTTGTGCAGGAAATAGACCTGGCCGCCGCGCTTGAGTTCGCGCAGCACCGCCTCGCGGATGGTGCTCTTGCCCTCGTTGCGCACAAAGGTCTTGATGGCCAGGCGGCGCTGAGGTGCGGTGGCGATCACGCTCAGGTCGCGCAGGCCTTCGAGTGCCATGCCCAGCGTGCGGGGGATCGGCGTGGCCGTCAGCGTCAGCACGTCCACCTCGGCGCGCATGGCCTTGATGGCTTCCTTGTGGCGCACGCCGAAACGGTGTTCCTCGTCGATCACCAGCAGGCCCAGGCGCTTGAACTTCACGTCCTTGCTGAACAGCTTGTGGGTGCCGACGACGATGTCGATGGTCCCGTTCTCTATCCCCTCCAGCGCCGCCTTGATCTCCTTGGCGGTGCGGAAACGGCTCAGCTCGGCCACCTTCACCGGCCACTTGCCGAAGCGGTCGACGATGGTCTGGTAGTGCTGTTCGGCCAGCAGCGTGGTGGGTGCCAGCAGGGCCACCTGCTTGCCGCCGATCACCGAGACGAAGGCGGCGCGCAGCGCGACTTCGGTCTTGCCGAAGCCTACGTCGCCGCAGACCAGCCGGTCCATCGGCTTGGGGCTGACCATATCCTGGATCACCGCATGGATGGCCGCGCGCTGGTCGGCAGTCTCCTCGAAGCCGAAGCTGGCGGCGAAGGCCTCGTAGTCATGCGGCGAGAAGCGGTGCGCCATGCCTTCGCGCGCGGCGCGCAGCGCATAGAGGTTCAGCAATTCGGCGGCCGTGTCGCGCACCTGCTCGGCCGCCTTTCGCTTGGCCTTGTCCCACTGGGCCGAGCCCAGCTTGTGCAGCGGCGCTTCTTCGGCGGACACGCCGGTGTAGCGGCTGATCAGGTGCAGCTGGGCGACCGGCACGTAGAGCGTGGCCTTGTCCGCGTATTCGAGGTGCAGGAACTCGCTCGGCCCCTCGCCCAGGTCGATGTGGATCAGCCCCAGGTAGCGGCCGATGCCGTGCGCCGAGTGCACCACCGGATCGCCGATCTTCAGCTCGGACAGGTCTTTGATCAGCGCTTCGACGTTGCTGGTCTGCTCCTGCTTGCGGCGGCGGCGCGTGGTGGGCGCGCTGGCGAACAGCTCGGTCTCGGTCAGGAACTGGATGGCCTTGCCATCGCCTGGCTCATGCCAGAAGAAACCAGCGGCCAATGGCGCCGCGGTGATGGCCACCTTCTCGCTGCCGGCCTCGAACTCGGCCAGCGTGGCCACAGCGGGCACGTCGATGCGCTGGTCGCGCAGCAGCTCCAGCAGGCTCTCGCGCCGGCCGTCGCTCTCTGCCACCAGCAGCACGCGGTGCGGCGTGCTGGCAATGTGTTTTTCCAGCGCGGCCAGCGGGTCGGTGGCGCCGCGGTCGGCACTCACGTCCGGCAGCGGCCGGGCCCATTCGACCGGCTCGGTGCCGCGCATCACCAGCGTGGCGTGGGCGCCGGCCAGCGCGAAGAAGTCGTCCACCTTCAGGAAGATGGTTTCGGGCGTGAGGATGGGCCGGTCCGGGTCGTGCTGCAGGAAGCGGTGGCGGTCGCGGGTGTCGGTCCAGAAGCGCTGCAGCGCCTCGTCCACTTCACCGTGCAGCACGAGCGCCGCGGGTGAGCCGCCGTCCAGGTAGTCGAAGATGGTCGCCGTCTCTTCGAAGAACAGCGGCAGGTAGTACTCGATGCCGGCGGTGGCAATGCCTTGCGCAATGTCCTTGTAGATGCGCGATTTGGTCGGGTCGCCTTCCAGCAGCTCGCGCCAGCGTTGGCGAAAGCGGGTGCGGGCCGCCTCGTCCATCGGGAACTCGCGGCCCGGCAGCAGCTGCACCGAAGGCACCGGGTACAGGCTGCGCTGGCTGTCCGGGTCGAAGGTGCGGATCGAGTCGATCTCGTTGTCGAACAGGTCCACCCGGTACGGCACCAGCGAGCCCATGGGAAACAGGTCGATCAGGCCCCCGCGCACGGCGTATTCGCCTGGCGACACGACCTGGCTGACATGGTCGTAGCCGGCCAGCGTGAGCTGCCGCTTCAGCCCGGCTTCGTCCAGCTTTTCCTTCTGCTTGAACTGGAAGGTGGTGGCCGCGAGGAAGGAGGGCGGCGCCAGCCGCGTGAGCGCGGTCGTGGCGGGCAGCAGCACCACGTCGACCTCGCCGCGGTGGATGCGCCACAGCGTGGCCAGCCGTTCGGAGATCAGGTCCTGGTGCGGGCTGAAGGTGTCGTAGGGCAGGGTTTCCCAGTCGGGGAACACGGCCACGCGCAGGCCAGGCGCGAAAAACGGCAGCTCGTCGGCCAGGCGCTGGGCGTCGCTGGGGTCGGCGGTGATGATGCCCAGGCGCCGGCCTTCGGCGGCGCGGGCCTGGGCCACGCGGGCCAGCAGCAGCGCGTCGGCCGAGCCGGGAGGGCGGGGCAGGGTGAATCGTTTCCCGGGGGCGATGACAGGCAGTTGCATGGTGCGAAAAAAGCAAAGCGCCCCGGGTGCGACTGCAGCCGTGGCGTTCAAGCGCCCGATTCTAGGGAAGCGCTGCGTTCTTCGCTGCCGGCCCCTGGCTTGGAGAGGCTGGCGGGGTGCCTACTCCGGCATCGCCCCTGCAACCGCTGCGGCGCGCAGGACTTTTTCGGGGTTGCCAACGCCGGGCGGACGGCGGGCCAGGTGCCAGTCGATCCAGTCCGGCAAGGCCTGGTCGTCCATGGCGGTGCGCTGCGCTGGGAAGAAGTGCGAGGGCGATGCGCCGTAGGTCTGGGTCCAGACCTTGGCGAAATGCGCCGAGTCGACAAAGCCGGCCTCCAGCGCCACGTCGGTCAGGCGCCTGCCACTGCCCATGAACCGCGCTGCACGTCGGATCTTGTTGGACAGGCTGTAGCGCCGCAGCGGCAAGCCCATGCATTTCGAGAACAGCTGCGACGCGCGGTGCGGCGAGAGGCCCACCGCGCAGGCCACCTCGTCCAGCGAGCAGCAGGGGTTCTCGTCCATCAGCGTCATCATCTGCTGCACCCGCAGGTCCAGCGGCGGTGGCGGCGGAAATTCGCTGGCGACCCGTTCGATGGCCCAGCGCGCCGACTGGTCCAGCTCGCTGCCGTGCAGTTGGCCCTGGTAGAAGGCCTGCGCGATGTGGCGGAACTCGGCGTGGCGGGCCAGGTCCAGCGCGGCGACACCCGGCCACGGGTTGACGCCATGGAAGGCGCGGTATTGCGGGTGGTTGGGCTCCAGGTCGATCAGCACCAGCGGCACCCCACGCGCCAGCAGCCGCTTGCGCACCAGCGGCCGCACCACCAGCAGTTCGCCCTGCACCGTGCCGCGCGCGGTCCAGATCGTCATCGGCCGGTCGCCAAGTGCCAGCACGATGGTGGCTGCATGGCGCTGGCTGGCGCTGACCAGGCCGGCCGCGGCGTACAGGATGCCGTCGCCCAGCAACCGCGCCCGCCCGCGGGGCAGCTCGGCGACGGCTGGCGCCGCTTCAGTTTCAGGGTTCACCACCACCTTGCGCATCCTCGTTCAAGGCCAGCCGCAGGCGCAGCGGCTGGCCGTCCCGCACGACATCCAGCTCGACGGTCGTGACCAGCATCAGCGAGATCATCGAGGTCTCGTCCACGTCGAGATTGGACTCGGTGTCCAGCGTGTAGACGCGGTCGCCTGGCAGCAGGCCCAGCCGGGCGTAGACCGTCTCGGGCGCGACGGCCTTGACCTCGAAGCCGCCACGCTCTGACGGCAGCACGCGAACCTGGCGCAGGAACTGCGCGGCGGCCTGTGGGTGCACGGTGCTGAGGCGATTGGGCTCGATGGGCAAGTCGACGGGTTGTGGTGCGGGTGGCGCAGCCGGCGAAGGTGGTGTTTCGCCGCGCGCAGGCTTCTGCGGCAGCGCGGCCTGCACCGGCCGCGGCGCAGCCACCACGAAGCGCGGCGCTTCGGGCGCAGCTTCGTCGCCAGCCAGCCAGGCCAGCCCTGAGGCTGCCGCAGCCGCGATGGCTGCGGCAGTCAGGCCGAAAGACGTTCGCAGGGCCATGCGTGCGCAGTTTGCTCAGTTGACGAAGGTCTTGAGCCAGTTCAGCGTGGCATTCAGCTGCCAGGCGGCGGATCCGTTCTGGTAGCCGCTGTCGACCAGCAGGCCGCTGCACTGCGTGCCGTACAGGCCGCCATAGCCCATGAAGCAATGGTCGGCATAGAGGTCCAACACTTCGTAGTCCTTCACGATGTACCAGCCGCTGCCATTCTGGCGAAAACAGGACTGCTGGCCACTGCAGGTCAACCCGGTGACGAGCTGGGCCTGCGAGCGGGCAATGGCCTCGGTGCCGCCGACGAACATGTCGCGCTCGCCGTTGATGATGCGCAGCCGGTCGCCGGTCTGGGTGTGATTGCCGTCGGCAATGCAGGACGACAGGTTGTAGGCCGCGGTGTAGGTCGAGCCGGTGCCCTGGCCGAAGGAGGCGCGCACGCGGCTGTCGTAGTTGCGCGAGAGCACCGAGATGATGGAGCCCTGGCTCAGGCCGCCGGTGACGACGCCTTTGGAGCAGTCCGCCTTGGCACGCGAGCACAGCTTGGCGATGGCGCTGTTGACGCTGTTCGCGTCGAAGATGCCCTTGGCCCGGCCGCCGATGATGCTGCAGTTGCCGAAGGTCGCGTTGTCGTACTGCACCGTGGCGGCGACAAAGCCCTTGGCGGCCGCGGCATTCACGGCGGCGCTGGCCCAGGCGCTGTTGTAGGACTCGCCGGTGCCGCCAATGTGCACGTAGACCGGGTACTTGCCCGAGGCGGTGGGTTCCTTGCCGGCGATGTTGTAGCTGGCGCCGTTGGTGTAGGTCATGCTGAAGCTGGTCTGCGCCTGGGCGGTGTGGGCGGCGAGCAGCGCGCTGCCGGCAAGCGTGAGCAGGCGCAGCGGGCGCAGGGTCTGGCGGTTCAGGGAACGGTTCATTCGTGTCTCCTTCGCAGGGCATCTTGTGGGGGAACGCAGCGGATTCTTGGCACCGTGCCTGGGGCGGACTTGTACCGAGATGACATGCCGCCTCAGGGAATGCCCGCCGATGGCAACCAGTCGCAACAAGCGGGCACCAGGCGGGAGCGCATTCTGTTCAGGCCTGCTGCGGGTGCACTTGCATTGGCATGACATGCCAGGCCAGGGACTTCCCTGTGCAGCCTTTCCCTAGAATCGGGTCTATGAATTCAATGACCATCGGCAGCGTGCCGCGTTGCTTTGCGCTGGTGCCCTGCGCTGGCGCTGGCCGCCGCGCTGGCAGCCACAACCCCAAGCAATACGAACCGGTGGCAGGCCGGCCGCTGGTGGCCCACACGCTGGCCGCCTTGGCCGGCGTGGCCCGCATCGAGGCCACGCTGGTGGTGCTGGCGCCGGACGACGAGCAGTTCGATGACGAGTTTCCAGGCCTGGTGGGCGACCGACTCTGGACCGCCAAGGTGGGCGGTGCGACCCGCGCCGAAACCGTGGCCAATGGCCTGGCCGAGCTGAAGATGCGCGGCGTGCAGCCGCACGACTGGGTGCTGGTGCACGACGCGGCGCGCTGCCTGATTCGCGCCGAGTGGGTGGACCGGCTGATCGACACCTGCCACGACGACGAAGTGGGCGGACTGCTGGCATTGCCGTTGGCCGACACACTGAAGGCCGATGCGGACGGTGACGTGCACCCCGAAGCACGGGGCCGCGTGCAGGCCACCGTGCCGCGCGACGGCAAGTGGGCCGCACAGACGCCGCAGATGTTCCGCCTGGGCCTGCTGGCCCCGGCGCTGGCCGCGGCAGACCCGGCGCAGATCACCGACGAGGCCAGCGCCGTCGAGGCCCTGGGCCACCAGCCGCTGCTGGTGCGGGGCGACTACGAGAACTTCAAGGTCACCTGGCCCGGCGACTTTGCGCTGGCCGAGCGGTTGCTGGCATCGGTCAGGCCAGGCCCCGAGATGCGGGCCTTCGTGCCGGCCAAGGACTTCGCGCTGTCGCTGCGCTTCTATGCCGACATCGGCTTCACGAAGGAGTTCGAGCACGGCAACCTGGCGGGCTTCAAGCTGGGCGGCACCGGCTTCCTGCTGCAGGACTTCTACGAGCCGCAGCACGCCGCCAATTTCATGATGCACCTGACGCTGGACGACCTGGACGGCTTCTGGCGCGGCTTGCAGCAGAACGGCGTGGCGGCGCGCTACGGTGTACGCGTCGAGCCGCCGGAGGAACGCCCCTGGGGCCTGGTCGACATGGTGCTGTTCGACCCCAGCGGCGTCTTGTGGCGCATTGCCCAGCGCATGGAAACGCCGGCATGACGCTGCCCGCACTCCGGATCGGCGAAGGCTGGGACACGCACCAACTCGTCACCGGCAGGCCGCTGGTGTTGGGCGGCATCACCATCCCGCACACGCATGGCCTGCTGGGCCATTCCGACGCCGATGCCCTGCTGCATGCGATCACCGACGCGCTGCTGGGCGCCGCCGCGTTGGGCGACATCGGCAGGCACTTCCCCGACACCGCCGTCGAGTTCAAAGGTGCCGATTCGACCGTGCTGCTGGCCGAGGCCTACCGCCGTGTGCAGGCCGCCGGCTGGCAAGTGGTGAACCTGGACAGCACCATCGTCGCCCAGGCGCCGAAGATGGCGCCGCACATCGGCGCAATGGTTGCGCGCATTGCCGAGGTGCTGGGCATCGACGCCAGCCGGGTCAACGTCAAGGCCAAGACTGCCGAGAAGATGGGGCCGGTGGGCGAGGGACTGGCCATCGAGACCCGCGCGGTCTGCCTGTTGGCTGCTGTCGCGAACTGATCAAGCTCGCCGGAGCCTGATGTGCGCCATCAGGCCGCCGTCGCGCGCGTTGGCCAGTTCGAGTGAGGCGTCGATGCGCTGCAGCGCCTTCTTGACGATGGCCAGGCCCAGGCCGGCGCCGGTGGCGGCGGTGCGGGCGGCGTCGCCGCGGAAGAAAGGCGTGGTCAGCTGGTCCAGCTTTTCGGGCGGCACGCCCTGGCCGTAGTCGCGCACGGTGATGATCACCGTGTCGCCGGCCAGCACATGGCTGACCTTGACCTTGGCCACGCCGGTCTCGATCGTGCGGCCGTAGCGGCGCGCGTTCTCGAACAGGTTGGCGAACACGCGGCCCAGTTCGGTGTCGTCGCCCAGCACGCCCAGCGTGGGCGGCAGGCGCAGCGAGAAGCGGATCTGCGACTGGTCGCGGAAGGCTGCGGCCTCGCGCTCGATCACGCTGCTCAGGTCCACAGGCACCGGGTGCGGATCGTCCGGCCGGGCATAGTCCATGAACTTGTCGATGATCGCGTCGAGCTGGTCGATGTCCAGCGCCATGTTGCGCCGGGCCTCGTCGTCGGCCACGCTGATCTCGGCTTCCAGCCGCAGCCGTGCCAGCGGCGTGCGCAGGTCGTGCGAAATGCCGGCCAGCATCACCGCACGTTCTTCCTCTACCTTGGCCAGCTCGCGCGCCATGCGGTTGAAACCGATGTTGACCGCGCGGATCTCGGTGGTGATGGTGCTTTCGTCCAGCCGCGAGTCGTACTCGCCTTCGCGGATGCGGCTGGCGGCAAACGACAGGTCCTTCAGCGGCCGGTTGATCAAGCGCGCAATGGTCACCGAGCCCAAAACCGTGGCGATCAGCGCGATGCTGACCCAGACAATCCAGGTGCCCGGCGTCAGCGGTTCGACGCGGGCGTATTCGGCCTGCATCCAGTACGGGTCCTGATCGATCTCGAAGCCAACCCACAGCGCAGGCAGACCGTTGACGGTGCGGGCGACCACGGTGCTGGGGCCCAGCCGGGCGCGCAGGTCGTCGGCCACGCGGCGGGTGAAGCGGTCGGTCTCGAAGGCTTCCCACTTGTCGCCCGGCTCGCGCGGCACGATCTTCACAGCCTCTTCCTCGCGCATGGTCTTGACCACCGCGATGCGGTTGATGCCGTCCGAGTAGCGCAGCGCGGCGCGGGAGAGGTTGACCAGGCTGCCGATCTGCTGCGCAGCCTGCACCGCGCGTGGCTCGAATTCGAGCTGGCGCAGCGTCTGCACCCAGGCCAGGATGCCGAAGGAAAGCAGCAGCGCCAGCAGCACGAAAGTGCGCCAGAACAGGTTCAGCGACAGAGGCGCTTTCAGCGGGCCGAGCCGGCGCGGGCGGCGCTTCTTGCTGCCGCTGGTGCTGCCGGCGCTGGCACTGCGCTGGCTGCGGCTGCGCGCAGCGCGGCGCGCCGCACGCGCCTCTGGCGTTTCGGCCGGACGTTCGGAGGGGGCGCCGCCTTGCGGTGCGTCAGGCAGCGTCACGCTTCCCACGGATGGCACTTCACCGGCTCAGTGCTCAGACCATTTCGCTGGGCACGAACACGTAGCCCACGCCCCAGACGGTCTGGATGTAGCGAGGGTTCGACGGGTCGGGCTCCAGCATCTTGCGCAGGCGGGAAATCTGCACGTCCAGGCTGCGGTCGAAGGGCTCGAATTCTCGGCCGCGGGCCAGCTGGGCCAGCTTGTCGCGCGAGAGCGGCTGGCGCGGGTGGCGCACCAGCGCCTTGAGCATCGAGAACTCGCCGGTGGTCAGCGTGATCTGGTCGCCGTCCTTGGTCAGGCGGCGCAGCGAGAGGTCGAATTCAAACGGCCCGAAGCTGACGACCTGCTGTTCCTTGGCCGGCGCGCCGGGCGCTTCCTGCGCCGGGCGGCGGCGCAGCACGGCATGGATGCGGGCCAGCAGCTCGCGTGGGTTGAAGGGCTTGGGCAGGTAGTCGTCCGCGCCCACTTCCAGGCCGACGATGCGGTCCACGTCCTCGACCTTGGCGGTCAGCATGATGATGGGCGTCGGGTCGCCGGCGGCACGCAGCCGGCGGCAGATGGACAAGCCGTCTTCGCCGGGCAGCATCAGGTCCAGCACGATCAGGTCGATGGTTTCCCGGGTTTGCAGGCGGTTCAGGGCTTTGGCATCTTCGGCCAGCAGCACGTCGAAACCTTCCTGCGTGAGGTAGCGGCGCAGCAGGTCGCGAATGCGGGCATCGTCATCTACAACGACGATTCGGTCCGGGCGGGTGTTGGCGTGGGTGCTCATGAGCGACTCCCAATTTGTAACAGCGGCGATTCTGACGGGCGGATCAGGGTCAAAACGGGATGCTGACGCGTTGTTACAAATGTTGCCCCGGTTGTGACCGGCCCTGAAACTGCGGTCGGCGGCGCGGACCCATGCCCCGTTGAGGGATGATGAAGCACATGCAACATCCCGTCTCATCCCGCTTTTTCATCTCCGCCGCCGTCCTGGCCGCCAGCCTTTGCGTGGCCGCCGCGCCGGCTTTCGCCGATGCGCCGCCGCCGTCCGGCGTGCTGACGCTGAGCGCCACGGCCACCACCGAAGTCCCGCAGGACTGGATGCGGCTGAGCTTTGCGGTGCAACGCGAGGGCGCTGACGCAGTCGGCGTGCAGTCCCAGCTGAAGCAGGCGGTGGACGCCGCGTTGGCCGAGGCTCGCAAGGGCGCCAAGCCCGGCCAGGTCGAAGTGCAGACCACCGGTTTCTCGATCTACCCGCGCTACAACAGCAAGGGTGCGATCAGCGGCTGGCAGGGCCGCAGCGAGCTGCTCGTCGAAGGGCGCGACATGGCGGCCATCGGCGCCTTGTCCGGCCGCATCGGCACGATGACGATCTCGCAGGTCGGCTACAGCCTGTCGCGCGAAGCCCGCGAGACGGTGGAAGCGGCGGTCAGCGCCGAGGCCATCACCCGCTTCAAGGCGCGCGCCAGCGAGCAGGCCAAGCTGTTCGGCTACGGCAGCTACACGCTGCGCGAAGTCAGCACCAGCAGCGACGGCGGCGGGGTGCCGCAGCCGATGTACCGCGCGGCCGCCGCGCCGAAGGCCATGCTGTCGTCCGCGGCAGACGGCGAATCGCTGGCAGTGCAGGCCGGCAAGGAAAGCGTCACGGCCACCGTCACCGGCAGCGTGCAGCTGAAGTAAGCCTCACCGCCCGCCAGCGCTGGCTCACTGCGCCAGCCAGCCGCCGTCCATGTTGATGGCGGTGCCGCGCATGTTGTCGGCCGCTGGCGAGCAGAGGAAGACCGCCAGCGCGCCCAGCTCTTCCGGCGTAGTGAACTGCAGCGAAGGCTGCTTCTCGGCCAGCAAGGTCTTCTTCGCTTCTTCCACGCTGACGCCCTGGGCCTTGGCGCGGTCCTCGACCTGCTTTTGCACCAGCGGTGTCAGCACCCAGCCGGGGCAGATGGCGTTGACGGTGACGCCGGTTGTTGCGGTCTCCAGCGCCGCCGCCTTGGTGAAGCCGACCACGCCGTGCTTGGCTGCCACGTAGGCGGACTTCTGCGCCGAGGCCACCAGGCCGTGCGTGGACGCCACGTTCAGGATGCGGCCCCAGTTGCGCTGCCTCATGCCGGGCAGCACCAGGCGCGTGCCGTGGAAGGTGGCGCTGAGGTTGATGGCGATGATGGCGTCCCAGCGCTCGACGGGGAAATCCTCCACCGGCGCGACGAACTGGATGCCAGCGTTGTTGACCAGGATGTCCACCGGGCCGAGTTCGGCCTCGCAGGCCTGGACCATCGCGGCGATCTCGTCCGGCTTGCTCATGTCGGCGCCGTGGTAGGCCACCTTCACGCCCAGCGCAGCGACTTCGGCCTTGGCCGATTCGTATTCGCCGAAGCCGTTGAGCAGGATGTTCGCGCCTTGCGCGGCCAGGGCCTTGGCGATGCCGAGGCCAATGCCACTCGTCGAGCCGGTGACGATGGCGGTTTTTCCTTTGAGCATGTGCGTTTCTCCGATGAACGAAAGAGCCGGGTGCCACGCGGCGGACAAGGAAACTCAGGCGCTGGCCGTCGTTCTCCGCCGGGGGTTGCTACAGTCGATTATCTGGTGCCCCACCCAAAATCCGAGCCCTCCATGAACAAGCCTTTGCACCTGCCGCGTGAACGCGAAGTCCAGTGCCTGGACGCCCGCGGGCTGCACCGCATGGCCTATGTGGAATGGGGTGAGGCCGACAACCCGCGCGTGCTGGTCTGTGCCCACGGCCTCACGCGCCAGGGCCGGGACTTCGACACGCTGGCACAAGCCATGGCCGGCGAATTCCGCGTGGTCTGCCCGGACGTGGTTGGCCGTGGCCGCTCCGATTGGCTGGCCGACCCGGCCGGCTACCAGATCCCCGCCTATGTGGCCGACATGGTCACGCTGCTGGCCCGGCTGGATGCGCAGCAGCTCAGCTGGGTGGGCACTTCGATGGGTGGCTTGATCGGCATGAGCCTGGCCGGCCTGCCGGGCTGCCACTTCGAGAAGCTGGTGCTGAACGACGTCGGCCCGAAGATCGAATGGGCCTCGCTGCAGCGCATTGGCCAGTACCTGGGCCAGCCTTCGCACTGGGCCAACCTGGACGAAGCGGCAGACGCGCTGTGGGCGATCTCCCAAGGCTTCGGCCCGCATACCCGCGAGCAGTGGCTGGCACTCAGCGCGCCGCAATTGAAGCCTGATGGTGACGGCTTCAAGCCGCACTACGACCTGGCGCTGGCGCAGCCTTTCCGCACCGTCACGCCGCAGGCCACCACCGCCGGAGAAGCCATGCTCTGGGCCGCCTACGACCGCATTGCCTGCCCGACGTTGTTGTTGCGCGGCGCAGAGTCGGATCTGCTGGCGCCTGAGACGGCCGCCGAGATGACACGGCGCGGCCCGCGTGCCACGCTGCACGAATTCGCCGGCGTGGGCCATGCGCCGATGCTGGTACAGCATGACCAGGTCGAGGTGGTGCGCGCCTTCCTGCTGGGCGATTGAACGCCGAATGAAAGTGAGCGCATGAGAAGTCAGCTCGGGCCGGACGGCGCCACCGCCCCCATTGTTTCGCTGGCCGGCGAGCTGGCTTCGCCGCCCGGCGTGCGGCCAGTCGAAGACGGCGCCAGTGGCCTTGCAAGAGCCCGCGCCTTTGCCGAGCCGCTCTTGGCCGGCCGGGCGCTGGACACCGGCGAAGACGCGTTTGATCACGCCGAAGGCATGGCCGCGCTGCTGGCCGGCATTGGCGGCGCCCCATCGCTTCAGGCCGCGGCCTACCTGGTTTATGCGGCCGACTATCTGCAGCGGCCCGAGGAAGTGGTTGAGAAGGCCTTCGGCGCCTCCTATGCAAGCCTGGTCACGCTGACGCGCAAGCTGGTGCAGGTGCAGCGCGCCGCGCGCGAGGCCCAGGTCATGGGCACGGCGCGCCAGGCCGAGCAGACCGAGCGCGTGCGCAAGATGCTGCTGGCCTTCTCGAAGGACTTGCGCGTGGTGCTGCTGCGCCTGGCCTCGCGCTTGCAGACGCTGCGCTGGTACGCGGCCAGCAAGCAGGGTTGCCCGCAGGCGCTGGCGGCCGAGTCGGCCCAGGTCTTCGCCCCGCTGGCCAACCGGCTGGGCATCTGGCAGTTCAAGTGGGAGCTGGAAGACCTGGCCTTCCGCTTCCTGCAGCCCGAGGAATACAAGCGCATTGCCAGGCTGCTGGCCGAGAAGCGCGTGGAGCGCGAAGCCGGCGTGGAAGTGGTGCGCAAGCAGATGGGCGCGGACCTGCAGTCGCACGGCGTGCCGGCGGTGGTCTACGGTCGGCCCAAGCACATCTACAGCATCTGGAAAAAGATGCAGGGCAAGCAACTGCCGTTCGACCGCGTGATGGACGTGCGCGCGCTGCGTGTCGTCGTGGCCGACGTGCCGGCTTGCTACGCCGCGTTGAGCCGGGTGCAGGAACGCTACCGCGCGGTCGCCGCCGAATACGACGACTACATCGCCAAACCCAAGCCCAACGGCTACCGCTCGCTGCACACCGTGGTGCTGGGCGACGACGACCGGCCGATCGAAGTGCAGATCCGCACCCAGGCCATGCATGAGCATGCCGAATACGGCGTGGCCGCGCATTGGGCCTACAAGGAGGCTGGCGCCAAAGGCTATGCCGGCGTGGCGGCGGCAGGCGAATTCGAAGAGCGTGTGGCCGAGGCCCGCAAGGCCGTGCTGCGCCAGTTGCTGGCCTGGGAGCGCGACTTTGCCGGCCATGCCGAGCAAAGCCCTGAAGGGCGCTTCGATGACCGCATCTACGTCTTCACACCGCAGGCCACAGTGATTGAGCTGACGGCCGGCGCCACGCCGGTGGACTTCGCCTACGCACTGCACACCGACCTGGGCCACCGCTGCCGCGGCGCGCGGGTCGACGGCGTGATGGTGCCGCTGTCCACGCCGCTGGCCAACGGCCAGACGGTGGACATCATCGCCGCCAAGGAAGGCGGCCCGTCGCTTGACTGGCTCAACAGCGAGCTCGGCTTCCTGCGCAGCCCACGCGCCCGCGCAAAGGTGCGCGCCTGGTTCAACACGCAAGCGCAGGCCGGCACCATCGCGCGTGGCCGCGAGCTGGTCGAAAAGCTGCTGCAGCGCGAAGGTCGCACCTCGCTGAAGCTCGCGGAGTTGGCCGATCAGCTTGGCTTCAAGGACGCGGACGCGCTGTTCGAGCTGGTCGGCAAGGACGAATACTCGCTGCGCAACATCGAGCAGTTGCTGCGCCCGCCGCCTCCGCCGCCGCCGGACAACGAAATGCCGGTGCTGCGCCGGCCGAAGGCAGACGGGCAGGGCGCGCGCGGCGGCGTGCTGGTGGTTGGCGTCGAAAGCCTGCTGACCAACCTTGCGCGCTGCTGCCGCCCGGCGCCGCCGGACGCCATCGGCGGCTTCGTGACCCGCGGCAAGGGCGTGGCGATTCATCGGCTGGACTGCTCGAACTTCCGCTACATGGCCCAGCGCATGCCCGAGCGCGAGATCGCCGTTGCCTGGGGCGCGACGCCCAAGGACCGCGTTGCCGCCTACCCGGTGGACGTGTCCATCGACTCGGCCGAGCGCCCCGGGCTGCTGCGCGACATCACCGAAGTCTTCTCGAAAGAGAAGATGAACGTGACCGGCGTGCACAGCAGCACCCTCAAGGAAGCCAGCGGCAGAAGCCTGCGCATGGTCTTCACCGTGGAGGTGAGCGACGCCGCGCGCCTTCAGCAGGTGCTGAGGCAGGTGGCTGCCGTCTCCGGCGTGCGCCAGGTCCGTCGAAAGTAGTTGGAAGTTTTTTCAGGGCAGCTTGCCAACTTCCCGAAAACCGGCATATACTGCGAGGCTCAGCAGGCGCGTAGCTCAGTTGGTTAGAGCACCACCTTGACATGGTGGGGGTCGTTGGTTCGAATCCAATCGCGCCTACCAAATTCGGTAGGGAAATCAAGCACTTGGCGGCAACGCCAAGTGCTTTTTTTCTTGGCGGTACGAAAAAGTACGAAAAAGCGGACGCGATTGCTGGCGCTGTCTGTGGCCGCCGCTGCCGGCTGATGCTCACCTGTGCAGGGTCTCCTGTGCCAGCGCAGGCGGGGCCTTTGCCCGCGCGGCAGGTTGCTCACGCAGATCCCGGGATGCCGGACGGTCGCGCTGGGCTGTGGATGCGCGCTGCGTCAGGCGCCAGGCCGGTGCCTACGGCTCGCCTGGGCGCACTTTCGCCTTCGGCCGCGTTGCATGTTCTGTCGCTTGCTTGTCCTTTCAGACAACGCGTGCTTTGATCGCACCATTATCTTAATGAATAATAATCATTCTCATTCAATATGACAAACAGGTGACCTTGGGCAATCTCGCCCGGTCAGGCGTGTGGAGGCGCCCACAGCATGTCTTGCTTGCCCAGCAGTTCCCTGGCCGAAGTCTTCATTGGCAGCCGCTTGCATTTGCGCATGCTGGCCCAGCGCATCGTCGGCACTCTCGACCTGGCCGAAGAGGTCGTGCAGGAGGCCTACCTGAAGGTCGTCGAGCGGGCCAGCATCGAGGTCGTGGGCAAGCCGCAGGCGTTCTGCAGCCAGGTGGTGCGCAACGTGGCGTTGGACCACTACCGCCGGCAAAAAGTCGAATCGACTTACCGCATCTACTCCGACGATGGCGAACTGCCGCCCGTGGCGGGCGGTTTCACGCCGGACCAGCTGGTGCAGGACAGGCGCATGCTGGCCGCGGTCGACCAGGCGCTGGACACGCTGCCTGCTCGCACCCGCCATGCGTTCGAGCTGTACCGCCTCAGTGGCATGACGCAGCGCGACATCGGCAAGAAGCTCGACTGCTCGGCCACGCTGGTCAACTTCATGATCAAGGATGCGATGCAGGTGCTGATGAGCTGCCCGGTGCTCAGGACCGGCATGGCGGACTGAACAGCGCCGTTTTGGCCGGGCGAGGTGCATGTGTCGCACAAACAGGTGCAGCGAAATGCGCTGCGTCTGAAACATTGCGTGTTGTGAGGTAAAACGCGCTGCATGGATCACGACATGCAGCCACCGCATGATGCCGTCTGGCAGGCCGCCTGGGCCTGGGTGCAGCGGCAGCATGAAATGCCCGATCTGCCGGCTGTCGAGCAGGCCGCGCTTGTGGCCTGGTTGAACGAGGCTCCCGGCCATCGGGCCGCCTACGAGCGGGCCAGCAAGGTCTGGCTGATGACCGGTCTGGTGCCACCCGTCAACGACATCGACTTGCCGGACAGCGAAGAACGCTGAACCCGCACCGCCGGTCTCACGTTGCCGGCCTAAACAAATCGCCGCCCGGCGCGTCTTGAAGAACGACGGCGCATGCGCAGGCCTCGCGGCCTTGCCCATGCGTCTTCGCTCCCTTCAACCGCGCGAGGACGCCGATGTCAACCAGCTGCTTTGACCGAGAGGACGAGACCTTCATCGTCCTGGTCAACCACGAAGAACAGTATTCGATCTGGCCTGAATGGAAGGCCGTGCCCGGTGGCTGGAAGGCCATCGAAGGCGTGAAGGGCGACAAGAAGACCGTGCTCGCGTTTGTCGAGCAGGCCTGGGTCGACATGCGGCCACTGTCGCTGCGGCAATGGATGGCAGAGCAGGCCGAGGCCGGCCAGGGCGAAGCCGCCCAGGCGCCCGTCTCTCTGCAGTGAGCATGCCCGCCATGCCGGCTTCCGGCGTTGACCTGCTGTGCCTGCCTTGCGCAGGCGCCAGCGCCACCATGTACCTGCGCTGGCGCCGCCAGCTGCCGCCCTGGCTGCGCGTGCAGCCGGTGGAACTGCCCGGGCGCGGTTCTCGCCTGGACGAGTCCGCTGCCACCGATTTCGAAACGCTGGTGGCGCAGCTCTGCGCCGAGCAGCAGGCCGCCATGCGCGGCCGCTACGTGCTGCTGGGCCACAGCATGGGTGCGCTGCTGGCTTACGGCATGGCCTTGCGCCAGCAGCACGCCGGCGCGCCGATGCCGCTGGCGCTGGTCGTCTCCGCCAGCCCGGCGCCCGGCGCGCGCGACCCGGCGCGCTTCCAAAACCTGCAGGGCGACGAAGCGCTGATGGCCGACCTGCGCCGGCAGGGCGGCACGCCCGAAGAAGTCTTCGCCCATGCCGAACTGCGGCGCATGACATTGGACGTGCTGGCGGCCGACTACGCCGTCTGCCAGAGCTTCGAGCTGGCACTGCAGCAGGCAGCGCAGCCCTTGCCGTGCCTGTCATTGCCGCTGCAGGTGCTGGCCGGCCGGCAGGACGACATCAGCGCCGACGCGGTCCAAGCCTGGCGGCAGGTCAGCACCGGCCCGGCCAGCGTGGACTGGTTCGACGGTGGGCACTTCTTCATTCGCCAGCAGGAAGCGCAAACGCTGGCCTGCCTCACCCGTTCGCTGGCTCGCTTCGCGCCAGGCGCCGACCATGCAACGCCTGCCTTTGCCTGAGCCGCTGCAGCGCGACGTGCAGGTGCACCTGCTGACGCTGGACCTGCAGGCGCCGCTGGCCGAAGCGGACTGGCAGCTGCTGGACGACGGCGAACGTCGCCGCGCCCAGGCCTTCTGGTGCCATGCGGACCGCCTGCGCTTTGCCGCCACGCGAGCGGCCTTGCGCCGGCTGCTGGCACATGCCTGCGGGCGCGACCCGCGCAGCCTGTGCTTCGAGGCCGGGCCGCATGGCAAGCCGCAGCTGCAAGGCGCAGGTGTGGCAACGCCTGCCTTCAACGTCGCCCATGCCGGCCGCCATGCCTTGGTCGCCCTTGGCCATGTGGACTGCCTGGGTGTGGACATCGAATGCTGTGACGCAGTGGCCGACTGGACCGAGCTCGCGCCGCAACTGCTGTCCCCACGCGAGCGGCTGCAAGACCCGGTCGCCCGGCCCACATTGCCTGCCACCTGGGCAGCCAAGGAAGCCGTGCTGAAGGCCATGGGCCTGGGCATTGGCGAGCACCTGGGTGCCTGCTCGGTGCCGGCTGTGCCGGCCCACCCAGCCGCGCCTTATGAACTCGAACTGCCGCCGCACTGGCCGGCGCTGTCGGTCTGGCCGCTGCCGGTGCCGCACGGCCATGTGGCTGCGCTTGCCGCATCGCCTTCCTTTCCCTTGATGCTGCAGGACGCCGCATGACCTTCACCGCCGTGCCGGCCGCCAATCTCGTCGACCATCTGCGTCAGCTCGCCGAGCGCCGGCCCGGTGACACCGCGCTGACCGTGGTCGCCGCCGATGCGCAAGGTGCAGTGCAAGAGCAGGCCTTCAGCTACCGGCAGTTCGAGGCCCGGGTTCGCGCCCTGGCAGCCTGTCTGCAAGCCTCGTTTGCGCCCGGCGCGCGACTGCTGGTGGCGCTGGACAACGACCAGCATTACGCCTGCGCCATGTTCGCCTGCTTCTACGCCGGCATGGTGGCGGTGCCGGTATTCCCGCCGGAACCTCACCGGCCGCAGCACATGGCACGCCTGGCCGGCATTGCGGCCGACGCGCAGGCCGCAGGCGTGCTGACCCTGGCCGCGCTGCAGGCAGGCTGCGCCGCGCTGGGCGGGCTGCAGCCGGTGGCGGTGGACAGCGTGGACCAGACCTCCGCCGACGCCTGGCGCCCGCACAGCCCGGCGCCCGATGACCTGGCCTTCCTGCAGTACACCTCGGGCTCCACCGCCGCGCCCAAGGGCGTGATGGTCGGCCATGCCAACCTGATGGCCAACGAGCAGGTGATCCAGGCCTGCATGGGTGTGGTGCCTGGCGACGCGATGTTCGTCTGGTCGCCGCTGTTCCACGACATGGGCTTGATCGGCGGCTTGCTGCAGCCCTTCTTCAGCGGCATCCCTTGCGTGCTGGCCTCGCCCGCGTTTTTCCTGGAGCGTCCCATTCGCTGGCTGGAGATGATGGGCCGCCACCGGATCACCATCAGTGGCGGGCCGGACTTCGCCTACCGCCTGTGCCTGGAGCGCGTGAAGGACGCACAGCTGGCCACGCTGGACCTTTCGCACTGGCGCGTGGCCTACACCGGCGCCGAGCCGGTGCGCGCGGACACCATGCAGCGTTTCGCCCAGCGCTTCGCCGCCGCGGGTTTCGACGCCGCGGCCATCTACCCCTGCTACGGCCTGGCCGAAGCCACGCTGATGCTCACCGGCGGCCGGCGCGGCGATGGCCTGCACGCCCCCGTCTTCGATGCCGATGCATTGGCGCAAGGCCATGCCCGCGCCGCAGCGCAAGGACCGCAACTGGTGGCCTGTGGCGCGGTGGCGCCCGGACACACGCTGCAGATCGCTCAGGGCGTCACCGGTGAGCCTGCTGCACCTGGCCAGGTGGGCGAGGTCTGGGCCAGCGGCGCCAGCATCGCCCAGGGCTACTGGGGCCGGCCGGAGGCCACTGCGGCCGCCTTCGTGCAGCAGGCCGGCCAGCGCTGGCTGCGCACCGGCGACCTGGGCTTTGTGCACGGCGGGCAGCTCTACCTCGCCGGCCGGCTGAAGGACCTGATCATCGTGCGCGGGCACAACGTCTACCCGCAGGACATCGAGGCCGCGGTCGAAGCCGAAGTGGAAGCGGTGCGCAAGGGCCGTGTCGCGGCCTTCCCGGTCGAGCTGGCGGACGGTGAAGGCGAGGGCATCGGCCTGGCGGTCGAAGTCTCGCGCGGCATGCAGAAGCTGGTGCCACCGCAAGCCCTGGTCGCCGCGCTGGCGGCTGCCGTCAGCGCCCAGTGCGGCGAAGCGCCGGCGGTGCTGTTGTTGCTGAATCCGGGTGGCCTGCCTCGCACCACCAGCGGCAAGCTGCAGCGCAGCGCCTGCCGCCAGGCCTGGCAGGACGGCAGTGCCGATGCCTATGCCATCCATGCCCACGGCCGTTTCGTGCGTGGGGGCGACGACTCGCAGCCTGCTGGCACGGCACCGCTGCCCGGCGTGGAAACCGAGCTGGCCGGGCTGTGGCGGCAAGTGCTGAACATTGGCGGCGAATCCCCCGTCCCAGTCTCACGGGAATCGAATTTCTTCAGCTGCGGCGGCCAGTCGGTGCGGGCCGCCCAGCTCGCCGCCCGCGTGGCCGAACATTGGTCGCTGGCGTTTTCGCCGCAAGCCGTGTTCGCCCACCCTGTGTTGGCCGGGCAGGCGGCCGAGATCGCCCGGCTGCAGGCCGGTGGCGTGCAGCACGCGCTGCAGCGCATCGCCACTTTGCCCGCCGCGCTGCGGGAAGGGCCGCTGCCGCTGTCGCCGGCCCAGGCGCGCCAATGTTTCCTTTGGCAGCTGGACCCGGCCAGCCCGGCCTATCACCTGGGTGGCACGCTCAGGCTGGACGGCATGCTGCAGGCAACCGCCCTGCAAACCGCGCTGAACGCGCTGGCCCAGCGCCACGAAGCCTTGCGCACGGTCTTCGACTCCGCAGCCGGCCTGCAGCGCATCCAAGCGGCTCAGGCGCTGAGCCTGCCGCTGATCGACCTCGCCGGCCAGCCACCAGAGGCAGCTGCGCAGGCCATCGAAGCGCTGCACCGCCAGCCCTTCGACCTGGCCCGCGGCCCGCTGTGGCGCGTGGCGCTGATCCGCCATGCGGCCGACCGCCACACGTTGGCGCTGGTGCTGCACCACGTCGCGGCCGACGGTGCGTCCATGGCCGTGCTGCTGGACGAGCTTGCGCATCACTACAGCGCAACGGTCCAGGGCCAGGCCAGCGCCAACTTGCCAGCGCTGCCGCTGCAGGTGGCCGACCATGCCGTCTGGCAGCGCGACTGGCTGGCCGGCCCCGAAGCTGCGCGCCAGCTCGCCTGGTGGCGCGAACAGCTGGGCGACGAGCAGCCGCTGCTGCGCCTGCCGGCCGACCACGCGCGCCGCCCCGGCGTGCCGCTGCGCTCGGCCTGCCATGCCCTGCCGCTGCCCGCGGAGCAGGCAGCGCGCCTGCGCGCCGCAGCCCAGGTCGGCCGCTTCACGCCCTTCATGCTGCTGCTGGCCGCCTACCAGTGGCTGCTGCACGAACACACCGGCCTGCAGGACCTGCGCGTTGGCGTGCCGGTGGCGAACCGGCCGCAGCCCGCGCTCGAAGCGCCCATCGGCATGTTCGTCAACACCGTCGTGCTGCGCACCGAGCTGCATGGCGGCCTGTGCGTGGCGCAGCTGCTGGAACGGGTGAGGGCGGCATCGCTGGGCGCGCTGGCCCACCAGGCCTTGCCGTTCGAAGCGCTGGTGCAAGCCCTGCAGCCGCAGCGCGACCCGGCCCACAGCCCCCTGTTCCAGGTCATGTTCAACCTGCAGCCCGCGCTGCCGCAACCGGGCTTCACCGGCCTCACGGTGCAGGCCAGCCGCCTGCCGGACCTGGCAGCCGCCTTCGAGCTGAGCCTGGACGTGAACGAAACCGCCGAAGGTGGCTGGCAGCTCGAGTTCCACCATGCGGCCGATCTGTTCGTACCGGCCACCGTCGCCGGCTGGGCTGCGCGCTACCTGCGGCTCATCGACGAGGTGCTGGACGCCGCGCTGGGCGCTTCCGACCGCCGCCTGGCCGACGCCACCGTTTCGCCGACCATCGTGCAACAGACGGCCGCCGTTGCCGACCTGCTGGTGCCCGCCGCCATCGCCCAGCGGGCCCGCCAGCAGCCCGAAGCCGCGGCCTGGCACAGCGAGGCCGGCGAGCCGGTCACGTATGCCGAACTGCAGCGCCGGGTCGACCGCCTGGCCGGCCAGTTGCGGGCCTTGGGTCTGCCGCGCGAGACCCCGGTGGCCGTGGCGCTGTCGCGCTCGCCTTGGCAGGTCGTCGCACTGCTCGCAGTGCTGCAGGCCGGCGGTGTCTACCTGCCGCTGGAGCCCACGCTGCCGGCCGCGCGCCAGGCCGAGCTGCTGCAGGACAGCGCCGCCCGTTGGCTGTTGACCGAAGCCGCGTTGGCGCCCGGCCTGCAGCCGCTGGCATTGCCCGGCACGCGACTGCTTTGCCTGGACACACCTGTTGAGCCCAGCCCGCCTGCCGCAGTCATGCCAGCCTCGCATCCTGCGCAACTGGCCTACCTGCTCTACACCTCCGGCACCACCGGCAAGCCCAAGGCGGTCGCCGTGAGCCATGGCGCGCTGGCTTTGCACCTGGCCGCGATGGCGCAGCGCTGCAGCCTCACCGCCGATGACGTTTGCCTGCAGTTCGCGCCCTCGCATGTGGACGCGGCCATCGAGCAGTGGCTGATGCCGCTGTGGGCCGGCGCGCGCCTGGTCTGCCCGCCCGAATGGCCCTCGCAGGCCCAGGACCTGGCGGCGCTTTGCACGCGCCACGCCATCACGGTGGCCGACCTGCCGCCGGCCTACCTGCGCCAGTTGCTGCAAGACCAGGCTGCGCCGCCGGCCGCGCCACCGCTGCGCCTGCTGCTGTGCGGCGGCGAAGCCTGGACCTCGCAAGACCTGGCGCTGGCCCGCCGAGTGCTGCGGCCGCAGCAGGTGCTCAACGCCTACGGCCCGACCGAGGCCGTCATCACGCCGACCGCATGGGTTGCCGCGGCAGACTTCAACGAGGCGGCCGACGATGCGACGCGTGGCTTGCCAATCGGCACCCCCGTTGGTGCGCGCCAGGCCTGGGTGCTGGGCGACAGCCTGCAGCCGCTGCCGCCCGGCGTGCCCGGCGAGCTCTACCTCGGCGGCGAGATCCTTGCGCGGGGCTACCTCGGCCGCGCCGCGCTGAGCGCCGAGCGCTTTGTCGCCAATCCATTCGACGCCGCCGGCGGCCGGCTCTACCGCACCGGCGACCGCGCCTGCCTGCGACCGGACGGCCAGCTGCTGTGCCTGGGCCGCGTGGACGACCAGGTCAAGCTGCGCGGCTGGCGCATCGAGCTCGGCGAAGTCGAGGCGGCGCTGTGTGCGCTGCCCGGTGTGCGCGAGGCGCTCGCGGGTCTGCAGGCAGGCCCGCAGGGGTCGGTGCTGGTGGCCGCCGTGGTGCCGGCGGCCGGTGCCACGCTGGCGGCCGACACGCTGCGCCAGGCGTTGCGAGCGCAACTGCCCGAACCCATGGTGCCCAGCCTGCTGGCGGTGCTGCCACAGCTGCCGCTGACGGCCGGCGGCAAGCGCGACCGGCGCGTGCTGGCCGAGCGGCGCCTGCCTGCGCGCCCGCAGTCGGAAGACGTGGCGCTGCCGCAAGGCGAGCTGCAGCAAGCCCTGGCGGCGGCCTGGGCCGAGGTGCTGGGCCTGGCGCGTGTCGGCCTGCACGACAACTTCTTCGACCTCGGCGGCAACTCCCTGCTGCTGATGCGCCTGCACGGCCAGTTGACCCAGCGCCTGGCGCCGGCCCTCACGCTGATGGCGCTGTTCAGCCATCCCACCGTGGCCGCGCTGGCGCGCCACCTCGGCGAGCCCGCCGCGATGGCGGCCAGCCTCGCATCCGTCGCCGATGACCCACAGGCCCGCGCCCAACGCCAACGCGCAGCGCAGCGCCAACGCCAGTCGGCCAGACCCAGGACCTCGTGATGAACAGCGCCTCCGCTTCCCCTTTGCACGACGCCGACGTGGCCGGCACCGACATCGCGATCATCGGCATGGCCGGCCGCTTCCCCGGCGCGCCGGACCTGGCCAGCTACTGGCGCCTGATCCGTGACGGTGCCGAGGCGCTCACGCCCTTGAGCGACGCCACGCTGCGCGCGCAAGGTGTCAGCGAAGCACAGCTGGCCGATCCCGACTTCGTCAAGGCCGGCCTGCCGCTGCCCGGCGTGGACCAGTTCGACGCTGCGCTGTTCGGCTACTCGCCACGCGAGGCCGCGCAGCTGGACCCGCAGCAGCGCCTGTTCCTCGAATGCGCCTGGGAGGCGCTGGAACACGCCGGCCACCATGGCGAGGCGCGTGCCGCTTCGGTGGGCGTCTATGCCGGTGAAGGCCCAAACCTGTACCTGATTCAGCACCTGCTGCCGGGCGCCGGCCTGGCCCCGGGCGCCGGCATCTCGGACCTGCTGGGCCTGATGAGCGGCAACTCCTCCGGCTCGCTGTGCACCCGCGTGGCCTACAAGCTGGACCTGCGCGGCCCGGCCGTCAGCGTGCAGACCGAATGCTCCACCTCGCTGGTGGCCGTGCACATGGCCTGCCAGGCGCTGCTGAGCCAGGAGTGCGACACGGCGCTCGCCGGCGGTGTCTGGCTGAACCTGCTGGCCGAAGGCGGCTACCAGCACCAGCCCGGCGCCATCCTGTCGCCCGACGGGCACTGCCGCGCCTTCGACGCGCAGGCCGCCGGCACCGTGATCGGCAGCGGCGCCGGCATCGTGGTGTTGAAGCGCCTGGACGAAGCACTGCGCGACGGCGACACGGTGCACGCCGTCATCAAGGCCACGGCCGTCAACAACGACGGCGCCGACAAGATCGGCTTCACCGCGCCCAGCATTGCCGGCCAGTCCGCGGTGATCCAGGCCGCGCTGGCGCTGGCGGGTGTCTCGCCGCGCAGCATCGGCTATGTCGAGGCCCACGGCACCGGCACCGTGCTGGGCGACCCGATCGAAGTCGCCGCGCTGACCGAGGCTTTCCGCGTGGGCACCGCCGACAGCGGCTTCTGCGCCCTCGGCTCGGTCAAGACCCAGATCGGCCACCTGGATGCTGCCGCCGGCGTGGCCGGGTTGATCCGCGCGGCGCTGGCGCTGCAGCACGCCACGCTGCCACCCAGCCTGCATTTCACGCAGCCCAATCCGCGCATCGATTTCGCGCGCAGCCCGTTCTACGTCAACACCCAGGCCAGGCCCTGGCCGGCCGGTGACACGCCGCGCCGCGCAGGCGTCAGCTCGTTTGGCATTGGCGGCACCAATGCGCATGTGGTGCTGGAAGAAGCGCCGGCCGTGGTGACCGAGCCAGACGACGGTGCGTGGCAGGTGCTGCCGCTGGCTGCGCAGAGCGCCACTGCCGTTCGCCAGGCCGGGCTTCGGCTCGCCACCGAGCTGCAGCAAACGCCAGGCCTGGCGCTGGCCGACGTGGCCTTCACGCTGCAGACCGGCCGGCGCGCGTTTGCGCAGCGTGGCGCCGTGGTGGCACGTGAGCGGGGGCAGGCGGCGGCAGGCTGGGCTGCGCCGCAACTGCAAGTCCGCACCGCCGGCGAGCAGCCGCCCGAGCTCGTCTTCCTGTTCCCCGGTGGCGGCACCCAGCATGCCGGCATGGGCCAGGCGCTGTACCAGGCAGACGCGGCATTCCGCGCCGAGATCGACGCCTGCTGCGCGCTGCTGCAGCCCGAGCTGGGGCTGGACCTGCGCACGCTGCTGTTCCCCGCGCCCGGCCACGAGGCCGAGGCCAACCGGCTGCTGGCGCGCATGGACATCGCCCAGCCTGCGCTGTTTGTCATCGACCATGCACTCGCCCAGTGGTGGCTGCGCCGCGGTGTGCGGCCGGCCGCGATGCTGGGCCACAGCCTGGGCGAATACGTGGCCGCCTGCGTCGCGGGGGTGTTCACGCGCGACGACGCGCTGCGCCTGGTGGCCGCCCGTGGCCGGCTGCTGCACAGCCTGCCCGCAGGGGCGATGAGCGCCGTCACACTTGCGCCCGAGGCGCTGGCCCCGCTGCTGCAGGACAGTGGCTGCGACCTGGCGGCGGTCAACGCCGAACAGGTGTGCGTGTTCTCCGGGCCCGAAGCCGCAGTCGCCACGCTGGAGCAGCGGCTGCTGGCGCTGGGCCATTCGCCGCGCCGCCTGCATGTGGCGGTGGCCTCGCACTCGGCCATGACGGACCCGCTGCTGCCGGCGCTGCAGGCGCTGGTCGCAGCCGTGCCGCGCCAGGCGCCGCGCTGGCCGTTCATCTCGAACGTGACCGGCCAGGCGATCACCGCGGAACAGGCACAGGACCCGGCGTATTGGGCAGCGCACCTGCGCGGCACGGTGCGCTTTGCCGACGGGCTGAATGAGGCACTGCGCGTGCCGGGCCGTGTGCTGCTGGAAATCGGCCCGGGCGAAACACTGACCGCGCTGGCGCGCCAGCATGCGCAAGCCGAAAGTGCTGCTGCCATCGTCGCCAGCCAGGCCCGCGCCCAGCAGCCCGAGCGCCATGCGCAGCAACTGGCGCAGGCCCTGGCCACGCTGTGGACAGCCGGCGTGGCGATCGACTGGCAGGCGCATCACGCGGGCCACAGCCGCCGCCGCGTGCCGCTGCCGGGCTATGCCTTCCAGCGCCGCCGCCATTGGGTCGAGCGCTCTAGCGGCGCTACCGCCGCTGCGCCCGCCGAAGTCTTCCATGCGCCCGCCTGGTCCCGCCTGCCGCGGCCCGATGGCGCGCGGCCGGTCGACTGGGTGCTGGTGCTCGGTGAACTGCACTGCAGCATGGCCACTGCCGTGTTCGAACAGGCGCGGCAACAGGGCAGGGCAGCGCTGTGGGCGCAACCCGGCGCCAGCTTCCAGCGCCACGGCCCGCAGCAATGGACCTTGCCTTTCGACAGCCGCGAGGCGCTGGCCCGGTTGTTGACGGAAGCCATCGCCACGCACGGCCCTGCCGGCCAGGTGCTGCACCTCGCCGGCCTGGGGACCCTCCCTGAAGGCGGCGAGGACGGCTGGCTGGCCCAACACTACGCCGGCCTGCTGGCGCTGGCCCAGGCACTGGACGCGGCCGAGCCAGGTGCGTCGCGCCGATTGGCGTTGACGCTGGTGGGCCAGGGCATGGAGGACCTCACCGGCAGCGAGCCCTTGTGGCCCGAGCGCAGCATGCTGCAAGGCCTGGCCAAGGTCATGGGCCAGGAATCGCCAGGCCTGCAGGTGCGTGTGCTGGACCTGCTGCCGCCCGCGCCCGAAAGCGCCGCCGAGCGCCAGCTTGCCGCCGCCGTGCTGGCCGAAGCGCTGTCTGCCGACACGGCCTCGCCGCTCGCGCTGCGCGGCCCGCATCGCTGGCACAAGACCTGGGCACCGCTGGCGCTCACGCCGGCCGCCAGCCCGCGCCTGCGCCGGCAAGGCGTCTATCTGATCACCGGCGGCCTGGGAGGGGTGGGCCTGGCGCTGGCGCAGCACCTGGCGCAGCACTGGCAGGCCAGGCTGGTGCTGCTGGGCCGCAGCGCACTGCCGCCGCGTGCGCATTGGCCCGCCATCGCCGCGGACGCTGCCCAGCCCGCGCCTTTGCGCGAACGCCTGGCCGCGCTGCTGGCCCTGGAGGCCGCAGGCGCGCAGGTGCTGACGCTGGCCGTGGACGTGGCCGACGCTGCCGCGGTGCGCCAGGCCATCGCGCAGGCGCGCCAGCACTTCGGCGCGCTGCATGGCGTGGTGCACGCGGCCGGCGATGCGGGCGGCGGCATGATCGCCCACCGCAGCCTGGCGCAGGCCCAGGCGGTGTGGGCCGCCAAGCGCCTGGGCAGCCGCGCGCTGCTGGCCGCGCTGGACGAAGCACCGGCCGCGCAGGCCCCGGACTTCGTGCTGCTCTGCTCCTCCATCGCCAGCCTGGCCGGCGGCCTGGGCATGAGCGACTACGCCGCGGCCAACCTCTACCTGGACGCCTTGGCCACCGCGCGCCACCGGGAAGGCGGCTACCCGGTGATCTCGGTCAACTGGGATGCCTGGCGCGACCTGGGCATGGCCCGCGGGCTGGTGCTGCCCGAAGGCCTGGGCATGAGCGGCCCGGAAGGCGCACTGGCCTTCGAGCGCATCGTCAACGGCCCGGCCGTGCCGCAGGTCGTCATTGCCACCACCGATCTTTCCCGCCGCCTCGGCCCGCTGGACAGCAGCCTGCTCGAAGGCCTGGACGAGACCGAGGCACCGGCCGCCGCGCCCGCTGCCGAACGCCACCCCCGGCCGGCCCTGGCCACGCCTTTTGTCGCCCCGGCCAGCGCGCTGGAGCAGGTCTTGGCGGCGGCCTGGTCCGAGCGGCTGGGCCTCGCGCCCATCGGCTTGCACGACAACTTCTTCGAGCTGGGCGGCGACTCGCTGGTCGCGATCCAGCTGCTGTCCCGCCTGCACAAAAGCCACGGCCTGGCGCTGCACCCCAGCGAGTTCTTCAAGGCACCCACCCTCGCAGCGCTGGCTGCCCACATGGGCGCGCAGCAGGCCGAGCCCGCGGCCAGCCAGCTCATCGTGCCAGTGCCGCGCGATGCGGCCTTGCCGCTGTCGCCGATGCAGCGCCGGCTGTGGCTGGTGGACCGCCTCGGCAGCGCGGACGATGCGCTGGGCCGCGCCGCCTACAACATGTCGGCCGCACTCGCCTGGCATGGCGCACTCGATTCCCTCGTGCTGGCCCGGGCCATCAACGCCATCGTCGCGCGCCACGAAACGCTGCGCACGGTTTTCACCGAAGACGGCGACGGCGCACCGGTGGCCCAGGTGCACGCAGCGCTGCAGATCCCGCTGCCTTTGACCGACCTGTCAGCGCTGCCCGGAGCCGAGCGCGAGGCGCGTTTCCAGGCCGGCTTCGATGCCTTCATCCGCGAACCGTTTTCGCTCGACCGCGGGCCGCTGATGCAGGCCGCGCTGGTGCGCCTGGCGCCGCAGCATCACGTGCTGATGCTCTCGGTGCACCACATCGTGTTCGACGGTTGGTCCATTGCCGTCTTCGCGCAGGAACTCGGCCAGAACTACGCAGCGCTGCTGGCGCCTCGGCCACCCGCGCTGCCGCCGCTCGCGGTGCAGTATGTGGACTACGCCACCTGGTACGCCGCCAGCCTGGCCGCACCCGAAGGCCAGGCCAGCGCGCGCTTCTGGCGCGGCCAGCTGGCCGGCGCGCCCGCGCTCAGCGCCTTGCCGGCGGACCAGGCAAGGCCCGCCCGCGCCTCGCAGGTCGGCGCCGCGGTGTCCACCTGCCTGGACGCCGAGTTGACCGACGGTCTGCAGCGCCTCGCCCGCGCCCACGAGGCCTCGCTGTTCCAGGTGCTGCTGGCCGCCTTCCTCGCGCTCACGCATCGCCTGTGTGGCCAGGACGACCTGGTGATCGGCACCGATGTGGCCGGCCGCCGGCACCCGGACCTGGAGCCGCTGATCGGCTTTTTCGTCAACGTGGTGCCGCTGCGTTCGCGGCTGCCCGCCGCCACCGGCAATGAAGCCTGGCCCTCGTTCACCGACTGGCTGCAAGCCAGCCAGCGTGCGGCGCTGCAGGCGCTGGACCACCAGGCGACGCCGTTCGACGAGATCGTCGAGCTGGCCGGCGTGCCCCGCCAGCGCGACCGCAACCCGCTGGTGCAGATGCTGTTCGTGCTGCAGAACACGCCCGAGGTGCGCTTCGAGCTGCCGGGCGCGCGCATCGAGGTGCTGCCGCAGCAGCTCAACGAATCCAAGTTCGACCTCGCCGTCTTCGTGCGCCAGGACGGCGGCGCGCTGCAGGTCGACTGGGTCTACGCCACCGCGCTGTACGAGCGCGAAACCGTGGCCCGCCATGCCCAGGCCTGGCAGCAGTTGCTGCAGGCCATCGTGCAGCAGCCCGGCCAGCCGCTGCACACCTTGATGCCTTCTCCGGAGCGCCTGCCCATGACCGCTGACCATGCTTCGCCAACCGCCACGCCGCCGCGCAAGCTCGACACCTCCGCCAAGCTCGCCGCGCTGCAGGCGCTGAAAGGCCCGCGCGCCGCGGCGCCGTTGCAACTGGTCGGCGGTGCATTGCAGGCCCGCCCGCTGCAGCCCGGCCGCAACTTCCCGCTGGTGCTGCAAGCGCAGCAACCGGGCCTGGACCTCGCCGCCTGGGCGCGCGGCCATGCGGATGAGGTCGAGGCCTTGCTGGCGCGCCACGGTGGCCTGCTGTTCCGCAACACCGGCCTGCACACGCCGCAGGACTTCGAGCGCTTCGCCGAGGCCATCGAGCCTCAGCTCTACGGCAGCTATGGCGACCTGCCGAAGAAGGAGGGCGGGCGCAACACCTACCGCTCCACGCCGTACCCCGAGGACGAGATGATCCTCTTCCACAACGAGAGCGCGCACCTGGAGCGCTGGCCGCGCAAGCAGTGGTTCTTCTGCGAGCTGCCATCGCCGGTCGGCGGCGCCACGCCCATCGTCGACGGGCGCGAGATGCTGCGCCGCCTGCCCGCCGAGCTGGTGGCCGAGTTCGAGCGGCGCGAGCTGCTGTACGTGCGCACCTTCGTGCCGGGCCTGGACGTGCCCTGGCGCGACTTCTTCAAGACGGATGACCGCGCGGTCGTCGAGGCCCGGCTGGCGGCTGCCGGCATCGCCTGGCGCTGGTTCGATGACGACGCATTGCAGACCCGCAGCCGCGGCCCCGCGGTCATCCAGCACCCGGTGACCGGCGAGCGCGTCTTCTTCAACCAGGTGCAGCTGCACCACACCAGCTGCCTGGCGCCCGAGGTGCGCGCCGACCTGCTGGAAACAGTGGGCGCAGCGCGCATGCCGCGCCAGGTCTGTTTCGGTGACGGCGAGCCCATTCCGGACGCGACCATGGCCCAGATCGGCCAGGCCTACGAGGCCTGCGCGGTGCGCTTCGACTGGCGCCAGGGCGACGTGGTGATGCTGGACAACATGCTGGCCGCCCACGCACGCGACCCTTACCAGGGCCCGCGCAAGATCGTCGTCGCGATGGGCGCGATGTTCGAGCGCACAGCCCTGGCGCCACTGGCGTCGGCGAAGGTGGAGGACTGAACCATGGCCGATCGCCACCTGGCCGCCTGGCCCACCGAAGCCGCACCCAGCCCCGAGCAGCGCGCGATGCGCGCCGCGCTGCAGGCCTTGCCTGCCGACGCGGCCTTGCCCTGGCGCGTGCTGCAGCTTGAAGTGCCCGCCACGCTGCGCGCCGATGCGCTGCAAGCCGCGTTGAATGCGCTGTGGCCAGCGCATGCGCAATGCGCGCTGTCGGCCCTGCCACGTCTGCAACAGGTGGACCTACCCGCGCTGCTGCAGCCCGCAGCGCAGCCCGGCGAAGGCCTGCGCGTGGGCTTGGCCGCAGGCCGGCTGCTGTTGGCCGCGCACCCGCTGTGGGCCGATGCGGGCAGCCTGCTTGCGCTGGCGCAGCAGCTGGCGGACGTTTGCGCTGGCGCGCTCGCGCCGGAAGTCGACAGCCTGTTCCAGTACCCCGCCTATGCCGAGTGGCGCCAGGCGCTGACCGAAGGCGAAGACGCCGCGCCAGGCCGCGCCTATTGGCAGCAGGCGCTGGCCGGCACCGAAACCTGGCCCGCAGCACATCCGGCCCAGCGCGGTGATGCCTCGGCAGAACACGCCGCGGTCGCCACGCTGAGCGCCACGCAATCTGACGCCATCGCCGCCGCTGCCGGGTCGGCCGGCATGTCGCACTGCGATTGGCTGCAGGCCGCCTGGTGGTCGCTGCTGGTGCGGCTGGCAGGCTTCGAGCCGCGGCTTGCGCACTGGCAACACGACTGCCGCGACGACTACGACGTGATGCAGGGGGCCGTCGGCCTGTTCGACAAGCCGCTGCCGCTGCGGCTGGACGCGAGGGCAGACGAGTCATTTGCCGGCTGGCTGCTGCGCTGGCAGGCCGACGCTGCCGCCCACCTCGCCGCGCAGGAATACTGGCCGGTGCAGGCGCCGCCATCGCAGGTGCATCTCGCCGCGGGTTTTGCCGGCCACACGCTGCCGGCCCTGGCCAGCGGCTGGCGTGTGCTCGCGCTGCAAGGCGACTGGCCTGGCAGCACGCTGGGCCAGCAGGTGCTGTGGTCGCCAGCCGGTGCGAAGTTGACGGTGCGGGCGCAGGCGGCGTGCGATGCGCAGGTGCTGCTGGCGCAATGCCAGGCCTGGATCGCTGCCTTGCTCGCTGAGCCGGCCACAGCGCTGGCCGAGCTGAACCCGCTGAGCGTGGCGGATCAACAGGCCCACGCCGCGCTGCAAGGCCCGCCCGCTGTGCCTTGCGCGCAGGGTGTGGACGCACTGTGGATGCATTGGGCCGAGCACACGCCGGACGCACCGGCGATTGAGGCCGATGGTGGCCAACTCAGCTACGCCGAACTGGCTGCGCAGGTGCGCCAGGCCGCTGCCGCGATGGTGCAGGCCATGCAGCCTGCCGCGCCCGGCGAGCAGCGCCCATTGAGACCTTCAAGATTCGTGACACAGCCCCCCGTTCGGGCTGAGCCTGTCGAAGCCGGCGGGTGCCTCGACGCAAGCCCTTCGACAGGCTCAGGGCGAACGGATCCAAAACTGTCTCAAACAAGGGAGACCTCAATCGTCGCGCTGATGCTGCCGCGCTCGCCAGCGTTGCTCGTCGCGATGCTGGCCGCCTGGCAAGCCGGTGCGGCCTACCTGCCGCTGGACCCAGAATGGCCGGCCGCGCGCCGCGCTGCGGTGCTGGCCGAGGCCCGCCCGGCACTGTTGGTCAGCGACACGCCGCAGCCCGGTGCCGACTGTCCGGTGACGAGCTGGGCCGCGCTGATGGCCGGCCCCACATCCGCTGCGGCCCTGCCGCCGGGTCGTCAACCTCAAGACCTGGCCTACGTGCTCTACACCTCCGGCTCCACCGGCCGGCCCAAGGGCGTGATGATTTCGCACGGCGCCTTGTGGCATTACGTGGCCGGCGTGGCGCAGGCGCTGGACCTGGCCGGCCCGCAACGCTGGGCGCTCACCGGGACGGTCGCGGCGGACCTGGGCAACACGGCGCTGTTTGGTGCCTTGTGCCACGGCGGCTGCCTGGTCATCGCAACGCCAGAGCAGATGCAGGACGCCGCGCACTTCGCGCGTTTCCTGGCAACCGGTCGCATCACCGCGCTGAAGATCGTGCCTTCGCACCTGCAGGCCTTGCTGGAAGGCGAGCAGCCACTGCTGCCGGCGCGCATCGTGCTCGGCGGCGAGCCGGCGCCGCGTGCGCTGCTGGCGCGCATCGCTGCGCTCTCGCCGGCCACGCGGATTGCCAACCACTACGGGCCGACCGAGGCGACAGTCGGCGTGATGGTGCATGCCTGCCCGCCCGGCGCGCCCTGGCCCGAGCGCCTGCCGCTGAGCCAGGTGCTGGCCGGCAGCGTCGTGCGGGTGCTGGACCGCCAGCGCCGGCCGGTGCCCATCGGTGCGGTCGGCGAGCTGTTCATCGGCGGCGCGCAGCTCTGCGACGGCTACCTGAACCGCCCCGAGCTGAACCTGCTGGACGGGCCCGACAGCGTGTTCATCACCGACCCGCTTCAGCTCGGCCAGCGCCTCTACCGCAGCGGCGACCTGGCCTGCCTGCTGCCCGAAGGCGGCCTGCGCCTGCTCGGCCGGGCAGACGACCAGCTGAAGATCCGCGGCTTCCGGGTGGAGCCGGCCGAGACCGAAGCTGCGTTGCGCGCGCAAGCCGGTGTGCGCCAGGCCGCCGTGCTGGGCCTGGCCGACGCCACGGGCCAGACCGTGCTGGCTGCCTTCGTCGTCGCTGAAACCGGTGTCACGGCCAACGGCCTGCGCGAGGCGCTGGCCGCCGCGTTGCCCGCAGCGCTGCTGCCGGCCCAGTGCCACCTGCTGGCCACGCTGCCGCGCCTGGCCAACGGCAAGCTGGATCGCCAGGCGCTGGCCGCGATCGCGCGCCAAGCCGAAGCCGCACCTGCCTCGCCGCAGCGTGCACCGCGCGATGCCGTCGAGGCCTTGCTGGCCGCCGGCATGGGCGAGCTGCTGGGCCGCGGTGCGTTGGGCGTGGAAGACGATTTCTTCGACCACGGCGGCCACTCGCTGCTGGTGATCCGCCTGGTGGCCCGCCTGCGCAAGCAGCTCGCAGTGGAAGTGCCGCCGGCCTGGGTTTTCGACCACCCGAGCGCCGCCGCGCTGGCCGCGGCGCTGCAGGCGCGCGAGGACGCGGACGAGCTGCTGCAGCGCGCCCAGGCCCTGCAGCCCGCCTGAGTTCCCACCCCAAGTGCCTTCGACATGACCCTGCCGCCCCACGCCCATCCCCTGTCCTTCGGCCAGCAGCAGCTGTGGTTGCTGCAGCAGCTCGCGCCGGGGCAGACGGCCTACAACCTGCCGCGCGTCTTCACGCTGGACGGTGTGCTGGACGCCGATGCGCTGGCCCGCGCCTTCCAGGCCGTGGTCGACCGGCATGCCGTGCTGCGCACCCGCTTTGCCGAGCATGGCGGCCGGGTGCTGCAATGGGTGCAGCCCTCGCTGGCCTTCACGCTGCAGCGGCAGGACTTGCGTGCGCTGGCCGGCGGGGCGCAGCAGGCCGCGCTGCAGGCTTCGGTGCGCGAGCTGGCACTGCATGTCTTCGACCTGGCCCAGGCGCCGGTGATGCAGGCGCGGCTGGTCCAGCTGCACGAGACCCGCCATGTGCTGGTCTTCTGCCTGCACCACATTGCCTCGGACGCCGGCTCCAATCCCGTGCTGGCCACGGACCTGGCCGAGGCTTACCGGCAGGCCCGCCAGCAGCCAGGCGCCGTGGCGCTGCCGCCGCTGCCCTTGCAATACACCGAGCACGCCACGCAGCAACGCGAAGCCCTGCAAGGCGAAGCGCTGGCCGCGCGGCTGGCGCACTGGAACGCCTACCTGGGCGCCGAAGTGCCGGCGCTGGCGCTGCCCACCGACCATGCACGCCCCGCCTTGCCGCGCTTCGAAGGCCGCGCGCTGGGCTTTGCATTGCCTACGCCGCTGTGCCTGGCGCTGCGCGAGTTCTGCCGCGCCGAGCGCTGCACGCCGTTTGTCGTGCTGCTCACCGCCTGGCAGCTGTTGCTGGGCCGCTGGAGCGGGCAGCAGGACTTCGCCATCGGCGTGCCGCATGCCGGCCGTGACGACGAGGCCTTGCAAGGCCTGATGGGCTTTTTCGTCAACACGCTGGTGCACCGCGTGCGGCTCAGCCCCGCGGCCAGCCTGCGCGACATCTGCCGCCGCGTGCGCGCCGATGCGTTGGACGCGCTGGCCCATGCCGACCTGCCGTTCGAGCTGCTGGCCGCGCAGCGTAGCGAGCGCCGCGAGCCGGGCCGCAGTCCGCTGTTCCAGGTGATGCTGGGCGTGCAGATGGCGCAGTCCGCCACGCTGGCGCTGGACGGTTTGCAGGCCGGTTTCATCGAGTTCGACGACAGCGGTGCCAAGTTTGACCTGTCGCTGGATTTCTACATCGGGGCAGACGGCGTGCAGGGCCGGCTGGAGTACAGCAGTGCTCTGTTCGAGCCCGCCACCGCGCAGTGGCTGGCCGGCGCCTTCGAGGCGGTGCTAGGCCAGCTGCTGCACGCGCCCGAACAACGCTACGGCGCGCTGCACCTGGTCGACGAGCCGCAGCTGGCCCAGCTTGCCCGCTGGGGCGACGGCGGCCCGGCCATGCCCGGCACGCAGCCGGTGCACCAGCAAATTGCTGCGCAGGCCCGCGCCACGCCAGCCGCGATCGCACTGGTGATGGCAGGCGAGGGCGGCGAAGCACAGTCGCTGCGCTACGACGCACTGGAGGCCCGCGCCAACCAGCTCGCCCATGCGCTGCTCGCAGGCGGCCTGCAGCCCGAGCAGCGGGTCGGCGTGGCGATGCCGCGTTCGCTGGAACTGGTGATCGCGCTGCTGGCGGTGCTGAAAGCCGGCGCCGCCTTTGTGCCGCTGGACCCGACATTGCCGGCCGAGCGCCTGGCCTACATGGCCAAAGACAGCGGCGTGGCCCTGGTGCTCACGCTGCCCGGCCAAAGCCCGCCGGCGCTGGCTGCGTTCCCGCAACGGGCGGTGAGCGCCACGCTGGCCGCCACAGGCCCCACGCACGATCCCGCGCTGCCGGTGCACGCGGCGCAACTGGCCTACGTGCTCTACACCTCCGGCTCCACCGGCCGGCCCAAGGGCGCGGCCAATGTGCACGGCGCGCTGCACAACCGGCTGGCCTGGATGCAGCAGGCTTACCCGCTGGCGGCGGGCGAAACCGTGCTGCAGAAAACCCCCATCGGTTTCGACGTCTCGGTCTGGGAATTCTTCTGGCCCTTGACCATCGGCGCGCGCCTGGCGTTGGCCGCGCCCGAGGCGCATCGCGAGCCGGCCCGGCTGGCCGAGGCGATTCGCCGGCACGCGGTGAAGACGCTGCACTTCGTGCCCTCGATGCTGCAGGCCTTCCTCGCTGACGAGGCGGTGGCGCGCAGTTGCACCGGCGTTCGCGACATCGTCTGCAGCGGCGAAGCCTTGCCGGTCGAACTGCAGCGCCGCCTGGCCGCCTGCCTGCCGCAAGCCCGCCTGCACAACCTCTACGGCCCGACCGAGGCCGCCATCGACGTCACCCAGTGGACCTGCCGGCCCGAGGACGCGGCGTTGGCCCGCGCCGTGCCGATTGGCGCACCCATCGCCGGCCTGCGGCTGCGTGTGCTGGACGCCGACCTGAACCCGGTCGCCCCCGGCGCTCCGGGCGAGCTGTTCCTCGGCGGCGTAGGCCTGGCCCGTGGCTACCTCGGCAAGCCGGCGCTCAGCGCCGAGCGTTTCATTGCCGACCCGCTGGCCGCAGACGGCGAGCGCCTCTACCGCACGGGCGACCTGGTGCGACACCGTGAGAACGGCCAGCTCGAATACCTCGGCCGGCTGGACCACCAGCTCAAGCTGCGTGGCCAGCGCATCGAACTGGGCGAGATCGAGGCGCAGCTGCTGAGCCAGCCTGGCGTGCGCGAAGCCGTGGTGGTGGCACTGCCGGCCGCCGGAGCGCCCGCCGGCGCCGCGCCGGAGCGCCTGGTCGCCTACCTCGCGCCCGAGATGGCGGGCGACGCCGTTGCCGCCCACCAGGCCGCGCTGGCCCGTGTGCTGCCGGCCTACATGCTGCCGGCGCGCTTCGTCACGCTGCCGCGTTTGCCACTGAATGCCAACGGCAAGATCGACCGCAAGGCCTTGCCCGAACCACAGGCACCAAGCGGGGAGGGCACCGGCGGCGCGCCGCTGCAGCCAGGCGAGGCCGCGCTCGCCAAGGTCTGGGCCGAGGTGCTGAACCTGCCGGTGGCCCAGCTGGGCCGGGACGCCAACTTCTTCGACCTCGGCGGCCACTCGCTGCGCCTGGTCGCGCTGCAGGCCGCGCTGAAGCAGCAGCTTGGCTTGCAGGTGCCACTGGTCGAGCTGTTTGCCCACACCACCATCGCCGCGCTGGCGGGGCACCTGGTCGCGCGCGAGCAACCCGCCGCCAGCAGCGCGCTGCAGACCGCGGTTGGCGACGCGGCCCGCCAGCGCGAGGCCTTGATGCGCCGCCGCCGTGCCGCCGCAGCAGGAGCGCTGCGATGAGCGAGTCCATTGACGTGGGCCAGATGGGCGAGATGGACATCGCCATCGTCGGCCTGGCCGGGCGTTTCCCCGGCGCGCCGGACCTGGCCACCTTCTGGCAGAACCTGCGGGACGGCGTCGAGTCGGTGCAGCGCTTCAGCGACGAGGCCTTGCGCGCGCAAGGCGTGCCCGAGGCCTTGCTGGCCGACCCGGCCTATGTGAAGGCCGGCGTGGTGCTGGAAGGCATGGCGCTGTTCGACGCCGGCTACTTCGGCCTGGCTGCCGGCGAGGCCCAGCGCCTGGACCCGCAGCAGCGTGTGTTCCTCGAAACCGCCGCGCACGCGCTGCAGCACGCCGGCTACGACGGCCCGTCGCGCCCGGTGCGCACGGGCGTTTACGCCGGCAGCAGCGCCAACCAGTACGTCTGGCGCCAGCTGCTGCCGGCCGGCGCGTTGGCCGACGAGGCCGCATTGCCCGCGCTGCTGAACGGCAACGACAAGGATGCGCTCGCACTGCGCACCGCCTACACGCTGGACCTGCGCGGCCCAGCCATCTCGGTGCAAACGGCCTGCTCCACCTCGCTGGTGGCCGTGCACCTGGCCTGCCAGGCGTTGCTGAATTTCGAGGCCGATCTGGCGCTGGCCGGCGGCGTGTCGCTGAACCTGACGCAGGGACAGGGCTACCTCTATCAGCCCGGCGGCATCCGCTCGCCCGATGGCTGTTGCCGTGCCTTCGACGCGCAAGCCGCCGGCACGCTCAGCGGCAGCGGTGTGGGCGTGGTCGTGCTCAAGCGCCTGGCCGAGGCGCTGGCCGATGGCGACACGGTGCACGCCGTGATCAAGGGCTCGGCCATCAACAACGACGGCGCCGGCAAGGTCGGCTACACGGCGCCCAGCGTGGAAGGCCAGGCACGCGCCATCGTTGCCGCGCAGCGCGTGGCGGGCGTGGCGCCGGCCAGCATCGGCTACGTCGAGGCACATGGCACCGGCACGCCCATGGGCGACCCGATCGAGCTGGCCGCGCTGGCCCAGGCCTTTGCCGCGAACAGCGAAGGCCAGCCGGCCCGCGCCGCGCCCTGCGCCATCGGCTCGCTGAAGACCAACATCGGCCACCTGGACGCCGCCGCCGGCGTCGCCGGCCTGATCAAGACCGTGCTCGCGCTGCGCCATGCCACGCTGCCGGCCAGCCTGCATTTCGAGCGGCCCAACCCGCAGATCGACTTTGCCGCTGGTGGCTTCGAGGTCAACGCCCGCACCCGGCCCTGGCCGGCCGGCACCACGCCGCGCCGCGCGGGCGTCAGCTCATTTGGCATGGGCGGCACCAATGCGCACGTGGTGCTGGAGGAAGCGCCACCTCCCGTGCACGCAGCGCGTTCCGAAGGCTGGCAACTGCTGCCGTTGTCGGCCCGCAGCGCCACCGCGCTGCAACAGGCCCAGGCCGAGCTGGACGCCTGCCTGGCCGCACCCGGCGTACCGGCCGCGGCTGACGCTGCGTTCACGCTGCAGGCCGGCCGCCGCGCGCTGGCCCACCGGAGCGTGCGCCTGGTGCCGCCCGGCGCCAGGCCAGAGCAGGGCCAATGGCTGGCCGCCAGCCAGGTCGGCGCGCAGTCGCCCGAGCTGGTCTTCCTGTTCCCAGGCCAGGGCGCGCAGCATCTGCAGATGGGCCGCGCGCTGTATGCGCATGCCCCCCTGTTTCGCAGCCTGGTGGACCAATGCGCCGAGCAATTGCGCCCGCGCCTGGGCCTGGACCTGCGCGACTGCCTGTTCCCGTCCGCCAGCGACGAGCGCGTGGCCGCCGAGACCCTGGCCCAGACCGCGCTGACCCAGCCAGCGCTGTTTGTCGTCGAATACGCCATGGCCAGGCTGTGGATGAGCTGGGGCCTGCAGCCCACGGCCATGCTGGGCCACAGCGTGGGCGAATACGTGGCCGCCTGCCTGGCGGGCGTGTTCAGCCTGGAAGACGCTTTGGCGCTGATCGCCGAACGCGGCAGGCTGATGCAGGCCTTGCCCACCGGCGCGATGAGCGCGGTGGCGCTGGCCGAATCCGCGCTGCCGCCCGAAGTGCTGGCGCAGGGCTGCAGCCTGGCGGCGGTGAATGCCGAAGGCCTGTGCGTGCTGGCCGGGCCGGTGGCATGCATTGCCGCGGCCGAGCAGTTGTTGCAGGCAAGAGGTGTGGCCGTGCGGCGGCTGCAGGTCTCGCATGCCTTCCATTCGGCGATGGTCGAACCTGCGCTGCCGGCCTTCGAGGCCGCGCTGGCGCGGGTCTCGCTGCACCCGCCGCGCCTGCCTTTCATCTCCAACCTCAGCGGCCGTTTCATCACCGCCGAAGAGGCCACCAGCCCGGCCTACTGGGTGCGCCATCTGCGCGGCACCGTGCGCTTTGCCGATGGGCTGGACAGCTTGCTCGCCGCGCCGGGCCGGCTGTTGCTGGAGGTTGGCCCCGGCGAAGTGCTGACCGGCCTGGCGCGCCGCCATGCCCGTGCCGGCGAAGCCGCCGCGCTGCTGGCCTCGCAGCCGCATCCACGCGAACAGGCGCAGGCCGAAGCCCACCTTGCCGGCACGCTGGCACGGCTGTGGCAAGCGGGTGCGCCGCTGGACTGGGACGCCTGCCGGCTCGCCGAGGCCAGGCCACGCCGCGTGCCGCTGCCCGGCTATCCGTTCGAGCGGCAGCGCCACTGGGTCGAGGCCGGTCCGGTCGCGTCGCTCTCGCCAGTCACCGCCGGCCCTCGCCCGCTGGACGACTGGTTCGAGGTGATGCGCTGGCAACGCGCCGAGCCGCAGTCCGCACCGGTGGCCCGGACCGCTGGCCCGGTGCTGCTGCTGGGCCAGCACAGCGCGTTCGACGAAACCCTCGCCGCGATGCTCAGCGAGGCAGGTCATGCCGTGCAGCGCGTCACGCCGTTCGAAGGCGATGCTGACACGCTGGCCAGCCTGCTGCAACACGCCGCCGCTGCCCACGGACCGCTGCAACACATCGTGCACACCGGCAGCCTGCCAGCCGCAGACGACGCGCAGGACGAAGCCGTCTTGCAAAACGGGCTGTACAGCCTGCTCGCGCTGGTGCGGGCGCTGCACCGCGCCGGCCCGGCGGTGCGGGCTGCGAAGCTGCGCATCACCGTGCTGGCCAGCCAGCTGGACGACATCACCGGCACCGAGCCGTTGCACCCCGCGAAGGCCGCGCTGCGTGGCCCGTGCGCGGCGCTGCCACAGGAGTGGCCGGACATCGAATGCCAGCTGATCGACGCGCTGGACCCGGCCGGTGACGCACGCGCGCAAGTCCAGCTGGCCGCGCAGGTGCTGGCCGAGCTGCAGTCGCCCGCGGCGCTGCCACAGCTGGCGCTGCGCGGCCCGCACCGCTGGGTGCAGCAGGCGGTCGCGGTCTCTCGCCCCAAGGCCGCGCCACCGCTGCGGCGTGGCGGCGTGTACCTGATCACCGGCGGCCTGGGCGGCATTGGCCTGGTGCTGGCCACGCACCTGGCGCGCCACTGGCAGGCCAGGCTGGTGCTGCTGGGCCGCACGGCCTTGCCGGCGCAGAGCGGCTGGCCGGCACTGTTGGCCAATCCGGCCACCCCCGCCGCGCTGCGCCTGCGCCTGCAGGCGCTCGAAACGCTGGCAGGCGAGGGCGGCGAATGGCTGGCGCTGCAAGTCGACGTGAGCGATGCGGCCCAGCTGCGCGGCGCGCTGCAGGCGGTGCGGCAGCGCTTCGGCACCGTGCACGGCGTGATCCATGCCGCCGGCCTGGCCGGCGGGGGTGTGATGGCCCAGCGCGACCCCGAAGCGGTGGCCGCCGTGATGGCACCCAAGCTCGGTGGTGCCCGCGCGCTGGCGCAAGCCTGGGACGGGCCGGCGCCGGACTTTGTCGCCCACTGCAGCTCGATGGCCGCGGTGGTCGGCGCCTTCGGCGATGCCGATTACGCAGCCGCCAACGCCTGCCTCGATGCCCATGCCCAGTGGCTGCGCCGCGAGCGCGGCTGGCCGGCCTGGTCGCTGCTGTGGGACAGCTGGCGCGAGGTCGGCATGGCCGCGCACCGCCACCCGGATGCCGCCGCCAGCCTCTCGCCCGCGCAAGGCGCCGAGGCCTTCGAGCGCGTGCTGGCGGGGGCGCCGGCGGCGGTGCTGGTCTCGCCGCAAGGCCTGGCCGCCAAGCAGGCCGCGGCGCGCTCGCTGGACTTCGGCGACGCGCTGCCTGTCGCCGCACCGCGTCGCTCGGCGGCTCATGCGCGCCCCGCGCTTGCTGTGCCGTTTGCAGCGCCCGAAGGCGAGCTGGAGCAGGCGTTGGCGGCGCTATGGGGCGAGACCCTGGGCTTCCACGGCATTGGCCGGCGCGACAGCCTGTTCGAGCTGGGCGGCGATTCGCTCACCGCCCTGCAACTGCTGACCCAGGTGCGCCAGCGCTTTGGCGTCACGCTGCATCCGGCCGAGCTGTTCACCGAACCCACTGTTGCCGGCCTGGCCGCGCTGGTGGAGCTGCGCCTGATCGAACAGATCGGCGCGGACCTTTCCTGAAGAAACGCCTTTTCGCATGAGCACCTTGGACAACATCGCAAACCGCCGCGCCAGCCTGACCCCCGAGCAGCAGGCCAGGCTGGCGGCGCAGCTCGCCGCGGGCCTGCGCGGCGATGCGGCGCCGGTGGCCGCCGGCATTCCGGCGCTGCAACTGGTGAGTGCGCCGCTGTCGCATGCCCAGCAGCGGCAATGGTTCCTGTGGCAGCTGGACCCGCAGGCCACGACCGCGCACATGGCCGAAGTGCTGCGCCTGCAAGGCGTGCTGGCCACGGCGGCGGTGCGCCAGGCGTTCCAGTCCCTGGTGGCCCGGCACGCTTCGCTGCGCACCGTGTTTGAGGCAGGTGAAGACTGCCTGGCGCAACAGGTGATCCAGCCTGAGATGGCGATTGAGGTGCCCCTGATCGACCACGTAGGCGAGGAGCCAGGTGCCGCCAGCGTGCAGGCCACGCTGCAGCGCCTGCTGCTCACGCCTTACGACCTGGCGCGTGGCCCGCTGCTGCGCGTGGCGCTGGTCCGCCTGGGGCCAGGGGACCACCTGCTGGTGCTGGGCATGCACCACATCGTGTCAGACGGCTGGTCCATGCAACTGCTGCTGCGCGAGTTCGGCCAACTGTATGCGGGGCAGGGTGCGCTGCCGGCTTTGCCCATCGCCTATGCCGACTACGCCGCCTGGCAAACCCGCTGGCTGGCCGCGGGCGAAACCGCGCGCCAACTGGCCTACTGGCACCAGCAGCTGGGCAGCGAACACCCGGTGCTGCAACTGCCGGCGGACCATCCTCGCCGCGCGGAAGCTGCCCACCGGCTGGCGCGCCTGGAACACCCGCTGCCACCGGCGCTGGTGCAGGGCTTGCGCCGCCTGGCGCAGCAGCAGGGCGGCACGCTGTTCATGGCCTTGCTGGCCGGGCTGCAGGCGCTGCTCTACCGCTACACCGGCCAGCGCGACATCCGCGTCGGTGTGCCCATCGCGAACCGCCACCGCGCGCAAACCGAAGGCCTGGTCGGCCTGTTCGTCAACACGCAGGTGCTGCGCAGCCAGCTGGATGGCCGGATGCGCCTGCACGAGCTGTTCGCCCAGGTGCGCGAGGCCGCGCTGGGCGCGCAGGCGCACCAGGACCTGCCGTTCGAGCAACTCGTCGAGGCCTTGCAGCCCGAGCGCCAGTTGGGCAGCAGCCCGCTGTGCCAGGTGATGTTCAACCACCTGCGCGCCGATGCCGGGGCGCGTCCTGTGCTGCCCGGCCTGGCAGTGCAGCCGCTGGACCTGGCGCTGGACAAGCCCGCCGTGTTCGAACTGAGCGTGACCGCGGTGGAGGACGAAAACGGCAGTGTTCGGCTGGACTTCGGTTACCCGCAAGAGCTGTTCGAGCGCGCCACCATCGCCCGGCTTGCCGAGCATGCCGAGGCGGTGCTGCGCGCCTTGGCCGAAGCACCCGAAAGCCGCCTCGCCGAACTGCCGTTGCCGCATGCTGACGAACAGGCCTGGCAAGCCGCCGCCCACAACCCGCGCCGCTTCGCCGATGCGCCGCCGCTGCACACGCTGATCACCCGCCAAGCCGCGGCCACGCCAGAGGCCATCGCGCTGCGCTGCGCTGGCCGCAGCCTGCGCTACGCCGAGCTGGAGGCCCAAGCCAACCGGCTGGCCCATGCGCTGGCCGCCCGCGGCGCCGGCCGCGAAACACTGGTGGCCATTGCCTTGCCGCGGTCCATCGAGATGGTCGTGGGCCTGCTCGCGATCGTGAAGACCGGCGCCGCCTACCTGCCGCTGGACCCTGGCCTGCCGCCCGAGCGCCTGGCGCTGATGCTGCGCGACAGCGGCGCCGCGCTGCTGCTGGCCACTCAGCCGGCACCACCGGGCGCGAACCTGCCCGTCTTGATGCTGCAGGACCTGGACCTCACGCACGGTCCCGCTCAAGCGCCGGCTCAGACTGTGCATGGCGAGCAACTCGCCTACGTGCTCTACACCTCCGGCTCCACCGGCCAGCCCAAGGGCGTGATGGTGCGGCATCACGCGCTGTCGCACTTCCTGCTCAGCATGCGCGACGAGGCACCCGGCCTGGGGCCGCAGGACGTGGTGCTGGCGCTGACCGCGCTGTCCTTCGACATTGCCGCGCTGGAACTCTGGCTGCCGCTGATCAGCGGCGCGCAAGTCGTGCTGGCCGATGCCGACACCTTGAGCGATGGCCGCGCGCTGGCGCAGCTGGTGGAAGCCAGCGGCGCCACCGTGGTCCAGGCCACGCCTTCGGGCTGGCGCCTGCTGCTGGCCGCCGGCTGGCCCGCGAGTGGCCAGGCCAGGCTGAGAGCCTTGTGCGGCGGCGAGGCGCTGCCGCCGGACCTGGTCGCTTCGCTGCAGGCGCTGGGCGTGTCGCTGTGGAACCTCTACGGGCCGACCGAAACGACGATCTGGTCCAGCGCCGAGGCCGTGCCGCCGGGTGGCGAACCCGGCATCGGCCACGCCATTGCCGGCACCACACTGCAGGTGCTCGATGCGGACCTGCAGCCCGTGCCGCTGGGCGCCGCCGGCGAGCTGTACATCGGCGGCGTGGGCCTGGCCCGCGGCTACCTGCAGCGCCCCGGCCTCAGCGCCGAGCGTTTCATCGCCGATCCCTCTGGCCACCATGGCGCGCGCCTCTACCGCACCGGCGACCTGGTGCGCGCCAGCGCCGATGGCCGGCTCGCCTACCTCGGCCGCAGCGACCAACAGGTCAAGCTGCGCGGCTTCCGCATCGAGCTGGGCGAGATCGAAGCCCAACTGCTGGCCCAACCCGGCGTGCGCGCCGCAGTGGTCATGGCCCGCACAGGCCCCACCGGCCTGCGCCTGGTGGCCTACATCGCGCATGGCGGCGAGCCGCTGGGCGACGCGATGCTGCGCACGGCTCTGGCCCGCGTGCTGCCCGAATACATGCTGCCCTCGGCCCTGGTGCAACTGCCCACGCTCCCGCTGAACGCCAACGGCAAGGTCGACCGCCACGCCTTGCCCGAACCCGGCGCTGCGCTCGACGCCGCTGCCCACGAGGCACCCGAAGGCGACACCGAACAGGCGCTGGCCACGCTCTGGCAAGACCTGCTGGGTCGCCCTCGCGTGGGCCGCCGTGATCATTTCTTCTCGCTTGGCGGCCATTCGCTGCTGGCCGTGCAACTCGTCGCGCGCCTGCAGCAAGACGGCCATGCAGACGTGGCGCTGAAGGACGTGTTCCGGCTGCCGGTGCTGCAGGACCTGGCTGCGCACCTGGATGGCCTGCGAACTGCCGCGAGCAGGCAAGGACGAGATGCCGATCAGGCGCTGGCCGCGATGGATGCGTTTTTGGATAGTCTGGCTTGAACGGCTGCGTCAGGCTGGCCGCAGTCGCTGGGTTTGTGCTTCCGGCGACCGCTGTCGCTGCATAGAAGTCCTCCGGTCAGTACCGGTGCAGTAGTTAGCGCTGGCAAGCGTGCTGGTCAATCGTGGCCAGCGCCTACGCACATAGCTCGAATTCTCGGTCGCGATTCAGGGACGGCCCAGCGAGGTCTTCATAGCAGCGAAGGCTTGCTCATACGCTTCGTCCTCATCTTTGGGCCAGTTCTGACGTTCCGTCATGCACCAAGTGAGCCTAGCTTCGAGGCTGCCCATGAGCGACTCCAACTTGGTCAAGACCTCCGAATTGTTGTTGAAGGTCTCCAGCCCATTCAAGAGAACTGCAGAAATCGGATAAGCCGATCGATGGGCCTTCGCAAGGACTTCATCTGCAAAGTTCAAAATCGCCAGTCCAGGAACCTCATCCTTTCTAAAGGCGTCCGTACGCAGGAGGTGCGCGATTCGCGCATATTTTGGAATCTCCCAGAACAGCTCCTTCGCCGCTCCATAACGGGCGTAGAGATGGGAGAGCTTCTGTGACTCCATCGCGTCGGCGGTAATTAGCTTCAACTGCGCTAACGACGAAAGTTGAATATTTGAGCTGTACGCCGCCTCAACCGCACCACTCTGGAAGCTTGACTCAGACATCATGATTCCGCGGTCAGCACCAACGTCTTCAACGATTGTTCTTAGCTGCAATACGTGCCCCTTCGGTACTGCCGACTTCCAATCTTTGCATTCGATGAGCCAGAACAACGGAAATCCGACATGCTTAGAACGAACAACAACGTCAACGTCGTGAGACGTCCGGACGCCCTTCAGGGCTACATCCGTCCCTGCGTCAAACCCAAACTGACGAAAGAAGGACGCCACGTCCTCTTGGTACTGCCTCCAATGAGGAAGAGTAGACATACGATGCAAAAGCTCCCCTTGAGTGAAAAATAGAAGTTATCGACCGCACAGCGCAACAACATAAGTCTGCTCAGGCTGCCAAGCGATGCTCGTAATACGGGCGTTCCCTATCATCAAGGATCGCGTATTGCGCAGCCAAGTCCTTCGGATCAGGTTTGAGCTACTTCATCACGTTTTACCGGCGGATCGGGATGATGCACCTGTCGTGGCCCGCATCGGCTAGCTCCTGAGGCGGTACATCCGTCACGAACGCAAAGGACAATAGATCGGGTTCGTCCCCTTTCGGCGCCGTCCAATGGGACCAGACACAAGTTACCAGCATGTTCTGTCCCGACACCACCTGTGCCGGTCCAAGTTGACTGAGTCAGGACGGGCCGGACTAGGCTGATCTGAGTCACTCAGGCCTAGCTCGTTGAACGTCGGCATCGGCTGTCACGGGTCATTCGACGATCACCCCCACTAGCGGGGACTCGACCGGGCGGCCCACCGCCAGCCGGCCGCGAGTGGCCAAAGCTGGAGGATACGAAGCGCTCCCACTTGTTCGCAGCCGCGCCTCCGGGCAGGCGCAGCAATGCGCGGACTTTCAGGTATTGAGATCTCCCACATCTAGAGCGAGCAGGGCCGCGTCGAAAGCCTTGTCGCACCCCCCGGCTAACCACTTAAAGTGAGCGCGCAGCGTCCCGTGGGTGGACCGCGCTAGCCTTTCCTCTTTGTCCTTCTCAGTGACCGAGCTGTGAGCCCTCAGCGTGCTCCGCAGTCCGTGCAGCCTTGAAAGCGGCGAGAGCGTGGTCTTGGCCTGGTCCTCGGTCATTCCGGCGGCGACCAGAATCGCGCCCAGAACCCGGAGCGACGCCCAGCTGGATTCTGCTTTCGCGCCCTTGTCTTCGAGAACCTTGCGCAGTGGCTTGAGCTGGAACCCTTCGACGACCAGTTGGTCAAGAGCCATGATCTCGTTGGCCCACTCAAACGTCGAATCGGTTGCCGGATAGCGGGAGGCATCGAGATGCTCGGAACTCCGTGGCAGCCACCATGTGGGCGGCGTGTCGTTGAGCTTTCCGATCTTGTATTTCAGGAGGTGGAGCGGGTCGTACTCCGAGCTGAACTCGCCCATGATGTCGTTTTCGTGCGCGCGCTTTGAGATCGGGCCCTTTGGCCATTCATTGAACGATTGCCAGTAACGCTGCTCTTCAATCGGCAGGCGTGCGAGATCGCCAATATACGCATGCACTTGTCCCGCTTCGTTGATGTCGTAGCCCTTCAGATACCACGCGTTTCGACAGCTGATCGTGCGGTCATCAAGGGTGTACTTCTCGGGGTCGGACTTGAAGCGGTGCAGGACATCCGGCCGGAAGAAGGCCGGCGATATCTCCCATGGAAGGTCTGATTCCTGGAAGTAGTTGGAGAGGAACTCGGGAGCGCAGGACGTTTCGACCTCGACGCCGTTCTTGCGGTCGAAGATCTTGAAAGTCGCGTACTCGCGCTTGGTCGGGTTCGACTCTTCTTTCCAATCGTCGATCAGCTGCTGCAGCGGGATGGCGGAGCGGACAATCATCCGGCCGTTCACGTAGCTGGCATTGGCGATGCCACCACCGTGATAGAAGAGGTCAGGAGCCCTTCGGTCAATTCGGTCGTGATCGCCCCAGCCGTTGAAGCTGCCCGGGGCAAAGCGTGTGAAGTCGAACAGGAACACCAGCGCCATATCCGCCAGCGTCATGTACGTCGAAAGATCTCTGGCGAGGATTGTTACGGCCGTGAGGGTTTCGCGGCCGTTTTCGAGCTCGGCACGCAGGACGCGGATCACGTCTTCGATGTCGCCGCGCTCATCGAGCCGGCTGTAGGCATTGCGCTCGGGCACGAAGTGCAGGCCGAGCGAGTGCACCAGCTTCTGGTTCAACTCGACAGGGCTTTCGCCCTTCTGCACGCCTTCGAACGATCGGCGGAAGATCAGCTTCTCGCCGCCAGAGAGTGACTTGCCCGCGTGCCTCAGCGGCGGCTCAAGGTAGACCTTGTGCCCTTCACCGCCTCCGTAGCTCTTCTGGATTACCCAGCTCTCGTCAGTCTGGACAAAGCCGCGCATCAGATCTTCCTGGTCCGCAGGCGTCACCTGCTTAACGGGCGCGAGCACGCCGTGCATCAGGACGGCCGGCCCGCTCGCGTAGATGACGATTTCCTCGCCCTGCGCATTCGCCTTGAGGAACGCGACCGAATCTTCCGCGCCGACGAGCCAGTTGGTGGCGTCGTCAGTTGGAGCCTGCGCGAGTGCCTTGAGCGTCGCCATGTTGAATCGACGAGTCATATGGAAGCAGCCTTTGTGGTCAGGGCACGATGGGGTTGCTTGATTTGCCAGGCTCAAGGCAGGCGACCGTGAAGAGCTCGGTCTTTAGCCAAGAATCCAACGTCGAAATTCTCACAAAGTGGGTCGGCACCGAGTACGGCGGGTGAACCATCCAGTAGTAGATGTCCCTGCTGACGTATAGCTCGACATAGCCCTCCGAAGCATTGGCGGGCTTCGGCCACCCTAGGAGCTCAAGCATCCGGGTCCGGTGCTGCTTCAAGAAGGCTCCTCTGCGGAGCACCTTTCCGATCTGACCCTTGTCGTCCTCCTTGCGCCCAAAGATCTTGTCGCGAATCCGGCGACCGTCCTTCATTGTGTAGGCCGGCTGGTTGTACTTGCACTCGACCGCGACCAAGAGATTGTGGTCGGGCCAATACGCGAGAACGTCGAAGTCGCCAACATCTTCGAATCCTTCGGCTCGAAACTTCCGGTAGAAGTCGATGCCCCGCGCGACATACGGGGTATGCCGGCGGAAAATCTCTTCACCGCGGAGCTCAAGCCGCTTCTCGATGCTTGCCTTCACCTGCCGAACGGCGGGTTCGATGTTGGGCCAACCGAAATCGGCGGGCAGGTAGCCATCGCGCACCGACGACATCCAATTGAACATGCAGCGACTTGCCGCCTCCGCGCCCCAGCGCAATTCATCACCGACCTGCACCAGTGGACGGATGGCGTATCGGTGAACACGCTTGCTATGCTCCCAGTAGGGCACCTCCTCCTCTTGGATGTCCCGGCCGGCGAGCCGCAGAAGCCCGGTCTCTGAGAGGGTCAGGAAGGCAACGATGCGCTCTGCCTTCTCCTGTCCAAGGTCCTTGATCTCGGAGGCAAGCTTCTCTGCCAGTTTGTCTGAGCTGGCGCCGTAGGAAAGCGACAGCTCCTCGGCGAAACCGTGGTGCTGGGCTTGGGCCAGCACGGATATGGACGTGAACAGGTCCGACAGGTTGAATGCAAGGTCGGTCTCAAAAGCGTTGTTGAAATCGGCTGACTCCAACAGTGCCTCCGACTCACCCTCGACTTCGTCCTTGCGGTTTTCGCCTAGACCAAGTCGTGTCTTGGCGTACTCACGCGCGAACCGAATCTCCCGGTCGTTGGAACCGTCGGAGTAGAAGACCCCCGGGATGAACGAATCGTTGATGGTGATGCCTGCAACGTCGACCCCGTTGTGGAGGATGTCGCTTGCTCCTGCAAGCGACATGAGCCAGTCAACTTTGCCCACCAGTTCGCGCAACACATCGGGAGTGGCTTTGCCGGGTCCAGATGCCTGGCTGCTGACGGCCTTCTCCAACAGGTATCGATAGTGACGAGCTAAAGTGCCGTACTGCTTGCGCGCTTCTTCAACAGCGTCAACTCGGTCGTAGTCCACCTCGTGAGACAGGCTCTGGCGGGCTCTTTCAATCCGCCCTCGCTCGGTGGCTAGAAGCGCATCGTGCTGTTCGATGCAAGCTCGAATCAGCTGAAGCCGGTCGAGCTGAGCGAGCTGCCCTTCGATGCGAAGCCTGAATTGGGCGCCGGCCAGGTCAATTTTCTCTTTGGCCTCTGACAGCGCGTATCGGCCAGGTGCCAAGCCCAGGTCTCGGATCACCTCAGCGAGTTGCTTGCGAGCCAGTTTGTAGTCCGACATCCTCGGCATGATCACCGATGGGTGGTCGGGGACGTCGACGCGCCGAGTGGCAACTCGCAGCGTGTATCGAGCGAGCTTACCTGCCGTTGAAAGAACTGTTCCCTCCAGCCGCTCCGGCAGCGCCATGCCCAGGGCGTCGTGGCTCTTGCGAATCGCTTCCGCAAGGCACTGCACCTCGAAACTCCCGTCGGTAGCGTCGGTCAATCCTGCGAGCACCGCACGGACATCGACATCAAGGTGAATGACTGCGGCTCGGCCGAAGCTTCCTTCGGCAGCACTTACGACCGTGAGCGCCCTCTTAGCAGTGCCCGAGTCTGCTTCGCCATCGCCAACGATGGTGCTGGACGCGCTGCTTTCGCAGACGAACAGAACATGGTCCAGCTGGAACAGTGGCGCGGCAGCAAGCAGCCCACGGCACCTGAAAGAGCTGTCGGCGAGGATCTGGATGAACAGGTCGACCATGCGCCCGTCTTCCAAGTCCAGGTCGTCCTTGATTTCCAGCAAGGCTTGAACGGTGCAATCGCCGACGAGAGTGGAGTAGGCGATGACCTCGCGGCCGCGCGAACTCATTTCGATGACGCCTTCGGTCCCTTCGCTCAATTGCCAGCTAGGTGTTTGATCGGGAAAGACGCGAGGAGCCCGTGCCCAAAATTTAGCGAGCACCTTGAAGCGCCAAGAGGTGCCCCAACTCGGGTCGAGGCTGATCATCGTGGGCTCGACGGCGCCATCAACCAGAACTTCGTCGGTGTCTTTGAACGAAGCGAATAGATCGGCAGGACCGCGAGAGAACGGAGTCAGGGCCGACCGCTGCCCATCGCAAAAAACCCAATAGCGCTGCAGATCCTCCAGATCCGTGAGGCTGTCGAAGATGGTGATGAGATCCGCAAGCGGTAGGAGGCGCAACGGTTCGTCCGGAAGGTTGAGGAGCCCTGCGGAGGTGGCCGCCAAAGTAGGCGCGAGGATGATGTGGAGATCGTCGGCTGACGGGCCGTTGACCCCATCCTCCGAAAGCAGGACCTCTGGACCTCCAACGATCTTGAAGCGAATGTTCTTTGCCTGCCGGGCCTTGGCCAGAACGGCGGCGGCAACCGCCGACTGCTTGTCGAGCAGTTCGTGATCGCAAGCGCAAATAAGGTACACACCTGTCGGTGCGGAGGTCACGCTACTGATGGGCAGCTCTTTGCATATCTCGCCGCCGAGAATCAGCATCACCGGTCCTGGCAGCGTGCCGCCAAAGCGCTCGAATACAAACTGTCCTAGCCTCTGGTGTACCTGAAGGCTGACGCCCGACGTGTTCTTCTTTGCCCAGTGGTCGACGACCGTCCCCGGAACGCTTCGTACCGCTATCGGGTACCAGGTCCCTCCGACGCTGACGCCCAAGAAGGGAACGGCATCGCCAGTGAATGCTGCGTTGCCGAACGATTCCCAGGTCAGTGGCGCCTTGTAGCCACCGACTTCCCCGTCGAGAGAGGTTCCGGCGCGCTGGCGCCAGGAAGCGCTCTGTTGACCGATGTTCTGCAGCACGTCCCTGCAAGAAAGCCAGAAATCTTCCGGGGGAAGCTCGACATGGCCAGGTTCCGCATCGACAACAGGGGACTGCGTGAGGTGTGGAATGGCTTCAATGATCAGTGCCTGCAGCGCGACGACCAAGTCCATCTGGGCCAAGGCGTCTGGCACATCGGCGTAGGTGATTCGAAAGGCCTCCATGAAGTCCGGCACTCGCTCGATGCTGCTGCCGTAGAAGATCGGTACGAACCGGCCGCCGAGGCTCACCTTGGTCTGTCCCCAATCCGCCTCAGGAGAGAAGTCTTCAAGGGTAGGAAAGTGGGGCCAGGCTGCATAAAGTATTTCGGCAAACTGTTGAAAGTCGGCATAGCTCTCGATTCTTCTACCGCCGCGTCCTTCGAGCGGGGTGTCCAGGAACACGCACCAGGCGAACGCATGTTTGACGTGACTGCCGGCATTTGCCGGCCAGAGCTCGGACACGCCGATCGCACGCGCTACGTCTGCGGCGTCGTACTGGCAGAAGAGGGCGCGGGCCTCCCTCACTTGGGCGAGGAAGGTGTCCTGCACCTGTCTGCGTTCGCCAAACCGGTCGCCCAAGCTGGTCATCTGGCGAAGTCGGAAATCAGGATCCTCCGCGTTCTTGGCAAGTCGACGCTCGCGCTTCTCTCTTGACTTTCTGCCCACGAGACCTCCTTGATGTTCTTGAAGACTCACCGGCTGGCGAGTTCTGGCTCTTACGGCGCGGCGGAGGCAATACTAGTCGCCGCAGCGCATATTCGCTGGAGAGTGCACAACGCTTGCTTGGAGGAAATGCTGGCCGCGCCTGCGCCCGGCCGTAGGGAACTACCGGCCGCAAGCTGGAAGGCAGCTCTGCAGCGTGAGCAGGCATGCGAGATGCAGAACCGAATGACAGCAGCCGCTGCGTTGCCGACATCCCGTCAGCTCCGATGGCGGCGAATCGGCCGCGTCGGGTCCCGCCGAAACCGGGCCGTTCTCCTGCGTCGATCCCTGGCTCGCTCCGGCGGCTGCCCACGCTTTAGCGCTGCCCCTGAAAGTCATCGAGCCCTAAACACCAGCCCCCGGCTTTCGTCTTGGATATGTCCAGTCACGTGTCTCGCGTGCCTGGGTCATTTCTTCGAAGACACAGCCGACCATGCCCGCTTCCACGCCGAATCTCGCTGCCGCTCAACGCATCGCCGAACGCTTTGCTGCCCT